>CAZSAB010000007.1:0-61020 GCA_964604885.1 uncultured archaeon
AAACTTGTTCACGGAATAAAGGTCGGAAACACTTCAAAGGCTTATACCGATGAGGCTCTTAAACAGGAGAGACTCGTACAGGATGAGATAGGAGATAGAACTGTTCTGATCTTCAAGCATCCGGAGGACGGCAGCGTCACAGCTCTCATGAAGAATAATACCGGACTGGATTTTGAAATGAAGGATGAAAGTCTACAGGACTCAGAAGGAGACTTATGGAGTTTTGAGGGAGAGAAAATTAACGGAGAATCCTCAATGGACAGGATTGTACCTCAAGGATTCTACTGGTTTGCATGGAGCAAGTTCAACCCGGAAACAGAATTATACAAGTCGAGCTGAAATAAACAAACTATGAATAAGACAATTCTGATCACAGGCGCCGAAGGAACCGTTGGCGAAGCAGCCGGAAAATACCTCGTAAACCAAGAATACGAAGTTATTGGAGTTGGACTGGAGGAGTGTGACAAGGCTTGCTACACAAGGATACACAGAATCGACCTGACAGATGAAGAAAATGTAGGGAAACTCAGGGATCTACTGGAGGATGTGGATGCGGTGTTCCACCTGTCGTGGAACGTGGCGGAGGAAAACTTTGACACCGGAAAGAAGTGGGAAGGCAACATGGAGATGTTTGAGCACGTGCTGGAAGCCTCGAAAGAGGCAAATGTGCCGATATTCATCAACGGATCCTCAATACACGCAGGAATCGGAAACATACCTGCCTACACGGTAGAAGCAAGCCTGAAGGATACGCCGGAGCCTTACAGATCGAGCATCGATCCTGAAGAGGACTACGATATGAGGACGCAGGATCCTGGGAAACTGCTTAATCCAAGATCGGAGGAACCAGACAGTCCTTATGGCGAGTCAAAAGTTGAGACCGAGCACAGAACAAGAGAAGCTGTTGAAAGCGGGGACTTTGATATTGGTATCAGCATCAGGATCGGTGGAGTAAACTCTGAAGACAGGAAAGAGCTGGAAGGAGAGCCTTACTACTCCAGCCTGTACTGGAGCCACAGAGATCTTGGCAGAACACTGGCAAATATATTGGATGCCGATACCAGAGAGATGCAGGGTTACTACCAGTTCTACGGCGTCTCCGATAACGAGGGCAGGATATTAAACATAGAAACTCCTTTTATGGGATGAGAAATAATGGAGCAGAACCTTAGCGAAAAAGAGAGTAAACAGAGGCTGGCGATCGGAGTAATCTTTGGACTGATAGCCTTTGTCGCAATCCTCAGGAATGACCCTAAAATTGCCATAATCTTCGGTGTCGGCGGCCTTGGATTTTTCTTCAACTACTTCACCTGCTTTTGCGGAACCAAAAAAGCCCTTAGATCCTTCAAGGATAAAATAGGAAGTATAAAATCGCTCAAGAGGTAGAAACTATGAAAAAGGTATCAAAGGATCAGATGGCAAGGATCGACGAAAAAGTACCTGAAAAATACGGCATAACCATCTCCCGGATGATGGAGAACGCAGGATGCCAGATCGACGATTTTGTCCGCTCTGAAATCGATCCTGAAGGAGTCGCTGTATACGCATGGAAAAGAAACAACCGAGGGGATGAACTGGCAGCGGCCAGAAGACTACATCTCTGGGACTACGATGTGGAAATTGTTCTTGCGAATCGTGAACTAAACGGAATAAGAAGAGAGGAATTAGAAATACTGAAGGAGCTTGATGTAGAGATAAGTACTGAATCTGCAGAAAACAACTACTCTGTGGCTCTGGAAGGTTTGATAGGTTACAACCTTAAAAGCGATCCAAGGCCTCCGTTCTCGTTGACAGAGGAGGTCAACCGGTATGAAACTGTTGTCAGCATCGATCTGCCGACAGGTGTAGATGCAGATACAGTTGAAAGGACTTCTCCTGCAGTTGAAGCAGATTATACAGTTACATTGGCAATGCCGAAGAAGAGAATGAAAAGAAAGAATTTGGGCGGGATACGGGTTGCGGATATTTCCATCCCACCGGAGGCCTATGAAGAGTGTAGGTTCAAAGACATTATTTTCAGAGATACGTCTCTAGCAAGACTTGAGGACTAAATTTTGACGTAATTATGTCCCTTTGACTGCAGTTGAGTCAATTTACCTACACCCGAACTTACGATTTCGATTCCTTCTACCACGTCTTCTTTTTCGAGACCTCTGTTCTCCAGTGAGTTGCTGCAGGCGTTGAATTCTACATCTTTTTCCAGGAACTCTTCAATGAATTCTGCTGCCTCTGAATCTTTTTCCATCATGTCGATGGCATTGGAGTTGATGACTACTGCGATCTTTTCGATTTCTACTGTGTGATCGTCCATCAGGTTCTGGATGTTGCCGAGTAGCTCGCTCTGCTTTGAGACCTCACCGGAGTTGATGTGGAATACTGTTTTCATATTGAGTATTTTTCCTGACTGAATAAAAAGAAACTGTTTTAGACCTGCTAAACCCGTAGTTTGTACCTATAATTTAATCAAGAGAAGCTAATTCTGTTTTTAGAATATAGGATTGGTGTTGTTATCATCTAGATTACAGGATCTGCACTCCAGATTATCATGGATTGATACAGGAAACAGCCGGAAACCGGCTCTGAAAATGTTTCAAATTCTGATAGATTCAACTGATTTAAATCAGAATCCGCAAATCTTTCACAGGAGGCCGGGATTATCTCCGAACTTGCTTTTCTGTTGGGATTCGTGATGGCCACGGTGCATTTCCTGGGAGAGGAGCTTGAAGGCCTCATAAGCGGATAAAGAGAGGAAGTTGTCAGCTTTTACTCAATGGCTTCAATCACCTATATTTTTGTTCAGTTAATGCCAGAGTTTCACAGAATCGCCGCTGAGGCTTCCGAACTGATATTTATTTTCCCATTACTTGGTTTCTCTTCATCCCCTAGTCGAAAAGTATGTCGCCAAACCCATATCGAAGGCGAACAGATGCGAAGAGACTATGCAGAAGTCCATTCAATATTCATATTTCTTTACAGCGGAGCGATCGGATACCTGATGGCTTCGTAGATCGCTGAAAACGCTATATTCGGTCTCCTGTTCTTCCTTCCGATCATCATGCATGTAGCAGTCAGTAGTTTCTCAGTCACAGAGCCACACGAAAAATTTGCCAGAAAAACCGGTGTAAAGTACGCGGTAAGTCTTGCACCGATACTAGGCATATTGACGCACAGGACAGGCCTTCTTACCAGAGGACAGTTCAAACCGATATTTGGAACGGTGATCGACATGTTTTTCTACATAGTCATCAGGGATTCGATACCGGACGGCGACAGAGGATAACCGGTTGAATACATCGCAGGCATGTTCGTTTATCTAATTGTTATTCTGGCGGAAAACGCGATCTAGACTACTAGGAATCATTAAATAAATGGACAGTGAAATCACGAATCATAAATAAACAAGATATGCCAGAGTGGTGTGAAACCCAAATGTGGTGTCCTGTGACGGTTACTTCAGAACTCCTGAACAGGAAGTGGCATCCTGTGATTGTCCACAGGTTGCTGCATAAACCGATGGGATTCAATGAACTCCAGAGAGAAGTTCACCATATCTCAGACAAAGTGCTTTCTGACAGCCTGAAGGATTTCTATGTTAAAGGTATCGTCCAGAAAGAGGTCGTTGACGAGAAACCGAAGGAAGTAGAATATTCTTTGACCAAAGCCGGTGAATCGCTGGATAAAGTCATCGAACCGATGTTTGACTGGGGCCGTGAATACGCTTCAAGGCTGTAGAGCTTTCTCCTGAGTAAGCGCCGTTTTAATAACCAGAACTACCTGAATACAATTTGTGACTTTGTACGAGTTCTATGGAGATGGATGTCCTCACTGCGAGAAGATGGCGCCGAAAGTCGAGCAACTGGAAGACGAAGAAGATGTAGAAGTAAAGCAATTAGAGGTCTGGAACGATCAGGCGAACGCAGAGAAACAGCAGGAACTGGACGACGGTAAATGCGGTGGCGTTCCGTTCTTCTACAACACAGAGTCCGAGGAATGGATCTGTGGGGAAGCCGACATGGAAAAGCTCAAGGTCTGGGCAACAGGCGAGAAATTAAACTGATATTTCAGGAGGTGAACAGATCATGGGAGACGACGATGACAAAGTATGCAAGGCATGTGGTTCAAGCTTCGACACTGAAGAAGAACTAGATGAGCATGCGGAAGAAGAGCACTAACTTATCCCATTTCAGTTACTTCCTTTTTTATTCTCAATTTATTCGATCCATATCGAACAGTCAATATATTGTTTAAAAACAGGAATGATTCTAACTTAGAATGTGAAGAAGAGAATTCCAATTTTGACGGCTTCGCTAATTTTGATTGGTTCAGCTGCAGCAGTTGTAGGTCATAACGGATCGCAAGATAGTGACTTAACAGTTACTTCTGAAAGAGGTTCCAGTTCAACGGCTGGATCCACAGTTATGGCAGGTGAAAATGGAACTCAAACAAATGCCACAGTGGAAATGATAGGAAAGATATCCAATGCTTCGGATGGAATATCATTCGCAAATTTTTCCAAAGGAGAATTCAGAAAAGTAGAGTTTCAGGGAACCATACGGGCCCCGAAGCCTTGCCACGTACTCCAGCATGAAGTAGAGGAAATGGGAAAAAACTACTATACGCTTAACATTCCGACAGTAAAAGATAAACTAGAGGGAAACAAAGCTCAGGTCTGTGCACAGGTAATTACGCCTATAAGCTACGAGGCCAGCTTCCAAACAGAAGAAGAATTCACATTGGAAGTAAAACACAACAATCAGACCGTAGACACACTAGAATATGAAAATAGGAACGTTAACAAATCAGATCTAATTAGAAGGATTTTTAAGGCAATAAAAAATCTATTCTAGTGGTTCAATCAGGTAAACGGTTACCAAGAACTACAGGAAAAATTCCAATTCGGCCTTAATTGGCTTGAACTGTTGCAGATTTAGAAACATTCATTTCAGTCACATTAACTGATCCCTCGTCCGTTTTTGCTCCTTCAGGCTGTATATCGCCAGGTTCAGGAGGTTGAAATATTTCATAATCTCTATCACGGACTCTACCTTCATACTGCAATTCATTCTCATCTACTTCAATATATAAACAAACCTAAGTAGATACCGTTTCGTTTCGAGGTAGCGAATATTTCCAGAAATTTTCAGCTTCATATGGATGCTCCAGTTGGTAAGAGGCTGTAGCTTCAATAGAATTAGAAGATTTAAGTAGTTTCCTGGCCTTCAATGCCTCTTCTCCACCTCCAAGCTGACACATAAACGTTTCTAACGCCTTTTCATCTTCAATACTATGCTCTACCGATGTCCAATTCTTTTCTTTATATGTTCGCCAAGGCATCCATATACAGGTAGCATCTTAGAATTCAAGAATTTTATGCCTAAACGCCTGAACAGCCTAGAAACTCTTAATACTGATTTAGATTTCTGAGAATCCTCAATATATCATCTAAAGGCGCATCCGTCCTAAGCCCTGTATCAGAGAAGTGGGTGCGTGAAACAGGGTAGCCTGTGTCTTCCAGAGCCTTGATGACATCTTTCCGTTTCGGAACCTGAAGTTTATGTTTGGAACATAACTCGTGGATGTCGTAGAACGGAGTTACTATCTCGGCCTCGCCGTGAATCTTTCCCAGAAACTCTTGAGAGTCTTCCCACTCGTATGGCATATCTTCCAGCATCTCTTTCGTGAACCTTCGGTCTGAAAGTTTCCCTGTCCAGAGAGGGCCAGCCTTTTGAGTCTCTATGTCACATCTTGGACAGTTATCTATATCTTCTAGTTTCCGCCATCCGCATCCATCACAGTAGGACAAGTGACCTATATTTTCTAGGGAATTGTTGCAGCGCTGTTTGGATTCTGTTACACGACCCATAACTCGGCTGTAGTGTCTTTCGTGCCAGCAAATCTTTGGATCAAATGCTTTGTTGTATCTGGCGTAGTTTTCGAATACTTCTTTTATGTATATTCTGAGGCCTGTCTCGTGCATAAAACTGTTTTTGAGCGGTTTTGAGCCATATCTTCTTCTGCATACTGTTTTGTAGCTTCCTGCCGGAGCCGCATTGTCTGTAGCTGTAAATCCTGCGAATCCAGTGTGGTTGGTGGCTCTTGCAACCGAGTCGAGGAAGTTTACGAAGCTGCCGTATGGGTCTACGTCAACGAAATGGAAGAAGTTCTTTTTTCCGGATAGAAAGATATTTGTATCGTTTTCCTCAACTTCTGCCTCCAAGTTATTTTCCTCCAGTCCTTTACGAATTGCTTTTACTGCTGAGGGGTTGGCGTCGTTCATCCAAACCTTTCCCTCTTCCGAGTATCTCATTCCGCGGATTCCTGAGGCGGCCAGTGCGTCACATATCCTCATCTCTCCTTCAATATTATGTTTAAATACACGGGCGGCGAGCAAGGAGAGGTCTCTGTTGGTCTTCATGCCCTCGTTGAAGAAGACTTCAGCGTCTTTCTGTGTCTCCTTGCTGGAGTAGAAGGCCGTTCCGCGTTCTTCTCCCTTATGCATGAAATAGGATGATCGACAAAACCTTTTTAAACATATCTTCGATATCGGCTGTGAAGGGGTTTATAAACTTTCTAATAGTGTCTCATTGATGTGGTGAGTTCCAAGTGGCTGAAGTAGTTCAAGAAGTGAAGGATGCTGAAGAAAAGGCTGAAGAAATAATTGAAGAAGCCGAAGACAACAAGGAAAGGAAGGTTGAAGATGCTGAAGAAAAGGCTGAAGAAATAATTGAAGAAGCCGAAGAGGATGCCAGTGAAATCAAGGAATCCAAGATGAGTAAATTTAGGAAAAACTTGGAAGATGAGAGAGAAAAAATAATTGAAAATGGCGAAGAGGAAGCAAGAAGTATCAAGTCTAGTGCATCTGAGAACATGGGAAAAGTTCAGAACTTCCTATTGAACATGTTTGAAGAAGAATATTTGGGTGAGTGATTATTAAGCCTGCAGAAATGTCTAAAATCTCTGTAACAGGACCCAAGAAGCATCTTGAGAGCGTAATTGAGGAGCTCTATGAGCTTGCTATTCTAGATATAAATCAGTACGATGGCGAGCTTGGGACAGGAGAACCCAGTGAAGAATCGGAAGAGCTCTCCGAACTGCTTGTCGATGTAAGATCACTGATCTCGAAGCTGCCAGAAGTAGGGACTGAGAAAGAAACCATTACTATTGAGGAAATGCAAGAAGCTCTGCCAGATATTTCCGAGAAAATAGATGAACTTCGGGCAGAAGAAGAGGAGCTTGAAAGAAGAAAAGAGTATCTAACAGATAACAGGAAATTCTTTAAGAGATTGAAAGGCGCAGGCCTAAAATTCAGGGATTTAGAGAGTTCAGATGCTCTAAATGTATGGGTAGGAAAGCTGGACAAGAAAAAATTTGAAAAAAATGTTATTACGGATAGATTTGAAATATTTGAGGGAGAATCAGCTTCAGCAGTCATCTACTCGGCCAAGAAGTCTGAGGAAGTGGAGAAAGCAGTACAAGACTCTGCAAAGGATCAATATAGAGTACCTGAAACTGACTTTGAAAAGAGGAAGAGCGTAGATAGAATCTACGATGAGATTAATTCTGAAAAAGAAAGAATTGAACAAGATATTCAGGAAATAGCTGAAGAAAAAAAGGATCTGGCAGAGAAATGGCTAGGCAAATTAAATTATGTAGAAGAATTTCTAACTGAGAAAGTAGAAAAGGCAGAAGCTCCTTTGAAATTTGCCACTACAGAACACGCATTTATTGCCCAGGGATGGATTCCTTCGAAAGAATATGATAAGCTGGAGGAGAGACTCGCTGAGGCATCTAAAGGGAAAATACATATTCAGGAAGAGGAAACTGAAGCAGAGGAAGAACCTCCTGTTAAACAAGACAATTACCGAAAAATAGAGCCATTTGAGTCCTTAAACAATCTGATGTCTGTTCCGAAATATAACGAATTTGATCCAACCCAGATAATTTTCATTACTTTTCCAATTTTCTTCGGCTTCATGATAGGCGATATTGGCTACGGTCTCTTGTCTATAGGATTGTTTTACTACTTGATGAAGAAATTCCCAAGGGCCGAATTATTTATGAAATCTATGATGATTTCTTCAGTTTCGGCCGTTATTTTTGGATTAGTTTTTGGGGAAGTTTTTGGCTATCAAGCGTTCTCCTCAGGAAACATTGTCAGTCAGTTAACAGGTTCTGGAGCACTAAATAGTATTCCGATCATATTTGAAAGGAAAACCAACTTAGGCCTGGTTCTATACGCATCGACAGTCATAGGGCTTTTGCACGTAAATCTAGGTTATTTAATTGGATTCTACAACCGTTATACCAATGAAAGTTTTTTCGAAGCACTGTTTGCAAAGGGCGGCTGGTTTACATTGCAATTAGGAATAGTACTGATGTTATCAGATTTTGTTTTTGGCTTGATGATTGCTATAGCCTCTTCGTATATACTTTATAGAGGCAATGGTGTAAAGGGTCCAATCATGATTCCAACCTTGATTACCCGAATACTTTCATACCTGAGAATTGGTGGCGTCATAGTTGCTGGTGCAGCATTAACAACAATTTTAATGAGAATAACCACACCGATGTTGGGCTCTAACTCAGTTATTATGACCTTAACAGGAGTCATGGTATTGTTGGCAGGACATGCTTTTATTACTTCAGTTAAAATCTTACAAGCTTTCCTTCAAGGTATCAGATTACATTATGCTGAAATGTTTGGAACCTTTTATGAAGGAGGCGGCATTAAATACGCTCCGTTCGGAGCTAAAAACTTAAGGAGGTGAAAATCAACATGGCAGTAGAAGGAACAGCTGCGCTTGGGGCCGGGCTCGCACTCGGGATCTGTGCATTAGCCACAGCATACGCACAGGCAAAGATAGGTGTTGCAGGAGTAGGAGCGATTGCAGAGGACAGTTCTGTTTTCGGAAATGTATTAGTCCTCACTGCAATACCAAGCACAATGGTAATCTTTGGCCTAGTAGTATCCCTGATAATAACCGGATTCATTTAAATTAAGTGCCGGGGGCCGGCAACGGCCTCTTTTCAAACTATATACGATAACAGGTTGAAAATAATATTATGTCACTACAAGACGTCAAAAACGACATCCTTCAGGAAGCAAAGAAAAAAGCGGATCAAATAGAGGAAGAAGCAGATGAAAGAGCCGGTAAAATAATCCGGGAAGCAGAAGATGAAGCTGAACAATTAAGGAGAGAGGCAGAGAAAGAGCTTGAACGGGAAAAGAAAGTGGAAAGGAAGAAAGCCCTTTCAAACGCTAGAATGAAAGCAAGACAGGAAAAACTTGAGGCCAAACAGGAAAAAATACAAGAAGTATTCCAGAACTTCAGAGAGGAAATAGGGAATCTGGAAAATGAGGAGAAGAAAAAACTGCTTAAAAATACGTGTGGAGAAGCAGAATTCGAGGTAGCTAAGATAGAAGGCTCTTCCGAATTTGAAGAAGCAGTGGACGAGAGGAAGCATGACTTCGATGAGTCTGATGTAGATGGATTTGTTCTACTTTCTGAAGACGGTGAGAGAAGCAAAAACTTCTCCCTTGACAAGATTGTAGAAGATTTCAAAAGCAGGTACAGGAAAGAGGTGGCCGACAAACTGTTCGGGGATGCATCTGAATGATTCAGAGAGATTATCCTTACATGTATGCAAGAGTATCAGCCAAAAGAGCCAAGTTGTACAAGCCTTCAGACTATGAAAACATGCTTAAAATGGGCCCGAATGGCATCTCCAGGAAAATGGAAGAAGGAGCATACAAGGAAGATATCAATCAGTTAGGGTCAAACTATGACGGAGTCAAGCTTGTTGAACTTGCTTTAGCCAAGAATCTAGCCCGTGAGATGTCTGAACTAACTGAAATGGCAGATGGGAATCTTCAAAAAGTATTGAAAACATATTTACGTAGATACGATATTCTAACACTAAAAAGAATACTCAGAGCCAAACAATCAGGAGAGGAAAGAATAGAGGACTACCTTACTCCTGTAGGAGGAATTTCAGAGGAGAAGCTAGAAGAACTCAAAGAAATGAAGTATGAAGAGGTAAAGGAATCTATAGCATTTGATGAATCAACTGTAAACTACCAGGAATATATCGAGGAAGCCAAGAGTCTTGCAGAAGTAGAGAAAGGACTTGACCAGGCCTACTACGATGAACTAAATAACTTAGCTGACAAGTTTAACAGCCAAAACTCAAGGGAATTTATTCTAGAGGAGATTGAGTACGAGAACCTTAAAATTGTCCTCAGGATGAAGAAGTATGATCTAAGTGAGGAGGAGATAAGAGATAGGCTTCTCACAGCTAAGAACGGCAGGAAAATTGAAAATCTTATTCAGATGGAGTTTGATGAAGCCCTCAATTTTGTGATCTCGGAACTAAATCTTGATGTCGATCCCCAACTTGAGTCTGTAGAGCACGCAATTGAAGTTCACAGACTTGAAAACGCCTTGAGAATGCTTCACACTCAGCCACTTGGACTCTCTTCCATCCTGGGGTACGTTGAGGCTAAGATTACAGAAGTGAAAAATTTGAGAATGCTTCTCAGGGCCAAAGAGACAGGAATTCAAAACCAGGAAACTATCAGAAGACAACTGGTTCTATCCAACTAAAGGTGCAGAAAAATGAAAGACGAAAAAAAGAAAAACATAGCAGTAATAGGAAGCGAAGAATTTAATCTCGGGTTCAAGCTTGCAGGAGTAACCAAAACTTTCAATCCGGAGAACTACAGCGAAAAAATTCAGGAACTAATCAAAAGAGACGATTTAGGGATTCTGATAACTGAGGAGAGAGATCTAATGAATCTACCGAATAGGATAAGAAACGAGGTCGAAAACTCAGTCGAACCAGTGGTTGTATCACTCAGTGAAACCGCAGAAAGCGAAAGACTCCAGGAGAAAATCAAAAAGGCTATAGGAGCCGACATTACCAGCTAAACAAAAAACTGATTTTCTCAATGAAAAACACGCAAAACGAGTTTATAAACAATACTATTAGGTGAACTAGAAAAATGGCACAACAATCAACAGTTCAGCGAGAATCAGCTGACGGCGAAATCTACAAGGTAGCAGGACCGGTCGTAGTAGCGACAGATCTTGAGCCACAGATGTACGACGTGGTTTCAGTAGGAAAAGAAGGTCTGATGGGCGAAGTCATCCAGATCGAAGGAGACAAAGCCTACATCCAAGTCTACGAAGACACGACAGGAGTAAAACCGGGAGAACCAGTGGAAAACACGAGAAAGCCACTATCAGTAGAACTAGGACCAGGACTACTAGGAAGTATTTACGACGGCCTACAGAGACCACTCCCACAGCTTGAGAAACAATCAGGTGACTTCATCGCAAGAGGAGAAGAAGCAGACGGAATTGACCCAGAAAAAGAATACGAATTCGAGCCACAGATTGAGGAAGGAGAAGAAGTCGAATCCGGACAGGAAATCGGAAAGACAGAAGTCAGCTACGGCGATCACAAAGTCCTAATACCTCCAAATATAGAAGGAGGCGAAGTAGAAGAGATCAAGGAAGGAATCTTCACCGTAGATGAAACAGTCGCAGTAGTCGATGGCGAAGAAGTCTCCATGAGACAGGAATGGCCGATCAGAGATGCAAGACCTGCACAGGAGAACATGAGACCTGAAATACCGCTTATCACAGGACAGAGAGTCCTCGATGGAATGTTCCCAATTGCGAAAGGCGGAACAGCAGCAATACCTGGTCCATTCGGAAGTGGAAAAACAGTTACACAGCAATCACTTGCTAAGTTCTCTGATGCAGACATAATAGTCTACATCGGCTGCGGAGAACGCGGGAACGAGATGACAGAGGTTCTGGAAGAGTTCCCGGAACTTGAGGACCCTCAGACAGGAGAGAAGCTGATCAACAGAACAGTACTGATCGCAAACACATCCAACATGCCTGTAGCAGCAAGAGAAGCATCAATTTACACAGGTGTCACAATCGCAGAGTACTTCAGAGACATGGGACTTGACATAGCACTGATGGCAGACTCAACTTCCCGCTGGGCAGAGGCAATGCGTGAAGTTTCTGCCCGTTTGGAAGAGATGCCTGGAGAAAGAGGATACCCGGCATATCTATCCAGTAGACTAGCAGAGTTCTATGAGAGGGCAGGAAGAGTAGATCCTCTAGCGAATGTTGACTCAGGATCTGTTTCCATCATCGGAGCAGTCAGTCCTCCAGGAGGAGACTTCTCCGAACCGGTTACTCAGAACACTTTGAGAGTTGTGGAGAACTTTTGGGCCCTGGACTCTGATCTAGCAGAGAAAAGACATTTCCCTTCGATTAACTGGGATGACTCATACTCTGGATACAGTGAGAAACTGGCCGACTACTTCCAAGACGAAGTTGAGGATGACTGGCCGGATAAGATCCAGAGAGCAAGAGACTTGCTTCAGAAGGATGGAGATCTGCAGGAGACAGTCCAGCTTGTAGGAAAGGATGCACTTCCAGATAGAGAAAGATTGACTCTGGAGATAGCAACTATGGTGAAGAAGTTCTTCCTGCAACAGAACGCTTTCCACCCTGTAGACCAGTACTCCAGTCCCAAAAAGACATACCATATACTGGATTTAGTATTGGAGTGGGGAGATGAGGCATACGATGCACTGGAAGACGGAGCAGTAGTACAGGACATTGTCTCTATTGAATCCAAAAACAGGATCGCAGAACTTCAGACCTCTGACGAATACCTCGAACTCAAGCAGGAGATTCAAAAACAGATGAGAGAAGAATTTGAAGAGGTATTAGAGCAATAGAGGTGATCAAAATGACACAACAAGAATACCAGACAATCAACGAAGTTAAGGATCCGCTTGTATTTGTAGAAAAAACCGAAGACATCGCCTATGGAGATATTGTAGAAGTGGAAACTCCTGAAGGCGAAGTCAAGAGAGGGGAAGTACTGGAAACTTCCAAAGAAGTTGTAATCGTCCAGCTCTACGAGGAAACGACAGGAGTTGGAAGAGATGCCAAGGTACGTTTCCTTGACCAAAACGTCAAGATGCCTGTAACAGAGGACCTACTAGGAAGAATTCTCGGTGGAACAGGAAATCCTATCGATGAAGGGCCTGAAGTAATTCCTGAAGAGGAGAGAGATATTATCGGAGAGGCAATCAATCCTTACAGTAGAGAGCTGCCGGAAGACTTCATCCAGACAGGAATCTCCAGCATCGATGTCATGAACACACTGGTCCGAGGACAAAAGCTTCCAATCTTCTCAGGCTCTGGACTTCCGCATAACGATCTCTCTATGCAAATTGCCCGACAAGCAGATATTCAAGGCGACGACTCTGAGTTTGCTGTAGTATTCGCGGGAATGGGTATTACGGAAGAAGAATCTCAAGAGTTCATCGAAGAGTTTAGGGAGACAGGAGCACTGGAAAGATCAGTTGTCTTCCTCAACAAGGCTTCAGATCCGGCACCGGAGAGAATCATCACACCAAAAATGGCACTTACCACGGCAGAGTACCTCGCGTATGAGAAAGGTTACGAAGTTCTTGTCATCATGACAGACATGACCAATTACTGCAACGCACTTAGAGAAGTATCCGCAGCACGAGAGGAAGTACCGGGAAGAAGAGGATATCCGGGATACATGTACACGGACCTCGCCCAGCTCTACGAGAGAGCGGGACTGATTGAAGGTCGTGAAGGAAGCGTCACGCAGATTCCGATCCTAACGATGCCTAACGACGATAAGACCCACCCAATACCTGACCTCACAGGTTACATTACAGAAGGACAGATTGTGGTCGACAGAGATCTGAACAATCAGGGCTACAAGCCACCTGTAGACGTTCTTCCGAGTCTTTCCAGACTTGAAGACAATGGTATTGGGGAAGGATTCACTCGTGAAGATCACGGAGACGTCTCAGATCAGCTATATGCAATGTATGCTGAAGGAAACAACCTCAGAGACCTCGTATCGATTGTAGGAGAGGATGCACTTTCAGATAGGGACGAGAAAATCCTCAACTTCGCCAGAAAGTTCGAGTCGGAGTTCATCAATCAGGGATGGAGAAAGAACAGGGACATAGATGAATCACTTGACCATGCCTGGGATCTACTCGAGATTGTTCCAGAAGGAGAATTAACAAGAATCGACAATGAGCTTCAGAAGAAGTATCTGAATACAGGTGATCAGTAGATGAATGAGTTTGAGTGGGAAGATGCCTATGAATTCTTTGAAGAGCACAGTGACTACTTTAATCAAGCTCAGCAGGGGTCAATAAATTACTTAGAAGATTTTGACGGGAATGTGTTTGCTTATCTTGAAGTAGATGATGAAGAATTCGAGTTCAGGGCTGGTCTCGATGTTGAGGAATCTGAAGTATCTCATCTACAGGTAAAAGGCAAACTATCAGAGAAGTATGAGGTGCCTGAATGGGCCAAGATGTAAAACCTACAAGAAGTGAAGAACTCCGTTTAAAGGAGAGGATTGAACTGGCTGAGAACGGCCATGAAATTCTAGAGAAGAAGAGAGACGGCCTTATCCACGAGTTCATGGAAGTAATTGACGAAGCTCAAGAAATGAATCAGGAACTGGCTGACCTGTACTCCGAGGCAAAGCTCAAGATGATGCTTGCCAAAATTTATGACGGTGAGGACTCCATCAGAGCCAATGCCTTGGCAGAGAAACAGAAAATAGGTCTGGAGACCGAATCCCAGAATATCATGGGGGTAGTAGTTCCAGAAATCGAATCAGGGAAGATTAGAAGAGGAGTTCTTGATAGAGAGTATGGTATAAGCTCTACATCTTCAAGAGTTGACTCTACAGCCGATAAATATGAAGAACTGCTCGAGAAAATTGTCCAAGCTGCTGAGACTCAGACCAAAATTCTAAAGCTTCTCAACGAAATAGAAAAGACCAAAAGAAGAGTAAATGCCTTGGAACATAAGGTAATTCCTGAGATGAGTGGAGCGCTTGAAGAAGTTACTCAGCAACTTCAGGAAAGAGCCAGAGAAGAGACATTTAGAATGAAGAAGGTAAAGGAAATGCAGGAAGAAGCTTAAATACTACTTCTCCTTTTCGTCTTCTTCTTCTTCTTCGCTCTCAACTTCCTTTTCTGCTTTCTGCTGTAGGTTTGGAATCATCTCTTCTGTGTCTGCTGCCTGTGCAACTTGGGAAGTGTCCATGTCGGGAGCCATTTTCTCTGCTTCCTTTGTCTTTTCTTCCTGCATATCTCTGTATTCCTTGGAGACTTCTTTGACGAACTCCTTGGTTTCATTCTTCAGTTCGTAAATCTCTTTGTCATCTAGGTCATCCATGTCCTTTTCCTTGACCTTTTCCACGACATTCTCCCAGCGGTCGAACATTTCCAAGTGGTCATCGTCGACATCCAGGTTATTGGCAACTACCTCAGGCAAATCATCCTTGTCCTCTGGCGGTTCAATATCCTGCGCTCTAAGAGCGGCGACGTTTGCCTTGAGGAACTGCTTGTAGTCGTCGACGATGCCCTTGACCTTTTTCCTTGCTCCCATCTGGGAGACAAGTTTATGCATTCTGCGCACAAAGTCATCAGTCTTCTCCATCATCTCATCAAGCTCTTCACCGGTTACTTCCCCAGGATTCTTTTCGCCCTTGTCTCCAAAGTCGTATATTTCCTGGGCCTTATCGGCAAACTCTTCCTCAAGCATATCTTTCTCAACAAACATCTCCCCAAGCTTTTCCGCGACCTTCTCTTTCGGAGGTGGGTTAGCGCCTGAAAGCATAATCGGCGCTTGTCCTGCGTTAGCCATGGCCTGTTCAAGCTTGTGAGGGAGTGAGGATTTCATTGTTTTTTCTGCTTTCTTGTATCCTGCAGCTCCAAGCTTCAATCTTTTCTTTACTGATTCCTGTGTCCCTGAGATTTTACCTCTCTCCAGTAGTCTTTTCGCTGGCATGAAGATTCCTGTGTCGTAGACTGCTTCTCCGTTTCTTACTGCTTCGATAGCCAGTGGTTCTCCTTTTCTCAATGAGTCCCAGAACTCAGTGAGGAATGGGAAGTACTGAATAGTGATTCTGTCATCTGTCTCTTTAGCTAGATCTGTAACCTTCTTCCTGATCTTTTTCTTGGCATCGTCAGGAACATCTTTCTGAAGTTTAGTATCATCTAAAACGACAAGTGTATCAATATCAGAGTCATGTCCATGTTCTCCTTTCGCAACGCTGCCCCATACAGCAACAACTTTAACTTTATCGCCCAGTTTATCAAGAAGCTTGTCAGAAAACTCCTGAGCGGAGTCCATTCTTCTCTCCTGAGACTTTTCACGCATCTCCTTCATTTTATCTTTAGAACTCATTATACCACATAATATTAGCTTGAAACCGGACGCTTAAAAACCTTACTGAATATTTGTTACCTAATGGTAGGTAAAAATGTGGATCTTATCGAAGAGCTTATTTTTGCGGATGTTCACGAATCGTACTTGGATTCAGAGTTAGAAAGTATTTATAACGAGCTTTTTCTGGATGAAGGTTTTGATGAATCAGATGTACTGGTCCTTACTGGAGGGCCGAATGAACTTGAGGAAAGCCAAAGAGCAGAAAGCTTAATTCAGTATCTAAATGAGTTCGAGAGAGAATCTATACCTGTACTACTCACAACACCCTCACAAAAACAGAGACTTGATGAAGATGGAAGGGTTACAGAGGATGATTATATTTTCCACCCTATGGATCCTGACAGTTTTGTAGATGAATTCAAAGCTTTGAAATCCGATATATCTGAGGGAGACGAACTGGCCGTCTTTACGAACGATTATCACGTACCACGGTACGAGAAGATGCTCAGTTCTTTGGATGATTCTGTTGACTACCTAGTATTTGGTGCCGAATTTGAATCTGACGAATCTAGATACAAAAGCAAATGGAACTCAGAAGCAATCAGAACTTTCCTGCCCAAACAACTCAAAGACTTTGGAAAGAAATATCTCAGATAAAATCATTTGTATTCCTCGCCTTGGAATTCACCAGGTCTTTTTCCATTGTCAATCGCTGCCTTACTGGAATAAGTGTAGTCGAACTCTTCGGCCTCAAGCAAACCTTTCAAAGGATCGAAAGCATGTTCCTCAATCTTCGCCCATTCACGAGTATAATTTTCCCTTTCAATACCATAAAATCTTCCAATTAATGCTTCTTCCTCTGACTCTGGCTTCTTGCTTGGATCAACCCTTGCAGGGTCAAGATCCTCGGGCTTGACACCTAACTGAATAAGGTCCATTGTAATTCTCATCATGTAACTGGACTCATCGTTGTGCTCAGCTAGTTCAAAGAGGATCGTGGCCGGCTCATCCTCATTTCTGGCAAAACCATGCTTAACAAAGGTATAAAGCTGGTTATAGAGTTGTTCATTCCCTCTTTCAAAAGAACCATGGTAGGTTCCTCCTCTTCTGCTCTCTACACCAGGATCCATTAAGTGCATCTGCCTGAGGATTTTAGCAATCGGCTTATCAGAATCAATATCCAATTCGTAATCTGTACTAGCCAATTCACCTTCTTGTTTCCAGAACAACTCCATCTCATGCATCGGCGGAGCACCTAAAGTAGCTAAGTGCTCCATATCAATAGTAAACTTGGCAGGACAACCATCCAACTCATCACTAATCTCATCCAGCTGCTCCCGCGCAGTCAGATTTATTGCATGAGCAGCAACCGCAATATCCTTCGGCCTCCAAACCTTAAACCGCATCTGAGGACTACCCTGCATAGTCTCCAAGTTAACACCGAGACCAAACTCATTCATCCAACGAACCCATGTCCAACCCTCGTTCCTGACTTCTTCAGCATCTTCATCACTCAAACCAAAATTACGGCCCTTCAAATCAAATTGGGCCTTCCGCTGAGTATAATGCCCCCAAGCATAACAAGCACCAACAGCCGCAGCCACATCACGCTCAAACTCTCTATTATCCTCTAATAAGTCGAGGTAGTGATAGACATCATCGTCATTATCTTCATCATAAACTCCGTTACGAGGATTCTCTAAATCCAACTCTACATTATCATGATCATCCCACTTATCCTCGACAATGGTCTTCCAGATAAAATTTGGAGCCTCCCAACCCTCATGATCATCATTTTCAACCTTATCCGAAGAAGACATCCAAGCAGGAATAACATGGTAGAAAATAATCGACTCCTTCCACATCTCACGTTGAAACTGCTGTCCAGACAAAATTCTCTCTAAAAGATCCTCATGCATTTTCTCAGGATCATCAATATTTTCTCTCCCATCTGTATCAAACAATTCAGGATCTGCTCCAGAGAAGACTCTCGCCGCAAGATCCTCTATGCTTTCATCCATATTCTTGCCTTTCATGTAAGCCGACTCAAGCAACCTAATCTGCTGTACCTCCAAGTGGCTCTGAAGCCCAGCCCACTTAGCTTCCTGAGACATCAAATATCCTTCATCATCTTTAGCTCCCCAAAAATCTTCTAATACTCGTTCCAGTTTGTTTCTTATCTTTTTATCAAGTTCTTCTAAGTCTATATTTTCTTCAATTTTTTCAGCTGCTTTTCTTATTTCTAATTGGTTTAATCTCTGTAGTTCATTAGAATTGACTATAAAAATATTGATTTTTTTCTCTTGTTGAAGATTAGTTATGTTAAATAAATCAGTGTCAAGTTGCGCCAATCTAGTTCTACCCATTCTCGAAATACTGTCTAATATTTGCTTAAAATTATCCTGTTTTTCTACTTCAGATATACCGTCGAATCCAGGAATAGGAATACCGTCATCATCAGTTTTAACGTTGCCATTCTCATCTGTCTTGGGACTAGTCTCAATTCTATATTGGTTTATTCCTTCCTGCATTTTTTCATCTTCTAAGAAACCAAGCCATGTTGTTCCTGTTCCTTGGTCTTGTCGGCTTGCGGTTAGGACGGCTCCTAGTTTGTCTTCTAATGTCTTGGCTTCTTTTTCAAATATGTCTTCTGCGGCTGTATGTCTAGCTTTGTTCCATTTTTGATCGAATTTGTCAGAGTATGAACTGAATTCTTGATAGCTCTGGAATGGGTAATTTGAGAGTTCTAAGAATAATGTGTGGTATAGTTTTTTGAGGAATTCTGGGTTTTTGTAGATGTTTTCTCCTCTGTAGTTTCTCTTTTTGATGCTATCTTCGTCATATTTGTTTATTTCGTATCCAAATGGGTCTACTCCTACGTCGTTTGCCATTCTTTCGTTGAGTGCTGGCATTGGACTGGTGGAGATGTGCGGGTTCATTCGGCCGATGTTGAATAATGGTTCTTCGTCTTCTCCTCCGTAGACTCTTTTTTTGAAGTATGCGAGTTCTTGGAGGTAGTTTGTGAAGTATTGTTCTACTGTGTCGTATCCATATTCTTCTCCTCTGGCACTTTTTTCTGCTGTGCAGAATCCTGCGTTCATGTCTGGGTGAAGTGTTACATCGAGGCCTAGCTGATCGATTGTTTTGATCATTTTGTCGCCTTCTAATTCGAAGGTGGCAGGGTTGGTTATCTGTAGTTCCATTAGTTTGCCGCCGACCATTGAGGCGTAACCGATCCTTTCATCCATCGGTGTAGGAAATTCTCCTACGTCCATGGCAGAAGAGTTTCCAATGATATAGTTCAGGTCGTCGTAAACTTTCTCTCCATTATCCTCGCCTTCTGATCCTATTTTTTCTCGGATTTTGTCGATTATGAATGCCATTTGTTTTCACTTCATTGTGTAGAGGCCTAAGTCTATTTTGAGACCCCAGTAGTAGTCGTATCTAAGATCCCTTTCCAAGCCCTCGAGTCCTTTTCCAGGGTTTTCCATGTAGAAATCGTCTGTCTTTCCGACAAATTTCCTTGTTTTCTTCTGGAATCCGCTCAGCATATCTCCATCTCCACCTTCGTCATTTGAAGCAAATTTTTCGCCCAGTTCTTCTTCAAGTATATCGTCGATTGCTTCAAGATATTTCTCGTCGATAACTTGGTCTATTGGGTCGAGTCCGTCTTCTACCCTCCTTATTTTGGATGAAAGCTCGATAGGCACCTTTCCATTATAGTCGTCTGTTTCTTCTATCCAGTCTGTGATCTCTTCTCTCAGTTCTCTGACCGACATTTCAGCGCTTTCACGTGCTTCCTTTAGTTTCTCTGCATCTTCATCAGGGTCAAATCCTCCGACATAATCATCCATTACCTCTTGTACCATCTCATCGTGTTCATCGACACGCTCCTTGATTATATTCTCGAAGACGTGTTTACATACGAAACCAGGATGCCATTTGACTCTGCCAGCTGAGGGTCCGTCTGCAGGGCTCTGAGGCTGTGAAATACCTGCAATGTTAGCATGAATGCCTTTGATGAAGATAACTCTGTAATGTGTAGCCTCATCACCTTCAGCGTACTGAAGCTCTCCGTGTTCATCCAGCTTCATACCCTTCCATAGAATGTAATCCAGAGTTCTGATCATTGTGGAGTTTCCCCGGATATTTAGATAGGATTGGGGAGAGGATTGGTCATTTCCCATTTTATTAATCATAGCTGCATCTCTGACGTAAGGTTCAAGCCATTCCTTGGTTTCATCAATACTTCTCTCAACATTTTTCAACTGGCTCTTCAACTCATCAAGCTTCCTAGAAACCTCTGAACCGTACAGATCCTTCCATTGCTCATACATTTTCCACTTCTTCTTCAATATAGCTTTCTCATTATTCGGCAGATCTGCCAAATGCCCGTCTTCAAAATCTTCAGCATCACCATCCTTGGCTTCAGCCTTCTGCTCAGCACTCATCAAATCCTCAACTGAATGCATCTCGTTAAAGTCGGCTACCACTGAAGGGTAAATGTTCTGATCTCTGTAAGCTTTCAAAGACATCTGATCTCCGCCCTGACGTGGAGACTGTCCAGCACCATCAACCAACTCTATGAAATCTCCTTTCAGTATAACTTCATCCTGCGAGTCAATCGCTTCAACCCTGCTTCTAAGCTTTCTTATATCATGTTCCAACATATGCTTCTGCTTTATGAGTTGCTGGTAGCTCTGCATCGTCTGCTTGATGTTCTGTTCTGCCTGCTGCTTTCTCTGCATAAATTCCTGGTGGAATTTGCTCTGCGGAGCAACATGTATTGACTCGTCTATCTTAGCGCTTCCATATTCTTTCCCTGTCCCCAGTTCATCTACAGCTACAAAAATAGTCTTGTAAGCATCCCCCTGACTGCCTGCGGAAACTTTTAGATGCTTCCATATCTCAAAAATATCGGATATATGATTTTCTCCGTCGCCTCCATAGTTCCTGAACTCGGAGAGCGATTCTACCTTGCCTTTCCTTATGGCATCCTTTAGATCGTCGTCTCCTCCCTCCGTCTCGACTATATGGCCGAATTCACACGTATCAGACAGTTCGCCGCCGTGACTCATTGATTTGAAAATTGGTTTTCTTTCTACTTAAAAATAAGATTTCCACTAGCCAAATGGTTAAAACCTGTTAAAAACCAAACACTAGTATAGGATGGCACAGCCAATACTGAAGAGAAAACTGAATCCGCTACTTTTGATATCAACAGTGGCAGCTCTGGCGCTTCTAGCTGGAGTCTCAGTAATAGCACAGGATCGGATCAGCAACATTAGCTCTAATTTGAACGAAGCTAAACAGAATAGTTCTGAACTCCAAAAAAAGGTAAAAAGTCTACAACTGGGGAAAAAGAATAAATCTAATGACATAGATGATTTAGAGGACCAAGTAAAATCTCTTCGTTCAGAGAAAAATAACCTTACTGAGAAAATTGAAAGAAAGGATGAAAAAATTCAGGAACTAGAAAACCAAGAAACAGACTTATCTGGATTAGAAGATTCTGGAAGAGATAAATTAAGAGAAATAAATAAATCCTTGGAAGAGGTCTGTATCTTAGGAGCGCCTTTCGGAGGAGAAAGCCCTGTAGCAGCAGAAAATGCTTGTCAAGAATGGGGTCATGAAGCAGGAGGTTAACCATGAGAGTTGAGAAACTGCTAAAGAGACTCAGAAGAGAGTTCATCAAGGTCAATCTGATTCAGGCTACCTTAGATGCTATTTTAGTCTTCCTATCATTGAATCTAATTCTTTTCCTCCTGAACATCACTATTGTATCGACTTCTCTTCACTACAGGATTCTTTTCGCTTTCTCTTTTGCTTTCATGTTGGGTGACTGGTTTAGAAGATCCAGAAGGTACAGGTTAGAGATTTACGAAGAACAAAATCCTGAGTTGAGGGAGATTTTAAGGACGGCGAGGGATAACCTGGATAATCAGAATATTGTTTCTCAGGCCATGTTTGATGACTTGATGGCCAGGGCTAGATCCGTCACTTCTGAAAGCATTATTCCTGGAGCTCAGATCCTGAAAAAGATCATGATTGTTGGAGTCCTCAGCTTTCTGACGGCCCTTTCTGGAATAGTTGATTATCAGCCCGTGGAAGAAAGTAAAGAGGTTTTCTCTCAGCTGGATCCGGATGAACTTCTTTCAGATGATGAAAGCGACGTCTTAAAAAATGCCTCAGGGATTTATGGGGAAAGCAGGGATCTAGGCGGTGTTTCAACTGATTTGCAGGTGAATGTTACTAAAGGCGTATCTGAGGGAAAGGTTAACCATCTTCAGCCAGGGAAGACAGAAGAGTTCATATTTGAGGCTTCTGATCCTACGATGCCTGAAGATGTGGAACTGGCGAGAGAGTACAGTCTTGCTATTCAGGATATTGAATGAGAATTTAAATTCATTCGTTCTCCAATTTTAGATGTATGAAAGTAAAGACCACGGACGAAGCCGGCAAATACGAGAAAGCAAACGAGAAACTGGCAAAGGTCAAGGAAGAAGTCAGCAAGGTAATGGTCGGCCAGGAGGAAGTAATCGAACAGGTACTGGTCGCAATACTCTGCGATGGAAACATACTACTTGAATCCAACCCTGGAATGGGAAAGACCAAAATGGTTTCAACCATCTCAGAAGTTCTGGGTCTTGAGTTCTCCAGAATACAGAACACTCCAGACTTAATGCCTTCAGACATCACGGGAACACACATAATCGACGAATCCAGTGAAACTACTGATTTCGTGTTTCAGAAGGGTCCTATCTTCGCTAACATGATACTGGCGGATGAGATTAACCGTGCGACACCGAAGACACAGTCTGCACTGCTTGAGGCTATGCAGGAGAAACAGGTAACAGTTGGAAACAACTCCTACAGTCTGGATGAGCCTTTCTTCCTTATGGCTACTCAGAACCCGATTGAACAGGAGGGAACTTATCCGCTTCCTGAGGCGCAGAGAGACAGATTCATGATGAAAGTTAACCTAGAATATCCTGACCTAGATGAGGAAAACCAGATAGTAGATAGGTTTACAACCGAACTCGACTACGATCCGGACCTTGAAAACGTCATTTCACGCTCATCTTTGATAAGGCTCCAGGAATTTACGCGTAAAGTTCCAGTAGCCAATGATATACGAGAGAAGGCCGTAAAGATTGTTTCCTCAACCAGGGACAGAGATGAGCTGGATTACGGAGCATCTCCAAGAGCTTCAATTAACTTAGTGCTGGCCTCAAAAGGAAGAGCCTTGGTGGAGGGCAGAAACCATGTGTCTGAGGAAGACGTAGAGAAAATGGCTGTACCTGTTTTAAGGCACAGATTAGGTCTGAGTTTTAAAGCCGAGAAAAAAGGCTTGACAGAGGATGAAGTTGTAGAGGAAATAGTAGAAGAACAATGATAGCCATAGACTTCCTGGATGAGCTTGACAGGTTTCACAGAGCTTTGAAGAAGAACTCGGTGGAGGTCCAGCAGGGAGAGCAAAAATCTGATTTCTCGGGGCAGGGAATGATATTCAAGGATCATAAGGAATATGTTCCAGGAGATGACATCAGAAAGATTGACTGGAAAGCATATGCACGTACCGGAGAGCACTACGTAAAGCGTTTCCAGGAAGAAAAAAACGTGACAATACATATAGTAGTCGATAGAAGCAGCTCAATGGATTTTGGAGAAGTAAATAAATATGAATATGCTTCTAAGCTAGGTCTGGCCCTTGCCTACATGACAAACAAGACTAACGACAGATTCAGATACTCTGTATTCTCTGAAACCTTGACGGATTTAAATGCAGCCAGAAGAAATGCAAACCTCGGCCAACTAGTTGAAACCCTCAACAACTTACGGAAAACTCCTGAAAGCCAAGTTGGAAAATGTCTCTCCCAGTACGCATCCAGGATTAAAAACAAATCTACTGTTGTAATTTTCTCGGATTTTCTAGTTGATATTGAAAAAGTACAGGACGCCTTGACCAGTTTAGAGGGCTCTGAAGTAGTACTTGTAAATGCTCTATCTGCTGAGGAGATATCACCAGAAATAGAAGGAGACACCATTTTGAAAGATCCGGAATCAAGCTCCAAGATAAGAACCTACCTAACAGGAAAAGTAAAGAAAAAGTATCAGAACCAATTAGAGGATCATCAGAGAAAACTTAGGGAAACAGCTGACGAAAACGGCGCTAAGTTCGTCCAAGTGTCTACAGGAGACAAATTCTTCGATTCATTCTTCGACGTGTGGCAAATAATCAACAGGTAAAAACCTGACCAATTTTACAACAAGTATGGAAATATTCGGTTTCAAAACCGTCGAAAGTAAACCAGCACTATACCATTCAGAGCTTGATCTTGTTGTCATCTCCGATATACACCTAGGACTGGAAGGCAGCATGACTTCAAAAGGTAGTTACGTTCCAAGATTCCAGCTTGAAGACATCAAAGACGAACTGAGAGATATCAGAGAGGAAACCGGTGCTGAACGAATTCTTGTAAACGGAGACCTGAAGAACCAGTTTTCAACCAGCTATACAGAGAAGAAGGAGATCGATGAGTTCCTGGAATTTTTGAAAGAGGAGTTTGAGGAAGTTATACTGGTTGAGGGCAACCATGACACTTTTCTGGATAATACTGCGCAAAAGCATGATATGGAGCTTCTTGAAAGCTTTAGGGAGAATGGTATTCTATTCGTTCACGGCCATGAGGAGGTAGATGAAGAATTTGATACCCTGGTAATCGGACATGAGCACCCTGCACTGGCTTTGACCGATGAAGTAGGGGTGAAGGAGAAGATCGACTGCTTTCTCTACGGAGAAATAGGGGAAGGGAAGATCATTGTTATGCCAGCTTATTCAAAAATTTCAAACGGTTCAGAGATCAACAATATGCCGCGACAGGAGTTTTTATCTGCGATTCTAAGGGAGAATGGTGTTCAAAGTTTAAAGCCGATAGGTGTATCCCGAGAGGCCGGGCTCTTCGAGTTCCCGAAAATCTCAAAAATCAAGTAGAGAGATGAGAAGTATTAATCCGGCAACAACTGCAGCTGCGGCGAAGGATCCATTGAGACTCCATATTGAAGCTACTGTACCCGCAAATAAAGGTCCTATTGTCGTACCTACGTGCTTCGCTAGCTCGTTGAAGCCCGTCATCTCTCCCTCGATCTCCGTTGGCACTTCTTCATCAAAGGTAGCGTGAATGGCGGGCGACATCCCTTCAGTAAAGATGCGAGCTGAAAAGAAAAGCAGTCCTGTAAGCAAGAGGCTTTCGACCAGAGCCATGGCGAACAACGTTGGAATAAGTAAGACTGCTAGGATTCGGACGGTATAATATTTCCCTACTCTGTCAGCGATATCACCGAACACGAACTGGAACATCTTGGGCAATGCAGCAAATCCGAAGATCAGGCCCATTGTCGTAAAGTCAGCGTTCATCTCGTCAAGTAGCAATGGTACTGCGAGCCAGTAGAATGAGAAGATTATGGAGTAGAGGAAGATGAGCGTGAACTCCTGTCTCAGGTTCAGCCAGTTCTCCTTCAAGTGGTGGAAGTCGTTGTAGTATGTGCTGCTGTCTGTAAGGTCTTCAAGCGATTCCTCAAGCCCTTTTTCCTTTTCAGTCCCAATGTAGAAGTGGTAGAAAAGCAGTGCAAGTGAGGAAGTCAGAACCCAGAGAGCCATCGGCAGACCAAATCCGTAACCTTCGATGATAAATCCTCCGATCACTGGGCCTATAACTATCGACATATTGATGCCTAAAAGGAAAATTGATACCGATTCAGACTCTGTTTCTTCGTCAGAGCTCTTCAGTGTCAGGCTCCAGCCGCCGTTCCAGATCAGAGACTTGGCTACACCTTCTACAAATTTTCCGACAAACAGTAGAGGAGCGAACGCTGTGTAGTAGAATATTGGCGGAAATACAGCCATTAAAAGACCTAGAAAAATTACAATTTTTTCTCCAGATCTCTGAACAAAGTTTCCCACAGGTATGTCAAGGAGTATGGGAACTGCAGAAGTTATGGAAGTAAGTACTCCAACCAGAAAAACTGATTCAATATTGTTTTCGAAGAATACCGGTAGAAAGTTCCATACAGTACTTCTGCCCAACCAGGCAAAAAGGAATACTGCCGAAAGATACTTTGCTATATCCGGTACTCGGTCAAGCTCCATTCTATAGAAACTTTACAGAAAATCCTATTTAATATGTGATGAAGTTCTTTTCGTCATCATCTTCTTCATCTTCACTCTCCTTTTCTCTCTTTCTACTACGCTCCTCTTCCTGCTTCTTGTACTCCTTCTTCGCCTTCTCCTTCAACTCATTGTACCGCTGCTTCACAGGGTCAGAACTATCGGTACCAGCCTCTTCCTTCTTTACCTTCTCATATCTCTCCCTTGAACCCTCTTTGACTTCATCCGAGTTCTCGGCTGCCTCAAGAAAATCATTCATGATCATCACTCCTGTTCCGCCTGAAAATATCTAGAAGCCCGCCAAAGGTCCTGCTTGACCTTTCTACGTTTTCAGCTGTCCTCTCAATCGACTCAATAGATCTCTCAGTATGGGTTAGAATCCTGTTAACACGGAACAAAATGATTATACCGAGGATCAGAAGAGGTA
This sequence comes from uncultured archaeon, assembly GCA_964604885.1. Taxonomy (GTDB): domain Archaea; phylum Nanohalarchaeota; class Nanosalinia; order Nanosalinales; family Nanosalinaceae; genus Nanohalobium. The sequence continues at coordinate 26,870 of CAZSAB010000007.1, forward strand.
GTTTCAAAATCTGAATAGCAGCATACACAACTCCCATATCCAAGTTCAGGGTTACCATATATCTAAAAATTGTTGTTCATCTAGTTTATACTTATTGGTAAAGATCAGTTACTGAATTCCAGAGATAATGCGATCAGACTGATAATCGAGTTGAATTGTTTCAAACCTTGTTTTTGAAAACCATTAAAAGCTTCTAAGCCGAATTTTTACGTGTGATAACATGGTAGAAGTCCCAAACGATACTGAGGTAGAAGACCTTCCTTTCACTCACGCAAGAGTCAAAAGAATGATTAGAGACAAAGCAGCAGACGGACAATACGTCCGATCAAACGTGTACTACGGCCTCAACCTGCTGCTAGGTGAAATCGCAGAGGAAATAATCGACAACATGATGGAAACAGACGCAGCGTACGTCGAAAAACACCACCTCGATCAGGCAGCACGAAAATACGAAAAAGTAGAAAACATCATCAAAGAAAAAGAGAGAGTGAGCCGGAAACTAGAAGCACTCTCTGCAGACGTAGAAAAACTCTCCCGAGAGGTAGAACAAGCGGACCGCTAAATTTTCATATTCTCTTCTCTACGCGTATTTTAGACAAAAATTTTAAATTCTGAAGCCAAAAGTTAACAAATTATCACACTGTTATACCATATATGAGGTTTGAGTCTGAAGTAGTGTCAGAGGACCTTCTTCCTGCGGTAAGAAGTGTAATGGCTCGTCAGATGAGAGAGGAATATGGTTTGAATCAGCATGAGATAGCTGAACTACTGGATTTAACACAGCCAGCTGTCTCACAGTACCTGAACAAGAAACGGGCAGATCAAAGTATAGTTGAAAAGCTGAAAGAAGATCCTCAGACAGGAATACTCTTGAATGATGCAGCTGATAAGGCAGCAAAGGAGGAAAAGTATACTGAGGAGTTGAAAAGTATAGTGACAACTGTAAGAGATAAAGGAATAATGAAGGAAAAGTTTTCAGAAGCCGAGAGAATTATCTAGTCGAAACCGTCAAATCTGTAACCTGTCTCTTCCTCTACCTCATCCTCAGCCTGATTAATTAGATCTTTCAATTTTTCAATTACTCCAAGCTCTGGAACATCTATATCCATGTCTTCAAGCATCTCTTCTTCTCTAAGAAGGAAGAATGCCGCAATTCCTCCGCCTCCCAGAACCAGGACGCCTACGACCAGAAGCATAAGCAGCTGTGTCCTTCGATTGCTCCTGTGCTCATCTAAGGCATTTGAATATGTCTTTTGAGCGTTTGCAAAGTCGGAGTCAACGCCGTCAAGAATGTTCTTGGCTTCATAGTATCTTCCCTCTTCAACCGCAGCTTGAACATTGCTGATCTTCTTAAGGAAACTGGATACATTATCGTTTGATTCTTCCAGAGTACCTATACTGGAAATGTTCTCCTCTAGTTCCGTGCTCAAGTTACTCCACTCCTGGAGATCGCTTTCAATCTGGGACTTCTGCTCTTCAGTCGCCCGCACAACTACCTCGACAGTCACAGAGTCATCGATGTCAACAGTCTCCAAGACAAGATCATAAGTTCCGACATCAACGTTTGATGCATCAACATTCACCGTCTTCTCAACACTATTATCTTCCTCAAGTCCTGTAGCCGTCACAGTACCATTCCAGATAGCACTGTCGCTCTCAACCTCTACACCGTTTAGGTAGAAAGGAGCACCGTTCTCAATAGTCAGAGAAAAGGTTTCTGTCTCTCCAGAAGTAACTTCAACCGTTTCCGGAGCATTGAAATTGACCTCCGGATCTCTGTCAGGGAAGTATTCGAAGTCAAAGGTCTCAATGTCAGTTTTGCCTGTTCCGTCTTCAACTCTTACATAAGCAGTATGAGTTCCCTGTCCCAATCCGCTCGGATCAATACTGACTTCCCTATCAAGAGCTGTGCTTCCAGGACTGTCCAAGCTGACTTGATTGCCGTTTCCAACGTCTGTATTCGCATCAAAATAATACTCAACATTCTGAATGCCGAAAGCATCATCCGAAGCAAGCAGATCCAAATTAAAGCCACTATTGAAGGTAGAAATACCGTTACTTTGGCTCAAATCAGTAACTGTGGGCGCCTGAGTATCCCAAACCATTTCCTTCTCATCAACCAAAGTTTGAGGGTTACCGGCTTTATCCTCGGCCTCAACAGTCAAATCAAAACTGGAACCCTCGTATTCATCATGATCAAAACTACAATCCAGAGTCTCCTCATCATCAGAAGCCTCTACAGAATCACTTGAAACCTCATCACCGTCAACTTCACAGGAAATACTTGTCTCAGAAACACTATCTGGCTCGAAGGAAATCAAAACATCCTGATCCTCACCAGTAAAACCATCCAAAACATTACTATCGGACTCATCCCACTCAACATCCGCAGAACTATCACCCTCCCACTCAGTATCTAAAGTGAAACTGAAAGACTCAGAATTTTCATTATCTACAGAGTCAGAGGCATCTACAGTTATGTCTACATTATCTCCCTCATCAGGGCTATCTGTATCCAAGCTTACATCTACCTTACAATCTTGATCTCCATCACAATCTTCTGTCGTATCTATTACATCCGAATCTGAGGCTGTGATATCAACATCCTCTACGCCAGTCACATCATCATTTATATCAAACGTTAAGTCTTGGTCAGATGTTATATAATCTCTTTCCTCATCTAGTTCGATGCTTGGACCTGATTCGTCTATAGTAACGTCTATCGACTCCAAACTACTTTGATCTTCAGCATTAAGTGTGTAATCTCCTCCGTTCCCGCTTCCTGCAGAAAATTCCTGTGTAATGTAGTCTCCATCAGTATTCCCTGAATTAGAGTACTCTTCTGAATTCGGCCCTTCAACAGTGAAATTAACTTGTCCATCGGCATCCATCGTTACATTCATAGATATTGGATCCTGAAGTTCGTCTCCATCAGAAGGAGAATTCCAAGATACTGATGCTCCGTATCCGATTGTTAGGGTTGTGAGTAATAGGAGAAGGGTGGTTTTTTTGAGTGCTGAGCTGATAGCCATCACTGTTTATTGAATGGGTTGGCGGGTTTTAAGTAAATTTAATAGGAGGGAAAGTTCTCTTGCCTTTTTATTAAGATTTAGTTATAGAATTTTACGATAATGAGGCGGTATCTGGAATATCCAGCTTTTATCAGTTTAATTTTGTTATTAACCATTTCAGGCTTTCTAACAGGTTTATACGGTGTTTCTTTTCAAATTGATCTTTTTTATGTGGTTTTGGATATTTTCATTTTGGATGCTGTTCTTTCAAGTATAATTTTTGCCATCTTATCCTTTTCTTTGGCCCTCATATTCCTTATGCGTGATTTTTTCAATGGAGAAATTGAAATAGATGATTCTTCGGATCTTCCAGCTTTCACTGCTATTATACCTGTTTACAATGAGCATCACGTTTTGGAAAAAAGTGTTCGAAGCCTCAGAGATCTTGATTATGATTTGAAAATAATTGTTGCTTGTGAGCAAGATGATAAACAGACTATCAGTAAAGCTAGAGAAATGAGTGAAGATTTAGATAATGTCTCTTTTACCGTTAACACTAGTCAGCCGGGGTCGAAGGCTGGGGCAATTAATGACGCTGTGAAACAGATAGAAAATAAGGTATTCGGCGTTTTTGACGTTGACGAAGAAATTAATCCTGGATTCGTTACAAGAGCACTGGCTTGGATTCGAGACGGTCAAGAAGTCGTTCAAGGAAGAGCCGTTCCTGAACCCGAAGGCTTTTTTGAATCTCTAGTTTTTTTCGAACAATATCTTGCACATCTAAATTTTCAGCTTGTCTACCTCCTCACTGGCTATAGACTAGCTGGAAGCAGAACTACTATAATGAAGAAATCTGTTTGGGAGAAAACTGGGGGTTACAATGATCAAGTACTGACAGAAGATTACCATTTTTCATTCAAATGTTATAGAAAGCATATCGACGTCGCACCTATGATGTCTTACCCATCAAAAATAGAGGCCGCACACAATTTGAGGGATTGGTGGAATCAGAGGAAGAGATGGATGGCAGGTTACCTTCAGGTGTTCTTTAGTTTGTTCCTTAGTATGAATCCTAGGAGATATAGGGATGTTATCTCAGTTTTGATTTCGTTCGGTAGTATTGTAGGGAGCATGATGATGGTCTTCTTGGCTTCAAAATTCCTTTTACTCCTTTTCTTGAATGCAGATATTTTCTTTCTTATTCCAATTTCTACTGTGGTTATATTAGCAGCTGTATTAGGACTTAATGATTCAAGAAACCATGAAATTGAGCCGAACTACCTCTCAACTGCTCTCACTCCAATTATGTTTTCAATATATGGTTTGGTTGCACTCAAGGCATTTATTGAAACCATATTCAGGAAAGAAGTTTCTTGGTACAGCGTTAGCAAGAAGTTAAAGTAAATTGTTTCGATTATTCCTCTCACACTAGTAGGATTTTTGAGGCTCTTCCTCAAATTTCGTGTTTAATCTGGATGGATTAAACTGATATCAGTATTGCTCCGATTACCATTAGTGTTGAGCCTTCGATTCTTTCTTTGAAGTCATCTGTTTCTTTCAGCATGAAAAGGCTTAGTACCACTGTTATGGGTATGCTTAGTCTTTTGATGGCTACTACGTAGGATACGAGTGTTAGTTCGAATGCTGCCATTTGAAGGATTATTGATGCGCCGCTGAGTAGGCCTAGTAAGGCGAGTGGTTTCCAGTCTTTCCGAATTTTGTTTTTCCATTTATCTGATTTTCTCATCATTACTGGAGTCATGAATATTGATGATATTGTGTAGATTGTCAGCGGCCACATTACTGCTGAGGATTCCTGTACTCCTATCTTGTCGATGTTTGCAGTGACTGAATAGATCAGAATGACGATTAAAATCAACTGTACTCCTCTTTCATCCCATAATTTCTTGATTGGGTCCAGGGCTTTCTTGGCATCTTTAATTTTGAGCAAGTAGGCACCAGCAGTTATCAGGAATATTCCAAGTAGGCCTAGAAGGCTTGGATTTTCGCTCAGTATAATGAAGGATGTTCCAACAACTAGTATAGGAGATAACGCAAACATTGGAGTTACTATGGATGCATCTGATTCCTTGAATGCTTTAGCAATTAGTATTGAGGTTAATGCTATTACTGCTGACTGTGGTACAGCCATCATGAAGAATTTTGCAGTTAGATCCGGTATTCCCTGGTAAGTTATTGCAATCAACAGTATGGGAAGTCCAAATACTCTGGAACTCCAGGCAGTTACAAATTCATCAGTGTCCAAAGCATTCTTCCTTTGATATACGCTCTGAAGTCCTTTGAACATTGCAACTCCAAACGCAAAAACAATTCCAAGCTCAATCATCCAATTACCTCTTAAAAAAAATTATTTAATCTTCCCTTACCTCCTCAAAACGTTCAACAGCCTTCTTCCTCTCCTCATCGTGATCAATGATCGGTTTAGGATAATCCTCGCCGATCTTTACTCCGCAGTTTTCTTGTTCTAATTGGTTCATCTCATGAGGTTTATGAATGTGCTTCTCAGGAACGTCTTCAAGTTCCGGCACCCATTTTCGGATGTATTCTCCATCTGGATCGTAATCCTCTCCTTGACTAAATGGATTGAAAACTCTGAAGTATGGCTGGGCGTCCGTTCCTATTGAATAGGCCCATTGTATTCCTCCCACCATTGAGGCAATTTCTGCATCCACAAACATCTTGTTGAAGTATTCGTGTACATCCTTCCAGTCCAGCCACAGATCTTTACATGCAAAGCTTGTGACTACCATTCTTAACCGATTGTGCATCCAGCCAATATTCTTCAGCTGCCTCATTCCTGCGTCGACGAACGGTACTCCAGTTTCCCCGTTGATCCATGCCTCCCAATCCTCTTCTGCTTTGTCCTTTGAACGCCATTCTATTTCCTCGTACTGGTCTAGGAATGGTTTTTCTGTTGTTTCTGGCCAGTTCCAAAGTACCTGCATGTAGAAGTCTCGCCAAGCCAGTTCCTCCTGCCAGGTCTTGATTCCAGAAGTATCGTCGTTCGGGTTCCTGGCCTTGATTCTTTCGGCCTCCCAGAAAACCTCTCTGATGGAAACAGTGCCGAACTTCAGATGTGGAGAAAGTTTACTGGTAGAATCCTTCCATGCGTAGTCTCTGTTTTCGTCATAGTTCCAGATATTATCTTTAAAATTCTCTATTCTTTCCAGTCCATTTTCTCTACCGCCGTCCCAGACCTCCATCTCTTCAGGCTTCTTGTAGCCCAACTGTTTCAGTGAAGGTATTTCGTCCGACTCTATTTCCGGTGTTTCGTATTCTTCAACTTTTTGTGGCCTTCTTTTTTCGTTTTTGAACCATTTTTTGCTGTAGTAGGTGTATACTTTGTAAGGTGTGCCCGAGTTGGTTAAAATTTCTTCCTTCTCGAACATTACAATGTCTTTGAATGTCTCAACTTCTACACTTAGTTCTTCCTGAACCTTCTCATCTCTCTTCCTGCTGTAAGGTCTGTAGTCTCTGTTGTGGTAGACTGTGTCGGCATCTATTTCATTTACCAGTTTCTGAAGCTCTTCGACCGGCTTGCCTTTTCTAATTACAAGCTCTTTTCCTTCTTTCTCGCCTAGATCCTGTTTCAGTTCTTTCAATGATTCGTGCCAGAATTTCACTCTTGGATAGCCTAAAGTCGCATTCTCAAAATATTTGTCGTCCACACAGTAGAAGGGAATTACTTCATCATGTTCTCTGCTGGCCTCTACAAGAGCAGTGTTGTCATGTTCTCTGAGACTTCTTCGAATCCAAACTATGGCAGTCATAGTGTTTTTAGCGTTGTTTCTCTGGTTTTAAATCATATGGTATAGTTCAAGTTTGGATGATAGACAATGAATTAATTTATTAAAGATATTGAATTTACATTTACTGGGTTTTGGAATGTTGGAGAAATCATGAGGTGTCTCGAAGGTGCCGGGATGGAAATTCGATACAGAAATTCAATTGATGAGATTGAAGGTCCTCTCGTCCAACGAAGTGGAGAAATATCGGATTTTAGCGTATTTGATTTAGTTAGTAATGATGAATACGATTTAAAGGCAATCTTAAGCATTAAATATGAGGAAGAGGTTGGTGATTCTCCCTTAACATCCAATAAAGGTATGAGAGAAATACTTTATGATCTAGGCAATCCTGAACTAGCAAAAGTTTGAGAGCATGAAGGAAGAGTACATTTAATGTCTGATCTGTCCTCAGCTACTCCTGGATCAACCGCAGAGAAATTCTCAGATGTTTTCAGGAGAGTTGAGGAATAGAATTTCAGAGGTTACTGGTTTTGGAAGAATTCATCCAGTTTCTCTTTCTCTTCCTGTGGTCCTATAAGTATTATTGCATCTCCTTCTTCTATCTCTGTCTCTGCCTCCGCATTCATTGAGTCTTCTTCTTTGATAACAGATGTTACCAGAAACTTATCTGGGAAACTCTTCCGGTGTTTCATCTGTTTGATAGTTTTCCCTGTTAGAGAGGAGTCTTCCTGTATCTCTGCCTTCAGTACTTCCCTGTCTCCAGAAAGATTTGCTAGTTTTACCAGATATGGGTGTTCTACGGCGGAAAGGAACTCTGAAAGTAGGAGATCTGTGTGCCCAATAGCTTGTGTATCTATAATCTGGAATGCCTCAAAGTACTCGTCGTCCTCCATACGTGAGACGACTTTCGGCACACCATACTTTTTCGCTAGAGAGCATACTACCATGTTTTCGTTGTCATCTTTCTGAGTAGCAACTAGAATGTCTGCCTGCGTTATTCCTGCGTCTTCTAGAGCTGAAAGAGTTGAAGGGGATTTGTTTATGACTGTTGCGCCTGAGGAGGAGTATAGTCTCTCACATTTGTCCTGATCCCCATCTATGACCACTACGTCGTGTCTTCCTTCCAGTCTTTCGACGAGTTTTCTGGACAGCGTGTTGATTCCTGTAATCACTACATACATACTTCATTTTGAATCTGGGAAAATGCTCCTATTAAATATTGCCAGAACCGGTAACATTTCAAGACGGCCTGCCAGCATCAGGAAGATCCAGACTGCCTTGCTCATCCAGGAAAGATCAATCATTTCAGATCCTTCCATGTAGACCGGCCCCATATTTCCAGCTGCTGACACAGTTCCAGAGAGAGCTGCTTTCAGAGTTGTTCCATCGAAAATCAACACCGTAACAGTCCCCAAGAAGACCATGGCAATCCAGGTGAAGAATAATACTGAAACTGTTCTCAGGGTTGATTGATCAAGAATTTCTCCATCAATCTTAACCTCGTTAATCGCGGTCTCTGGCAGGCTGTAAGATCTGATCCTGGTTTTAAGTAGTTCTATCATCGTCTTTAATCGGAAAACCTTAACTCCTCCCGATGTAGAACCGACAGACCCACCCACAAACATAACTCCGATCAAAATTACCTGAACAGCCAATGAAAAACCCATTACTGAGGTAGTAGCAAAACCTGTCGAAGATATTATTGCTGCAGACTGGAATGCAGCGTCCAGAAATGCCTCGCTACTCCCCAAACTGTCTAAAAGCAGGACAGCTGTGATAATCCCGAATATCTGAGCATAAAGTTTGAATTCAGAGTTTTTTAGTGATTTCAGTTCTCCACGGAATATCCTGTAGAGAATCACGAAGTTTACTCCTCCTATGAACATGAATGGAATAGCAGCAGCCTGAATTTCAGGTGAGAAATAGGCAAGGCTTGCTCCCTTAGTGGAAAATCCTCCTGTGGAGAGAGTGGTGAATGCATGATTAATAGAATCAAATACCGGCATTCCCAACGCTATAAATATTCCAATTAGCGTAGAAGTAAGAAAACCATAAACTCGCCAGAGTTCGATAATGGATTTCTTCAGTGAGGGCCTTATAGATCCTGGATCTGTTTTATGTGTTTCAGCGGAGAAAAGCCTTCTGGAAATACCTCCTGATTCTCTTATAACTGCTATGAAGAATGTTAGTATTCCTAGGCCGCCCACCCACTGCATAAGAGACCTCCAGAAAAGTAGAGAGTTTGGAAGATCTCCAGGAGATGTAAAAATAGATATTCCTGTTGTAGTTAATCCAGCAGCCGATTCAAACAACGCATTTATTATGTAAGTCTGAGAGAGAAGCGGTATTGCTCCCAGGATTATAGCAAAGCTCCACCCAGCGACCGTAGCTACAGTAGCTTCCTTTACAGATGGACTTATATTTTCTCCTGCGTATCTAAGAATTAAACCCGTTAAAAAAGATGTCAAAGATGCTATGAGAAAAGGCAAGATCGTTAAAGTTGATTCTCTGTAGTAGGCTGCGATAAATATGGGCGAAGCCAGGATTGCGGAAAAAACGAGGGCGAATTTTCCGATTATAGAATAAATAACCCTGGCTCTCATGAACTGTATTTCCCTTTTATCTGAATAAAAAATGCTGCTACCCAATTCCATTCAAAAAAGTTTAGAGAGAAAAGTTTCATGCTCGGTCAAAACTGAGCGAGGCAAAGATAATCATGCAAATTACAATCGGAACTTTTGACGGCGAAACGTTTCAGGAAGAAATCGAAGAAACAGGACAACTGATAGGAAAAAAAGTAGGAGAAGAGTTCGACGGTGGGATAGTCGGACTTTCAGGCTACACTCTCAAGATAACAGGTGGAAGCGACAGGTCAGGCTTCCCAATGAGACACAGCATCGAAGGAAGTGAGAGAAAAAGAGTACTTCTTGAAGATGGGGCAGGAATAAATGAAGACGAAGACGGAGTAAGGAGAAGGAAATCCGTCAGAGGTAACACAGTCTCAGATGAAATCCAACAACTCAACACACAAGTTGTAGAAGAAGGCTCCAAATCAGTAGAAGAACTTCTAGGCGAAGAAGACTAAGATTAATCATGACAAGTGAAGACTATTACGGTACTTACTCCATGAGATTGTTGCAATCATACAGGAAAATGAAGAAATGGTATTCGGAAAGAATTGAGATCGCAGCTGGCAGCCTTGATAAGACACAAAGGATATGGGCGCTGTTTTGGAAGAAAATTCAAACGAATATAATACCAACCTAGAAGAAAATTAATTATGAGCAAGATTCCAGAAGTAAACATAGGCCTCGTAGGTCACGTCGATCACGGGAAAACAACTCTGACTCAGGCTCTGTCCGGAGAATGGACGGACCAGCACAGCGAAGAGCTGGAGAGAGGGATCACTATCCGTATCGGATACGCCGATATCACATACTACAACGATGACGGCGAACTTAATGTCAACGGAGACGGTGAAGAAGAGAGGACTGTTTCACTGGTTGATGCACCAGGGCACGAGACATTGATGGCAAACGTCCTTTCCGGAGCAGCTATTATGGATGGCGCAGTACTTCTGGTAGCAGCCGATGAAGAAGTTCCAGAGCCACAGACACAAGAACACCTCGCCGCACTGGATATCGTCGGAATAGATAATATAGTTATAGCACAGAACAAGATCGACCTTGTTTCTCAGGAAGAAGCTAAAGAGAACTACGAGCAGATCAAAGAGTTTGTTGAAGACACTGTAGCAGAGGATGCACCAATAGTGCCTATCTCTGCACAGCATGAAGTCAATATTGATGCAGTTCTTGAGGCGATCGATACTGAGATTCAGACTCCTGAGAGAGACCTAGAATCTGATCCAAGAATGCTTGTGGCTCGTTCCTTTGACACTAATAAGCCGGGAACCTCACCCGAAAATTTGAACGGTGGCGTGGTAGGAGGAAGTCTTGTCAGAGGAGAACTTGAGCCAGGCGACAAGGTCGAGATGAAGCCAGGTATCAGGAAAGATGGCGAGAAGTTCGAGAAAGTTAATACGGAAATTCAGAGTATTATTCAGGGAGATTCTCCTGTGGATAAGGGAGGGCCTGGAGGTCTACTCGGAATTGAAACAGACCTCGATCCGGCAATTGTAAAGTCTGACGGCCTCGGAGGCAACGTCCTTGGGCTGGAGGGTGAGCTTCCGGATGTAAATGATACTGTTGAGATTGAAGCAGAGCTTATGGATTCATTGGTTGGCTCAGAAGGAGACGAAGAGATTGAAAACATTAAGGAGCATGAACCACTAATGCTCAACATTGGCACAACGAAAACTGCTGGCGTTGTCACACAGGCAGGTAAGCATGTAAGGCTAGACCTGAAAATGCCGGTCTGCGTTGAGGAAGATGACCGAGTGGCGATTTCACGGCAGGTAGGATCTCGATGGCGGCTTATCGGCCACGGCAGGATAAACTCGACGGAATAAAAAGCGCATAGTTTTTAAACAAGTACAAGCCTTAGTGAAATATACATGGAATTTGTAACCCAGCTATTGCCACAGCTATCTTCAGGACCGTTACTCAATGTATTGGGATCGCTCCTAATACTGGTCTTTGGCCATATGATCGTCAAAGTAGTCAAAGTTGTAATAAGAAGACTATGGATCAGAGATACTGAAGAAGCTACAAAGAAGGATATAGAACGTAGAGAAGACAATGTACAGCTAATAGGAAACCTGCTGGACGGAACAGTTATAACTGCAGCACTTCTGTACATGAACACAGGCATAACTAATCAGATATCTACAGAACTGTTTGCAGACACAACGACAATATTCTCAGCGTTACTTGTAGGAGTACTCGGAATAGTACTTATTAGAATAATAGTACGAGTTCTGGAAGACTCTTTGACAGCGGTCGGAATCAACAGTTACCTTAGAGAAATAGGAGTCTCAAGAAATATAACTAAAGTCGTTTCAACAGCTGTGAAAGGAATTCTATACCTTGTCCTAATCCAGGTAATTCTCAGCCAGCTAAACATAGGCTACACATACCTCAACCAGTTCTTTACTGCTATCACATGGGCAACAGCATTCCTGATTGCGGGACTGGTATTTTACTCGTCAAAGGATCTGATTCAGAACATTGCCGCAGGAATGTACCTTAAGAACTCAAGGCTTGTCAGACCAGGAGAAGAAGTAAAGCTCGATGAAGAGACAGGAGAGATCAAGGAAGTCTCCTTATTCGCTACATCAGTCGATACAGAGACAGGGTACACATTACTTACACCTAACAAGAAGCTGATGGAGTCTTCACTCAAGTTCAAGAGAACGCAGAGTGATCTGGAGACACTTGAAGATATTACACAGCACTTCGTGGCTCAGAACCCGTCGTACTGTGGTCCGGCCTCGATGGAGATGGCTCTGGAAATATTCGGGTACAGGCACGACCAAGAGGAGATTGGAGAGAAAGCAAACTTGAGTGAAGACAGTGGCGTCCATGAAGACGATCTGATGAACGCAGCGGAAGAGTTAACCAATAGAGAAGTCAGGACTGCCTGGGTTGGATACGATAAGATAAGTGATCTAGGAGAGGAATACAAGTCATGGTTCAACGATGGAGCAATGATAATCTCAAACTTCTACAAACCTGAGATCTTCCCGGACGCCACCACAGGACACTTTGTGCTGTCAATAGGGGTTGAAGGAGAGGAAATCCTTAACCTTGATCCAAGCGGCACCAACGGCGGAGTATACTACGTCGGTGGAGATACGCTGGAAGGAGCGATGGCTGAGTTCGGACACAAGAGAGGATACATTGTTCTGGCTCCGAAAGGAACTACAGCACATTGGAGAATCAAAAATGACCTGATCTACGCCGACAAGAGTTATTACGACGAGCTTTCGAAGACTCTGGAGTCGAGGCTGAGAAAGATTCTGAGGCAGGGAAGGATTCTTAAGAACTCGACACCGCAGTCGATGGAGAAGTACATGGAGAAATGGTCTGCGGATGAAAAGCTAACACGGATATGGAATCCGGAAGGGTTCACAGGGGAAAAGGAGAAACTAGGAGGGGAGAACGATGAGGCTGCTGAAGATAACTGACAGAGAAATCCCCGAACTGGACGAGTACTTTGACCAGGTTAAATCAGTTGACTTAGATGAAGTTGCTCCAGAGGTCAAGGGCAACAAAACTGATGTTAAACTAGATGGAGAATCAGTAGACGTTTTTGATGCTGTCTATGCTGATATACCTGAAGAGAATGTGACATTTGGAAGAATTTTTCTGGAGATTGTTGAGGAAAAAGGATTGTCTCTGAACTATCCGTCCACAGGCTACTTTGTGATGTCGAAGAAGAACTATCTTTACCATGTTCTCCATGAGAAAAATGTGGCATCTGTCAAGACAGCAGTTATTGCAAGCGAGAAGGCATCACGGAATATTGAAAATGAATTGAAAGGCCCTTTGATGGCTAGAAAATTTGATGATAACCTGGAAAACGAAAGAACGAATTTGGAAACTGTTGAGGGAATTCAAGACTTTTCAGAGGGTATTGATCGGGGTAATAAGTTTGTAATTTTCCATGAACTAAATAGAGGAGATAAGTATAGATGTCTGGTGTGTGGGAATTCGTGTATTTCCTTGATGGACAGATCGGAGGACTGGGATTTCTCCAAGGATGATCTTCAGTATCACTCCATATCAAAGGATCAGAAGGAAACTGTTATTCGGGCAAGAAAAGCTATAGGTACTCCAGTGGCTGAAGTTTTGCTGAGGTCAGGAAAGGTTGAGGATGTAAACCCTAATCCAGACCTTGGAATGTACAAGGAAATATCTGGTAAAAACGCCTATAAGGAAGTCGCAGAAGCTATGAAGGGTGATGAATGAATGGATATGGTAATTGTTTACGGTGAGGAATCTACCACTCATCAATTAATGATTGAAAGGGCTGAAGAGTTTTTTGATAAGGTTTTGGCAGTGCCTGCTGATGGACTCAAATTTATTTACGGCGAAGAAGGTACAAAAGTACTCTACAAGGATACCGATATCACTGAGTTCGATGTAGCCTATCTACGGCACTCAGATGAAGAAGTGTACTTTGCAGAAAGCCTCTCCGAAATTATGAACAAATCCGGGGTTATAACTCCGCTTTCAGATGATACTTTCTCTATAATGGCTAACAAGTTTTATACCATGAAGATATTGGCTGAAAATGGGTTAAATGTGCCTGATAGCGTATATACTCTTTCACCCGACTCTGCTGTAAACGCTGCTGAAGAACTTGGATATCCTGTTATAATGAAAACTATTACAGGTGGAGGCGGAGAAGGTGTGATGAGAGCCTCTTCAGAAAGCGAGTTAAAACCTGTGATGGACACAATGAACTCATTCCAGACAGAGATATGTCTCCAAGAATATATGGAACATTCGGGAACCGATAATCGATTAATAGTAATCGGAGATCATGTCGTTGGATACAAACGCTCAAGCTCTGACAAAGAGGAATGGAGATCTAACATCGGTACAGGTGGAGAAAGATTGAAACTGGATCTCACGCAGGAAATGGAGGAAACAGCCTTAATGGCAGCAAGATCAATCGGTGCAGATATCAGCGGAGCAGATGTCATACAATCGGAAAAAGATGAAGGAAAGATCCATCTACTGGAAATGAACGCAGCTCAGTTCGGCCTTAGTGAACAGATAAATGAGATAGTAGAAGAGGACATAATATTCGAAATAGTAGAATTTCTCCACACAAAGGCTTTAGAACAGCAATAAAAGTGATGTTATGAAGAAAGGAATTGAATTAGAATACTTCACAGTCGATTCTAGCGGCAAACTAGCTACTGCGGAGAATCTGGCAGAAAAATTCGAGTTTGCTGATCCGGAATTTGCGAAGTGCATAATAGAGATAAAGTCGGACCCATACGAAACAGTTGAGGAGTTAAGAGAAGATATCAAGAGGAAAATACTCAATGTTGTTGATGAGGCAGAGAAACAGGAACTATATCTTGTTCCGCTTGGAACACCTCTCAACCATGAGAATATAGAACTGATTGAAAGTGAGAGGCTGGAATTGATGAGACAGTTCAATGCGCAGGACATAAAAATAGAGAAAGAATTGGCGCGTATAGGATTTCATATACACTTTGAGAAAAAGAATGTAAAAGATCAATTAAACATTTTGACTGCCTTGGATCCAGCATCGGCAGTATTAAACTCCTCGCCCTATCATAAAGGTGAAAATAAGGCATCTTCCTGCCGAAACTGGGTCTACAGATATGACTGGACGCCTAAATTCCCTAGTTCAATTAAACTCTGGGAATACACACAGTCCGTAGAAAAATGGAAACAGAGAATGCACTCTGCTTTCGACCAATTTAAACAAGGTGCTCTAGAAGCAGGGGTTAAAGAAGAGAAATTTGATGAAAACTACCATCCTGATCGATCTATCTGGACGCCTATAAGGCTTAGAGACCAATTTCCAACCGTTGAATACAGATCTCCTGATGCCTGTTTACCAAGCCAAGCCTTGAAACTTGTAAAAGATCTAGATAACATACTGGAAAAATCTCAGGGATGTGAAGTCGAGATAAAAGAAACAACAGAGATAAAAGAAGAAAAAATAGTTCTTCCAAGGTTTGAGAAGGTAAGCGAAATGTCAAGAGAAGCAGTAAAAGAAGGCATAGATTCTCCACGGCTTAGAAACTATTTGAATAAATTTGGAATTGATGCGGACGAGTACAGTCCTATCTCCCAGGAAATCAAGGGAGAAAGCTTAGCTCTTGAGGAAGCATCTGAGCTCAGGCTTAAGATGTCTGAGAAGCTTAGAAGAGATGTTGAATCTCTTTAAATTAATTACAACTGTTTAAACCCAGTTATAAGCTCTCTCATTACAGGAGTGATCTCTTCCTTCATTTTGTCATTATATATTGTTAGGCCGGGTTTTGAGTTAAGCTCTACAATCCAAGGTTGGTCGTTCTGGTCAAAAAAGAAATCTACTGAAAAAAGAGCTGGCTCAAACTCTAAACCACTGCTAATATCATCTACTATGTTTTGAGCTTCCTCAGGAAACTCAGATACAGATATTGCCTTCTTAGTACCCCCCTGCTGAACATTACTAATCTCTGAATCAGAATTATATCTTAAATAAGATGAAAGCAGTTTTCCATTAACTATAATTCCTCTTACATCGTGGTATCCAGTTACAAGATCCTTAAAACCACTGCTTGAGTCTATAAATCTCTGAACTATATAATCGTCCTTAAAATCTGGTATAACCTCTTCAGCATCAATTATATGGATGCCAGCTCCTCCATAATCATAACGAGGCTTCAATACAACCTTGCCGTAATCATCCAACATTTCCTCAATGTTCTCGTCAGAAGCTTCTCTAGTCTCAGGGACCCACTCGGGGAACCTTCTACAAGTAAGCAACTTGTCCTTACACAACTCCTCCAGATCAGGATGATTCAACAAGCCCAATTCCTCAGCAATTTCCTTCTTCAAATCAACAGTTTCCGGACCATAATGGAACTTATCATAAATACCATCAACCTCAATACCCTTCACTTTCTGCCATTCTCCATCAAAGAACCACGCCTTCTCAAGAACTCCGTTATCATACCACTGATACTTAGCCGTATAGATTAACACATCTTCATCTTCTGCCAGACCTGAAAAATACTCATAAGTCTCATTACTACAATCCTCAAAAGGAGTGTCTCCATCCCAACTAACCTCTTTATCCCACAAAACACCAATACTCTTCATAACAAAAATAGCGTCGAACACAGTTTTACAACTAACTACCAAAACCCAACCATGACACGCGAAATCATACTGGACACCAACTTCCTAACAGCACCGTTCCAACTAGACTCAATCGACATATTTCAAGAAATTGAAAGAATCTTCCCTAACTCCAAAATCTACACATTTGAGGACGTAATCCAAGAAGCAAAAAGCATAGAAGAAGGCAAATACGGCAAACTGGTGGAGAAGCTGATAGACAAAAAGGACATCGAAGTACTGGAAACAGAAGGAGAAGGAGAAGTGGATGATCTTCTGGTGCAGATCTCCCCAAACTACGTGATTGCTACGAACGACAGAGAATTGAAGCAAAAGCTGATCAAAGTCAATGCCGAAGTTATCCACATCCGGAACGAAAGCTACCTAGAAGTACTGAATAGGAAAGACCCTGGTTTCTAGAGAAACTTATTAAAACAAGAAGCAGTTGTATCGAACTGTGACAGAAGAAATTGATAAAAGAAATCTACTGTCCTACCTCAAGCTCCTTTTTAGTAACCCCCAAGTGTTCTTTAATCAGGAGCATAGGTATTCTATTAGAGGTTATCCTCTAAAATTTGCTTTATTTTTCTTGGCAATATCGTCTTCTGCAGTTTGGCTGGGAGGATCTGAGTTGATAGATGATTTGGTATCGGGCTGGGCTTCCTTAATTCTGATGTCAATATTTATTATCTCTTCAACTGTAGCTAATGTTGCTATATTTTTAGTTTTTGGCCTGCTCATTTCTTGGTTATCCAACCTATCGGGCTTAGACAGCAATAGAGGAGAAATTATATCATTTTTCTACTACTCCACCCCTGTATATTTGGTTTTCGTCCTTACAGC
The DNA here is from genome assembly GCA_964604885.1 of uncultured archaeon. Lineage (GTDB taxonomy): Archaea > Nanohalarchaeota > Nanosalinia > Nanosalinales > Nanosalinaceae > Nanohalobium. The sequence goes on from CAZSAB010000007.1 coordinate 44,267, forward strand.
AGCTATCATTATTGGAGGGGACTCGATCTCCCTGCCGGAAATTTTGCTATCTCTTATTCTCATTTATTGGCTCTACTTTTTCTCAAAAGCTGTAAAGACATTATACCCTGATTTGAAGAGGCGTCACTTGTTAACCGCGGCTTCTATAATACCTCTATTCTTGAATACAATCATTACAATCATTCTTTTGGCCCTGGTTCCTCTAGTTTTAGGAAGCCTAATGTGAAGGGCTTTAGTTTGAGAATTGACCCATAACCTGAATTCTATCGAGCACTTTCTATTTGGCAATCAAAATTTATTCGAGGAAACACCATTTAAAGTTTGTCTTCGACTTGTTTTTTGTCTAGTAGAGGTAGAGGAACTGTATGTACAAAAGATTAACAATTCAGGATTCGGTTCGTGTCCCGCCGCAACACCTTGGAGAAAACGTAAGTGAGAGCGTCCGCGACGGCCTTCGTGATGAGGTTGAGGGTGATATCGTTGAGGATGTCGGAGTTGTTCTCGGTGTTGAAGGTGTTAACAGTGTTGAAGAGGGCGATATCGAGCCTGAAGACGCAGGTATCCACTACCAGGTAGAGTACGAAGCACTGGTCTTTGAACCGAACCTTCACGAAGTTATCAACGGTGAAGTCGTTGACATCACGGAGTTCGGGGCGTTTATCCGTATCGGTGCTTTTGACGGTCTTTGCCACGTTTCGCAAATTATGGATGAATACGTCAACCTTGACGACGAGGCTTCAATGCTGATCTCAGAGGATCAGGACAGAGCACTTGAAGTCGGAGACACAGTTACTTCTCGTATTATCGCTGTCAGTCTTGGAAAGCAGGATACTAACAAGATCAACCTGACGATGAGGCAACCTGGACTCGGTAAAGAGGAATGGATCGAGATGTACGAGGAAGAAAAAGCCGAAGAAGAGGAAGAAGATGAGGAAGAGTAGAGATGGCAGAACAGGCATGTAAAAACTGTAACCGTATTGTAGAGGACGCATCTGAATGTCCTGTATGCAGAAATAATGATCTCTCTGGTTCATGGAGCGGACTGGTTGTTATCTATGATCCGGAGGATTCTCAAATTGGTGAGGAGCTCGGTGTTTCAACTCCGGGAAGATACGCTGTCAGAGTCAAATAAGAGGTTTAAAATTATAATATGGAAGCTCAAATTACAGCAGTTAAGGAGAACCCGCTTCTCGATAGGAGAGAGGTTCAGGTTCAGCTAGATCACGAGGGAGAAGGTACTCCTTCAGAAGAAGATGTCAAAAGCAGAGTAGCAGCAGAGCAGGGTCTGGACGAGGACGAAGTCGAGGTAGGTTCCATCTACACAGGCTTCGGAAAGAACAATTCTCGGGCGTATCTTAAGGTCTTTGAGGAGTTCGAGTACGATGAACAACTCCAGCAGGAAACTATCGATGAGGAAGTCGAAGTTACTGAGGAACTGAAGAACGCTGTTTCTGGAACGATCACGGAAGCCAAGGATACTCTTCAGGCGATGGAAGAGGTTGACTGGAAAGCTGCTATCGAGGCAGAGAAAGACAACAAAAACCGTACAACACTAATCGACTGGCTTAAGAGCCAGTAACAAAGGTGAGAATTGATGGGAAAGCATGAAAAAGTACAGATTCACGAGAAGTACAAAGACGATGGAAGCAAGAACCACTCACAGTGTCCAAGATGTGGTAGCTTCCTCGCAGATCACGAAGACCGAATGAGCTGCGGTAAATGTGGCTACACGAAGCACCAATAGGAACTCCATTTCTGTTTTAACTTTTCTCTATAATTCTCAAGTATGAAAATCCTCGGAATAGAAAGCACTGCACATACATTCGGAGTGGGTGTAGTTAGTGAGGAAAAAGTGTTATGTAATGTGAAGAATATGTTTGAGCCGGAGGAAGGCGGTATTCATCCCCGTAAGGCGGCAGAGCATCACTACCAGCATGCTCTCGAGAAATTGAACGAGGCAAAGCAAAAAAGCGTTGATTTCGAGGAGCTTGATGCAGTAGCTTTTTCCCGCGGCCCAGGCATTCCTCAGTGTTTGGATGTTGGGGGAGTCGTGGCGAGGAGTCTGGCTGCCAAACACGATGTTCCTCTTCTAGGTGTCAATCACTGCCTGTCACACATCTCCATTGGCACTCGAACCACTGAGGCAGAGGACCCTTCCACGCTTTACGTGTCAGGAGGTAACAGCCAGATAATCGAGTTCAGGAACGGCCGCTACCATGTAATCGGGGAGACATTGGATGTGGCGCTAGGAAATGCTCTGGACAAGTTTGCCAGAGATCTTGGATATCCGCATCCTGGTGGTCCCGAGATCGAAAATCTGGCCGAACAGACGGAAGATATAATCGAATTATCTTATCCTATCAAAGGTATGGACTTCTCCTTCTCCGGACTAGTAACAGAGACACAGAGAAAAATTGGAGATGTTGAAGACGAGGTTCTGGCCAACAGTTTCCAGGAGCACGCTTACTCTGCCGTAGTTGAGGCTCTGGAAAGAGCAATGAGTCAGGAAGGCGCTGATGAAGCCCTTTTAACAGGAGGAGTGGCCATGAACTCAAGGCTCAGAGAGATGGTCGAGGAGATGTGCAAACAGAGAGGTGCTGAAGCCTACTTCCCACCTCCAGAGTACTGTATGGACAACGGAGCAATGATAGCCCATCAGGGACTAGTACAGCTACAGGCAGGAGACAAAGGACTTGAGTTGAACGATTCGAAGGTGGAGCCTAACTGGAGGCCTGATGAGGTAGAGATAACATGGAAATAAAAGAAACAAGAGAACGCATTCAGAATGGGAAGATCGGTGTTTATCCTACTGAAACTGCTTATGGTATTGCTGCAGATGCTCTGAATTCTGATGCCATTGAAAAAGTCTATGAGGCCAAGCAGAGACCTAGGTCAAAGCCGTTGACCGCTATCTGCCATGACCTAGATCAGGTTAAAGAACATGCTAAACTAACTGAAGATAATAGGAAGCTTGTTGAAGAGTTTATGCCAGGTTCTTTGACGCTGGTTGTCGAGAAGAAAAGCCATGTCCCAGACAATCTAAATGAAAGTTTTGTCTTCAGGATTCCGGGCAGTGAAACTGCGAGAAAACTAGCTGATGAAGGCCCGATTACTGCTACCTCAGCTAACATCTCTGGTCAAAGTACTTCTTACAGCGTTGAAGATATCTCAGATGAGCTTCTTGAGAAGGTCGATTTTGTACTTGATGAAGGTGAACTGGATGATGGCCCGACTTCTACAATCGCAGAAGTTAATAACGGAGAAGTCGTAGTTCACCGTAGAGGCCCTATCTCAAAACAAGGCCTTGAGGAAGTGTTGGGTGATGGCGACGGGAGTTGAAGCAGCGGCTGTAGCAGTAATGTTGGCGGCAGCCTTAGCTATACTTTTTCACAAACTTAATCAGCCTACAGTAACTGCATACATTTTAACAGGAATTCTTCTGGGTCCAGCAGTTTTCGGAATCACAACGCATAGTGAGCCTATTGAGGTTTTTTCAGAGATCGGCCTGGCGTTTCTACTATTCTTGATTGGATTGGAAATTGATGTAGGAGAGATTGGAGAGATCATTAATCCTACTCTGCTTATAGGAGGGGTTCAGATGGTGTTCATGTTTGCTTCTGGTCTCCTGCTTGGTAATTTAGTTGGGTTTAGTTTAACCCAATCAATTTTTGCCGGTGTCTTCCTGATGTTCTCTTCTACTGCTGTTGTAGTTAAGATGTTGTCGGATAAGGATCAGATAAGTACCTTGCCTGGAAGGTTGAACGTCAGCATTCTTTTACTTCAGGACGTGGTCGTGGTCCTCGGTTTGGCTATCCTGAATACTGGTTTTACCACTCCTTCTGATTTCGCTCTCGGCGTCACTGAGACACTTGGTTTTATCGCCTTGACAGCAGGAATATCATATATTTCATCAAAGTTTGTTTTGAAGCATCTTTTCAGTAGTTATGCGGAAGAAAAACATGGATTTCTGATCTACGCAGTTGCTTGGCTGTTCCTATTTATAGAGATATCCCAATTCCTCAATATTTCAATTGAAATAGGGGCTTTCCTGGCTGGAATAGGCATGGGAAGGCTTAAAATCAGTCAGGAAGTCATGGAGAGAATAAGGCCTCTGACAGATGTATTTATTGCAGTATTCTTTATAGGAGTAGGTCTCAAACTGGATCAGGCAGCCATCGCCCAGTACTGGGATGAAGCACTTATCTTCTCAGCGCTTATTATACCGCTGAAATTCGTATATGAGTTTTCACTAACAGATATTTCGAAGTTCTCCCCTGAGACATCATTCATTTCCAGTCTTAACATGACTCAGATAAGTGAGTTCTCCATTATCTTGGCGTCTCTTGCCGCGAGTAAAGGATACATCTCCGCTGATTTTGTCGGTTTCGCAGCGCTAACAGCCATCACCACGATGACGATATCATCGTACTTTATCACCTATAATAAGAAAATTTACGGATTATTTGAGCCTCTTCTGCGTAGATTTGAGTCAGAGGAGAAGCAAGATGCCTCAGTAAAAGAACTGAAGAATCATGCAGCGATTATAGGATATGATCAGATGACTAGAAACATTCTCCCGGATTTAAGCAACCACTTTGATGATATAGTTGTTTTGGACTCTAATTCCGACAATGTTGAGGAGTTAAGCCAGTCTAACTACGAATTTCTTTACGGAGACTTTAAGCATGGTGAGATAAGGAATGCGGCAAACTTGGAGAAAGCCCGGTTGGTGATATCTGCGTCAAGTCAGCACGAGGTTAATCTTCAGGTGCTGGAGGATGTGGATGATGCCGCGGTTTTCCTGAGGGCTGAGAGCCCAGATGAGGCGTTAGAGCTCTATGAGTTAGGTGCGCACTATGTAATGCGTAGGAACGTACTTGCACCTGAAAAGCTTGTAAAATATATTAAACTATACTTTGAGGACGATGAGAAGTTCCAGAGCGAGATAGATGGCGAAATGGAAAAATTGAGGTGGTATAACAGTGGCTGAACTTATAACATCCCTCACTGTAATGTTCGCTGCAGCAACAGTAGCTTTGTTAGCCTCAATAAAATTTGAACAACCTGCTATACCTCTCTATATATTATCGGGACTAGCGATTTCATCTTTTGTATCACAAAACCAGATACTGAACCTTTCGCAGATAGGAATATCCTTCCTCGTGTTTATTTATGGTGTAAGGTTTAGCACTGATAGGTTAAAATCTGTTGCATATGAAGGATTCGCAGCCTCAGCGACATCGCTTATTTTAACTGGAAGCCTTGCATTGGCCATAGGCTTCCTTTTGAAAATGACTTTCTTTGAGTCAATGGTTTTTGCATCTGCAGCAGCACTTAGTTCTTCCCTAGTTGGACTTGAGCTTGTTAGTGACGACTTGAGAAAAGAACTTGTCCACGGTAGAATAATAGAATCAATTCAACTTATACAGGATTTAGCAGCTGTCCTGATAATACTTTTACTGTTTTCACAGGAACCTATTTCAGCTGTTTTGAAAGGTATTGGCCTTCTAGCAGCTGCATTTGTCTTCAAGGAATCTCTTCCTTATCTTGCTGAAGGATTCAAAGACTCTACTGAGGCAATAATGGTATTTTCCCTAGCTGTGCTTGCTATATCAGTTACTGCCTCCCGGTTTATGGGTATATCAATTGTAATTGGGGCATTCGCTGGAGGCATTTCGCTCTCGAAATACCCTTACAACATTGAGGTGATAGATACTGTCGGAACTCTCAAGGACTTCTTTACAGCAGTTTTCTTTGTTTCAATCGGAAGTCTTGCTGCGACGTTGAATCCTGCAGTAGCTTCCCTTTCGATTCTGATCGCGTTACTGACTCTAATCGTTAAGCCGGCAATAATCTATGTTACACTTAGATTTCTTGACTGGGATTCTCGTGTATCCTTCCTTTCAAGTCTCGGTTTGGATCAGGTAAGCGAATTTTCTGCTATAATCGCAATACAGGCATTTGTCATCGGCCGGATTCAAGAGCCACTGCTTCAATCCGTTGTACTTGCGACTGCATTCACCATGTCTCTCTCAAGTTACACAGACAAACATGATCAATCCATGTACAACAAATTCTCAGAATTCTTTGGCCTAGAAGATGACATAGAATCTAACGTAGACAATCCTGAAGACCATGTAATACTCGTAGGATACGATACACAAGGCCAAAAAATACTAAACGAACTAACTGACGAAAGAGAAGTAGTCGTTGTAGAATACGATCCTGAAAAAGTCGAAATCCTGAAAGAAGAGGACGCAAATTATGTCTTCGGAGACGTGATGTACAACAAGTCCTGGGAAGAAGCAGACTACAAACAGGCAGAAATGATTATATCGACAGTACCTGTAGATCATGTTTCAAGAAAGATACTCTCTCTAGATTCCAAGAAAAACAAAATCTTACGCAGTTCCAAAGTTGATCAGGCGGAAAAATTGCTCGATCTAGGCGCAATGTTCGTCTCTGTACCGAAAATACTGGCCTCCCAGAGGGTTGTGGAACATATAGTAGGGATTCTTAACAATGAGAACTACGAGCATGAACTAAGAAGAAAAAACCTTTTGGAATTAAGAAATCAACAAGAGCAATGACAGAGAAATATCAAGGAGCGGAAGCCACAGTCAAATTAAAGGAAACAGTAAATAAAAACAGGAAGAGGAAAAGGTACAGGCATCCGGATCTGGATCAGAGAATTAGGACAGAAAGAAACAAGCAAGAAACCAGGATACTGGAAAGGGCCCGACAAAATGGGGTAAATGTTCCAAAGGTACTGGGAATTTCTGAAACAGAGTTTGAAATGGAGAAAATAAAGGGCAGCCTTCTCAAAGAAGTAGTCGATGAAAAACCAGGAATTGTCGAAGAACTGGCCGAACAGGTCACAAGACTCCACAGCGCCGAAATAATCCACGGAGACCTAACAACCAGCAACGCTATCTCAGGTGACCAACTCCACCTCATCGACTTCGGTCTCGCCTACCACTCAGAGAGAACAGAGGACAAAGCGGTCGACATACACCTCCTCAAACAGGTCTTCAAAGCATCACACAGCCTCGAACTCTGGGAAGGATTCGCGGAAAAATACAGGCAAGAAGGAGAAGAGGAAGTGGTGGACAAAGTCCCTGAGATCGAGGAAAGGGCTCGTTACAAATAATCAGTTTCTTGAATACCTGAAACTTTCGAAGACTCTGTCGAACAGGTTATCGGAGACTTCTGAGTCTAGATCACATACTTTGGGGCTACCGCCGAGCATAGAGTTTCCAGCTGTGTCCAGAACAATAGTTTTCAGTCCAAATCTTTCCTGAAAGACTGTCTGGACTTGGTCAAGATTCTGGATTCTGTAGTACGGTACCATCGATGTTTTCCGGTTCCAGAAACCGTTCATAGTGTAGAAGAACTCTTCGCCCTCGTAGAAGCCTTTGTTTCTGTACTTGAGATAGGCTGCTGTCATTGATATAGGTGGAAGGACTAACAGGAAGACGGTGTTGAACGCTACCTCGAATAAAGCTAAGGCTCCGATAGCTAGTCCGGATAAGGCAGCTGAAACTATCATATATCTTCCAAAGTATTTTCTAGGAGCTTTTTCCGATATATCCCGTATATCAAAGCCACCGTGTTCCATCACCTGCTCTGAAAGATCCAGTACTCTCTGCTTTTCGGCCAGTGGCACCGCTACCTCCGCGCCCGTATTCTGCTGGTTTCCAGGTCCATCTCCTGCTGTATCGACCTTCAGAGTGGCGTAACCGAACATTCTTTTCAGAGGATTTTCCTCTACACTGACGGTCTGGATCTTTTCCAGCGGTATGCTTCCCTCCGACCGGTTGACCAGGCCGCGTTCGTACTCCAGGCTGTCACCGCGTCTGAAGAGTTTGAAGTCGTAGTATCTGGAAAAATTCGTGACTGAACTCCCGATTATTGAGATCAGGATAACGCCGAGAAAGGACAAGATAGCTATAATGAATCCTTCTACCCCTAATAATGACTTAATCTGGCTGAAAAATGCTCCACTGACTGAAAGTAGTCCAAAACCAAATGCTACAGCCTTTCCACTGATAGAAGTTAAACTAAGAATAGTAAGCTCCTTGCCTGAAATCTCAAACACTGTTTCAACTTCATTCCCTTCCGCTTCTTCCTCCAGTCCTTGCTTCAACCTTCTAACGCGCTTCTGAATACTCTTAGCTTCTTTAAAATCTACGTATCTCAGGGAGGCTTCAGTAGATTTACCGCCTGCAGTCTCAAGATTAACCTTGGCAATACCAAGAATCCTGTGAACAATATTTCTTCTGACGTCGACATTCTGGATTCTTTTCAAAGGTATCTCTCGCGCCTTCCTGTTTAACACTCCTGATCTAATGTCGAAAGTATCTTCCGTAACTTCAAACTCGTAATTCTTCCAGACTAGATAGAACCAAAACAATATTCCGGCAAAAATAATGAAAGAGGAGCCAAAAATCACGGCTGCAACCTCAAGACTAAACTTTGCGATATCAAGTCCTGTGAATAGTCCGAAAGCCATAACTGTAAGCAGTGCTTGTGCTGCCCTATATGGTATTGAGAGCTTTGAAAGCTTCATACTGCGTCACCGAACTCTTCCTCCGACTCAACAGCAACTTTACGCAACTCCTCCTGAATTTCATCAGCGTCGCCCGGTAGAAGTCCTGGGATTCCAACGTCAGCACCTCTAGAACCAGCAGTATAAACCACGAGCTTGGAAAGACCAAAAAACCTGTAGACCGGTCCTCTCTGCGTGTCGACATGCTGTACACGGACGTAAGGAACCTTCGACCTCACTTTCTTCAGGACGCCGCGCTCAAGATAGAGGTAGTCTTCCCGCATCTCGAAGCCCCAAGCCCTGAACCTGAGGAGAGTATATACTCCAAAAATAGCAGTTAAAATAAGTAGATAAATCCCTGTAAAGAATGCCGAAAACTCAAAGATGAACGTATAAACTGCTGTGGAAACACCGGTCAAGATTAGAGATGTTAAAACTGCTCCGATCATCCAAGGTATCAAAACTTTCCTCTCAGGACTCCTCATAGAATCATGTCAATGTCCTCTATTTATCAATTCTTGGACAGTCCAGAATAAAATACATCCAGATAACCAACTACAGTTATGAACAGGAAAATCATTGACATATTTCTAGCTGCACTATTCGCCCTTGTAGCCGTCAACCTAATAGTGGACTACAACTTTCAGCAACGGAGATTGGAGCCAGATCAACGAGCTGAAATAGTAGAAGTGGTACACGGCGATACAGTAGATATACTCAGAAACGTAAAACAAGATACGGTCAGGTTACTTGGCATCGATACACCAGAAGTATATTCACAGAACAAGCCTTCAGAATTCTTCCTCGAAAACACTTCGAAAAACAGGAAATGCCTCAGAGAGATGTGAAAGAAGGCCTCAAACTACGCCAAAGAAAACCTCGACAACCGAACCGTGGAAGTAGTAAAGGATCCGCAAAGCGACAGACGTGCCAGCTACGGAAGAATACTCGTCTACATAGAATACAACCAGACAGATCTTGTAGAAGAACTGATGGAAAAAGGATACACAAGGGTACAACCCGAGCTTTAAAAGAAAAGAAGAATATCGTGAACTTGAAAAGGGGAGCAGTAACAAAATAGAAATATATGGAGAGAGGATTGTGGCGTCTAGTTACTCTTCTTTAAAACATTTTTCTCCGTACATTTGATTAGACCGGTACAGTCCATGAGGGCTTGACCGGCTTACAACTCGGTGGAACATCATAATGTCAAGAATGCACAAGGAAGCGCACGGCAGTTCTGGAAGTTCTAAACCTGTTGAAAAAGGTAATCCTAACTGGGTTGAGTTTGAGGAAGATGAGATAATTGAAATCATCCTTGAGCTCCGGGAAGAAGGTTATGACCCGGCTCAGATTGGTCTGAGACTGAGGGATCAGTACGGTATTCCGTCTGTTAAGCAGGCGACTGGTAAGAAGTTGACTGAGATTCTTGAAGAAAAGGATGAGGCTCCTGATATGCCTGAAGACCTGAAGAACCTGGTTGAGAAAGCGGAAAGTATTCAGGATCACATGAGTGAGAATCCTTCAGACGAGCAGGCTCAGAGACAGTTGGAGCTTACTAAGGCGAAGGTCAGAAAAGTTGCAGACTACCACCGTGAAAACGGAAATATTCCTGAGGACTGGGAATACGAAGCCGACCAATAAACCCAACTTTCTCTTCTATTCCTATTCTGGGCATCTAGTCTACGTAACGTTCAAAAATGTCTTCATTTTCTTCTACAATGTAGAGACCTTCTCTTTCAGGGTTTTCGGGGCATCTTTGGTTGTATATCGTGTAGTTACCTGTAATATAACCATTGCCTGGCTGATTTTCTTCTCTATCATTTCCAATATGCCGTTCATTGATTTCTTCAGTTAGATTAAACCTTTCAGTAGTTTTTCCAGCTATCATTCCTTCACTATCAGGGCTGGAATAAATCCTCTCTACCTCATTTCCATTCGAGAAAATAAAACCTCCTTCATAATCTCTTAAATCTATGTTGCGAGAAAAAATAAGAAGTTATTTCTTACTTCAGCTTCTCCGAAGTTAAACTCTTCTCCCTCCACAACTTCGACAGAATATTTTAGATCCACGCTGTACTCTGGCTGCGCGCCAACAGCATCGAAACCTGAGAGAGCTACAACGAAAACGATTAAAGTTCCGAGAGCAATCCGGGCCTGATTTTTTTCTAATTTAAACTCTTTCTCATTTTTCAAGTATCCTAAAGCTATGAATGCTGCAGATGAAACTGCAAGGACCAAAAACACTTGATTACTGCCCCAATTGAATCTATGGAATGTATAAAGCAGGAATGAGAGATACGAAAAACTTGAGAACACGAATAGGCAGGTTCTCAAAATAGAGTTTCTGATCAGTTCGGATCCAACTAAAAACATTACAGACGAAGTAATTATAATTACTGACTTCAGAGTCGGAGAAAGGTCCAAAATAAGCTCCTGCCCGAAGTGAATAATAGATATTACTCCTAAAAACGCGCCGAACAGATAAAGAATATTTGACTCATTAAAATCGAGCTTGTCCACAAAATCTTTCATAACTCATCACTATTTTTCTTTCTAAAAAAATCGTGGCTGGGAAAATACACATTTATTTTAAGAAATTACACAGCTAACCTTTCAATAGTGATAATTTTTGGTAGATGACATTCTTGAAGCCGCAGAACCTGCAGCAAAGAAACTGGAAAACTATGAAGGGAAAATACGTTTAATCGGGCAGTACGACGCAGACGGAATAAATGCAACCGCAATTGCCCACGAAATGCTGGAAAGAATGGGCAAAGACTTCGAATACGAAATACTCAAACAACTATATGAAGAAGACGTTGAAAGAATAGCAGAGGAAGATGAAGAACTGATTCTGTTCGTCGACATCGGGTCCGGCCAATCAGAACTCTTGAAACAACACATACTAGACGAAACAAGCAAAGAAATAATCGTCAGCGACCACCACGAACCTCAAATCGAAGGAAACGGCGAAAACTTCATCCACCTAAACCCACATTTCCTAGGACACGACGGAGGAGAAGCTATTTCAGCCGCAGGCATGACTTATCTATTCGCCAAGGCAGCCGACGAAGACAACCAAGACCTGGTTAAATATGCGCTTATCGGTGCTACAGGAGACGTCCAGAAGCAAGAAGGACAGTTTCTAGGTCTTAACAAGGAACTGGAAGAAGAAGCAATTGAAAACGAAATAATAGAGAAACGGCAGGGCCTCGATCTGTATGGTAGGACAACCAAACCACTCCAGAAATCGCTTATGTATACCAGCGATCCACATCTTGATGGAGTCAGCAACAGCGAACAGGGCGCAGTGCAACTTGTGAAGTCTGCAGGCATCGATATCAGAGAGAATGGCGATTTCCGTACTTTGGCAGACCTATCCGAAGAAGAGGAAAAGAAGCTTACACACAAGATGATCAAACGTAGCTATCCTGTTCAGCAGCTCTTAAACGATATCTACACTTTGCCGAATGGCTATGAGATCGACGAATTCTCTACCATAATCAATGCCTGTGGAAGACTAGGTGAACCTAAGAAAGGAGTCAAAATCCTGCTTGAAGATGATTTAGACCTAGCAGAAAAGATTTCCAGAAAATACGGGCGAAAAATCAGTTCCTCACTTGGATACGTAGAGGAAAACAAAGAAAATGACGCTGTTATATACGAGGATTCAATTGGGGTTATCGATGCTGAAGGGAACATTGACGCAGACTTCATAGGAACAGTCACAACCATCACGATGAGCAACGGCGTGTTTTCTGCTCCAGTAGTCATGGGTGCAGCCCATGCAGAAAAGGATAAAATCAAGATATCCTCAAGAGCTCAAAAAGAAGTCGTGGAAGACGGCTTCAACCTTGGAGAAATAATCGGAGAAATATGCGAAGAGGTCAACGGAGAAGGTGGAGGCCACAACATCGCAGCAGGAGCCAAGATACCAAGGGAAGAAAAAGACAATTTCGTGAAAAGTTTAGAAGAAAAAGTGGCTGAAAAGGTCTAGTATAACTCTTCTATTGCTTCATCTACTAGTTCTCTCCATTCTTCTGGCTAAGTTTCCAGCATTGAAGTTATGGAAACCCTTTCTTCCTCAATTAGGTGCTGAACTATCTGAAATGCTATTGTGTATCCTCCTGCATCGCTCCATCTTTCCCCACCACGAAGAAACATGTTATGGTCTTCGCCTTCGAATCCTCTCGGCTTTTCTAAGTCATCGAATAGCTGCTTCTTGTCAACTTCTATCGGTTCTTCTTTCTGCCAGACAGGTGAAAAATCTCTTCCATTTTTATCCTTAACAATCCTGGCTAAGTTTTCAGCATGTCCTTCAAACATGATGCTGTGGTACTGGTTGTCTTCCCAATTTACCCCTGCTTGGTAAAAAACCTGGTGGCTTAGTTCGTGGTTAAACATGCTTTTGAAGGCTGCTCTCCATTTTTCTGGCTGATCTGAGGCGCGCATAAAGACAGCGTTTTCCTGATAGCCATGCAAACCTTCATCAAAAGAAAAACCTATGAAGTACTAACCAGTAGGCAGGTTCTTGCCTAACTCCTCAACATCAGTAACTCCTAGAATTAACTCAATGTCGTCATCAAAATCTACAACTTCTTTCAGTTCAGATACTGCCTCTTCGGCAACCGGTTTAAACTTTTCAATATCGCCGTCTCTGTAGTTGGGAGGGTGATGATCCGGAAGATATTCTGCGTGTTTTTCTGAATCGTATTTTTCGAATTCCATATTTTACATGTGCTCCACACACTGTTTATAAAGTTTTCTTGAGTGGTTTGTTGTATGGCCAAGGCTGTATTGCAGAAGAACTGGTTCAATGTTCAGGCGCCTGACATCTTTGATGTAGAGGAAGTGTCTGAAACACCGGCTGAGAAAGCTTCTCAGGTCGAAGGAAGGACTATTAAAGAAGGACTAAACGAGTTGATGGATGACACAAGTAAATACTACATGGACGTCACAATGAAAGTGACGGACGTCGAAGGCAACAAAGCCTTCACAGAAATCCAGGGCCTAGAATGCTCATCAGAGTTCGTTTCTCGACTGGTTTCGAAGAGAAGCGACCGGTTCGACATGGTCCACGACGTAGAGACAGAAGACGGAAGAGAAGTCAGGGTCAAGTTTGTAGGCTCAACACTGCGGAAAACTTCCACCAACACCCTCAGGGCCGTAAGAGAAGAACTTCAAGAAATTATAGAGAACCACGCTGAGAGTCAGATGTACAACGAGTTCATGGAAAACATCTTCATGGACAACATTCAGGAAGAGATGAGGGACAAGGCGGAGAAGATTTACCCATTCAGAGAACTAGAGATTAGGAAGACGGAACTCAGGAAATAAATTTTTACCATCTATTTCTATGTAGCTGATAAGATGGAAGAGCGCAAGACAGAAGCCAAGGATACGAAAACCGTCCCACACAGGGCTGGTGCCCAGATACTTGACAGTATAGCTATCTTGTTTATTGCATCCGTTCCAATAGCGGTAATTGCAACTACTTTTGCTTTTTTAGAACCTACGGGCGAAGTTGCTTCTTGATTGCTTGTTCTATCCGTTCTTTCGATATTGCTTTTGGTAGGAATAGGTTACGAACCCTTCCTTGAGTATTACTGGTCAGGACAAACACTTGGCAAAAAAGCTCTGGGAATCAGAGTAGTGAAGGAAGATGGGACTAGTATTGGAGGCAGGGAAGGCTTTTCTCCGAAACATACCTGTATTAGTTTTCTTTATACCGTACTATGGAGTATTTGGATATACAGCAGCGCTAATAAGTATGGCAGCTACCGACAAACGCCAGAGATTATTTGATCGAGTAGCAGAAACAGTAGTTGTAAAGGATGAATAGACGGTAAATGAGCTTTAGATTGGCAAAAAGATTAAAAATCCTATAATTTTTCTATGCCAGGTTACAGCAGACAGCCGGAAAGAAATGATACAAACGTAATCGGTGCTAGAGTGGTAGCACAGATAGCGGACCAGATCTTCGGATCCATAATCGCTGCAGCAATATTCTTCACAGCAGGCCTCTTGGGCGGATTAATTGGAGCCAGTATTGGAGGACTCATCGCAGGCTCAGGATTATTGTTAGCAGTACTGGTATTCCTAGGATACTTCTTCGTCCTCGAAGGAATGTGGGACGGCCACACACTAGGCAAGAAGCTGATGGGAATCAAAGTAGTCAAAGGAGACGGATCAGAGTGCGACATAGGTGCATCACTGATCAGAAACCTACTCAGAATCATCGACGGAATGTTCTACTACGCAGTAGGATTCATCTTCATGGCAAGCAGCAACACAAGACAGAGGATTGGAGAAAAAGCCGCAAGCACCGTAGTCGTAAGAGAAGGATAATATTCCTTTTCAATTTTTTCTTTTATTCCACATTCGAGTAAACCCGCCTTTGTTCTCCTTCAAGACGTCTATAGAATTCAAGGCCATCTAACAGGTATGAGTATTCTCCTCTATTATTCGAAGGAAAAACCCATATCTTAGAATCCTTAGGAATCTCTTGAAAAGCACCTACTCTATCATGGTAGATTTCTCCATTATCCAGTTTTCCCGTTACTTGATCCCCCAACACTATTTCAAAATCATCAACCCTTCCTTCTCTCTGTTCTCTACCTATACTAGGCCTAACATTTTCAAATCCCTCTCTATACCCTAGATATAATGTTCCAGGTTTCAACTCAGGTTGCCAGCATCAAGAATTTCCCCTTCAATCCCTCCTTGTTCAAGAAAATCATCTTCCTCCAGAAAAATCCAGATATCCTCAACATCACTCGCAAAATTTCCGATCACAAACAAAAATTTCTCAGAGAAGCTTAAATTTGATTATCCTGAGAACTTCTCAGCCTTCTCAACCTTCGGTTGAGCATGCATAGTACAGTAAGCATCTTTTGGATTCTTCTCAAAGTAATCCTGATGTTTTTCCTCAGCACCGTAAAACTCTTCTAACTCCTCTACCTCAGTAACAATCTCATCCGTATACTCTCCCTTTTTCTCCTGAATAAATTTATCTGCAACTTTCTTTTGATTTTGGGAGTTGTAGAGTATAATTGAACGGTACTGGCTTCCTACATCAGGTCCTTCTCTATCTTCTGTAGTTGGATCATGAATCCTGAAAAAAAATCCAACAATTCTTCTAGAGAAGTTTCTTTCTCGTTGAATTCAACTTTAACTACTTCAGCATGACCAGTCTCCCCAGAACAAACCTCTCTGTAACTTGGATTTTCAGTTTCTCCTCCGGAATAACCTGAAATAACACTTTCTGCTCCTACCAGCTGCTTGAAAGCTGCCTCTGTACACCAGAAACAACCACCGCCCAACACAATAGAATCCATAGTATTATTTCTAACCGAAATAAGATAAGTCTGTTGATCTCCAACCCTTTTTAGAAACTTTTCAACCCTTCTACTAAATACCGGGCCAGTAGCTCAGTCTGGCAGAGCACCAGGCTCTTAACTCCCATAGCAGTTAGTAGTGCTTGAGGTCCCAGAGAACCGTCTCATACGGAGAAGAGAGTTACCTGGCAGTCGCGGGTTCAAATCCCGTCTGGCCCAATTCTCAGAAGCTAATGCTTCTCTTAACTATCTTTACTATTTTTGTTATCTGTGCCGCTATTCCTGCATTTTGTGTGGCCATTATTCCTGCAGTTGCTTCACCGCTTTCAGCCTCTTCAAAGATTGCCAAGGCTCTAATTTCTTGAACCAATGTAAATGCAGGTATAATTATTAATGCATCAAACCAGTGCTGTCTAAGGAACTCTCTATCCGATTCAGCTAACCTAAATGCCATTGCTAGCCTCAAGCCGAAGTAGCAGATCAAGAGCCAATTCAGGTATCTTATGGCTCGAGCAGTTTGAACTGTAATATTCCCTAGAAAGTTCAGCACAATCATAGAAAGAAGCAGTATCAAGGCATAAGGCAGAAACCTATCTAAGAAAAGCTTAAATTCCGCAGCATACTTTCTCGGCAGAAACTGTTTAGTCTCTTCCTCAACACCCTTCACCCTATCAGCCACTTCTTCCTGCCAACTCATACTGAATAAAACGAATCAACTCCAAATAAAAACTTCCCCTTATTGACCCAAGAAAACTTCTCCATTACGAATCCTTTTTAGAAACTTAGGTGCACAAACCGAATTATACACATCAAAGGACCGGTAGCTTAGCCAGGTTAGAGCGCCACGCTGATAACGTGGAGATCCC
>CAZSAB010000008.1:0-49483 GCA_964604885.1 uncultured archaeon
GGAGAAGACAAAGAGGAAGAAGAGAAGCAAGAGAACTCCGATAAAGAAATAAATGAAAACGAAGGAAAGGAAAAACTAAAAGACGAGCTGGAAAAGCTTGAAAAACAAAAGTCCGGTAAGAAAAAGAAAGAGAAAGTTCAGGCCGACAAAGCTAAGATAAAAAAGAAAAAGAAGAAGGTTAAGAAGAAAACGGAGAAAGAAACTGAAAGAAAAAAACGAGATGATAAAGAAAAGGTAGACAAACACAGAGAGAATTTAGAGAAAGTTCATGACAAGGTTAAATCAAGAAGCAACGATCAGGAAATTGACCATGAAGCAGGAGACGACCTCGAGGATCACCTAGAAAATCTAAGGGAGTTAGGAGATCTACTGAGAGACAAGCAAGTAGATAATGAAGACGTTTACAGTAGGATGGAAATAGAGATTGGGGCACTTAAAAAAGCCCTAAAGGAAGCAGAAATAGACGATGAAGTACGGAGAAGCGTTTCAAACACCATGAAAAAAGTTAAAGAAGATATGGAAAACGAAGTAAAACCTTCAAGTATATTAGGAAAAATAATGGATGCACTACCTATTTAAGTGAATAATAATGGAAGAGGATCAAGAAGAAACGGTAGAAGTGAAGGAAAAGTATACAGTCGAGGCAGACCAAGTTCCAGCCCAAATAATAATAAAGGACGTTGGCGACTACGTCCTGCACTATGAACTAAAAAGACCTCAGCCAAGTGCTGCAACAGAAGCGCTTCTTGACGACGTACGAGAAGAAGCTATAGACAAGGCAGACATAACTGCAGAAAGTTTTGAAGATGCCAATGAAATAGAAAAGTCAAGAGAAATTTTCAGAGACGAAGCCAAGGGGATTATGGAAGAAAGAATTCCTGAAATGAGCAAAAACAAACTTAACACTTTAGTAGGGAATCTTATACATGAAATGCTTGGAATGGGAGATCTTGAAATACTCCTAAGTGACAATAACCTAGAAGAAATTGTTATAAACAACAGTGAGGAACCAGCATGGACCTACCACAAAGAACATGGGTGGCTCAAAACAAATATCCGGTTCGAAAGCGAAAACGAAATATACAACTATGCCTCAGAGATCGGCAGAGGAGTAGGAAAAAATATCTCATCACTGCACCCTTTGTTAGACGCGCATCTGCCTTCAGGAGATCGTACAAACGCCACCCTAAGCCCCATATCAGCCCAAGGAAATACCATTACAATAAGAAAATTTGCCAGAGATCCATGGACAATCACAGATTTCATTAAAATAGGTACTATAAGCCCAGAAATGGCTGCATTTCTTTGGCTTTGCATAGAATACGAAATGAATATAATAATATCAGGAGGTACAGGAACAGGAAAGACATCTCTTTTAAACGTTATGACTCCATTCATGCCTCCCAGCCAGAGAATATTATCAATTGAGGACACCAGAGAGCTTTCATTACCAGAATTTCTTCACTGGGTCCCCATGACCACCAGGGAGGCTAATCCTGATGGGCAGGGAGACGTTTCAATGCAGGATCTGCTCGTTAACTCTTTACGTATGAGGCCTGACAGAATCTTGGTAGGTGAGATCCGTAGGAAGCGCCAAGCAGAAGTGCTTTTTGAAGCAATGCAGACAGGCCACTCAGTATACTCTACTTTACACGCAGATACGGCAGAAACCACTATAAAGCGTATGACCCATCCGCCCATAGATGTACCCGAAACAGTTGTAGGGGCAGTGGATCTAAACGTAGTAATGTTCAGAGACAGGCGGAGAAACTTCAGAAGAGTCCTAGAGATAGCTGAGGTGATCGACGATGGAGAAGATGTTAAACCACACACTATATATGACTGGGAGTCACAAGAAGATAGCTTCTATAAAGAAGGAAAGAGTAAGGAAGTAAAATCCAAATTGTCCAAGCTGACAGGAATGAGCCAGAAAGACATTGAAGAAGACATTGAAACAAAAAAAGAGATTCTTGAATGGATGGTTAAGAAAGATGTAACTGATCTAGGACGAGTAGGCAGGATAGTAGCAGAGTACTACTCCGATGAAGAGGTTACAATGGAAAAAATCAGTGAAATGGAAGACGCTGAAGAAGTTATACAGCCAGATCAATGAGATTAGAAGGAGTACTGTTATCACTAGCACAGAGGGTTGAAAATTTCTTCCCAAGGATGGAGAGGCAGCTGAGAAATGCTAGAATGGATCAAGATCCAGGCGAATACCTGGCCAGTTGCTTCAAGAAGACATTCAAGTTAAGCATTCCGTCATCGATATCGCTAATTGGAGTCGGAGCTGTAGCAGGTGCAACATCAACCCTCAAACTCGGGATAGCGAGCTTCCCGGTTCTAACTATAATGGGGTTCCTAACTTTCGCAAACTACCCTAAAATTAAAACAAAGAAAAGAACTAGACAACTGGAAAAAGACCTGCCCTACGCATTGAGGGATGTACTTATAGAGATTAAGTCAGGAGTACCTCTATACGACGCCCTTAAAACAGTTACAAATGGTTACGGCGAAGCCTCTGAAGAATTCAGTATTATAATCAGGGATGTAGACGGCGGGGAATCCATGGTGGACGCAATAGAAAGCTCTATAGTCAGAAACCCAAGCGAACAATATAGAAGAGCCATGTGGCAGCTTAACAACTCTCTGAAGTCAGGGACAGATATAGCAATAACTTTACAATCCATAGTGGATTCAATTATCAAGGACCAGAAGCTAAAGATAAAGAAGTATGGAGAAGAACTAAATCCGTACATTCTAGTATACCTATTAATAGCTGTAGTAGGACCAAGTCTGGGTATCACAGGGCTGATAGTTATATCAAGTTTTACAGGAACAACAGTCGATAAACCCGTTTACATAGGAGTCTTATTTATGCTTGTAGTAACGCAGACATTCTTCGTCAATCTCATCAGATCGAAACGGCCTGAGGTGAAATCATGAATCTGGAATTTATTTACAGTATGCATCCGGATGCCTACACAGATATAATAGAAGAAGAAAGCAATTATGCCGATATAGAAAGATATAAAGAAGCTATGATCAGCATAGGGATAGCAAGCTTCATAGTAATAGCTTTACTAGCTTTCCTGCTTCCTTACGGTTTGCCGATAAAAGGCGTTATAATAGGGGTTTGTGGCCCAGTCTCATATTTTGCCTTCCCGTACTTAACTATATCTGTAGCTGCAGAGAGGCGAAGAAAAGAAATGGAGACGGTTTTACCAGACGCATTGCTTCTAATAAGCACAAATATTAAATCAGGTACAAGTATTAACCGAGCTTTCCTAGCAAGCGCCAGAGACGAGTTTGGACCTCTACAGGAAGAACTGAGGACCACGGCTATAGAAATATCTGGGGGCAAATCCGTTCAAGAAGCCTTGGACAACATGAGAGGGAGAGTGAAATCTGAAATATTTAAAGACACGCTGAAAATTCTTTCAGACGCCATAGAGTCGGGAGGAAACACCGCAGAGCTACTTGAATCCAGTGCAGATGACATTAGAAGTTCTCTGGAGCTAAGACAAGAAATTAAGTCAAGTATACAGATGTACACTATTTTTATACTCATAGCAGCTGTGGTAGGAGCGCCAATTCTCTTCTCAATCACTGTATACATGGCACAGACGACAACAGATATGTGGGAAGAAACCGACCTCCAAGGCGCAGGCAGCAATTTTGCATCTGGAGGCAGCACAGGTATACAGTTCCAAGAACCAGACGTGAACACAGACTTCTTAGTGCAGTTCTCAATACTTGCACTCGCTATAACCAACATTTTCGGCGCCTTCATAATATCCCAAATTAAAAATGCTAATCTAAAGGAAGGCGCCACCTATATGCCGTTCACAGTGACCATTTCTATAGCCATATTTATCGCAGTCAAGAACCTATTAGGTACAGCACTATGAATAGTATGAAAAGTATATAAATGGGTATCGGAAATAAGTTATTATTATGACATTATTGTCTATGAGGAAGGGTCAGTCCGCAATAGAGTACTTGACCACATACGGATGGATGCTACTCGTAGTAGCAATCGTCGGCGGAGCAATATTCACCACAGTCCAAAATCAATCACAAGCACAAACATCATCAGGACTATCAACAGCCGACGTAAGAATAGACGACTTCGGATACGACAACCAAAACGACGTCTTCAAAATGGACGTAAGGGGAGCAGGACAAGAACAAGTAGAAAACGTCAACATAACACTATACCAACAAGACACAGACTCAAGTGACACTGCCAACTCCGAGCCTACGATTGCAGTAGGAGACACAGAAACAGTCCAATTTGACAGCATTACGAACTCCGAGAACACCAACACATTCGACGTACAGATACGATACGATGTAGGCGGACTAGAGAACCTAGAAGTCAACGGATCACTAACAGGAAGACTCTCACACGTTGACGAGTTACCTTAAACAGGATTTCATCAATTCATTATTTTTTTAATTTTGCTAGACCCAGTTCGTCAGTTAGAGAATTACTCATTTGGAAGTTGCTCCATATTTCCCCTTCGCCTTCTGACACTCCTTCCAACCTGACCAGGGTCAGGCTGGAAGTATCTTTTCTTTCGTACCCTATATCGGATTCAGAATTTGAGGGCTCTAATAAGGTGTAAACTCCTTGAGTTTCAGAGCCCCTGGTCCTGTTTTCTATTCTTTCCGATATCGATGGAGTATCTTGATGTGCGGTCGGAAGGTAACATTCGTTAACTTTAGCTCGGAAAAGGTTAGCTTTCCAAAGGCCTTCATGTATAATGGCTCTTTGGTTGGATTCAAAGCTTGGGACTTGTGGTGCATTAACTACGTAATTACTGTTGTAGTTTCCTGGGTTTGCTGGGTCTTCTTCGGTAGAGTATCCCGCGAACTGTGTGACATTTTCTTTCTCGTAATCAGTAATATTGTCAGAAGTTACTAGAATTTTTTTATCCCGGTTTGAAACGGTGTTTGAAGAAGCGTCCGCAGGGTTGATCACAGGTTTGCCCCTGGCGCTTCCATTGTAATCTCCTCCAGTGTAGTCTAAGTAGGCTAATTTTTCGAATGAGCATGGAGTTATATCTCTTTTATCTATACTGGAAAGGATTGGATCTTCTATGCCATAGACTTTTCTCTGGTAATCTGCTTTGAAAGACTGGTTTCTGTCCCTGAGTTCCAGTTTAAAATCGGATTCAGTTTGTATGGTCAAGTTGACAGTCGATACGTTGAGGTTTTCCACTTCGGTATTTTTTATCTTTGAATATTTTTCAGTTTCTTCTGACCAGTTTATATAGTTGTTAAAAGTTTTTCGATTTCCGTTGTAGGTGCCGTTTCTTGTAAGGTTTGCAACAGCTTCCTCATAGTCCCCCACTTCACTGTTTTGTGTAATACCAGCCAGGATGTCAGTTGAGTTAATAGCATAGGCTGTCTGTGTTTCAGCCCATGATTCTTGAACTGCATATCCGTACTCTTGTGAGATAACACCGCCTTCAATGTTGGGAGCGGTGAAAGCCATTGAGACAATTATTACTGAAGCTAACAAGGCGAAGGGGGTGTAAGCCATTCCTCTAATTATCGATCACCATTACTGCGTTTGAAGGACCGTTAAAAGCAGAGTTTACAGGTACGTCCGGGGTTAAAGTCTCTTCTACAGCAACACTGTCGGATTCACCAGGGGTGTAGCCTCCGCAAGCTTTCTCCCTGGCAGTAGAATTTGAAAAGTAGAGAGCATATGGTCTTGAAAAATTAAAATAATCGTCGCAGATATCTCCTACTTTTGACGGAGACTCATAGTGCTGATTATATATGTGGCCTAAAACCGTTCTCCCAGAATCTATAGAACTGTTCCATTCGGAAACCTTTTGGATGCTGGCAGCGTGGAGTTTATCAAGTTCTACAGGGTTCCCGTGCTCTGGGGTTGATGGTATGTATCCTATTACAAAGGTAGCGCATGCTATCAAAATCATGGAAGCAAGTAATGCGTCAAGTGAGAAATAAAGGCCTTTTAATTGTCCCATGAATAAAATTGTAGTTCCACCCTTTTCCCGTTTTCCTTTAGTACACTTATCTCCCTTTCTACATATACTGAAGAATTACTGGGGAAGTTGTTTACTGACTCGAGTTCAGGGCCGCTGAAAGCCCTTAGCTGTTGGCCCTGGTAGCTTACAGTTGACTCATTTAGGTATTCAAGCTCCATATAAAAGTCTTGAACACGAAGCAGCTTTTTCTGATCCTGCACATCCAGCTGAAAAAAGTTGTAAAACTTTTCAGCGCTGATACGGCCGTCAGAATACAAGCCAGGTACAACGACGCTATCTGGAGTCCAGTTTTCAGGTTCACCTGAGGTTTTCAACAAGCTGAAAGCATAATCATTCTGATTTTCCGTTACAGCAGGTTCATGTAGAAAAGCCTTCACAGCTCCATTCCATATAACTCCAAAAAACATTAAGAAGAAGGAAAAAAGTACTATACTAGCCACAAAATCCGGCGCAAAAATCTGGCCTTTACGAACGGACATCTACATCACTTCCATTATATTCAAGAATGTAGGATTGATTGACATCCAGATCAAGGCTTCCATTATAAAGCGTAGGGAAATCTGAACTACCTTCCGGATAGTCCAAAACAACTTGCCCTGAATCAACTGTAATATTATAACCTCTCTCTAAGCCAGGCGGAAACTCAAGCCTAGCAGACGTATTACTTTCCGAAACAACGTAATCCAGCTTATAGGAAAC
Source organism: uncultured archaeon (assembly GCA_964604885.1). GTDB lineage: Archaea > Nanohalarchaeota > Nanosalinia > Nanosalinales > Nanosalinaceae > Nanohalobium. Next base: position 6,726 of record CAZSAB010000008.1, read on the forward strand.
TTTCTGAGCTAAGCTCTGAGCCTCCGCATACGGAGTATGCCTTGTATACTGCAATGTTTTATAATTAAGCTCTGTAATGAGGATGGCCGACGCCAGAAGCGCCAGTGTCAACAATCCTATAAACTCAATGCTTACCTGCCCTTTCAAGATACCACCGACATATTTACCTGATCATCAGCCTTTTTCAGCGAAACTTCATGGATGCCCTCATCAATCAAATCGCCCTCGCCGGTCAAGTTAAGCTTCATATCCAGAAGTATAGATCGATTCACTTCTTCCCCTCTCGCTTGGACTTCAAAAACTAACGCCGACCCTCCATCCAAATCAACATTGTAGACGTTCTTCACTCCTTCAGGAGTCTGAAACTCAACGAGCCTGCGCGCAGGATAAGAAGACTTATTCAACTCCAAAGCCTTACTTCTAACCTGATCCAGAGATCTATCCAAATCCAAAAAATGAGATGCATCTCTCAAATCGAGAATAGAAGACTGTGTAGCTACAATAAATGGTGAAGACAACATAAGCGCCATCCCAACCACCAAAGTCAGTTCCACACTAGACTGGCCCTTTAGCTCCATAACATTAAAACCGGAAAACTCTATAATAAAAGGGACGAAAAAAGGCACACTAAAATTACCCTACTCCTAGCATGCATCAAAAAATTAAACTAAAGTTAGCTCACTACTAAACAAATTTAAAATAAAGAAAAACAGGTAAAATTAAATTGCATGATCTGTTGCCCCTTTAATAGAAAAAAACGCGGAGCCCGGGATTTGAACCCGGGTCTTCACCGTGACAGGGTGAAATGATGGGCCAGACTACACCAGCTCCGCATACTCCGTGGTAGAAATTTATACTGGAAATTCTTTTAAAACTCTATAAAGAGAACTTGTCGAATATATGTCTGGAAAACACGTGATAATTGGTGATGGGATAGCTGGCGCTACCGCTGCAGAGACCATCAGAGAGGAAGAAGAAGACGCGGAAATCGTAGTTCTAACTGACGAAGAGAATGCATTGTACAACCGGATTATGCTGAAAAACTACATGAAGGGAACTCTTCCTCAGCAGTACACTCAGATGCACGACGAAAACTGGTACAAGAAAAGAGATATTGAACTACATCTGGAGACACCTGTCACGAATGTTGATACTGAGGAGAAAACCGTGAGTACGGATGAGGATGATTATCCATATGATAAACTCCTGATAGCTACAGGCGGCTCGCCAAGAGAGCTTCCACAGGACGAAGGATATGACAAGCTGAATTACATGTGGACTATGAATGATGCTTCAGAAATAAAGGAATCAGCCGAGAATTCAGAGGGCGCAGTGGTAGTGGGCGGGGGCCTGCTGGGAATTGACCTGGCGATGGCTTACGCCGAGAACAGCTGTGAAACTCACTACTTGATTAGAGGGAAGAACTGGTGGAATAGAGGCCTAGATGAAGAAGGAGCAGAGATTATTCACCGGAAGATGGAGGAGAAAGGAGTAAATGTAGTTACGGAGACAGAAGTCGGCGAAATAGAAGGAGATAAAGAGGTGGAGAAAGTAGTATCTAAAGATGGAGAGGAGTTTGAATGCGATGCCGTCGCCTTAGCAATAGGCCAGACACCTAACTCAGATATAGTAGATGTCGAGAAGAACGATGCCGGAATGATCAAGACCGACGAATACCTAAAAACATCTGCAGATGATGTCTACGCAGCCGGGAACATGGTAGAGTATGATTCTCCAGTCTTTGAGTGCATAACAGTGAACGGCTCATGGGATCACTCAGAAGCAATGGGTGAAAGAGCAGGGAGAAACATGGTCGGTGATAAGGCCGAGTTCGACTTTGTGAACACCTACGGTGTCGGCCACTTCGATGTACAGTTCCTGGCTATTGGAGATTGGAACGGAGAACCGGTCGAGAAGAAGTACTCGGAAGACGAGTACCGCAGACTTTACTTCGACGGCGATAGGTTGATCGGTGCTGTTATGATTGGATATACTGAAGGACAGGAAGAGTTGAAGAGGATGATTAAAGAGAAAAATAAAGTCAAGGATAGAGAGAATTTGATAGAAGAATAATTATTGTTCTCTCAATAAGTCTTCTACCGAGTAATCATCAGTTATTTGCTGAAAATCGTCGTATGGATCTCCTGTTATATAGTGTTGCTGTACATCCAGTTCATTCATTATATGAGATTCAACTTCAGGTGTGGTAACAGGATATCTGTCAATCATTCCCTCCTCATTAGGTGTGCCTGTAATATACAAATTCATTATATCTGCAAGTTTTCTATCTTCTAGTTCTTCTTCAAACTCCCATTCGTAGCCATGAAATAAGTCTATAGGTTTTGCAACAGGGTTATTATGTATGTTAAAGTAGCCTAAATTTTCAGGTTTGAAATCTCGATATGTAACCGACTCATTTCTCAACCTTCTAAAACTATCAATATCAAGAGATATAAGATCCGGAACATGAAAAGTATCAAAGGCTGTTTTATGATCTGTGGCTGCAGGCATTCTAACTAAACCATAATTAAATATGCCTTCGACATCTCTGTCAACTACTTCAGCCCATGGAAAGCCATCTATAGAATTTACTTCATCTGCTCTTTCATGTGGACTTTTTCCAGCAGGCTGATACGCAACAGGTTTAATTATGTACCCATTACCAGAGAAATGAGCAGAAGTATTAGCTCCTTCACCTACCTTTGAACTCTCATCCTCAAGTGACTCCTCATCAATCCTTAGGCGAACCTGTTCTGCTCTATCTAAAAAATCCTGAAACGACATATATATTTTGTCATGAGTAAGTAATAAATAAGTTATTAGTGGTTAAGTTCAACTTCGTCCAGAACATCCAAAGCATCTACTGAGACGAATGCTAGGTCCTGCCAGTCCTTTGTCATTCTGGGGCAGGCGCAGTTGACGTAGATGTCTATTCCGTATCCTTTGTAGTCTGGTTCGAATATCCTGTCTTCTACGAATACGTATACGTCTTTTCCGTGTTTTTCTAGTTTTTCTTTGGCGATTTGTACGGCTCGCATGTAGTTCTGCCCTTTCTTGGAGCTTGTTACTATTCCCCATTTTTTCTTGTCTTTGTGTTTGATGACTCTTGCGTGTTCTGCTCTTGTCTCATCGTCCAATGAGTTTGGTGGTTCTATCCAGATGTGTTCTTCGTAGGGGTCGACTACATAGACTTTTTCTCCCGTCTCGCTGACCTGGCTTGGGTGGAAGTGTCCGCTGCCTAGGAATACGAATGCGTCAACTTTTTCTGCGATGTTGTGTGCTGCTCCTGCGTCGCATCCAAGTACTTGTCCCGGTTCTGTTGTCCTAAGTCCTGTTTGTCCTTCTACAACTTCGTATCCTTTGCTTTCGAGGAATTCTCTGGCTTTGTCGGCCCTATCCATGTACTGTGTTACTCCGACTAGACCTACTGTGTCTTCTTCTATTTCTTCGTAGTGTTCTTCTAAGACTGACATTAGGTCTCTGTCTTCTCGGTAGGGCAGGTAGAATACATTAAAATCGTCCATGTCTTGTCCTTCTGGGTGGAGGAAACGTGTGTGTCCTACATGTATTAATGCGTCGGCACCCATGCGTTCAGCCTTTTCATCTGCTATTCCACAGGCTCCAAAAGTTGATGCTCCGATCATTACTGGTTCGATTCCGTGTTCTCGGAGTTTGTCGGCGTAGTTGATTAGTTCATCCTTGATTCCGTCAGGTCCTTGGAGTGCTACTTTGTCGTATCCTTGTTCTTTGACTTCTTCAAGGACTTCTTCGAGTGTTTCATAGTTCCACTTCCCTCTTTCCGGATGCGGTTTTCCTCTCTGCATAGAAAAAATTTGCAGGCAAGATTTTTTAGTTCCGAATATTTCTCATGATGAAACGTTTCTCCTCTCTCAAAAGCCTCTTAGAAACTTTGTCCACTGACTGGTCAGGCACAGCAAGTATCTCCACTCCTTGCTCAACCACATTCTCTAGCAAGTCATCCGAAACTTCTTCCACTGCCAAAACCTTGGCATCGACTGATTCAATTGATTTAAGAAGAGCTTTTTCATCAATATCTCTTGCATCTATCAAGGAAGAATCCTCAGAAAGAATCTGCTCACAGGAGTCAGCAAACTTGCTTTCTTTTTCCTGAAAACTAAAAGGATTCTCAGAAAGCTCCGAGAACTCATTTACAGGCCTTATTTCAGTAGCTGTAACACTGGGATAGTTGGCTGAACTGTCTCTAACTATATTTTCCTCAGGTTTATTCTGTTTTGGTCCAGATGATCGGTCTTTAATTTTCTGCATGTTTTGGAGGGAAACTACTGCTGGCACACCTTCCTTTCTCATGCGCTGAGAGTCTGTTGAAGTGTATCCTCCTTTTTTGGCGACGAGAGGTTTCTCTGTCTTCCTTGTCTCGTCTGACAGAATGTAGTCTCTGCCTTGTCTACCCTTTATTTCTCCTTCGGAAACCTTCAACGCCTCCAAATCCGGCTCACCATTCATAGGCTTCGAATCAAAGGCATCGACTACGTAGAAGCTACCTCTCTTATAGACAAATTTGACGCTTAACCCTTCTCTTGAAGCCTTACGCGCCAGATCCTCTATCTCGGAATTCTGGAAAGTCGGAGAGTTTTTCGATATTGTCCTAGTTCTTCTCTGGCCGTTCATCGGGTTTCTTGAGACCTTTAATTGTCTACCAGGAATTCTTTTTTCTTGTATAGCAGAGTTTTTGAGAAGATAGAATTCAGGCACTGTAATCCCCTCTTCAAGTGCATGGCCTAGGCCTTCAACTATTTCAACCAGTGAATGTCTTCTAGTGTATTTATTGACGACTGCACCAGTGTATTCAGGTTCAATCATTTTCTGGAATATTATTGCAGGCGTTTCGGAATTTTCCTTGTAGTAGGAAGATAAAACTTTTCTTATAGAATCTTCAAGGCCTGAAGCGCCGACGTTAAGCTTATAAACTGCCATGTTGCCGTTTCCTGAAATTCTTACAGAGACTCTCTGGCTTTCCCTCTGGTTTCCAACAAGGTTTCTGGCTTCTCCCGATGCATTTCTAACCTCTGAACTGACTCCAATATCCTGATAAGCTTCCCTGACTTCTTCAACTACCTCTTCCGTAATTTTCTGATTAGCAATCTCCTCTGGCTCTCTAGAGTCAAGAAAATCTCCTACCTCAGACCTGGTTAAGACAAAGAAATTGGGTACTTTGAACTTTTCCAAGGATTCAAGACTTGCAGCTTTCTCACCAATCTGCTCTCTCTGAGTATTTCCTTTCCACTGAACCATTAACTAAAAATTGAGAATTCAGGAATTAAAGTTTACTCCCTGTCTTGAACCAGTTTGACCCTGCAAGGCACAGGCATCTTGTGGTTAGCACGTTCAAGAGCCTTCCTAGCGTGCTGTACATCACCTTCATCGATGTTGACTTCGTAAATCATCTGTCCTTCGTCAATGATTGCGGCTCGCCCGATAGGACGCCCGAAAGGCTTACGCATACCTTCATAGTAACGGTCTGCCTGGGCGATTCCAGCCAGTGGGTGGTAACGTAGGACGTGGTGTGGGTAAGGAAGGATTTCAAAGTAGTATTCTTCCTCAGGATCAAGCTCCTTCGACATATAGGAGTTAATAGCTACACGGCCGGCTTCAAGAGCTTCTGATCTAATTGAAACATCTTCTTCTGCAACCATCTTGACCTTAGTATCAAACTCCTCATCTAGGCCTTTCTCCTTTGCTCCCTGCTGATACTGTGTGATTCTTGGAGCTGGAGCTCCTTTGATGAAGTTATCGCTCTTCTTCTGGCTCTGTCTTGTGTACGGCTGGCTGGGTTGCTCTCTGTAAATGCTTGCCGGTCTATCTCCCATTTTTTGAAAACCTCTTGATTTTGAAGGTCGGATTAAATTTTAAATAGGGATTCGTTTATTCTTCAAGCAGACTCGCATAATCCATTGATGGAAACTCCGATAGTATTTCATTTTCTGTGAGTTCGGTTAGATACTCTACTTTCTCATCCGAATTCAGGTCTCCATCCTTTAGAACTGTGTGAACAGTGACTGTGAAATCAAAATGATTCAGAGCATTATCTGAAAGCTCGTAGAGACCAAGCTCTTGAGCCTTTCCTTCAAAATTTTCGACTACCGGATTATAATCAGAGTTATGCTGCTTTATGGTATAATCTGTTATCGTGCGGAAAAAATCAGACTGGTTCTTCAAAACACTACTGTTATCGATTATATTCTCTATATTTTCAACAGCCTTATGCGAATATCTGAATGTTTTCTTTGTCATGGTTGAGTAATAACCAGCAAACGTTTTATTCCAGTTGAAATTTTAAACAACGGTGCAGAAACATTGTATGTGACCGTTCACGTCTTTCAAATTGGCTGTAGGGATATTGGCAGGCTTGGTTTTGAGAAGTTCCTGGATTTTGAGGATTATTTTCCAGTTGATGTAGAGTTTGAAGGAGTTCACTGCAAAGATTTTGATGCTGAGGCTCGAGCCAAAAAATACGCTGAGAGCCATGACAAGGACTTGAAGTTTTTTGATGATATCAGGGAGCTTTACTCTGAGGCTGAGGACAAGAAAGGTTCAATCCTGATTTATGATGCTGGCCCTCCTCAGTTGCACAGTAGGAATATTGCCCGTTCTCTGGAGCATGGTTTTCACCATCTGACTGAGAAACCGCCTTCTGTTACACGTGACGAGCATATTGCTGAGAGGAGGCTTGCTTCGAACTCTGCCGTGAATTACAAGGTTGATTTCATTGAGAGGGAAAACACTGTGGTCAAGAAGATTGTTGATATTCTGGAAGAAGATCAAATTGAGGAGATTAAGGTTTTCCGAGAGTCTTCTTTCGGGATTCAAAAACTCCTTCAGCCAGTCAATTTTGCTCATGTGAAAGGAGGAGCTGTTTTGGATAAAATGTCAAACGATATTTTCGTTCTGGATTTGTTGGAAGACGATTTTGAAATTGAAGACGCTGAAATTGATTACTTGATACCCAAAGAACTGGGAGGAGAGAAGGTTCTGGATGCTGATGGAAGCGGAAGCCGTGAAATAGATGAGAGAACCGCTATCGGAAAGTGTAAAGGCATTTTTTCGTCAGGCAATGTTAATATAGAACTAAATGCATCATGGCTTGGATTGAGCGAGGACGTCCGGATCTTGAACCAGAAGATTGGTGAAAAATTCGACGAGGAGATTTTGGTGTCCGAGCACAGAGATATCGGAGACAAAGGATATCAAGACGAGGAATGCAGGTTCTTCGTTATTGAAGGTGAGAGAAGGCTTCTATGTGATCTCATGAGTGAGAGAATCTACGACCTCGAGGAAGAAGAAATACTGGAGACTCCTGATTTGCCGAGAGATCAGCTTTACAGAATTCTTGAGAAAGCTGTACTCGATGCTGCCGAAGTGAAAAAATATGAAGTTGATGAGGAGGAAGTCGATGAGTTCATGCATGGATTGTTTGATATTCAGGACTGTTGCGAAGGAAATATCTTTGAGGAAGTTGATAAGGCCAGTGAGAGAATCAGGTCTTTGATGAGTTCTGATAAAAAGATTTCAGATAAAGTTGAGGCAGAAGGAGTAGCAAGATGAAAGCCGTAATCCCAGCAGCAAAGAAAAAGGAAGACATGTTTCCATTCTCTGAGACAATGCCTACAGCTCTTATGCCTGTAGCTGGAGAAACTTTGATCAAGCATAACATCGAAGCTCTGAGGGAGAACGGGATTGAGGAAATCTACATAGTCACGAACTACAAGGAAGACCTATTTGAGAAGGAATTCGAGGAGAGAAACGACGTTAATTTGATCCATCAGCAAGAGCTGAATGGAACGGCTTCCGCTGTTAAAACATGTGATTTTATCGAGGACGACTTCATAGTTGTCAACGGAGACGTTATTGTCTCAGAAAACGATATTTCCAGGTTGATAGAAAAGTTTGAGCAAGAGGAAAGCCTCAGCATTCTTGCCACTTACGAGAACAGGCCTGAAAAGTTCGGTGTCCTCAGCATAGAGAACGACGAGGTTAAAAAAATCGTAGAAAAGCCAGAGGAACCTGAAAACACGTTGATAAATACAGGCATATACATCTTTACGCCGGAAATATTCCAGAGGATTGAAGATCTTAACGAGAACAAAAAAAGTATCACTGATGCGGTGCAGAAAACAGTGGAAGAAGATTCAGGTTTCTTTGTAATTTCTGAAGATTACTGGCTCGACATAGGTTCGGGAGAGAAGCTTTGGGAGGCAGACAGAATCAAGAGACAGGAAATGGCGGATGAAAAAGATATACACGAGAGCTCAGATGTAAGCGATGGAGCCATCGTAGAAGGAAACATTGAAGTAAAGGAGAACGCAGTTATAGAGGCTGGAGCAATCCTGAAAGGAGATAATATAATTGGAGAAAATACAAGAATAGGCTCTGGAACAATATTGAGAGATTCAACTATTATGCATGACGTCCAACTCGACCAGTGCAGCGTCAGAAGTTCCTTAGTTTTCCAGGAGAATATTCTGGATTCTTTCGTGGCTGTGGAGAACTCTGTGATCGGAGAGGAAGGAGACTTCAAGCCAGGATCAGTTATCAGAGAATCCCTGATAGGAGCCAGAAGCTTTGTAGAAGCCAACAACACTATACTTGGGACCAAGTTTGTTCCTGATGCAAGGACCGACGTAGGAGAGATAAGTAAGTAGAGTGATAAAACCTGACTTAAGTTTGCAAGAGAGAAGATTTAATATGAAAGCAGTAATATTGGCGGCAGGTGAGTCAAGCAGATTCAAGCCTTTGAGCGATAAGCGTCACAAGGCACTTACTCATGTCTTAGGCAAGCCTGTTATTGAGCATACAATTGATGGATTGCGCAATACTGGAGTAGAGGAAATAATAGTTGTTCAGGGAGAGGATAGAGTCATTGAGGCAGAGCTTGAAGATGCTGCCGATCAATACGTTGTCCAGGAAGAGCCAACGGGAATGGGTAATGCGCTTCTACAGGCCAGGGAGTTTCTTGGTGACAATTTCCTTGTTTTAACTCCTTACAGATCCAGAGCTTCAGAACTCTACAAGCCCCTGATTAATAAAGCTGAAAAAAATGATTCTGAGGCTTTGCTTGTTTGTTCGGAGACTGATTATCCTGAAGACTATGGAATTATCGATTTTAAGGATGGAAAAGCTGTTGATATAGTCGAGAAGCCGGATAAGGGAGAGGCTCCAAGCGAAAGGAAAGTAGTAGGTATGTATCTTCTAGACCCTGTTTTCTTCGAGTATCTGGATGAAGCGGAGGAATGGGAGTACCAGTTCGAGGATGCGTTGTCCAATTTGCTGGAAGAGGATCCTGCTCCTCTAGTTAATGTGGAGGAAGAGCCAGGATCAATCAAGTATCCATGGGACATATTTCAGGTAGCTAGAGAGTTAATGGAGAAAAAGGAAAGAAAAATAAGCAGTAAAGCAGAGATTGCAGATTCTGCCAAATTGAAAGGAAAGGTGATGATTGAAGAAGGTGCTAAAATTCATGAAAATGCGGTGGTGAAAGGTCCTGCGTACATTGGAAGAGATGCTGTAGTTGGAAACAACGCAGTTATCAGGGATAATTCATTTCTGGAAGAGGGTTCGACTGTCGGGGCAAACTGTGAGATAAAGAATACTGTTTTCCAGCCATCAAGTTCTATGCACTCACAGTTTATCGGAGACTCTGTAATAGGTAGAAATACAAAGATAGGTGCCGGAACAGTAGTCGCAAACAGAAGATTCAGAGATGGAGACGAGAGGCCTGAGATAGAAACCACTTTGATAGAAAAGGATAGAGTGGAAGAAACGGAAAGAGATTATCTCGGATGTTTTACAGGGGAAAACGTTGACATAGGCGTAAACTGTTCTATAATGCCTGGAGTTCAGATCGGCAGCGATTCAAAAATCGGTCCGGGAACAGTAGTTACCGAAAACGTGGAATCAGGTCAGAAAATCTATGCGGATCAAGAAATCAAACTTTCAGGAGATGAAAATTGAGGATAGGAGTTGACTTTGACAGGGTTTTGTTCGACACGGACAGCTTCAATCATTACTTGAAGGAATCTGTGGAAGGGCTTAGAGAGATTGAATCCTCTCCGTATAACGATCATGGAGTTTACAGCCCCGAGATTCACGCTGAGCTATGTGTTATAGAAGTCGGTAAGATATACGAAGCTATCAGAAACCTTGAAAGGTTCGTCTACAGCGATGCAGATATTCTTGATGAAATTGATCATGAGATCGTCTTAATTACACGCGGACAGAAAAATTTCCAGGAAAAAAAGATTGAGGCAAGCGGAGTGAAAGAGAAAGTAGATCAAGTTGTTATAGTCGAGGAAGGTTCCAAAGACTTGGCAAATATAGATTTTCTGATAGATGATCGGAAAAAAGAGATTGAAGAAGCCGAAATTCCTGGCTTTGAGTTTGATAGAACTCAGCATTCTCTTCAGGAGGCGTTTAAGGAGGCAGAGAAGCATGGAGCCTGAAAAAGTCTTCAAGAGGTACGATATAAGAGGAAAGTATCCTGATGAGCTAAATGAAGAGTTTGTGGAGAAAACGGGGAAATCTATAGGGAAATTTATACATAATGAGTATGGAGACAAGATTGTAGTTTGTAGAGATAACAAGGAGAGTTCTGAGAAATTGAAGGAGAGCCTAATCAAAGGAATAACTTCTACAGGCGTTGACGTGATTGATATTGGTGTAGGTCCTACAGACTTTGCCTCTTTTCACGCGATGGAAGAGGAAGCTGTTGGAATTCAGGTTACTTCCTCTCATATGCCGTTGGAATTTAACGGTTTGAAGTTTCTCTACCCTGACGGCAATGGTTTCCTGAACAGAGATCTTGATAAGTTGAAAGAATTTTTCAGGAAAGGAGATTTTCCTGAAGGAGAAGGAGAAATAGTAGAGAAAGAAGGGGGCAGAGAAACATACATGAAAGGTCTAGAGGAGTTTGTAGAAAAAAACGGAGAACTTTTCGATAGAAAAGTGGTTGTAGATACTCTCGGAGGTTCAACCAGTGAGAATTTGCCTGAGGTATTTGAGAGACTCGGCTTCGAGGTAGTCGATATAGGAAAGGAAAGAGAAGAGATTTACAGGAATCCTCCTAATCCTATACCAGAGCAGCTCAGTGAATTAAGTAATGTTGTTGAAGAGGAAGATGCCTACATGGGTGTGGCCTCTGATCTCGACGGAGACCGTGTTCAGATCTATTTTAAAGGCGAATGGGTGTCCGGAGACGAACTCTTCTGTGTCTTCGCCCAGTTGTTTGATGGAAAGGTTGTCGCCTCAGTTGATACCTCCGATACTCTGGAAAAGTTTTCAAATGTAAAATATACCCGTGTAGGGGATCCTTTCGTAGTTGACAGAACGCTGAAAGAAAATGCTGCTCTATCAGGAGAACCTAATGGCCACTTCTGTTTTCCAGATTTTGTAAATTATAATTCGGGTACTCTCGCTGGGGCTTTAGCTGCTTCAACTGATTTCGAAGCTGCGCTGAATCAGATTCCAGAAAATTTCCAGGAGAAGACAAGTATTGAGTATGAAAGCAAGGTTATCAGGGATAGAGAGATGCAGGAGTTTAGGATGAAAGCTGTCTCAAAGCTTGAAATCACTTCCACTGTAGACGGCGTAAAGTTCTCTCATGAAGGAGTTTCAGTCCTTGTCAGGCCCTCAGGTAGTTCGCCCAAGATTCGTATCAAGTCAATTGGCAGTTCCAAGAGCGAGGCCCGTAGCGGAGTAAAAAGAGCTCTTGAGGTTTTAGGAAAGGCATAAAACGTTTCCAGAGAATTAGTAGTATATGAGCGAGATACTTTACGAATTTAAGGAAGGACCTTACGACGTTCTAGAATTCACAGTTGAAGACAAAGACGGTAAAGCCGTAGTCGAGATAAATGACGGGGATTTAGGCAGGCTACCAATAGAAGACCTTGAGACAGTGGAAGAACTAAGAAACGCTCTTGAAATTGTTGAAAAGGTTTTAGAAGAGAAAAAGCGTCGTCAAGAAGAATTTTAGAGAGAAAATATATCAAAAGTAAAAAAGAAGAGTCAAGGGAGGGGAAAACTAATTAGGAGACGAATTATACGTCTCTTGCTTTGACAGTCTTTCGTCCGTTCTCCTGTGCTCTTTCTACTGCTCTCTCGACTAGCTCTTTTACCTGCTCGTCAAGTGCGTCGTAGAAGTCGCTTCCTACGTTGACACCGTCAGCGGCGTCACGAACTCCAGACTTCTTAAGGACGTCTACCATGTTAATTCACCAAGAAGGTATTGTCAAGCCTCTTTTTTATAGGTATGGGGATTTAAGGCTGAAAAACAAACAGCCAAACCACTGAACGCCGAGAAATTCAAAAACAAAAGAAAAAAGATTTTATGGAAAAGATTCTGGTCACCCAGAACCTCTAAAACTTCTTAATATAACCACTAAACCATATAAAAGGCCTGATAACAATCCTAGAGGCATTAGGTAACCTAGGCCAATTAAAATTAGATTGATGCTATTGAAAAATGCTTTGTATGCATCCGTCATTGTTTTTCTAGGCTCAAATCCTGCATTAAATGGTGTGGGTTCTGAAAGCCTGATATTTATTTCAGTGTATTCTACTCTGTCATCAAGACGAGCTTTTTTCTGCTCCAGATAATCTACTCGACTGTTGAGACCTCCATATCTTTCCTAAATTTCAATTAGCTCGGATACAGAATCTGTGCTGTTTATTAAGCCTTCAAGCCTTTTCTTCTCTTGTTTCTTACTGTCAAGCTCGGTTTGAACTATGTCATACCTGTCAGTCAAATCTTCTACATCTCTGCTCTTTGATTTGACTTCTCCGTATCCTTCTAGCTTATCCATAAACACTGATCTATTGGAGTCAGGTACTTTCACTGTAATCCTTCCGATGCTAGATTCTTCATTCGTCAAACGTGTAGAGGAAACGTATCCTCGGTTTTCACGGACTAATTTCTCTATTTATTTCTGAGTTTCGGCGACGGCGTCTACCTCTATTTCGATATCTATTGAGGCACTCCTTTTTCTGCGATCCTAGCTTTGTGAACTTTCTCCAGTCCTATCCAAGGTAACTGTAGATTCGGCCTCATAAGCTTGGCCTCCTGAATAGGCTAGATTACTGCCCTCAAATCCTTGACTATGGCTTCGGAGCTCAGGATTTTGAACTATTAAACCCAGAGAGAGCTATTAGTATGAGTGCTGTTAATCCTACTGCACCTAAAGTTTTGCGGCTTCTAAGTTTTTCTTTCATATCTAGATTTGAGCACTTTACGTCTTATAAAGTGTTGTAAGCTGTTCGGTCTCTGTCGAATTATCTGATTAGATTAAAAACTTGTAGGACTTACTTTTGAAACATGGAACTGGATTTCAAAACCGTAAAGGCTTTGTCTTCCCCCAACTCGAATAAAAATAATTAATGAAGCTCTCTCCGGCCAACCTACACCAACAGAATTGAGTGATAAAGTTGGAAAAAGCAAGTCTACTGTTAGTTCTCATCTTGATGAGCTGCGGGACGCAGGCCTTCTAGAAAAGGATGAAGAGGAAGGAAGAAGAGTTGTTTACCAGCCGACAAATAAGACAGAGGCGATCATTGAGGGTAGAAGCAGAAAAGTCAAGTTTTCAATTACATCCAGTATAGTTTCTGCTTGTTGGGCATGGGTCTTGGTCTAGGCGCATACCGAAACATGACTCGAGAAATCTCCAATAGCGGAGGCCAAATAGGAGCCATGGATCTCGGAGCCGAGCAGGAAGCAGCCAGAACCGATTCAGAGACTGCACTCGCAACTCCAGAAAATGCCTTACTTTTTACAGGACTTGGATTTCTAAGTATAGCAGTTGGAAGCCTGCTGTATGGACTACTGGTTTCAAGGATCAGAAGGTAGTAGATTATTAAATTTGGGAAAGCATATGGCATTTAAACAAACGAAATTTCAACAACAAATTATTCGTGAAATGATCAATGTCTAAATGTCAGATCTGCGGAAAGGAAGTCGATTCAACTACAAAAGCCAAGATAGAAGGCGCAGTAATGCACGTATGTGACTCCTGCGCTGAAATGGGCGAGAAAGTAGAAAAGAAGAGCAAAAAGAAAAAGAAGAAAAAACGCACTAGAAAAAGTAGTCAGAAAACACTTGCTAATGACTACGGCGATAGGGTAAGAGACGCAAGAGAAGAAAGAGAGCTTTCAATCAAAGAACTGGCCGATTCATTAAATGAAAAACAATCAGTGGTCAAGAAAGTGGAGAGAGAAGAACTCAAACCAGACAAGAGTCTGGCAGGAAAGCTTTCCAAAGAGCTTAACATCACATTATACGTCAATCCAGAAGTCACCAACTACGATGACACATCCGACAGCGACAGCAGGAAAGCAACACTTGGCGACGTGGCAGACGTTAAGAAATAGATTAGTGGATTTCCTCGTTGAGGCAAATTGATCTTAAACCATGGAGAACTGCTATCTCTCCTAGACCGCACAGCGTCATTTCCGGGACCTCATTAATTATTTCATCTCCTAAACCTTCATCAACAGCCTCCTTTACATCATCGAAGTGATTTATCGCCACGGCGCCTCCGAAAACTATTTTTTCAGGATTATATAGGTTAATAAGATCAGCTATCCCTGTCTTATTCATTTCCTTGAATTTCTGTTCGGCCTTATTGGCTTTTTCAGAATCCCTATTGAAAATATCCTGAGGTCTTTCCACATCAAGATCAAATAGTTTCTCGGCCATTTCAGTCAGATTTTCGCCGGAGCAGTATGCCTCCCAATGGCCTCTACCGCCACAGCCACACTCAAGTTCTTCTCCAACCGTTATATGGCCTACTTCAGCAAAGTTGCCACTCCAACCTTCAACAAGTTCCCCTTCTGAAGCATAAGCCGCTCCTATACCGGAGCTTATTGTTACATAAAGAAGTTCCTCTGCGGACTCACCGTGATAATATTCGCCAAGTACGGCTGCAGAACAGTCATTCACAATATTGGTTTCAGCAAATCTCTCGAGCGATTCAACAATCTGGACCTCCTCAGTGTCAATGTTTGGAGGATAGAAAACGCCTTTTTCCCTGTCCACAGGGCCAGCGGCAGCTACAGCAATCTCCTGGATATCTTCTGCTTCCGAATCCTCAATCACGCTTTCAACCATTCCAGAAACATCACTTAGAAACCTCTCCGTATTCATCTCCTTAACTTTTCCGAAATTTTCTTCCCCTATACCAAACAGAGTATTTGTGCCTCCTATGTCAATGCAAAGAAAAGCCATAATATATATTGCGGTTCGATGGTTTAAATTTTCTCTAGTTGAAGGGAATAGGAGGAAAAGATGTTATACAAACTCAGGACTTTCATCCTCCTTTTCTTCACTGCTGAATTCTTCCAACTTCTCCAAGATATCCTCCCTTTTGACAAATCCTATCATCAGAATTCCTACCACAGAAGGCAAGATAAATATAGCGGCGACAGCCTTAAACAGTCCTGAACCACTTGTCTCATTCGAGTCGTTACTGTCTTGATCTGTCTGGTTGTTAGAATCTTGAACAGTCTCATTATTTGAATCCTGAATTTCATCTTCTTGGTCACCAGCAGGTTCCTCAGTTTCTTGTTCTTAGTCCCCGGAAACTGCAAAGTAGGAGAAGCCCTCAGTTACTGCCTCGAATTCTCTTCCTGAATCAGTCTGACCAATCTCTTCAGTCTCTAACTGGTTCCATGACCCATCGTGGTATCTCTCCATTCTGAATGTTGAGGTATCGATACTAATGTTTTGAATCTATTGGTTCTCAACTGTGAAACCAATCGAACCATTGCTGATATCTTCATCGGAAGCATCCGTGGAAATATCCATATACCTGTCAACAACGGCTCCTGAAGGACTACCGACATCATCAGGACTGACCGAAGAATTAGAGTCCACAATTGCCGCTGAGAAACCTGCCATCAATACAATCATCAAAGCTAGAAGGGTTTTTGGAAAACAGAAGACTTCGAAAAGGACGAACTTTCAACCATTTTTGAAACCACTTAACTTAGTTAAGCTAATCTTACTTTCATAAAAACTTTCTGGAGGCCGGGAAATCCCGACGTTGTTACGGCTTAGCTGTAATGGTGTTTTATGACTGGAATTTTCCGTTGAATACTATTTCATCTAAGTTCTTCCTGCCATTCGGCTCGACTTGCATGTCTTCCGGCAGTGATTTTTCGTCTCCTTTGCTGCCAACCGCGACCATGGCCTCTACCTCAAACTCTTCGGGTACGTCAAGTTTTTCGGCTGCTTTTTCGTAGTCGAAGCCCTGCATACCGTGCGCGACTAGATCTTTTCTGGCGGCTTCAAGGGCAAGATTTTCCCATGCGGCTCCTGTGTCGAAGCTGTGTGTCCTGGCCTCCTCTCCGTTATGGTCGAATGTCTTCTTTGAGACCATCACGACCAGGGCGTAACCGGTTTCGGCCCAGTTACAGTTAAAGTCTCCTAACAGATCCAGAAAAGTTTCCCATTCCTCGTCTTTATGTGTGGCGTAGAGGAACCGCCAGTGCTGGTTGTTGTAGCTGGAAGGCGCCCATCGAGCCGCTTCAAAAAGCGCCATCAAGTCTTCCGAATCCATGTCTCTTTCCAGTGCACGGGGCGACCACCGGTTCAGGAAAAGAGGATCTATATCTTTTTCTGTAGAACGGAAATTCTTGACATCAGATCTGAGTTGTTTCATATTTCTGTATTGATAGAGCAGAGTTAAAACATCGAAGTAATCTCTTTGTAAATAAGCAGAGTTTTGATTTTGGCAGCCTATTCCAAAAAGTTCTTATTCATTTGGCTCTAAAACAGTACTATGGCTATTACACGAAACGATGAGGTGCGGGATGGGAAGCCTGTGGTTGAGGGCACCCGTATTACAGTATGAGATATAGTTGAGCGTTTCTACAGCCTCGGCAGAAGTACAGATCAGATAACCTCAGACCTCGGCGTGGAAAATTCAGAAGTGGAAGAAGCACTCAGGTATTATCACAGAGAAGTTCTTGGAAGAACAGAACCCGCAGCAGAGGCTTGAAAATGGAGTTATTCGCGGATTAGAATATCGACAGGCCTATAGTTGAAAAACTCAGGAACAGAGGCTTCAGCGTTCTCTATGTAGAGGAAGATATGAAAGGTGTTTCAGATGAAAAAGTCATAGATAAGGCTGTTGATGAGGAACTGGTTCTAATCACATTTGACAGAGATTTTTCAAGCATCAAGAGGGAACATCCTGGCGTCATAAGGATTATTAGGCCTGAAAGATATGAACTAATCACGGACATGATAGAAGAGCTATCGAACACATTCTCAGAAAAAGACTTCAAGAACACAGTGGTTGAAGCCTCTCCCAACGATTTTAGTTGACAAAAGGCCTTAGAAGACTGAGTACTTTGTTATCAAAAATTGGACTTCTTTTTACTCAGTCTTTAGCTCGTGGCAGCTCCGGCATCTAGCTTCGTACTTTTCGTCTGCTCCAACCACTATGGTTGGATCGTCTTCATGTGCTGGTACTCCGTCTATAATGCGTTGCGTCCGGGTCGCCGGATTGCCGCACTTGACGCAGATCGCCTTCAGTTTATCCACGTACTCCGCCCGGGCTATTATCGAATGCACAGGATTGAACGGTCTGCCGCGGAAATCAGTGTCAAGACCGGAAACAATCACTCTTACACCCCGATCCGCCAGTCTCCCACCTATTTCAACTAGTTCATCAGAGAAAAAATTGGCCTCATCAAAAGCCACAACATCATCCTCAATACCTCCATCAACCTCTTCAGCACTGTCTACAACCTCAGCCTCCCACTCACGTCCATTATGCGCACCAATCGCCGTCTCAGAATAACGGTCATCAATAGAAGGCTTATACACTTTCACAGACTGGCCGGCAATCTCAGCCCTCTCCAACCTCCTAATCAATTCATCAGTCTTACCCGAAAACATACAACCAGTAATAACCTCAACCCTTCCACCAGAAACACCATCAGGCGCCGTATATTTTAGCAACTGAGAATGAAAGTTAAGTAATATAACGGAATTTGAAAACCTTAGGAGAAATCCAGCCAATTTATACGCCAAACACCTTAAATTAATGGTTCCAAATTTCTGGGTAAAGATCGGCTTTGCACAATCGACCTCTTACTGCACAAAAACTGCACAAGAATAACAAGTTTTGCACAAAAACTCTGAGATATGCAGGACAAGTTCGAGGAACCATCCTGTTTTGATAGATACGCTGAAACTTTAGATAGGATTATAGGCAGTTCAGAAGCATTCAGAGACGAAAATATTGATTTTGATCCAGGTGATATGGAAGTAGAAATAGAAAATGAGGCGGCAATGCCTCTAGGCGCTATTGAGATAATGAAATATAAGGAAGAACTATCCAACCAAGGCGCAAATATAACTTCGAGACACAACAGGGTACATCAGATCGACAACCCTGAAGAGTTATCTGAAGAATGTAGAAGGGAGCTAAGGAATAAGAGCGAAAGAAAATATGGTTCGCCTTTAGATTATGATCCAGAGACGGGTCAGCTAGAAATTCACGGACCAGTTTCGGAAGTAAGAGTGGAGGGCTCCTTCTCAGTTGAAGAACTAGGGTTCGGTGTTAGATACGATAGACCGGCGGAAGAGTAAAATTGAGAAGGCAAGACAGCATAGCTTATAGCGCCGGGACCGGGATTCGAACCCGGGTGAGAGCGTTGCGCCCTCAATGGCTTAGCAAGCCACCGCATTAGACCACTCTGCCACCCCGACAACAGATATGTATTGGTTTGTTTGATAAGACTTAAAATCCATATGCGGAGGCATGCGGAAAAGGTATTTAAGTTTCTGAAGTGGATTTTTGTACATAGGAGTGATTAAAAGTTATGCCGGAGAACATTCTAGATCTCTCAGACGTTGAAAAGAAAGACGTTTTCACGAGTAATGGTTCGTACTGTGGAAAGGTCAAGGATATTGAACTAAATCTAGGAAAGTTTGCAGTAAGAGCACTTGTTGTTGGAGCTGAAAAGGGATCCTATCTCTCTCAGAAAGTGGGGGGATCAAAAAACGTCGTAATCCCTTACAGAATGGTAAGAAGTATTGACGATATAATCATAATCAATGACTTCCAGACAAGTGAAGTCCAGGAACATGAGGAATAAACCCTCAAGTACTTTTCTTCGACTGATGAGGGTTTAAGTCTCTGGCCTCCAACCTTTAGATATGGTTCTTCAAACACTAACAGGGATAATCTACGACGTAACTTCATACAGCTGGACATCAGCCTCAATAATAGTAAAATACTACCTAATCGCAGCTGCAGCCTATCTATACAGTCAGAAGAAATTGACGAAAGAGTCATTTGCTGAAAAGCTGATTTACGATAGCCGCTTTCTCCTGACAGGAATTGTGGCTTCTGGAGTAATACTCTATGTTCTGGAGTTTGGTTTAACTCCTGTACTGAGAATCGTAAGCGAAGTCTTTGCACTAAGTTACTTGGGATACATTTTCTGGAAGTATTAGGAAAACAATTATACAGAAAATTAGACATGCCTTTAATGTGGTTTCAACCAGGCATTTTAGAAGAGAAGTATTTGAGAATCTGACAGAGTACAGGTTGAGAGAATTCGATGACCCAGAGGCGAAGGAGCTTCTGGAATCGGCAGATAGGATGTTCAGAAGTGCGACAAAGTATGAGTCAAAGGGGGAAATTGAAGAAGAATATGTTACCGACTTGTACTCCAAAGCTGCCAGTGAACTTGAATCTTTGGATGCCGTACTTAGTTTGGATAAAAATCCTTGATTAGGAAAGCTTTTTTTCTACCTCTGAAGCCCAGGTTTTTACAACCTCACAGGTCAAGTCCCTTAAATCCTCTATCGGAAGGGTAGTGTATACGTAATAGACTGTCTTCTCAGTTCTGCCTTCCCTCATCAATATGTCTTTCTCCAGCATCTCCTGAAGGGATCTTTGAACCGTGGAGCGGTTTCTCTCCACTTCTTCCGCAAGTTCCTGCACTGATTTCTTATCGTTCTGCAGTTCTTGAAAGATACTACACTGGAGGTCATTGAGGTTGAAAACATCAAAGATTATTTCCCTGTCGTTCTTCTCATCAACCTCAAGCAAGTTCATAATTTAGAAACAGATGCATGAAACAATAAAAGTGTTTCAACCTCCAGCAATCACATCAAACACTTCCACAGTATCTCCATCCTCCAATACATGCCTGTCGGAAATAATAGTGTCATTTCTGGACACCAACACCTCCTGACGTTCAATACCCTGGCTCTCAAGAAACTCGGAGACATCAGTACCGCTCTCAACATCGACCTCTCTCTCCTGCTTCTCACCTAAGTCATCGCGAATTAACTTAACTTTCATTGACTAGACCTCTATTATTCCTTTTCTAGCGGCGTGAAAAATATATTCCTGAGCATAGCCAGAATATTCGCCGAAATGTTCCCTCAGGTTTTGAGATGCTTCCTCGTAGTCTTCTGAATGATGCTCTGGATAATGTTTCTCCACCGCTTTCAAAGCCCAGGTGTCAAGCGGGTAGGCTTCATGGAAACCCTTAGAGAAAAGAAGGACGCAGTCAGCAACCTTGTTTCCAACACCGTATAGATTTTTGAGATGCTCTCTGGCTTCAATATAATCCATTTCATCCAGTTCGGAGTGATTGAAATCATTCTGGAGAATATCCAGAGTCTCTGAAATATACTTGGCTCGATAACCGATGCCTAATTCCCTTAGTTCGTCTTCAGAAGCCTTACTGAGCTCCTCCCGACTTGGAAACCTGAGTAATTCTTCGCCTGCAAATTCTACCTCTCCACCGTATTCTCGAGCAATCTCATTGTGCATTTTCTTTATTCTTGGAATCCTCATCTGCGGAGAACACAGGTAGCTTATAAGACAAGGGAAGAACTCATCCTGAACAATTCTCAAGCCCCACAGCTCTTCTTTGGCTTTTTCCAGGCGCATATCTTTCGGAAACTGGTTAAATATTTCCTGAATATCGTGTTGTAGGCCGAGAGCCTGTTTAAGTTGGCTTTCCTCCGACTTCGTCCTAATTTTCAATTCAGAGTTCTCTTGCCGAACAATAAGAGGCTTACCCTCACGAAAAGTGTAAAATTCATTCTTGCCTTCCCCGTAAAGTTCTCCTTCCGTCCTGTGCCAGCAAAAAGTTTGGCCACAGGTCAATGTTAATTCGAGATCAAAGTCTTTTGCCGGGATGGAAAGGTTTCTCACGTAAAATGATTTATCTGGAAAAGTTTTTGAGTTTACTTAGTCATTCTTGCTGTACTTGTGGAAACCTGCCTTCTTTTCGTCATCTTCGTCTAAATCTTGTGTCTTGGACGAGAACTTCTTGGCATCTCTTTTCAGGTAACTTCTTCCGCACTGATGACATTCAACTCGTTTTTCTGCCTTGCTTCTCTGTTTGTGTCCACAGTCTGGGCATTGGAAGTATGTCATGCTAGCACCGTCTGGAACAATACCAGCCCCATCACACAGAGAGTTGCTTCGGCAAGCATCAGCGTCTGCGTGATTTGTTTTTCATTTAGTCCTCTACGCATAAGCGGATGTGTCAAAGAGTAGTTTTTCTCGTGTTGAGGCTTCAATTTTCCATCTTCCTGTAATACTCCCCATGAATGTGCCTTCATTTTGCTTCTCAGTTTCAGTACGAATTCCAAAAAGTACGGTATGAATATGAATAGGGCGAATTTCTCCATGTTTCCGATGACTGCTGTGGTAAACAGAGCAGCTCCTGAAAGGTACGTTAGAGAGTCTCCAGGCAGTATTGAAGCAGGGTAACGGTTGTAAATGTAGAATGCCCAGAGCGTTGAGGCTAGAAGAGTGCCGAAAACCATTGCCTCTGTCTCTCCACTCAGGTAAGCAAATACTGCTAGACCGGAAGATATTATTGCACCCAGTCCAGTCGCAAGGCCGTTAGTTCCTGCTAACATGTTTACTACATTCGCTACAAAGACAAGCATAACAGGAATTATAACCAGTGGGTAGAAGAGACCCCAATTAATGGTCATTTCAATTATAGGTATTCTCATTGTCCATGACCCTGCTCCAACAGCTATCAAGGGAAGTGCCGCAGGAAGAACGAACAGCATTTTCGGAATCTGGCCTATACCTATTCGATGTTCGTCATCTGCGTTAGAATCGATGAAGTCTCCGGTGATTTTCTCAAATATTCTCATGTGAGGTGTCTTAACTTCTTCCACCAGATTAACCTCTACTTTTTGATCAGTGTGATCAGAGATCAAAGACTCCAAGTCGATATGGATATCATCAAGTAAACCTATGAGCGCTATTATATTGACAGAGGATAATCCTGCCAAGATCAACGCCTTATTCACACCTGAGTCTCCCAGCAGCGAGTTCAATCCTAGATAGAAAGTTGCCGAAATCAAAAATCCAAAGAGTACAACAATTCCTCCTGAGGTCGGGAGCCTCGGTTTTTGCTTTTTCTGCTGGTCTATTCCATAAATGCCTGAAAGCAGAAGGTACTTTCTGGCATAAGGAACCCCGATAACTACTGATAGGAAACCTATTGAGGCTGCCAGCAGCAGGTCTATCATTGTTCTATTTCCCACATCTTGATGTATCCATTTGAAGCCTCCGGAACTTTTTCAGCATAATCAATACCGTTTCCGTCCTGTATGTAGAGTTCTACAAATGTTGAATCGGAAATCTTTTCGGGTACTAAAACCGCTCTAGCTTGGCCTCCTGAAGCCCCTCTCTCCAAGTCGTAGAATGGATCCTCAGCTATACAAAAGTCCAACCCGTTCTCTACTTCGAATGTCTGTTTTCCTTCCTCCGTGAGGACACATCCTATGTCTGCGGTCTGGCCTCCAGGGAATCTAGCAGTTGCGGGACCTGTCAATGAAAGTGAAGTGTTGTCTCCCTGAATAGGAGCGAATATCTGTGCTCCTGTCCTTCCGAGCCTTCCTCTAAATTCTATCACAGTTTCGTTTCCGTCCCGGCTCAATGCATTCTGGAATGAGCCAGAAACCCCTATCTGACTTATATACTCAAACCGTGAATTATTTCTGTTGGCTATCTGGCTTACTGCCGAGAACTTGCCTATCATTGAATGGTCAAGCCAGATGTAGTCTGCAGAGTGCTGCTCTATGAATTCTCTGTCTTCCGGTCTATCCGTAGTATTGAGATATCGGGCAAGCGGCATATTTACAGCTCTGATTTCATCTGAGTAGTATCCTCCTTGTCCTCCGTCGGCAACTGAAGCAGTTCTTCCCAGTGACTGGAAATGGTAACCGTAGTCCCACCAGGACAGAGTAACTGATCCAGGCGGAGTGTCATTCATGAAATCAAGACTTTGACCCCATATTTGTTGAGAAGGAGACCCTCCAATACCTTGAGAAGTTGTATAACCGGAGGCCAAATTCATTCCAACTACAAGCGTCACGAGAACTGAAAAAGCAACTATAGATAAATTTCCAGAATCTAGGAATTCAACCGTACCGAAATCTATCTGCCTCAACTTGTTCAATCCCACGCTGAAGGCATGTCCTGCTCCAAGCGAGACAGCAAATGCCGAAAGGAATACCAGTCTTGATCGGGTAGTAGCTCCGAAGATGCTGGCGACAATCCAGACTACTGGAATTATCATGAACCATCTCTCGGTTATCCTGTAGTCTTCAAATGCTTCGAAGTAAAGAATTATTGCGTTTCCTGCAAGGGCTATGAAGGCCGGCAGTAGAATCAGGTAGGAGAGATTGGATAGTATTCCTGACGAGAACTGGAATACAGCAATCAAAGATCCGACGAGATATCCGAAAACCGTCATTATCGAAATAGTTAATGCTGCTTCATCCTCTATAAAGTAAACAACCGCTAACAGGAATGGAGATACTGCAATGGCAGCTATCAATCCTACAATCTCAGTTGGAGTAGTCCTGAGAACACTCTTTAATGTCAGACCTGTGACAAAAATCATCCAAGACACGAAAAACATGTTGAAGTACGCAAGATGCGTCTCGCCAGAGATTACCTCCTCTAGGAAGCCGTATTTCTTCCCAAGCATCAGCATCAAGGCACTAACCGAGAAAACAGCTGAGAAAAGCATCAGCACCCAGGGAGAAGCAGACATAATAACAGCATCAAGTCCAGCTGCATTACCTGTTAAAACAGATCCAAGATTTCTGGCCAAGCTGCCTACTCCTGGAGGAGCGTTTTCCTGTACTGTGCCGCCTATTACTCCTCCAGTTGACCCCATAGCAGTATTTACAAAGGATATTATTTTTCTCGCCACCCAGTCTGAGTAGAGAGGGGAAAGTATTGCAGCAAATAATCCTAAAACAGATAAAGATGGTATAAAGTATTGCAGATAATCATCTGAAACCAAGTTCATTTCTTCAACCAGATATCTGGCCCATATAGCTCCAAGCACTGCCATCGACAGTAGGAAGAGGCTAGAAGTAAGTGAAAATCTTCTTGGAAGTAGTATTGTGGCGAAAGGGCCTGCAATAAGGACAGTAGGAGTGATAGCAGCAATCAGAGACCTTACTTCCAAATCAAGGAAGATTGTTCCACCAGCAATTATCGGGTAAATCAGCCAGAGTATCTGGCTTCCACCCCATGAAACCGTGAACAATCCCAGTGCCAGGCCTGAACCGATTCCGTAAGGCCAGCTTTCCTTTTTCCATGCTCTTGAGAAGAAGAGTAGAGAGGTTAGCATCAGTAATACCCCTATAGGTTCTTTTTCGAAGAATCCTGCTGATGTTCTTCTCAGTGCTGCTGATGTCACTGCCAGGAAGAAGGCTGATGCAAGACCGGCGTTCTTTCCGAAGTATTCTTTACCGAGGAAATACATTATAAGGACTGAGAGTGCTCCCATCAGCGCAGGATAAAACTGTGCAAATTCAAGGAAACTTGGGAAAACTAGTGAAAAACCTGAATTGTAGAGTAGGGCAGGAATTATGAAGTCGCCGTTGTAAGCTAGATAGGTTGGTGCTGCGTATGGGAAGTAACGCATGAAGTCCAGCTGAGGGAGATTTCCTTCCAGCGCATAGTGCTGCGACATTCTGAAGATGTAATATGGGTCAGCGGCCTGTAGGTACTCCATTCCATTTGCAGGCATGTAGCGTAGCATGAAGCCAAGGAAAACTATTGCTGTAAGAGCGCCAATATGCCAGTTTCCGTACGCAATTTCAGTTAGAGAATCTTTGTCCAGGCTATCCCTGTAGCCTTTGAGTTTCTGCTTTGGATCCATTCTTGAATGGATTTATGGTTACATGTTTTTTATGATCTTGCTATCCGGACAGTTTATAAGGATTCCAAGACACGATTCTTTTCTGTGACATTAGAGGAAAAACTGGAACAGAGACACAGCACCTTATACGAGGAACACCAGAAGTTCTTCCTCATACCTGTAGTTCTCATCCTCCTAAGCGTTGCAGTCTTGGGATTGAATTATGCTCAGACCGGAGAATTTCTGGAAAAAGGTACTGACTTTGCAGGTGGAACCGAGGCACAGTTCAATATCAATGGTTCATATACTCCAAGCGAAGTAGAGGCAGCATTTGCGGAGGCCGGAAGAGGGGACACCAATGCAATAAGGCAGCAGACCACAGGTGGAGAAACCTTGATAGTCCAGTTCCCTCCTCCAGACATAGAACAGTCAGAAGCAGAGGATATTCTGTCTGAAGCAGGTTACAACGCTTCAACACTCAGCTTTAGATCTCTCTCAGCAGCAGTATCATCCCAGTTCTTCCTTCAAGCACAGATTGCATTTCTGCTCGCTTTCACAGTCATGAGTATAGTAATCTTTGCAGCATTCAAAGACATCACTCCTTCACTCGCCGTGATATTTGCAGCAGCCGGAGATATAATAATTGCTGCTTCAAGTATGGCAATCTTTGGAATCCCTTTGACTCTTGGATCTCTGGCGGCTCTACTGATGCTTATAGGTTACTCGGTTGACACAGATATTGTTTTATCTACGAGAACTCTAAGGCATGAGAGAGGCAGTTTAAAGGAAAGAATGTGGGAATCGCTGAAGACCGGAGTTACAATGAGTTCAGGCGGAGCAGCTGGATTCACACTGCTATACATAATCTCTTACTTAATTGTAGGACCTTCAGAGCTATCAAATATTGCAGCAGTCATGGTGGTAGGTTTACTGGCTGATATGCCTTTGACCTGGCTTGGAAATACGGCTATTCTAAAATCATACATTGAAGGCGAATCATTGATCTATGGAAGAGGTAATTAGTAATGGAATTTAACCAACTGGCAAAAGAGTGGCGTATGTGGGTTTTAGCATTAGCCCTATTGGTTTCTACAGTGCTGCTTGTTCCTTGGAACAGTCCTACGCTTTTCTTCGATACCAGCGGCGATGAGATCGGTTTCCAGACCACTCTTGAGGACAGGACAAGCATAGAGTTTTCAGGCGGTACGCGGCTCCTGCTGAGAATGGAGACTAACCAGACAGGTGAAGAGTTGGAGACGCTGGCCGATGAGGTCAGAAATACGCTGGAAGTAAGATTGTCGAATACTAATATCCCTGACACAAGTGTTAGAACAGTCGATATTGGAGGAGGCAGCTGGCGTATACAGGTAGAGTCAGCAACAAATG
The DNA here is from genome assembly GCA_964604885.1 of uncultured archaeon. Lineage (GTDB taxonomy): Archaea > Nanohalarchaeota > Nanosalinia > Nanosalinales > Nanosalinaceae > Nanohalobium. The sequence goes on from CAZSAB010000008.1 coordinate 33,303, forward strand.
AGCAGGAAAGGCTTAGGAGTGTTGTCCAGAGAGAAGGAAGTTTTGAGACAAGGATGCCGATTCCAGTCGAAAACGAGAGAACCTATACTCTGGGAGAGAATGAGTACAGGTTCAGTTTGGATAACAGAACAGTGAACGTTCAAGGACCTGAAGAATTCTCTAGACAGGTAGACCCGCAAGAAAGATTCTCTGTTTCAGAAAACGGAATTAATGACTACAATACGTCATTCATTTATACAAACTACAATGAGACTTCGTCTGAAGCAGAAATCGAAGTTGTTATGTACACTGGAGAGGAAATTCAGGAGGTTCTGGAAAGCGAGTCTCAGATAACAGGTCAAGGCAGCAGCTTTGAGTTTAGATTCCCTGTCATAATTTCAAAGGCAGCAGCTGAAAACAGGCTTCATATTTCCCAAAATTATGAGGAAAGATCCATTCGTGGACCAGGCGGCCAACAGTACCTTGCTTTTGATAATGGCGAATTCGCTAGATCAGGACTTTACGTCGATGGAAATAGGGAAAGCGGTTTGCTTATGGCCTCAGTATTCTCTCAGTCAGCCGAAACCCGGTCAACCATCTCCGGGCCTGGAGAGACGCGTGATGATGCAGTTCAGGCAAGGGACGAAATGGTTTCTATTCTTAAATCCGGAAGCCTTCCTGTTTCAGTAGAAGTTGTAAGCGCAAGTACACTCAGTTCATCTCTTGGATCGCAGTTCATGTCTGCAGCAGTAATATCAATAATAGGTTCGCTGATCGCGGTAGGAATCCTGGTATTCATACGTTATAGAGATGCACGTGTAGTGCTTCCTCTAGTTTTAACAGGAGCTTCAGAAGTTTACATTCTGCTCGGAGCTTACTTCACCACGCTCGGAACATTAAGCCTTTCCGCCGTTGCTGGAATAATCGCTGCAGTTGGTACAGGAGTAGACGACCAGATAATAATCACTGATGAATCAGGAAAGGAGAGTCTTGGTGGATGGCAGAAGAAGATGAAGAGAGCTTTCTTCGTAATCTTCACATCAGCAGCTTCAACGATCGGAGCCATGTCTCCTATACTGGCACCAAGCGCCGTATCTTATTTGATTGGCGCAGCAGGGATCGGATTGATAGGATACACACTCTATAAGAGAGGAACGCACAGACACTACGTAGGAATAGGTGTCTTCGCAGTCCTAGTATCCTTCTTCACTACTTCGTTAGGACCTTCAGGGGCAGCACTCTCCACAATCCATGAATTTGCCAGAACAACGATTTTGGGGATCTTGATAGGTATTGCGATTACGCGTCCGGCTTACGCCAAGACAATCGAATATATCAAGGAGTAAGAATAAGTATCAGTTAGATGAAAGTACTGATAACAGGCGGCAGCAGTGGAATTGGCGGGGCGACTGCTAGAAAACTGCAGGAGGAAGGACATGAAGCAGTAGTATTTGACAAGAAGGAACCTGATTTCGACATTAATTTCTATCAGGGAGATGTTAGAGATGAGGAAAGAGTGGAGGAAGTGGTTAAGGAAGTTGAATTTGATGTTTTGGTAAACTGTGCAGGATTCTACGAACTAGGAAGCATAGAAGACATGGATAAAGAAACTGCAGAGAAGATATTCGATACAAATGTGCATGGATATCTTAACTTCATTAGACACTCAATGCCTAAGCTACGGGAAAAGAACGGAAGGATAGTGAACATAACTTCTGTCGCTGGTAAGGTTTCAATCCCTTTTTTCGGAGTTTACTGCGGGTCGAAACACGCGATGGAAACCATCAGCGACTCATTGAGAAGAGAACAAGACGAAGTCGAAGTAGTTATTGTAGAACCTGGTGTAGTAGAGACAGGGTTCAATCGGAGAGCCAGGAATGCATTGGAAAAATATATTCCAAACAGTTTCTACAGTTCTCAGTATAGAGATATACTTGAAGAAGGAGGACTTGATGGGATAGAAGCTGAAAAGGCAGGTAGAAAAATTACCAAGGCCGCTACTACGGAAACAATTCGGAGAAGATACCAAGTGCCGTTTAGAGCCAAACTAATAGCATGGTTAAGCCTGCTACCTGCTTTCGTAAAGGATCGTGTATTCAACTTGGCCAGTTGAAAAATAAACAGAGTTTACTGAAGCTGCATTACTGCTTCCGCAACGTCTTCAGCGTCTTGAAGAGCTTTCTTTGCCTCTTCTTCCGAACAGTCGGTTTTCTGCATCACTAGCTCGATATCGTCTTCTGATACAGAGTTAGTTTCTTCCTCTGTGTAGTTTCCGACTAGCTGGAACATTTCCTGTCCCTGCATGTCTATCTTGTTGACTTCTGGATCTTTGAAGACCATTTTTTTGTCGCCGACATGGATCTCCACTTTGTCTGCTTTGATTTCGTCCATGTCCATTCCCATCTGCTTCATCATCTGCTGCATATTTCCGCCGAACATACCGTTTGTTTTGACCCCTGCTTTTTTATGAATGCATCAAAACCCTCTAAACACATGATCGAACTGATCTCAATAGCACTTATAGGAGCCTTGGCAGGAGTATTAACAGGTCTAGTGCCTGAAATCCGCCCAAACACCATAATATTTGCTTCTATGCCTGTTTATATAGGAATAGATATTGAATTTATGATTTACGCCTCCTTTATCTCAGTTCTTTCAGTCTCACACCTTCCACGATTTTCTGCCAGCAATCTACATGCAGGCACCTGACGCAAAGAACGCCCTATCGACAATGCCAGGAGCAGAGAAGGCTTCAACCGGAAGAGGTCCTGAAGCATTTCATTCAACATTACTTGGAGAGATAGTATCAATTGGAGTTTTCATACTGCTTCTCCCATTCCTGTATATTTTTCTGGGAAGAATATACACTTCAATTGAACCTTTAATGGCGTGTATAGTAGGTTTCTTCTTTCTTTTTCTGATCTTCAGAGAAGAGAATCTGCCAGCAATTTACACAAGTATTTTAGCAGGAGCCCTCGGCATTCTAACACTCAACAATAATTTAGGCGGAAGCTTCATTCTGATGCCTGTTTTCTCAGGATTGTTTGCCATTCCCGCGGTAGCCACTTCCCTGCAGGAAAACTATACACTGCCCGAACAAGAGACTGAATCAAGTTTCAAAGGCATCAAAGGAAGTCTGACAGGACTACTCTCAGATTTAATAGCCGGGATAGTGCCAGGAGCTGGAGCCGCTGCATCCACCTCTGTTCTCTCACCGATTATGGACAGGGAGTCAGACTTCCTTGCTGGAGTGGGCGGAGTAAATACCACAAATATGATAACCTCGCTACTCGTTTTATTAGCGATCGGAAATGCCAGATCAGGAGCTTCCGTCGCTTTACAGAGCTTGATGAAACCCAAGCCAAAAGAAATCTTCATACTGATAGGAATTTCTATATTCTGCGCAGGAATTTCAGCTCTACTAGCTTTGAGAACAGAAAGAGTTTTCTTAAGATTCATTGGACAGATAAACTTTCGTAGAGCTGGAATAGCCATCTTAGTTGTCATAGTAGCTCTTTCTGGAGTTTCAAGCGGATTCTTTGGAATCCTGGCTCTTGCGACCGGCTCGCTTGTAGGCTACTACAGTCTCATAAACGGATGTAGAGGTTGCTGTATGGCAGTTTTACTGGTTCCAGCGCTTTCATTCTTCATCTAGACATATATTTTTATCCTTTCAAATCAAAGGTCGAACTATGAATACTCAAAAAGCATTTCTACTGGTTCTGGTGACATCATTGCTCTTCCTTTCAGCACTAATGCTGAAACCATTCTTAGGCTGGATCTTAGGTGCTACCCTCTTAGCCTTCATTCTTATGCCAGTACATGACAGAATATCGAAGTATATTGGTCAGAGAATATCAGCCCTCACTCTGATCATATTAAGCATTGTTCTGGTATCTGTCCCCTTTGCTTTAATTTTTGGCGCTGTTGCGTCTGATGCACAGGATGCAATTGGAGACATCAATAGTACAACAATCATAGATACAAGTGAAGTTGAAAGAGTAATCTTCGAGAGAACAGGCCAGGAAGTAGATCTTGACAGTCAGATCCAGGACGCGCTAAGCAACTTCGTAAATACAACCCTTGGAAGTGCGTCGAAAGCACTTGGCATAATCACTTCATTAAGTATAGGCATATCGGTAATGTTGTTCCTCCTCTACTATCTGCTGAAAGATGGTAAAAAGTTTGCAGTATATCTAAAAGACACTCTGCCTCTACCTGATGAAATACTTGACAGCCTAGAAGATCAAACCTACATAACCACATGGGCCGTTATCAAAGGACATATACTAGTTGCCATAATACAGGGAAGTATAGCAGGGATAGGTCTTTGGCTTACAGGAATACCTAACTATATTTTCTGGACTTTCGTAATGATACTGCTGGCATTCATACCTATCATAGGAGCGTTCCTGGTCTGGGGGCCTGCCAGCATCTACCTCTTCATGATTGATAGACCCATAGCAGCCGTAATCTTAATAGCTTACGGATCTATAGTTGTCAGCTTCACTGATAATTTCCTGAGACCTATCTTGGTGGAAAGAGAGGCAGATATTCATCCAGCGGTAATTCTAATAGGAGTTATTGGCGGAGTATACGTGTTCGGGGCTGCAGGTCTTTTCATAGGTCCTATTGTTTTCGGAGTTTTGAAGGCTGCAACCGAGGTCTTCAAAGATCATTACAATGAACTGTGAACGAAATAAAGGGTTTTTATATTAAAGGATTGAGTATGGGTATGTGGCAGATCCAAAGGAAGCAGCAGTATTTGCTGTGGCCATAATAGTTCTTATATCAATCCCTGCTGCCTCTCAAAACGTTGAGATAACTGAAAAAGATCGTCTAAGCGGAGAAATAACCTCCAAATTTTCCTTCCATTTTAAAGTCGAGTTTGATCCGGGCAAATTATTTCTTAGAGGTATTAATAATGAGGCAAAGTTCGAGATGAATGAAAGCTTCAAAAAGAAGGAGAAACTATTTCAGACAAACAGAGGATCTATTAGGAAAACTGTTTCAAACAGCTATATAATTAAAGATGCTCAGACGCCTTATGGAAAATTCAGGGAAGGGTTAGAGAATGGAGAAAACATTTCAGAGTTTGATGGAGAAGAAGAAGAGAAAGCAAAAGAAATTAAGTCCAAACTAGAGTCCATGATGGAAGAAAAATCAGAGAAAGCCCTAGATAAGAAGAGAGTCGTAATAAGCCATTTATTACCTGATATCGGGCTTAGTGTGGAAGAAACTTAGGGAATACGAACACTTCAACTTGACAAACAATGAAGACAGAGAAATAAGCCTGGAGAACTGGTATATACACAGTGAAGGCAGCAACGTTGACACAATGAATCTCAAAAGAACTATTTCGCAGGGCGAGACAATGACCTTCTACAGCGGTGAAAGAGAAGAAGTGAACGGCGTAGAAGACGCTATATATGATAAAGGTCTGACAATTTACAGTAACGATGGTAAAGTCTCTATATTCAATGAGAACGATAAGATGGTTGATAGATTTGAGTACTAGAGCTTCTCTACTTCACCGTTAATTCTGTATTCTTCACCTGTGAGTAGCCTCTTGAGCTTCATTTCCTCTCCTTCCGCAACTATAACGACTCTCTTCAGTAGAGGTCCCAGAGGTGCAGCTATTTCAGTTTTCAGGTTGAGAACTATAGCTGAGACAACGTAGAGGTAAAGCAGCACCATCAAGCTCTGCGAATTGTATCCCATTAACTGTACTACAGAATAAGCTAGCAAGGCAGTGACTATTCCATAAAGTAATCCATTTCTGAAGGATTCTTTCATGGTTATCTCTGCCCATTGTATGGATCTTCTACTCTTATAATATCTTCTGGCTTATATGGAAATGAGATCTCCAAGACGACCACTACTTCATCATTTATGTTCTGTATCTGGTGTTTTTCTCCTGATCTGACTATTTTAGCATCGGCGTTTTCCAGACTAATCATTTCATCGTCTTTCCTGAGCACCGCATTCCCTTCCTCGAGGTAGAGGATATCCTGCTGTTTTTCATGGTAAGAATAGGAAGTCATCTCATCGGCGTTAATAACCAGCCTTCTAACGCCCAGCATCCCTGTTTTATCTCCTATATCTATCTGGGTGGCAAGCACCTGCTCCTCGTATCCCCAAGGCTTGTCGATCTTACCCATAAACCTATGTTCTCTAAGGAATGTTTTAGTTCTTACGTATAGAAATCGACCGTCTTCTTCAAACCCTCCTCAAAGCTGTGCTCAGGCTCCCATCCCAGAATTTCTCTAGTTCTTGTGATATCAGCTCTATGCTTCATTACGTAGTTGTCTCTAGGGTTCTCGATTCTCTCAGCCTCAATATCTTTGCCAAGGAGTTGATTCAGTTTCTCAACTACATGATTGAAGGTTTGAGGATCTCCAGTACCGATGTTTAAGACCTCCCCATTAGCCTCCTCGATTCTTTGCGCTGCTTTAATATTGGCTTCAGCAACATCTTCTACGTAAACCAGATCTCTTTCCTGATCTCCACCCCCCCAGATAACAGGCCTCTCATCTTCCTGAAGCTTCCAAAGGAACTGGGTAACAACGTTAGCATATTTACCTTTAGCCTTCTCATGCGGGCCGTATACGGAGAAGAATCTCAGGCCTGTGAACTGGATATCGGTTTGCTCGGAGTACGCTTTTGCATATAACTCCCTTGACATTTTGGAGGCAGTATAGAGATTAATCGGATATTCTCCGCTGTCAACTCGGTGTGGAGGCTCAACACTTCCATACATTGACGATGTGGAAGCGTAGACAATCTTTTCCACTTCTTCCTCATTAGCAGCCTCTACTGTATTAACAAAACCTTCAATATTAACTCGAGCACCTTTCGCAGCATCCTCCTTATGCATTGGAGAAGAGCTTCTGGCTGCGAGATGGAAAACGGTATCACATCCTTCAATAGCCTCTTCAACAGTTTCCTGATCAGTTACAGAACCGTCTACAAACTCAATTTCATCATTTACCCTGTCCAGATTGGATTCATCGCCGAGATAAAGAGAATCAAGTACAACAACCTCTATACCTCTTTCTACAAGTTTTTCCACTACGTTGGAACCAATAAATCCTGCTCCACCAGTTACCAATGCTTTCTGCATTTCCATGTTTAATCAGTCTGACATTGAGTTTTTTAGTTCTGCAAGTTTGGGCAATGCTGACATAGCCCCTTTCTTCTGTGTTGACAGGGCAGCAGCATGAACAGACTTTTCCAAAGCCGATTCAATCCCTTGTTGTCTGAACGCTGAGTAAGCTCCAGCCAGAGCGCCCCCAGCTCCCGTAGTATCTTCGACATCAACCTCAGGAGGTTTATGTTCAAAGACTTCTTCATTAGTTACTACTTCAGCTCCTTCACTTCCCCTAGTCAAAACAATTTCCTCAACTTCTCTAATCAACTTTTCTAGAAAATCATCTACATCTTCGAACCCTAAGAGATGACTTTGATGATGTTGGGACGCCAACTGACCTACATCTTCTGCATATACTGTGCCATCGAAATCCGGAAGATGAACTACCGTTTGGCCAATTCTGTCGTAAGAAGGAGTGGATTCAACACCCATTTCCAGCACCTCATTATCTAAATCGTTACCAATTACATTCTTCTCTAAAGTGGCCATGGTATTACGATGTATTACTTTTTACTTTTAAAGGTTCCACAGGTTTTTATACAGAAAAGCTGAGATTTTTTAGTATGATAGAAAAAAATTATCTTCAGGAGCTTCTGGCAGGCGAGTCTCGAGCCTATGGATTTGCGATAGCTTTCTGGGGTTCTGGCGCCATGTTGATCAAGGCAAATGATCTTCCTACTATCGAACTAGCCCTTCTATACGGTCTAGGAGCGGTAGTGGGTTTCGGAGTTCTGGCCTTGGCGGCGTTCGGTAGAAGCAATAAACAGGTTGAAACCAAGGAATCAGGGTATCTTGTGCTGGGAATGGTGCATTATCTGGCGGCACTGGTTCCGATATACTTGGCTTACCTGATAACTTCTGCTTCGCTTCCTGCAGCAGCAGATTTCTTCCTCTCAGGGTTCGCGGTTTCAACGACCTACAATATACTTGCTGTTGTGGAAGAGGACTTGACGGAGCACCTCAGCAAGTTTATTTCTTGAAATCCTTCCATTCTCCGCCGTAGATGTAGCCTGTGAGTTCTGCTTTGTCTGAGAGGTTCTCAAATACCGATTCAATATCTTCCTCATGTAAATGGTTGAATATCTCAGGTTCGAAGATGTAGGTTCCTGCGTTTATCAGTCTCGAAGGTTCTTCTCCGGGCTCAGGCTTTTCCTCAAATCCGAGGATTTTGTTGCCTTTCAGAAGCGCTACACCGTACTCTGAAGGATTTTCTACAGTAGTCAATGCCATCGTAGCTATTCTCTCTTCGTCTCTGTGGACTTCCATCATTTCCTTGATATCTACGTCGGAGACTACATGGCCGTTGACCGCTAGAAATGTGCCTTCAATCTCTTCGGAAAGTTTCTCTAGAGCTGATCCTGTTCCACTGGCTTCATCCGAATAGTAATTAAGTTTCATGTCACGGTAACTGGAGCGGAATACCTCTTTTATCTCCATCCTGTTCTGGCCTGTGAGCAGATAGACTTCATCCACATATTCGCTTAGGTCTCTCAGAACATGTTTCAGGACAGGCTCTCCTCTCCACTTGTTTAATGCCTTTACTTCTGGGCTTCCGCAGAAGACTACAGCCGAATCAATAGTCATTGACTCCAAGTACTCTTTTAGAATATCTTCAACCAGTTCCGACCTATTCAAATCCTCTCTTTCGGCTTCGTGATCAATTTCACTAACCAAGTTCTTGCTCAACGTCAAAGAAACACGCTTCTTAGGCATAATTTTACATAGAGCTTCTAACTTTTAATCATTTCAGGCCAGGTTCTCTGGATAGATTAGTTATCTTCTTCTGACGTTATCTCAATGTTTACGTAGTATTTTTTACCGTTTCTCTCGAAGAAAGCAGTCTTATGCGGCGGAAAACTCAAAGCCCTCAACCTGTCAATAAGTTCTCCTGCCATAGTCTTCTCTTCCAGATCAATCCTACATAGTTCATCTAAGTCCTCTCTGTAGTGAGTAGTCCCTCTTTCCATATTCTGTTCTATTGAATCTGCACCTCTCATGATATCCGTCCAGTTTTCCTTGAACAATTGAAATTGTTCCTCCTGAAGACGGTTGTAGAGAGTCTCAGCTGTATCCTCAGACCTTACCTCAACTTCTTTTCTGTCGATTATAGGTCCGGTGTCAATATCCTCATCCATGTAATGTATAGAAACTCCTGCAGGAGTATCCTCAACTATAGGCCAGATATAAGGGTGAGCCCCTCTATTATAGGGTAGAAAAGATGGATGAAGGTTAACTATGCCTTTTTCAGGAACATCAATAATTTCCTTTGGAACTTTGTGTTCAAATCCGGACGAAATAACCAGTTCAGGTTCTAAATCTTTGACTATCGGTAATTCCTGTTTTTCAGTTACTAACTCCAGTATTTCTACGTCATTCCTGTTGTTAAGCCAGTCATAGACTTTCTCTCCTGCTGGATTTCGACCCAAGAAAACTGCTTTAATAACCATATGGATTTTTCGTCAGTAAGGTTCAAGTCTCCACCGCTCATCCATAAACTTATAATTGATAATTACCAATTAGTTTTTATGACTACACTTACAATATCTGAAAGAACACACCGGCTAGTGAAGAAAGTGAAGGAAAAAGAAGGCGCCAGTTCATTCGACGAACTTCTGGAAAAGATTGCTGAAGAGAGACTAGAAGTACCTTCACCAGAAGAAATGTTTGGATCAATGAAAATAGAGAACAAAGAACATATTAGAGATAGAAACGACAGAGCTGACAGATATGACTAAATATCTTCTGGATACATGGGCCTGGATAGAGTTCTATATAGGAAGCGAAAAAGGCAAAGAAATTTACAAGAAACTTGAGTCCAATAAAAAATGTTTTACTTCAGTAATTTCACTTGCCGAAATGTCAGATAACTATCAGTCCGGAAACCTAAAATCCGATAACAAGTGGAAGGAAATCAGAAGTTTTATAGAATCCAAAACTGAAATAATCAGGCTAAATCAAGAAATATGCAGCAGAGCAGGAAAAATTAAACAGGAAGAAAGACAGAAATTTCCAGACTTTGGGCTAATGGACGCAATCATCTTATCTACCGCAAGAGAAAATAACCTAAAAGTAATAACCGGAGACAAACACCTGAAAGATAAAGAAAAAGCAGAAAAATTAGAGTAGAACTAATAGAAATTTCCCTTTTCAGAGCTTCTACGTTCTCTGCTTCATTGTAGGACAGTATCACGACCGAGACTTCTATACCCGACGTCAAACAGAACGGAGATAAAAAGCATTAAATTCCGGAAGGCTCTCTGATAACAGGACTAATACTCTGGAAAATGTCTTCCGCACTTGTTTTCGATACCCCGACATTATTTTGTTGGATATTAGCGTGTATCCCCAAGCAGTCAAATATTCTCTTTATCAGCAACTTTTCTTGTTCGTCGTAGGAACAGATTCTTGGTGACCCCGAAGGATGGATGTTTCCATCAGATTCATATTGTCCTTCTATGTATTTCCGGAAATTTCCTTTTTCCTTCAGCCATTCAAATTTCTGGTCATCGGAAAGATTTTCATACCAGTCAGTAAATTGCAACGAGGAAGCCCAAACAGCATGTTTCCCATCCTTCATCCCTTTGCCCGGATTAAATCCTGCCTCTCTTAGTTTCCTCATAAATTTCTTAACAAAAGATTTGTCTTTAGCCTCTAGACCTACAGTGCCTTTATTGTCTGTGAATCCGTCCCCATCCAAAACACCAAGAAGATACGAGATTACAGAAGAATTCTCTAGATCTATTTTAATCGCGTTTTCCTCCGAGTTCTTCCTCAACCTCTGTAAGACCTCTTCGCTATTCCTTCTCTCCTCTGCAGTCATAGCCACACCTAAATCTCTGGCTTTGTCCTTCAAGGCACGCCAAGCTCTGTCGGAGAAGTGTTCAAGAATCTCATCCTTCGAGGAGCTTTGATAGTTCTCCCTGAGATACTCTTCTTCCTCCTCTGCCCAGAAAGCATAGCTTGAATCTATATCATGTTCAGACATCTTGCGGGATATGTAAGGTTGGGAATAACCCAGTTCGTCTGCTATCTCTCCCTGAGTCATCCCTTCCTTAACGTAGAGCTCCTTCAAGCGTTCTTTACTAACCATGGATCAAGCTCTGGAGGAACTGTAAACTGAAGACAGCTCCTGGAACGGCCATATACCCCAATTCTCTCAACCTGTTCATAATCTCTTTATCGTCCTTGTTCTGTGCTCTTCCTGCTCTTTCCTTCGTATTTTCTACATCCTGCATCCAGGCTGGTTCTTCTGCTGACTTATCTGTTGAGACTTCTGAACCAAGGCTTCTGAACCCTGCCCAGTACTTCGGACTAATCGGTACATCGTCCTTGGCGAGGTCTTCAGGCAGATCGTCTTCGTTTTGAGGGTAGGCTTCGATGTCGATTCCTGTGATGTCTGGCACCATGTGGAACCAAGATACATCCCAGACATCTCTCTCGTCCAGTTGTAGAATTGGATGGACTCTGAGGTGTTCCGGATCATCTCTCGGACTGTAGAATTCTTCATCTCCACGGCTTTCGTGTTCATCCCATCTTACTCCGTTGATAACTAATTCAACTCCCTCACTTTCCAATAGCTCGTTCATGGGAACAGTCTTGAGCAGATGGTTCCCTGATTCTGTGTCCATCAGCCATGGAACTTCCTCCATATCTTCGTCGATTCTGGCTGCTTCTTCCTGGTTTCTGTCGTTTAGTTCTGCTACAGGCACTTTCTCACCTGGCTGATCTGCTTTTTCGATTAAGTCGTCATTTCTAGCTGTAAGTACTTCAAACCCCCAGTTTTCAGCCAGTCTTTCGACGTATTCTTCCAGTTCATCGAAGTGCTGTCCGTGATCCACAAACATGAAGTCTGGTTTGTCGAATCCTTCTTCCTCACATACTCTTTTAACGAGCCATGCAGTCAGTGTAGAGTCTTTTCCTCCTGTAAATCCGATGACTGCATTCTCGGAGCCATATTCTTCTAGGGCTCTTTTGACGACTCTTTCTCCTGCTCTGATTTTAGCTTTTATTGGTGCGTTCTCGATTTCTTTTCGTGTTACAGGTGCTTCAGGCATAGATAATTCAACCTTTAATATGCATAAGTTATGCATTGTAGTTAATAAAAGGGATAGTTATTTTCCATTCTGGAGTATATCTTCAGGCGTTATTCTTAATTCTTCATCAAAATCAGTGTCGTAAGTGATGATTCTGTCTAAATCTCTGTTTTTCAAGGCTTGTTCTATCAGAGTATCATCAAATCCGGAGTGATTTCGGTCCGCTAAGCCATTGAGTCTGCCAACCACACCCAGGTGCATCACTTCTATTCCTTTACTTTGGTAAACACGAGCATAAAACTCTGCTATTTCCTTTTGAGATAAACCATCTCTTTCCATTACTATAGCAGCTGCATCAAGGTGAAATAGAGTAACCGCAGCCTCAATTTCTCCCGAGTCAAGTTTGTTGAGTAGAGTTCTACAAACAGATTCCTCATCTTGTTCTAGGAAAAGGTGGAGAAATATATTGGAGTCAATTAAGTACTTGTTCTTCATAGGCGTCTCCAAGCTCCTCCTGAAGTTCAACAGCTGATTTATCAGTATCTGGTGATTTCTGAGAGAGGAAATCTCCAAGACCTTCTGATAAGTTTAAACCATCCTCTAAGTTCTTATCAGCCCATTCTTCCATTGCCTCTTCAGCAGCTTTACTAATAGAGCCTCTTTTATGGCCAAAAACACTCATAGCAGCCTTTCTAAACTTCTCCTCGTTCTCATCAGGAACCGAGACTTTGATTGTACCCATACCGAACTTATGTGACTAAGTACTTAAGTACTTTACTAATCGTGCTTACTTGATAAAGATTAATTCCATTCAATCATTCCTCAAGCTTGATTCTATCTACTCCTGTTTCATCAAATTTCCTGTCAGAACTTATTACCTCTCCATCAGATTTAGCAAGTTGAAAAGAATCCAAAACATTTAGACCTTGATCCATGTACTCTAAGGCCTGGTAGACGACCTTTTCATCAAAATCTGTTTTTGCTATTTCCAGAACATTTGTAACCACTTTCTCTAACTCCCAGTCGTAGTCCTGAGATAGAAAGCAGAATTCGATAAATGTCGGTAGAGAGGTTTGAATACTTCCTTTGCGTTCTTCATACAATTCTAAGGCGTTCTCCTGTAGCCAGTCATCTTCCTTAATCAGGGCAACAAAGAAATCAGTGTCTGCATAAACCATATTTACTGAAACTCCTCTTCTAACTCTTCTCTGGCTGCCTCTACCACTTCCTCACTCAAATTCTCTATATCTAAGTCCTCAGCACCATTCATAGCCTCCTTCAACCCTTCAATAGGGTCATCGGGCACAGGAATAAGCTTAATACCCGAATTTAGTTCCACTATCTTGAACCTTTCACCATGATGCTCCCGCATCTCCTTCGGAATATAGATTCTACCGCGACCATCAACATCGACCGTGGACATAGACAAGTTATTCACGGCAAAACTTAAAAATTTCACGTATAAAAGGGAAACAGGATTACTTGATGTCTAAGTTGAACCCTGATTCTTGAAGCCCTGATGCCAACTGTTCCCTTACATCGTCTGGCGGATTTTCTAAGAAGATATTTAGGTCGCTTTCCCACTCTTCTTCAGTAATTGATATATTGAGCACAGGCTCTTCGCCCACTACCTCCATTTTCTTTTCGAAAAGATCTTTTTTGGGTTCTATTCCCTGGTTTATGAGGTACCAGCAATCGTATAGGTCCCGGGCTTTGTCCCTTGTACTGAGCGCTCTGAGTTTTTCAGCCAGTAGTTCCTCTCGGCTGAGCCCTAATGCGTTGACAACTCTGATTTCCGGATATTCAAAGAAAAGTCTTGTCCACTCTGGCTCCGTCAGAACGTCTTCTCTTTTCGACACATCTATTTCTATATTGCCTTTGGAGTGCTTCGAACCATCATAAAGCGGACCCTGATATCTTAGCTTACATGATGTTGAAATATTATTTTCCTGTATGTTGTCTACCTCTGCCTCTACGCCGTAATCGGATAAGCTGTTAGCTGCCTGTTTTAGCGCGGGAACTACATCTTCAAACTTTCTTTTCTTCGTAAAATCCAAATCCTCCGAAAACCTATCTAAACCATGTGCATGCTTGAGGAAAGTTCCTCCTTTGAACACCAGGCCTTCAGTTTGACTATAGAGTTTTTGAAGAAATAATGCCTGTATATAGTCTTGCTCCAGTACGTGAAGCGGAAGATTCTGATCATGCAGCTTTCTAAGTTGTTTTCTATCAATCATTTTATGCCACAATTTTCGTAAATCTTCCATTTGTTGACAGGGTTTTCATCGGGTTTTTGAGAGTCAAGAGAAGTGTAGTGAGTAATCATGTCTACAAGTCTTTCTGTGTTAAAATCAATTCCTTTCTTTTCAAGTATAAGTCCTAGTCTTGAGGCAACGGTGGAACTACCTGTTTTCACAGCATAATCTACTAGCAGTTCCGTATCAAACTGAGTGTAGTCTAAATCTAGAATATTTGATAGGTCACCTGTTTTCCCAGGCAGTCTTAATGAGTCTATAACTGTCTTTTCAGGCGTTGATGCCACAGTATTCCCATATTTACTGTATCCAAAGAAGTGGTCTTTGTCTATTTTTATGAACTGTATCTCTCTTCCTTGGAGTCTTAGGTTGTCTTTTCTCTTAGTGACTGCTACCTGGACTTTTTGGGGAACTTGTTCAGTCAAATCATGAAAGTGTAAAGCACTGAAAAACCCTAGATAAGAATAATCAACTATATTTGATGCGAGTTCGTATACATCTCGCGAATCCAAGATCTCTTTCAATACATACTTTCCGGACTCAATGCTTTCTACAAGATCTTTGTTTTTCATCCTTGAAACCATGTTGTAGCTTGCTCTCTCACTTATATCAAGAAATCTTTGGACGTCTTTAGGCTGGAAAAACAGCATCTCTCTATCCTTAATTTCATCAATTAACTGAGCTTCCCGCCGAGAAATGCTTTGACTCATGTAACCAAGTTACACAAAAAATAATAAAAAAGTTACACAATATCAGTTAAGCTTTTTGGCGGAAGAAGCATTTAAACAGAGCAACACCCGATAAGTCTGTAAAGTTTTACTTTCAGAGTTTTTCCTCAACTTTATCGTCTAGTTTCTGTATGATTGCATTAATTGATTCTTCGTTTCTTTCAAGATATTCTATGTCTAAGAACTCTCCTCTGTAATCAATATCATTCCTTAATCTTCTGAGTTGGTCCATTAGCTCTACTTCTGACTGATTATAGTCATAAAATTCGTCTAAGAATACTATCAGACAGTCCTGAGAGTAGGATTTGAAACCATTGAGATTGAGTAGTGCTGTAGTCAACTGTTTGATCACTTCCCAGTACCCTTCAACTATCAGTGAAATATTCTCTTCTGTTCTTTCTCTCCTTTCATTATCTTCAAGTCTGATCCTTGACATTCTGAGAAGTGATCTGGCCTGTTCTGGATTTGAAGTTCTTTCCTTAACGCTTTTTTGTAGACATTCTCCCCAGTTCAACTTATTTCACCTTCAAAAAACCTTTTAGTACAATTCCATTTGCTAAGCTGTTGGAAAGTTCTGTGTTATCCAGGATATCTTCTTGCGTCATAAATTGGAGGTTAACTTCTCTTTGAAACTTCTCTTCATATTCTCCTGTTTCAAATTTTCTTTCTTTAGCCACGATTAAGATATCGATATCGCTTTTCTCAGTATCTTCCCCTCTAGCTGCTGAACCAAATAACACAATAGCATTAGGTCTGAACTCCTTTTCAATATCTTCAACTAATCCAGAATCTTGCATCATTCTAACATTTTCATTCTTCTTATAGAGCTTAAACTTCTCGTTCATATCAGCCTTATAACCAGGATAGGTTCCTTCCTCGACTTTCTCAATGAAACCATCTTCTACTAACTCTTTGGTATAGTCTCTAACAGAAGGATAAGAAACACCTGTTTGCCTAGACAGTTCCCTTAATTGATGCTTCTTAGTTGGTCTGAGGAAAAACTGCTTCAGAACCTTGTACTTATTGAAATCCTCCA
>CAZSAB010000009.1:0-40348 GCA_964604885.1 uncultured archaeon
GGTAAACTGGCTTCTTACTTCATCTTGGACTTCAATTGAATCTACGGCGCCGCCATCTACCACTGTTTCGGCTGAATCAGGAGCTGCTTCTATATAAATTGTTTCTGGATCTCTAGGATTAGTTGAGTACATAACGCCTCCAACATCTCCTTCAACCATTTCTTGAACTACTACACCAACAGAACCAGGATTAAGCATACCATTTTCTTCGTAATATTTCATAGCCTTTTCATCGTAGGCACTCCTAAATACATCTTTAATACCGCCATAAACTTCCTGACTAGATAGATGTGGGAAAGACTCCAATCTACCTGCAAATGAATTTTCATCTCCGTCCTCTCTGGCTGCTGAACTTCTAGCAATTAATGGCTCATCAAGAGAGTCTATTACTTGGTGTATGTCTTCTTCAAATGATCTCGGAAGCTCCACACTGCTTATGGCATCCTGTATGAGTTCAGATTTCTCGCGTCTCGATATTTCCTGAGACTGCACGACTTGATCGATCTGAATGCCGGTTTCAACCTCCATTTTTTGCTGGAAATCATCATACAGTTGTGTGGATACTACGAAACCATCGGGTATCTGAACAAAATCTCCTACGCCCATCTCCAGCAGATTCTTACCTTTTCCTCCCCATTCTTCAGTTAAAGGCTTACGGACCGGAGAGCCAATTCTACGCACAATTGACATAGTGTTATTACATAATAGTGACTACAAGATATAAAAATGTTTTGGTAAAAAGGGAATGCGAAGATGGGTAGAATCATAGATAGAGACTAGTCATCGATTTTAGATCTATCATCCGTTAGTTCTTCCAAGATTTCCTCTTCCTCTATTCTATCTTGCAGCAGTTCCTGCGCCAGGTTTTGAAGTCTTCGGCTAGTTGTTTGTTATCCTCTCGGACTGTTGGAGAATTTTGAATGTTTTCTAATGCGGTCTCAAGTCGTTGTTTGAATTCGTGAATATCTTCAGTCATGTGCGGGTCACCTGTTATTCGCCTTTTACTCAGGTCGGTGACCCCCTTAAAAACCGCGAATCGGACTCTCTACGGGCCAAAAGTTGCCCGATTATGAGTATAAGCAGTTGTGCGGGGGACAGGATTCGAACCTGCAAACCGCTAACGGACAGGCTAAACAACCGCTCAGCACCCTAAAACGCAAAAAAGCCTTCTTCACTCGCCTGTAAGCGAGAGCAGTCACAAAGTGACCTCTCTACCAAATTGAACACACCTAATACATATATGTCTAGTGTTAAGAGAGAACCAAGTTGCTGAAATTTCAAGCTTACAGTATTTCTTCGTCAAATATATCTTCAACTGACTGTTTTACAACTATAAATGTGTCTTCAAGTTTCTCTAATTCTTCTTGAGTAAGTTCTCGCTTTATGTTGTCAGACCAATTAGAATAATACACTATGTTCATTTTTTCCATTATTTCATCTAAATTCTCTGGAGGAGCTTTCTCAAGTTTAGAATAATTTTCTGGACTCGTCTCCTGAATATTCCTAATCCAATCTATACTTCTGTTTGGAATGTAAGCTACATTTACATAATCTCTTTCAGGGGCTTCATCAAATCTATCCTCTAAATCAACATCTACTTGCTCGTGGGTATGAAAATGCTTATGATATGTTTTGTGTGGAGGATCTCGATCTATAATTGAGGTTTCTTCTTCCTTCCTTTTTTCTCTTCGCTTTATCACCATTTCTTTGTATTTTTCATAATTTATAGGTAGAGAAATCTGATTTTCTTCAGGTGGAGCAGGATTAATACTTGTAATTGCACATTCCAAGTCTACAGGGTTATCTACAGATTCTCCGCTAATTAAAGAGGATAACTTTTCATCAATTTCTTCTCTGGTAAGGTGTTCGTAATCATTTTTCTTCCAAGCAATTCTGGACGCTGAAAACTTATATTCCATTGAATTCAACAGGTTAGCAGCGGGAATAATTTGATCACTCATGGCTTCTTCCCAGTTTGTCTTCGAATTCTTCAGTTCCATATAGTGAATATGATCCTGCTCCTCATCATAGAGCAAAGTATCGAACTCACATAGAATGTCTGCTAAGCAATAATTTTTGTCTAGTTGTTTTTCTGCATAATCTTCCAAAATACTGGGTTTCAGTTTCTAGAGGTTTTTTGAACTCTACTTCATAGGCTAAACTGTCCCATTTCTCAGTTTGGTTGAAATTCTGAGCTACCTGCTCATATAAATCAAACTCAGAAGGTGCATTATCTTCTCTGTGGCTGAAATCTGCTTTAAGAAACGCATCCCAGTCAATAAAATCTAGTTTTTCTTCTTTCATATTATTACCACTTACTCGTGCTTGTGGAATTATTCAGATTTTGCCAATCAATTTTAGACAATTTGGGTAGTTGATCCAAACTGTATCTTGAATTTACAAAATCTTGTAGCTTTGATCTGGTTTCCAAATTAAATGGAAGACTTGTATTAGCCTTTATTTTATTGTTTACGACAGGTTTGTCTAGTAAACTTGTCTCTTGAATATTAGAAATAATATGCATCTTGGTTGCAAACCTCGAAACATTTTCCCAATCTATTTCCTTTTTATTCACATTTTCATTAGGCTCTATGTTGTGTGAAATTTCTCTTCTGTATTCAATTGCCTTCTTTATATCTTCAAATTGATCATCGATAAGCCAACGCTTACTTTCATTTGCGTAATGAATTAGCTCTTCTGCGTCCTCTTCATAATTAGCTTCAATATCAAAATCAATATTGTTCTCAACCTTTTCCAACGATTTGAAAAGCTCAATTGAGATGTATTCCTCAAATTTGTTATTTTTCAGTTCAATTAATTTGTCGTAGAAATTATCAGATGAGGGGGTATCATTACTTGTGAAATCTGCGTTAATCTCATATGGAGAGATTTCATTATAGAGCGGAACTATATTATCAAGAATTCTGCTTGAAGCAGCTCTAACATCTTCGTAATTTTCTTCTGGGTGAAGTATATTGTTCCTAAGATCATAAAGCTTCTCTATGTATTTAGACTCTTTTTCTCTGAGAAATCTTTCAGATGCTTCCTCCCAATTCCAGCAGTCCCTTAGTAACCAGTTTTTGTATTCATTTTTCTTGAAAGGATTTTCCTGAATTTCTGACCTCTTTAAAATCTCTTCAAAGAAACTTGAAAACTCCAATACTGCATATTCGTATAGACTTTCCTCTAGAAGGCTTTCCATCCTATTATACTGGTTTTCTAAGTAATCTGGATCTATCTGTGCAGGATAATCTTCTTTCAATTCTCTGGGAGTTTCTTCCTCTAGGAATTTAGACCAGTCTTCCCTAAACTCCTCCAGATTGACTTCATTTTCTAATTCTGGTTCATCTATTTTAGAAGGAAATTCCAGCAGCTGTTCGTACACGGAGCTGTATCTTGTCGGACTTACATCTGTCCGATGCTCCAAAGCGTTCACCATCGGTTAGATTGAACTGTTGTTCAGCTGCCATCTAATTCACCTATGTAATTAATGTTGTTACCTATAACTTATAAACTTTTCCATTACATCATGAGATTCATTATCTCTACCAATTTTCCTGTATTCTGAGCTTCTAAGTCTGATTCTCTTTCTCCATTTATATAGATTGTTTTAAAGCCGTTTTTTCTGGCAGGTTTAATATCTTCATCGAATGTGTCGCCTACATAGATATAATCTTCTGATCTGAGTCGATTTTTTGCTATTTCAAATATCTCTTTTTCAGGTTTTCTACATCCTAATTCGTTGGAAATCAGCACTTCGTCTACTAATTGGTGTAAATTGTGTCTTTCTATCTTCATTTTTTGAACTTCAGAATCTCCATTTGTCAGTATGCCTATCTTGTGATTTTTAGAAAGTTTGCTTAGGAGGGTCTTCACTCCAGAATGAGTTTCTGTTGATTTAATCTCGACTTCCACATATCTCTTGGCTACTTTTTCTGAATCAAAATTGAGATTGTGTTCTCGCCTAATGCTTTCAAACGCCTTAATGTACGGATCTTGCTTCATCTCTTCCAAGTTCTGAATTATATTGCTGACATAATCGTCATAGATATTTTCAGATAATTCTTTGCCTATTGCTCTATCGAAGAGTTTTCTGAAGTCTTCTCCATATGTTAGAAGAGTTCCATCCAAATCAAAATATATAGTCGCCATAGATGTAAGTAGAAGAATTAGAATTAATTACCTTTTACCTCAAATATCAAACCGATAATTCCACTGTTTCACGGAGGTCTTCTATGTTTAGATGCCCATACACATCTACAGTTACTTGGACAGATTCGTGACCTAGTAGGCGAGATACTTTTGCCATTGGTTCTCCTTCTCTAAGGAGTCTGGTGGCGTATTTGTGGCGGAGGGAGTGCGGTACTATTCGTTCACGGTAGTGTATATCCTCTGCTACGGACTCGTATGTGGTATCATCAGGATACAAGTCGCATTGTAGTGCGTAGTAACGCATCTTCATTTCAAAAGCCCTGTCCGACAGATGATGATTCCGTCTTTTGCTTGGAAACAGGAAATCTTCTCCTGAATCCATGTTTTTCTCCTTGAAGTAGTATTTGAACTCGTTCTGGAACTGTGAAGGTATGGGAATCAATCTGTCTTTGCCTCCTTTACCATCAATCACGGTCAGAGTATTCTTGTCAAGATCAATATGTTTTCTCTGTAGTCTGACTGCTTCATTATTCCTTAAACCATGTTGTAATGTAGTTGCAATTAACATATAGTTCCTGAAACTTTCTTTCTGTGATTTCTGGATGATTTGTTGTTCTTCCTCTGGTTCTAGGATTCTTTTGTTGCGTTGGCTCATGTAAAAGTCTTAGATTCTGTGCTTAAAACTGCAACTTCGCATTCTATATGAAATGCGAAATTGTCTTGAACTCTTTTCTACGGCTGATTTTTGCCATTAAGAAGGTTTTTCAGGTTATTATACTAAGTTGTAAATTTTAGTTGTAATTTCTGTCGGAGTTCTTTTTCTGCTTTTTTGCCGTGTGAAAAAGTGTTCTACGGTGTTTTTATCTTGAAAACTGTCAGTCTTTCACAGGTCTTTTTCCATTGTTCGTGCGTAGTCTTCTAGTCCTTGTTCTTCGTAGAAGTTGATTCCTTTTTCGTTTTGTGATGTTACTTCTACTCTCATTCTGTCGGCATCGTGTTCTGAAGCCCATTCTTCAAATTCTTCTACAAATTCTGTTCCTATTCCTTGACTGCGGTATTCTGGTTCTACATACATACTTTCCAGTTCAGCAATGTCTAAATCATGTCTGTATGACTCGGCTTCTCTTATTCCTCCGACAGCATAGCCAACAATCTCTTGGTTATCTTCTACTACGAGTGCGAATCCTGTTTCTCCGTTTATTCTTTCTTGGAAGTATTCTGTGGCTTCATCTGTTTTATTCCATTCTGGATCAATTGTAGGGTCAAATTCTTCTGCTTCTTTCTCAGATAGCTTTACGCTCAGGTCTTGAATTATTTTCAGATCGTCTGTTTCAGCTACTCTGAGTTCGTAGTTCATCATATTAGTGTTCTCCTGTTTGGAATTTAATTATCGGGTTGAACTTCTTCTGGTGCTTGTTCTCCGAAGTAGTGCCATTTTCTTTCCCAGTCATAGGAATCTGTTTTGTCGTAGTCTCCATCAAATGTTCCAAAGCCGTAGACTCCATTTTCGTCCTCTAGATATATTGAGGGTTCTCTGGTTTCTATTTCTTCGTCAGGTGTTTCATCTAGGTCTTGACCCATTGTGGTTGAACCGTTCAGATCGACATAGATTCCGTGTTCATCAGCTAGGCTTCTTCTGATTTTTTCTACATCTTCCTCAAACTCGTCATAGATTTCATCATAGCTCATTCTTGCTAGTTCTGAGGCTTCATATCCTTCTTCATTTGCCTGTTGAGAAATACTGTATCCGATAAAGTGTGTTAGAACATTTACTGCGAAGTTCGGATTTTTGAATCCTATTTCTGGTATATCGTTTTCCGCTCGTTCTAATGAGCTTTCCAAACTCCATTTTTCTCCCCATCTGGACATTCCCCCTAACATCTCGTTTGCTGATGCTTCCCAAAATGTGAAGTCTTCCTGATTCTTTCTGTGTTCTCCGTGCCTGTCTTCGTAAGTATCTTGTGTTGTTAGAATGTGTGTTACTTCTTCGAATACTGCTTCTCCCTGAACTTCCTCTCTTTCCCTGTCTTCTGGGTAAGCATCCATATTTGGGTCTCTGTTGATATTTACAGTTCGATCATCATCATAGTCTCCCGCTGTCCTATTATTATCTTCAAACTCGTTCAAAGTTATTTCATCAGGATTCTCAACCTCTAGAAATTCAGAAACTTCTTGGATTGCGTCCTCCATTATTTCTTCATAGCGATGACCTCTGGCAAGGTCTTCTACTTCTTTTTGGGAAGTGGTTTCAAGAAAAGTCATGTTATATACTTCTATCTCCAGACTTTTAATTCTTTTGTTATTGTCTGGTGACAAGTGTTTATTTTGTGGCTTTCAGGACTCTGTAGTTGTCTTGTTCTGCTAGTATCTCGGTTTCTTTAAAGTCAGTTAGTTGTTGTCTGAACTTCATGTTTTGGTTGTAGACTAGGTAGAGTTCTCCGCCTTTTCTGAGAGATTTGTATGATTGTTCAAACATTTCTCTGGTAATATTTTCCCCTTGATGCGTGGGAGGATTTGAGACTATAGCATCGAACTTCTGATCTTTGAAACCATCTAAACAGTCCTTATTCTTCAGAGTGTAGTTTTCAACATCATTGGCTTTCAGATTTTTCTCAGCGTAATATGTTGCTGTAGCATTATCATCTGTCAAGAAGAGTTCTAATCCGTTTTTCTTTTGAAGGAATATTCCAATTATTCCGTATCCACAAGCTAGGTCTAGCACCTGCTCTTCTTTTGATAAATCAATGTTTTCTATCAGTAGTTTGCTTCCGTCATCAAGTTGTTTCGGTGAGAAAAGTCCTTCACAAGCAGTAATATCTAGTTCCAAATTATCTAGCTCTGCTGTAAACTCTGTTTCTATTTCTAACTGTTCTGGTTCAAAGTCTTCTATCTTGGTGTATCTGTAGATTCTCTGTTTTCCTTCCTGAGTTAATTTCTTTGTTTCTCCAGTTTGTGATCGTAGATGGCTTTTGTATCGGTTGATACCATCTGTTTTCTTTCCTGCTATGTATAGCTGTCCTTGTTCTCCTAAGTGATCTATCAGATGGTTTATACGGTTCTTCACTACTTTAACTGGTTCGTAGCCTTCAGGTGCGTAGATTATCTTATCGTATTTCTTGTCAAGTTCGTTGTAGAGTCCAAGTTTGAGGTTCGTGGCGTGTTTTATGTTGTTCTCCTTCAGATTTATCCCTGTTAGTTGGTATGCTCTGTCGCTGTTGTTGACTGCTGTTACTGTTCCTTTGGGTACTTGGTCGCCTATGACTACTGGTGGAAATCCGTAACCTGCTTGAGCTATAAGAATATCGTCATCTAGTTCTGGGTGTACATTGTCTGCTAGTGTAATTTCTGGTTCTCTGAAGCTATCTTTTGAGGCAACTCCATCGTCTGATACGAATTTGTAGATTTCTTTACCTCTGTCTGTTTTGCTTTGGAGCTTCATTTCGTAGCTCGGAGAATCCATGAGAATTTTTTACATAGAAAATTTCATATCACTTGGAAAAAGAGGGGCATATTGATAACTGCAACTGAGAAATGAGAATTTATTCGAAACCCTGTTGATTTTGAACGCATCGAACTCTGGTGTAAGAGATGCGGGGGACACGCCATAGGCGTTTAACTTGGTTTTAATTTGTTTGTTAAGGCTTTAAGCCTATCTAAACATTCTACTTAACTTTTAAATATCTATATGCTGTTGAAGGTTAGATAATTAAGTTAGTGATTAAAAATCCGACCTTCCTTCAATGATATGTCTTCTTTTGAAGACTTAGTTGGCAAAATAAAATCTAAATATTTGCTAAATCTTCGCATTCTCTTCTTTTTCCAATATTTTCTGGACTGGGTGCTGATGGTTGGACTTCAAAGTGTTATAGACAATCAATGTTTTAGTGCGTATAACAGCATCATCAAACTCCTGGAGATGATCTACAAATTCTGAGAGCTCTTCTCTATCCTGGACAAAGATTTCTACTAAGAGTTCGTAGTCTCCGAAGAGTAGATGAAGACCAGCTACATCCTTTCTCTTTTTGAGATTATTTTCAAGCTCTTTTTCTTCTTCACTCCTAGCTTGAGTCTTAACTAGTATAAATGCTCTTAATCCTAGTCCAACTCTATCATTGTTTATGTCTACTGTGTCTTTCTTGATTATGCCTTTCTTTTTTAGCTGCTTTATTTTGTAAAAAATTCCTTGCCGAGTCATGTCAAGCTCTTCAGCGAGCGCAGCCTTTGATTTATCTCCGTTCTTTACGAGTTCATTCAGAATATGTTTATCTCTCTCATCTAAATCTTCCGCCATAGAGGAGACTACTTTACTAGATAATAAAAATTCTTTGGATATTTTACATTCGTCAATATAGTTGTTCAAAATAACATATAATGTAAAGTACCAATAATATAGTATGTCCCAATGGTCCGAAGTCGATGAATTCTTAAATAGACCTGAAGTAGACAATGCTATTTGGTTCATAGGCGGAGCAGATTGTTCTGAAACCGATGTTGGAGAAATTGTAGACGGAGCAATGCAACAGTTTGAAGAAGAAAACATCGGTGTTGTAACAGGAGGAACTGAAGGAGGCCTCCCAGAAATAGCCGCAAGAAGAGCTAAAGAGTATGGCTTACCAACACTAGGAATTTACCCTGAGAGAGGTGAAAAATACCTCCTTGAAGAAGTCAATGACCACGGAGCGATGGTTTCACCTGCTTACGGCGAGTCTACTTGGGGAGATGAATCCGAAATAGGAGCTAAGATAGTGGATGGGGTGATGGTCTTTGGAGGAAGCGAAGGAACAATGGCAGAGTATTCTTTGAGTCAGAAGGACGACTCAGCTTACGCAGTGGCTATTGAAGGTACAGGTGGTCTAGCCGACGATTTACAGGATATGAGCATATACTCAGAATCCGACTATACTCCTGATTCAGATATTCAAAATGGTAGAGAAGCTGCAAAATTCATTCTAAATAATTTAAACCGCGATGGATATGATTTCGAAACCTCAACAGCAGAAGTTTAGCGAATCGGCAAATCTGGAAAATGGAAAGATTATAGTAAAGCCAGAATTTTCTATCTCACATGATCCTGATGTAGATGAAGAATGGATAGAATCCAAAATTGACACTTGGACTGGCAAAAGTAATGCAAATCCCGATGTACTTTACCTGCCAGGAACATTCAATGAAGAATCTGATGGGTACTTTCACACAACTATGCCTGTGATAGCAGATGGAGAAGTTCTAGCCGACAGAAGAAAGGTCAAGTCACATTATGAGGTTCACAATTGGGCTGAAGCAGCAAGACAGCTTGACTTGAAAGATGAATTCTGGTTAATCAGTGAGGCTGACAGGACTTTAGGGAACCCCTCAGAGAGCTACATGACTCCTTCCAATGCAAGAGAGATAGATTCAGTTCTTTACAAAGGTCCGAAGAATGAGGTCTCAAATGAAGTCCAGGAAATAGCTACGGAAGAAGCACTTGAAACAGTGGATACGATCGAGTTTAACGGATATGAAGTTCTTCCCATCATATGCAATGAAATCTCCAGAATTGAATTAGAAGACGATATAGAGCCTGACATAATAGTAGAGTCTAGTTATGATCTCCCTGCATGGGAAGAGGATTACAGAGAGTTCTCGGATAAAAACGGAATTGACTCAACATATGTCCTGAGAGCTGATGGCGCCTATCCTGAGAAAAGTGGAGTTTACCAACTTGAATCAGGAAAGATCTTGGAGGCAGATCTATGACTATAAAACTTGATGGAAACAGTCTTACGGTCGACAAAACAGTAATGGTCTCACGCGAAAAAGAGGAAGTACAGATTTCAGAAGAAGCTCTAGAGAAAGTAAGGAAGTCCAGGGAGAACCTAGAAAAAAGGATAGATGCTGGGGAAACTATATATGGCGTGAACACTGGATTTGGAGACTTAGCAGATCAAACGATCGAAGATGATCGGGTAGAGAAACTTCAACAAAACATAATAGAAAGTCATTCATGCGGTGTTGGAGAAGCCTTATCGGAGGAAGAGGCTAGAGCGCTTATGCTTCTTAGATTAAACTCTCTACTTATGGGTAACTCCGGTGTTAGATTAAAGGTTGTCCGGACTATCAAAGAAGCTTTAAATAAAGAAATATATCCATTTGTTCCTAGGAAAGGTTCAGTTGGTGCTAGCGGAGATTTGGCGCCTCTTTCACATATGGTATTGGCTTTAACAGGTAGAGGCAAAGTTAGAGAAGGAGATGAATGGGTATTGGCCCGGAATGTACTGAGGCAGAATAAAGTTGAGCCGCTTGAACTGAAAGAGAAGGAAGGACTCGCGTTGGTCAACGGAACGAACTTTATGGCGGCGCTAGGCTGTCTGGCAGTGTATGACGCGAAAAATCTAGCTGATGCCGCAGACCTAGCTGGCGCTCTAGCATTGGAAGCCATGAAGGGCATAGAAGATGCTTTTAAGGAGGAGATTCATGAACTCAGACCTCATCGAGGCCAGAAGGAAGTAGCTGCAAACATTCGGCAACTGGTGAAGCACAGCCAGCTAGTCGAGTATTCGTCTGATGAAACCCGTGTTCAAGATTCTTATTCTCTGCGTTGTATGCCTCAAGTTCATGGAGCAACCAGAGACGTAATCAGATTTGTAGAAGAGAAACTTGAAACTGAGATTAACTCAGTAACAGACAATCCTCTTGTTTTAGAGGATGGAGAGGTTGTTTCGGGAGGTAATTTCCACGGTCAGCCACTAGCTCTAGGTCTTGATTCTCTGAAAAATGCGGTCGCGGAGCTAGCAAATATCAGTGAAAGGAGAACAGCAAAGCTAGTAGATGGGGACAACAACTTTGATTTGCCTTCCTTTCTAATAGAAGATGGAGGATTGAACTCAGGCCTAATGATTCCTCAGTACACAGCTGCATCACTTGTATCAGAAAATAAGGTGTTAACCCATCCTTCAAGCACAGACTCCGTGCCCACCTCAGCAAATCAGGAAGATCACGTTAGTATGGGAGCAAACTCGGCCAACCATCTCACTGAGGTGGTAGAAAATACATTGACAGTTATCTCCATAGAAGTCTTCTCATCTTATCAAGCTTTATATCATAGAGAAAAAGGTCCGGGAAAAGGTACATCTCAGGTCATCCAAGAACTAGACGATAAAATAAACCCTGTGGATGAAGATAGAGTAATCAGGGAAGACTTCCTCAGGGTAAAATCAATGCTAGACGATGAAACTCTCACAAAAATTGTATAAACTTTATCACAACAAATATTACTAAAAGGTGGCAAAATGAGTCAATCCGATAATACGTCAGCACAAACCTCTCCCTCAAATCATTCTGAGACCTACCTAGTTACATCTGACATTGTTCCCACGATTAGAAGCAGAAAGGATATTGGTGTCTCTGAAAGTGAAGCTGAGGAACTGAATCAACTCGAGGAAGAATATGTAAATCAACTTGAAGAATATGTGCCTAATGATGTAAGATATGAAGTTTTAGACACTGAAACTATCCAAAACTGGATGGATGAAAGAATGAGAGCTTCGGACAATCCTGTTGTGAGTATTGATGATGTTTATCCTTCCGAAGAATTAGTTGATGCATACCTGGATGCAACCAGAATAACAGACACTCAAACAGGAGAATCTGTCACTGGCACTAGGGATGGAGAAGAAAGTTATGAAGAGAATCTAGAGAGAATTGGATCCGAATATGACACAATTGATCTAATAGATATAGGAGCATTTACAGGAGAGACAATCGAAGAAACAGTCGAAGAGTTCAATCAACAGGGCGTTGAAGTCGATAACGTTTACCTTCCGGTTAATGGTTCCGATTTAGATGCAGAGTCTATAGAAGAATATAATTTCCACGACTGGCTGGAACTGAGGGATCTATTCCTTATAGACGGTCGAAAAATTGGTGAAGGACCTAACAAGTTCATTCCATACTCTGAAAATCTCTCAGAATGGGCAGGAATTCCTGAAGAGCACGAGGAAGAAGTAGAAGAACTCAGTAGACAATTTTACGAAGAGACTGCGGAGGTTTTAGGAGTTGAGGAAAATGAACTCGGAGAACATGTCCCATTCGAGGGATAATCAACTTCTTATTTTCGATCTTGATGGCACGCTCTATGAACTAGAAGGTGGTTCATACGAAGAGTCGCCACTATCGGATCATGTCCAGTCAAGAAAAAAAGAATTCTTTAGAAAAAATCTGGGAGAAGATAGTGTAGAAGAAACTCTTTCAAGACTCGCAGACCAGTACGGTCAAGATACTAGTTTAGCGGTTGAGAACGAATACGGAGTGGATAGAAATGATTACTTTGATTTCGTCTGGAACATAGATCCAGAAGACATTATTGAACCTAGAGTAGCTGTAGATGAAGTTATGGAGTTGCCATATAGAAAGGCAATACTAACTACATCACCTAGTATCTGGGCTACTAGGGTTTTAGATAGGATAGGAGTCTCTGAAGAATTTGAGTATATCCAAACAGGAGAGCCTGATGAAAGAAAACCGTTGAAAGGTGCTTACTGGAATTTATTAGATAAACTAGATACAAAACCTGAAAATAGTGTAATGATAGGAGATCAAGAAAACCATGATATCATACCTGCCAGTGATATAGGAATTACTACTATTTACGTAGGCGGAAGTTCAGAAAAGGCAGATTACGAAATAGAAAAGTTTGATGAGTTGCTTGAAATCCTATGAAAAAAATTGTAGTGGATACGGATCCTGGAATTGATGATGCACTTGCTTTGCTCTATTTGGAAGCAAGGAATGATGTAGAAATATCAGCAATAACAGTTTCGCCAGGAAATGGTTCACAGGATCAATGCTTGAAAAATTTAAACCAGCTTAGGAGGCTTTCAGATATCTCAGCTCCAGTGTTTAAAGGGGCTAAAGAACCATTGGAGAGGTCTCTAGAAACCTCTAACTCTCACGGAGATTCTGGATTCGGGAATCTAACTGTCGAAAATAGGCTAGAGAATTCAGGTTCTGCCACCAAAGCTTTGAGAGAGTACAGTGGCGAAGATAGACATCTTCTATGCCTTGCGCCTTTAACAAATATAGCTAAATCTTTAGAGAAGAAATCTGCCCTATTAGAGGAATATAAGTCAGTTACAATAATGGGGGGTGCGATAAATACTTTCGGCAATATAAATAGGGTAGCAGAGTTCAACTTTTGGGTAGATCCTGATGCAGCCGATATGGTAATTAACTCTAAAGGAGAAAAATTACTAGTTCCGGTGAACGTCTGTAGGTCAATTGTGCTTGACAGCGAAGTTTTGGAGGGCTTATTGAATAAAAAATGGATGAAAAGGCTCATTCAACCCTACATTGATTATTACGAAAATAAGACTCGGTTTTCTGGGCCTGTAATGTACGATCCTTTGGCGGCAGGGGTAGCTGTAGACAAGATTGGAACTTCCCAAAGAAGAAATCTCAAAGTTGAATTTAAAGGAGAATATACAAGAGGAATGACAGTTCCTGAACTGAGACCTCAGAAGAATCCAAGGCCTAATTCATCAGTGCAACAGAATGTTGAAGCAGACGAATTTATAGACAACTTTCTCAAGAATCTAAAGAAGCTTGGTGGTTGAAATGGGAGTTGTTAGCGTTTTTGGAAGCATCAATGTAGACCTAGTGACTGAAGTAGATCAAGAGGAGATAGAGGACTTGAGAAAGTTAGATCAGTTTCCACAAGCAGGAGAGACTAAAAGTATTCAGAAAATTCCTTCGGAATACGAAAGCAAAGATTATGAAATTTTCATGGGAGGGAAAGGTGCTAATCAAGCTGTTGCAGCTTCCTACGCTGGAGCAACATCTAAATTATTAGGCAAAGTAGGATTTGATGCCGAAGAATATGATATTTTAAGCAATTTGGAGAGAAGAGGAGTAAATATGGATGAAATACAAAAATCAGACTCTCCAACAGGCAAAGCCTATATTTTTGTAGACGAGAATGGCGAGAACAGAATTAACATTGTTGAAGGTTCTAACGGAGATGTTAATTTAGATTATGTGGATGAAATTTATGAAAGAATACAAGAAAGTGAAGTTCTCCTACTTCAGAATGAGATACCCCTAGATACAACAGAATACCTACTGGATGAGCTTGAACAAACAAAAAACCGGCCTTACACTGTATTTGATCCAGCACCTTCTGAAGGAGTTGAAAATATCTCCTATAATCAGGCTATAGACATACTTACACCGAATGAAGGAGAATCGGAGTCAGTGAATGGATTAAAAGGAAACGCTTTAGTTGCAAACACTCTAGGTGAAAAAGGGGTTCGTTTAGGTTCTAATATCTATCCCTCTCCAAAAGTTGAGGTAATTGATACTACCGCAGCGGGAGATGTATTCAATGGTTACTTAGCGGCTAAAATAGCTGAAGGAAAGGAAATAAATGATTCTGTTAAAACGGCCATCATGGCTGCCGCTAATTCAGTACAGAAAGAAGGAGCGCAGAATTCTATCCCAAAATACCATGATATTTCAATCTAAATATGTCAAATAATAGTATGAAAGAATCGGTCTCACTCACTCAAGATCTAGTTCAAATTGAAAGTGCAAGTGAGAACGAAGAAGAAGTTATCCGATATGCTCAGAACTGGTTTGAAAACTATAATGTACCAAGCGAACTTGATGCTTACCAAAGCGAAAACGATAGAGGCGAGGAAATAACTATGTATAACCTTGAAGTTGGTGATGTAGAAAATTCAGAAATGATCATAGCTGCTCATCTGGACACTGTGGAATTTGATGAAGGTAATTGGGAAGAGAGCGAACCTTTGAGTGGAGAAATAACTGAAGGAAAACTTTATGGAAGAGGTTCAGCCGACACTAAATCCAATGCCGCAGCAGCAATGGTTGCGGTGAGAAATGCATATGAACGATTTGAGCGTCCGAATGTAGCATTGGTACTGGAGTCAGATGAAGAAAAAAAGTTCAGAGGTGCAGAAAGGTTTCTATCAAGGTATGAAAATGAGGATATTGATGCTGAATTCTGTGTTATGTGCGAACCTGAGGATTTGGATATTATAACAGCCCATAATGGGCTTTACCACGCCAATGTTGATATTAATCGAGAACTTGATAGAACCCACGGTTCGAAGGTTCACATGGTAGATGAGGAAGGGGAAGTTTATCAGCCAGAAGAAACAGCTATACAGGAAGCTATCCCTGTTTTACAGCAGTTTGAGGAAGTAGGTGAGTATATGAGGAACTTGGAGCCTGACGAGGAGATGGGTCCTGTTACTTTCGCCACAACGATAGTTGACG
The DNA here is from genome assembly GCA_964604885.1 of uncultured archaeon. Taxonomy (GTDB): domain Archaea; phylum Nanohalarchaeota; class Nanosalinia; order Nanosalinales; family Nanosalinaceae; genus Nanohalobium. Next base: position 15,427 of record CAZSAB010000009.1, read on the forward strand.
GAGGGAAGTCGAACAATGTTCTGCCTCAGGATGTAAGGATAGAAACAGATTCGAGAATACCTAAGAACTACGATCCTGAGGAACTTGCATCTAAGGTAGAAGAAATGATACAGCCTGTACTTCAGGAAGATGATGAACTAGAGTTTGAATCAGTTCATGAGGCATTTGTGATTGACAGGGAAGATCCTTACGTACAGGAGTTCTTTGAAGCAGCAGAAGAAGCGGGAGCTGAGCCTGAATTTGAAACAATGAGAGCCTACACTGAACTAGGTCTCTACCACAACCGACTGGGAATTCCTGGTGTCATATTCGGCACATCACCAAATGAGGTCATACACAACCCGGATGAATATGTTGACGTCGAGACCATTCCCGTAGTCCAGAAAAGTTTTGAAAATATGATAGAGACAATAAGTGAAGAATAGCGGTATTAAGGAAGTGATTCAGCAGGAAATACTTCGCCCTCAACTACATTATATTCCAAATCAGATTTCCGTTCAATGTTTTCAAGAAGTCTCTTGAAACGATCATGGCATCTACCTTTATACTCTCCATGAACGGTCACTTTGGAACCTGGCTCCAATCCAGATACTTGACTGGCTAATTTACGTCTATCCTCGGAGTCTTTCATATCGCCCTTCCCCGAACGTGTTTCTAGGTATGTCATAGGGTCAAAGTTATCATTTAGTATATCTTCAGATATACCTCTCTGGTCATGAGATTCTAGAACTACTACTGGTGTGCTCGTGTTATTGATTTGCTGGTTCAAACTATCTACATATTTTTCATAGTTATCTCCTGTAAATCCTATTTCTTCTAGGTTTTCATCTCCAATATGAGGTCTGTCAAAAGGGTTATTCTCATTAACCAAAAAACCAGGATGTACAACATAGTGGATTTCTCTATTTATTGAGGTCTCCTGATTCTGGTTCAGATTATCTACAATCACTTCTGATTCTTCTTCAAAAGGTATTTTCTTCTTTCCACTCCAGGCATCAGCCCATTCAGGTTCAACTTTGAAAGGGTCGTTTTTCTCTCCGCTAGTTTTTCTCCTCTCTTCTCCATCTCTATTGTCTGCAGAACTGAAAGTGTCTCTGAGTGGCATAATACTAATTCATTATAATTTTCTTATCTTGTCCATTGTTAATTAACTTTTATTCCACTCTATCTCTTACTTCCCCCAGTTTCTGTCCTGCTTGACTTGAAGGGATCTCGTATTCTTTTCCTGAATCCATGTCTCTTATTGTGACAGTTCCTGCCTCTCTTTCATCAGGACCGACTATTGCTGTATAGGGAATGTCTTGATTGTCGGCATAGGAGAAAGCTTGTCCTATTGATCGACCGCTGAAGTCTATGTCGGTCTCCATTCCATTCTGTCTTATGTCAGTAGCTGCTTCGATAGCGTACTCTAGATCTTCCTGATTGTCAGTTACAGGTATCATATAGACTCTTGCGCCAGGCATATCTTCATCCCATTCGCCGTTCTCCTCAAGTACTTTAATGATTCTGTCATTTCCTAGAGCAAAGCCGACTCCTGGAGTAGCCTCTCCGCCAATATCGCTTATCAAGTCGTCGTATCTTCCTCCTCCAGCAATCGAGCTATCTGCATCTTCATGTAGTCCCTCAAAAACTATACCTGTGTAGTAGTCCAGCCCTCTTGCTAGCGTCGGTGAGAACTCAACACTATCAGATGCATCGTAAGATTCAAGGTAACTTCTAAGCGTTTCTAGTTCATTGATGCCCTCTTGAGCTGTCTCGTTTCCATCAAATTGCTGTCTTAAAATATCTAGATCTGAAAAGCCATAGTCTGAGTTTAGGAACAAAAGCACATCTTCAAACTTTTCTCTGTCTATTCCCTTGTCATTTTCTGCTTCATCTAGGAGCTCTGATCTTTCTTTCTTATCTAGTTTGTCCAGTACTGTTAAAGCGCCTTGTTCCTTTGACTGAGAGATGCCGTACTCGTCTAGAACTCCACTAATAAACTTCCTGTTGTTTAGTTCGAAGTAAGCGTCTCCCAGTCCGATGTCTTCTAGTTGTTGGTTTGCCAGCGCCACAGCTTCTGCATCGTGAGCCAGTTGCTCTGTTCCCAGATACTCTATCCCTGACTGCCAGAATTCTCGGAGTCTATCTTCACCTGTATCTTCATATCTCCAGACAGGTATGTTGTAGAACCATTTGGCTGGCTTGGAAACATCTTTGTTTTCAGCCATTATTCTGGAAACTCCTACTGTACCATCGAATCTTAAACCTGTGTCAATGAATTCTTGTGGATTTAGCTCTTCTACACTTTTTTCTTCTTCAGCCGCTTCATTGAGTACATTAAATGATTTAGGCGTGAATGTATAGAATAATCCTTCTTCTCTAAGTTCTTCGCTTGATTTCGAGTTTAAGAGGTCTGCTGATTCGATTGCAGGCGGTATTACTTCCTGTGCTCCAAAGTTTCTGAAATTTTCTCTAAAAGTTTGTTCCATTTCCCTTCTAGCATCCGCTTCACCTGCAAAATAATCTTTTGTGCCTTTTGTTTGTCCAAATTCTGACATTTTATCTCCCCTCAATTATGTTTTGTAGAATAAACTATTTACATTTTGTCTTTCGCTGGTAAAAAAACTGGGCGGAGGGCGGGATTTGAACCCGCGTCCCGACCGCCACAAGGTCGGAGTATAGACCAACTAACCTACCTCCACCATCACTTTATGTAATTGACTAACTCGGATTTCTCAACAACTTCCTCACTGCCCTCTCTCATGGACTTGAGCTCAACACTATCGCTCGATGTCCGATTGCCTACAATAATAACGTACTTGGCATTGATATTATCGGCATAGCCAAGTTGGTTGGAGAAACTTCTTTCTGAAAGGTTGACCTCTGTTTTTATTTCTTGTTCCCTAAGTTCTTTGGCAAGGTTTAATGCTTCTCTAGATTTGCTCTCGTCCGTATTAAGTAAGTAGGCATCTGTCGAAATTTCTTCCTCAGGCCATTTATTTTTTTCTCTCATAATTTCCTCTAGAACAGCATCGCCCATACCAAATCCTACTGCGGGAAGTTTCTGATCTCCGAAGAGTTGAAGGTAATTATTGTATCTGCCCCCACCAAATATTGCTCGGTATTCGCCCTCAGAGTCAAACCCTTCAAAGACAAGGCCGGTGTAGTAGTCAAGACCCCTGACAATACTTAAATCGATTCTGCACTTTTCTCGTATGTCGTAGGCTTCGAGGAATGTTTCCAGATTTTCTAGTGTTTCAAAAGCCTCTCTTGCCTTCTTGTCCTCCGGTATTTTACTCTCTATTTCTTCCATCTTTTGATCTATTTTGCCGGATATGTCTGTCAGGTCATCTACTTTTTCAGCAATGGATTCGCTCAATCCTAGTTCCTTAAGTTCTTCTTTGAATTCTTGCTCCGTCAATTTTTCTTTGTCGTCAATAACCTTCATGACTTCCTCTGTTTTACTTATTCCATAGGATTCTAAGATTGATTCAAGGAGTCTTCTGTCGTTTAATCGGATCCGATAGCTGTCTTCTAAATTAAGATTTCTCATTACTTCCGTAGCGGAGTAGAGTAATTCTGCGTCAGTTCTAGCATTATCTGGTCCGATTATATCACAGTTGAGCTGGTAGAACTCCCTCAGTCTGCCTTTTTGTGGTGATTCGTACCTCCAACATCTAGGTATTGAATACCACTTTATCGGCTTACTAAGATCCTTTCTATTCTGAATCATTCTTGCTACCGTAGGTGTCAATTCCGGTATCAAAGTGATCTCTCTGCCACCGTGGTCCTCAAAATTGAAAGTTTCATCAAGAATTCCTTCTCCTGATTTAACCCCGTAGAGATCTACTTCTTCAACGGCAGGAGAGTCTATTTTTCTGAATGCACAACTTTGAACCGCTTTTTCTATCTTATCGAAAACTTTCTGCCTAGCTGCGTTTTCATCAGGATAAAAATCTCTGAATCCCTTCAGCTTTTCACAATTCGTCATCTAGATCACCTAGTAGTACAGCTTCTGAGTCAAATAGAGTTTCTACTACCTCTAGTCCGTTTTCATCTATTGTAGTTCCTGAGTCTACTACCTCTACCACTCCGTCAATACTGTCGAATTGAGGGAATACCTCTACAGAACCTTCAGCTTCTACAAGGTCGTAGTCCTCGAAATTGTTGGAGAGGTATTCTTCTGCTATGTTGGGATAACTTGTTGCAACAGAGACAGCATCCTCTTTCAAAATATCTCTATCTTCTGTTGCAAAAACTATCTCTACATCACCGAACCCTAATTCCTCATAGACTGAAGTTTCCTGCTCTGATTGACCTTCGAGGAGATATTCCATCAGAACTTCATACTGAGGAGTGTTAGCTCCAACATCTTCCCCTAATGTATATTCAACTAGGATATCATAACCAGTTACTCCTGAATCAATCTCCCCATTAAAGAATGCCCATGGAACATCTTGTGGTCTTAGAAGATAAACTTCTGCGTCCTCAGCTTCCTGGTTGTATGTCCTAGAGTCTGTGTCGAGACCAGAAAGGTCTAGTCCTGCGTTTTCATAGGTTTTAATTGCTTCTTGTTGGAATGGCCCGTTCTTGGGAACTCCAATGAACGTAGCCACCCTTAGTTTGTGGTTGGTCTAATTCTTGCATAATAAATCACCTTGAGAATTGTATAACGAAAGCTGGGTAAGAGATTCAATGAATACTGATATGCGAGTGAACATATCCACCCAGTATTGTCATACTTGACACTTGAAGCCCCAACTGTTATAAATATCTTTAATTAGACGGGAAATCAAATTTCCAAGTTTGAATTACCGGGAGAAATAGCAAATTATAAGATTAGTTATCCGGAAAAAGAAATGAATAAAGTATCACTCAAATTTATTGAGACTCCAGTTTTTATCTAGATTGTATTTATCTAAGATGGTGTCGTTCTCACTGGATAATGGCTGGACTTCAACTGAGATTATTTTGCTTGTTAAGTTCTTGACAATTTCTTCTATTTCTTTTACTTCTTCGACTTTTTCTCCATCAAGTACTTTCGAGCAGTCCGTGAAGAACTCGATTTCTTCTATGCAGTCTTGGATTTCCTGGTCTATCTTTTCCAGTTCCAAAATTCCATCTCTGAAGTCTGCTTGGAAAGATTCTTTCATCAATTCTCTAGCTGCTGTTCCATCTTCTAGATCTTCTTCGTCCTCCCACATCTTTCTTTCTTCAATTAGTTGTTCTATTTTTTCTTCATTTTCTCCTGACAGATTTTTGGATGTGATTGGAAGTTTTCCTACATTTTTCACTAGGTAGAGTTGCTCTTCTGACAGCTTGTATTCGAATTTGTTCAGCAGTGCTTTCAGCCGAACCAGGTTTCCGTATGTGTTCCATAGTAATAGGCCCTTGGTGGTTATCTGGTATGGCCCTGGTTTTTCCTCTTGTTTCAGATATCCTCTTTCCAGAAATTGCCTCTTCAAGTTCTCAAGCTCTGTCTCAGAATATATTCTAATTTCCCTCCTAACTTCTTCAGGAGTATACTCTACTCCTTCTACCTCTCCTTTTATTTGCTGGAGGTTGAACTCGTCTTCAATAACTCCCCTGGTCAGAATATATGCCTTGCTTCCTACTCTCAGTGATTTATCCTCTCCCGGAATGAATTCTTGGAAATCCATCTGGATAAGAAACTGGCCTGGTTTGACGAATTCTGCCATAAAAATAATTTCGTCCCGCAACCTTAGCTTTCTTCGGGACGCTACTGTCTATCGAAATACTGAGAGAACCATCTTTGATGAACAACGCATTAGAAAGAAATAAGCCGCCTATGCTTTCAGAATACGATGTACTGTACATTGCGGTAAAGGCCAAAATCAGATATTACCAGAGAAAAGCAGCTGAAATAGTGGAGAGTGATCAGTAGACTGGACTCCTCGGGATTAGATGAAAGTTCATGAAACTCTAGAAGTCTTTTGATCGCTGTCTTGAACTCCATCTTGGTCTTCTCAGTGTACTCCTTCGAGTAGTACGCAGAGTTCTCAATCTGGCCAAGAACCGTATGAATCTTCCTCTTGCTATCCTGGTCATCTTCCAGGTTGTCGAGTCGGAAGTCGTTGTATTCGATGATCTGTTTGAGTGAGGAGAGGTAGCGGTACTGCCTGGAGTAACTGGCGCTTCTCAAAGCATTCCAGTTCTTGAAGTCTTCGGCTAGTTGTTTGTTTTCCTCTCGGACTGTTGGAGAATTTTGAATGTTTTCTAATGCAGTCTCAAGTCGTTCTTTGTATTGATGTAAATCTTCCATTTGTGCGGGTCACCTGTTATACGCCTTTTACTCAGGTCGGTGACCCCCTTAAAAACCGCGAATCGGACTCTCTACGGGCCAAAAGTTGCCCGATTATGAGTATAAGCAGTTGTGCGGGGGACAAGATTCGAACTTGCGAACGGCTAACCGACAGGGTCCTAAACCCTGCGCCTTTGACCACTTGGCTACCCCCGCTTTGTCTGGATCTGCGGTATTTTGAGGTATTTACCTTTAGTTTTTTATTGTCGGAGGATGTTCTGGATAAATTGTTTAATTGTTGTAGTCGGTTTTTTGGTTTATGGAGGGGAGGAAAGTTTTCGGTGGAGTTTGAAGGTTTTGATGTTTTCTGGGACGGACATGCTTCTGTACGTGTCGAGGATAATAGTTTTACTGTAGCAGTTGATCCTTATTCAAAGTCTGAGACAGGTTTTGAAGCTGATATTGTGCTTGTTACTCATAGCGATGTTGGTCACTTCGATATTGAGGCTTTGGAGGAAGTAAAGGGTAGTAAGACGGTTTTCATATTTCCTTCATCTTTTGATGATGTAAGTTTTGAGGATGCAGAGTTTATGGAGGAAGGTGATAATATTGATGTTTACGGAGTGGAGATTGAGGCTGTGCCGATGTACAACGATGAGCATATACGTGGTCAGGGAGTTGGATACCGTTTTACAATGGATGGAACAAGTTTCTATATAGCTGGTGACACAGGCCTTACAGAAGAGATTCGTGAACTAGAGAACAGAGTTGATCTAGCATTCTTACCTGTTGACGGAGATTACACAATGAGCGTAGATGAAGCGGTTCAGGCAGCAGTTAGAATAAAACCCTCTCTAGTCGTGCCGTATCACTATGGAAACCCTTTCTTCCCGGAGAAAAGTATGAATGCTGGGGAAATCAAGGCTGAACTTATAGACCGGAACATCCAATGCGAGATAATAGAGGAAAAATAATTAGAGCTCGAGACCTACAAAGTCTGCGATTCCGCTTATTGTCTCCAGTACCGTAACTTTGATTCCTGCTGTAGTACTTCTTGTTTCATAGTCGATGTCATCTTCTTCAAGTCCTTGCCGCAAGGCAGAGTAGACTTCCTCAGATTCCAGGACAGTTGAAACAGTTTGATTATCGGTCCAGACAACCAAGGTAGGATCTTCTATACCTGATCTGCTGATATTCTCTATCTCTACTCCATCAAACACTGCTCCCAGAGTTTTGTTCGAGCCATCTACCTCCAGTTTGAAGTTGACTCTCTCACCTCCTACTATACTTCCTACAAATCCAGGTACTTCTTCCGTCTGATTGTTGTAAGCTTCCTTGAACTGATCTAATTCATCTTCTTCCGGCAGTGTCAAGGCGGCAGTCGAAGCAGCTAAACCAGTTACCATAATCGCGAAAACTAGTTTCCTCATACAGGATGAGTAGGGTGTCTAGAATTAAAAATACTCGCTATTTCACTGTTACACTCTTGGCCAAGTTCCGAGGCTTATCTGGGTTATTACCTTTCTTGATTGATGTCAGGTAAGAAATCATCTGGAATGGAATTATCTCAAGTATTTCTCTGTTCTCATCTTCAGGTATCTCAATGAAGTGTTCAAAACTGTCTATTTCTTCTTCACCTACACCTATGATATCAGCTCCACGGGACTGAGCTTCAAGAGTATTCGAAAGAGTTTCTTCGTAACCTTGCTCCTTCAGGAAGCTAATCACCGGAACGCCTTCCTCAATCAATGCCAGAGTTCCATGTTTGAATTCCCCGCCAGGAAAGGCCTCTACATGAATATAGGACAGTTCCTTCATCTTCAATGCTGCTTCTCTGGCCATTTCAAATCCTTTGTCTCGTCCAATGGTAAAGACATGACCCTTGTCCAGTAAGTAATCGGATATTTCCTCCAACTTTGACTCCTGCTCAAGAACTTCTTCTACCCTATCAGCTGTCTCAATCAGAGATTTACGTCCCTCATCCAGTCTGTTCTGCAGAGTATATGAAATAAGTTTCAAAACAGTTACCTGGGCCGTGAATGCTTTTGTTGAAGCTACGCCAATCTCCGGCCCTGCATTGACGAACAGTCTATGATCAGACTTTCTTGCCAGAGTCGATCCAACAACGTTAACAACAGCTAATACATCAGCTTTGGTTTCATCAAGCATTGATAGTAGGTCCGCTGTCTCTCCGCTCTGACTTACAGCAATAACTAGGTCGTCTTCATTGACTTCTTCAGCTCTATACTCTAGTTCATGTGACTGTTCCCAGATAGTTTCAATACCTGCGTCTCTCATGTATTTTGCTCCAAGTGATGCTGCAAAGCTTGCCGTCCCGCATCCGGTAAGATAGATATTTTCTGCTTCTTCAATCATGTCTACAGCTTCTTCAAGGTCTGATTTGTCCTGGAAAGCAGCTCTCTTCACAGTTTGCTTTTGCTCCAATATCTCTTTTTCCATGAAGTGATCATGGCCTTCTTTGGAGGCCTCTTCGGCATCCCAGTCAATCTTTTCTGGCTCCTTGGAGATTTCCTCTCCATTCATGTACATTTTCAGTTCTCCATTCAGTACAGCTATCTCACCGTCTTCCACAAATATCGCCTCATCAGTATATTCAAGGAATGGCGTTACATCAGATGCCAGAAAGTTTTCCTCTTCTCCAACTCCAATAACCAGAGGAGACTGATTCTTGAATGCGATCATGTCTCCTGAATCCAGCGTAGCTACGACAGCGTACGACCCATCCACTTTCTCAGCTACATTCTCTGCAACTTCATGAAGCGGAATATTTTTCTGTATTTCCTCTTCGATAAGATGCGGTATTACCTCTGTATCAGTTTCAGATCTGAATTCATGGCCTCTAGACACAAGATCTTCTTTAAGATGTTCATAATTGTTGATTATCCCGTTGTGTACTACTGCGACTTCTTTTTCACAGTCGATGTGTGGATGAGCGTTTTTATCGTTTACTCCGCCATGAGTTGCCCATCGTGTATGACCTACACCAGTCTTTCCATCCTTCTTCTCAGGAGAAACCTCGTCAATTGTTCCTTTTCCCTTCTCTACCTTGATTGAAGGGTTTCCTACAGTTGCGATCCCGGCAGAATCATAACCTCTGTACTCCAGTTTCTTCAATCCTTCATAGATAACTTCAGCGGCTTCTCTATCCCCTTTATATCCAACAATTCCGCACATAACACTAACCTAAAGGAATCCGAGCACCTTAAAAGATAGTCGGAAAACAAGTCACCGTTAAAACTATAGTTTGAATGGTTTAGTTAACTAGACTAAAATCCGGATCTTTGCAAAGGTATCCAAACTCATTTATAAGTCCGGTCAAACTTTTTTGACAATGGTCAAGGTTATAGATGGGAATGGAGCCTTGGAAGCCGAGAAGCTTACAGATGAGCAGATAGAGGCTCTAAGCGATAGCATAAGGATAGAAATATTGAGACATCTTTCAAAGGAACCTGCTTATCCTTCCTCTCTGTCGGAAAAATTTGAATGTAGCAAGCAGAAGCTTTATTATCATTTCGAGAAGTTAGAGGAAGCAGGACTTATTGAACAGGACAGAACTGAGAACGTTTCAGGAGGCGAGGCCACCTTTTTCAAGCCAAGTAAAGATGCCTTTGCAATTCTCTTGAATGAGGAATTTGAGGATTTTCCTCTGCCAGACACGAATACTGCGGCGCGAGATTTCCTGAAACCTTTTATTGAGGAAAGTAAAATCAAAGGTTACTTAGTGGCTGGTTCTCCTGATCAGCATGGGCCCGATCAGGTAAGAGCTCGTGACGGACATTTAACCAGTGAAATAGCTTTCAAACTGGGAAACTATGCCAGAAAAAATACCGGACTCGTGAAGCTAGATACCGAGATAGTTGCAGAGAAGAGGTTCAACGAAAACCTGTTCCTTGTTGGAGGCGTGTTGACGAACACTGTTGCGAAGAGATTCAGCGAAAGCTTTCCGGCTTATTTTCCAGATGAGGAATTTCCCTACAGAGAGCTGAGGACGCCAGACAATTCCTATGGCTCCGGAGACATCGGAGTGATTGCAAAGACCTCCAATCCAGAGGAAAGGGAAAAGAGCATTTTTCTAGTGGCAGGAGTCCAGCAGAAAGGGACAAGAGCTGCTGTAAAAGCTTTTTCAGACCTGGAAGAAATAGTTGAAAACTATGAGGCTGGCCAGTTTTATGCTGTTGTGAAAGGGCTAGACTTAAACAGTGACGGGAGTATAGATGATTACAGGGTGATTGAGACGAGTGAATAAGGATTGGAAGGTGTTTCAGACTGACGTTCTCGACTTACTCAGACAGTATGAAGGTTTCTTTGATTCTTTTGAAAGAGTTGGGTCGCTGAGCGACAATTCTCGTCCAGATGCATTCGTTAGAATTACTCGAGAAGAGAAAAAGGAGGTCTGGGTGCTTGACGCAAAAAATAAGGGAGATATAAGTGAGGAAGACGATCAGAGAATGCAGAAGTACATTGACCAAGTCGCCAGAAGCCCTACAGACGTAGGCCTGGAGCTTTCAAAACTCTCTGAACACGAACTAAGAGGAATATACATTACCTCAGAGGAAGCTGCCTCCGATTATGAAGTTGTTGAATTCAGGAGGCTGCATCAATTCCTCCAGAGAGAGCTGATCTACACTGATACTGACAAGATTGTGAGAGATGTGGCCAAGATGGTTGAAAGAAAGGAGCTTTCTCAGAGTCAGGCACGCCTACTCAACTATTCATTAAGACCTTTCAGAGAAAGGCTGGAAAGAGTTCAGTCAGATCTGAAGATGCTTGAACAGGAATTTGTAGGTCTTAACCTGTTTAAACCTCCTTTCAATGATCTAGACTTCTCTCCTCCTACTGACGCTGTCATTACTCATGACAAGAGAGATGGTGTTTTCCTGATTGATATTCCGTACTCGGCTCAGGAGGCGAGGAAGGCAGAGAGGAGGGCAAGTGAAATAGAGGGTAGAATGGATGGAAAGGGCTACTATGTTTCCATACATAATTTCGATGTTGATTCCAAGTTTGCATGCCCCCCTGAGAAGTTTAATGAGAGACTTACCGAAGTTCTTGGTATCCTGTCGCCGGAGAGTATTGCCGAAATGTTCAATCCAAAGTTTAAGGTTGAGAAAAGGTATGAAGACGGATTTATAGTTTTGAGATCTGACCGGCTTGGTTTCTACCTAAAAATTAAGTCATTTGATGACATTAATTACAGTATTAGGGCATCTCTTACGCCTGAAGCAATCAGCAGGATGAAAGAAATACGTACAAACTCCCGGACCGAATTCGGAAAGTTTGAGGACGACAACTGGACGCAAGAGATTAAAGTCAAGGAAAACCTTGAGGTAGAGCGTGAAATTAATGAGTCGCTTGATAGCTACAGGCAGTCCGTGAAAAATATATTCCAAGGGTCTGTAAACCCTATTTACAGCAAGAAAATTGCGAAGAAGATAGAATGAAAAAAGAGGACTTCATCGAGAAAAACAGGCTGGAGGAGGTAGTTGCCAGGATATCCCGAGACGTCGATTCTATAATTGTAGAAGGTTGGTCCGACAAAAAGATAATGCAGAAGCTGGGATTCGAAGGCAGAATCTTTACTTCAGCTGAAAGAAGTCATGAAGACCTCTGTGAAGACGTCTCAAGATCATCAAGCAAAGTAGCCGTTCTCACAGACTTCGACAACCACGGAAAAGACGAAGCCAAAGCTATATCTGGAAAACTTCAGGAGGAGATCGACGTAATCAGATCAGCTAGGAAAGAGTTTGGATCGCAGCTCACCTCAAAAGACAGGAGAGCAGTCGAGGATATAAGACCGTTGTTCAAGGACAGGGAGCAGAAATTCATAGAGGCCGAGTTAGACCAGCTCTACTTCAACCCATAAATTCAAAGAATTTTCCTATCTAAATAACTTCTATGCTCAGGGATAGCGAAGTAATACAATTAAAGTCAAGGCTTAAGGAAGAATTCTCCGATTACACCGAGATAGCAGGAGGCAAAAATTACCGCTATACACATCTCAAAGCTGTTCACCGAATTGTAAAGAAGCTGGCCGAAGAAGCAAGTGAAGAAGTCGATGAACGAGTCTTAGAAATTGCCGCATTGTTCCACGACATTGGACGTAAAGAGGATATTGAAGACGGTGAAATGGATCCATCTGAAGGACACGAGAGTCACGACCAGAGAGGAGCTGACATCGTCCATGATTATGTAGAGGACTTTGTTTCAGAGGGCGAAATATCCAAGATAGAAGATATAATTAGAAACCATCATTCAGAAGCAGAGACGGTTGAAGGAGAGATACTTCAGGACGCTGACAAGATTTCAAACTTTGGTGTCGGCAATCTATGGAGGCAGATCCACTACTCTGCACAGCATGGAAGAACCCTAGAAGAAAGCATAGAATACTTCTGGAATACAGCAATAGAAGAATTCGAGAATCAAATCCGAGAAATGCATTTTGATAAATCAAAGAAAATAGCGGAGAGACGGCTAGAAAAACACAAAGAGGCAGTTAAGCAGATAGAAAAAGAAGTGGAAGCTGAAGATTTCTAGAAATCCGTCAGCGAGCTCTGGTTCTGTTTCAGTGCTCTGGCATTGAATCCCTTCTCTCTTTTGAGGTAGGAGGCAAATTCTTCATCGAATCCGTGCTGTGTATACACTTTTTCCGGATCAACCTTCTCTACAAGTTTAACTAAGTCATCGAAGTCGCAGTGATCTGATAGCTGGAAAGTTTCATCGTAACCTCCTCTGTATTTAAATGAGTCTGTGGCCGCCCAGCCTGAAAATCCAGCTTTAACTGCCCCTGTCTTATCCACCAGTTTCTCAATCCAGTCGGCCTGAGAGCTTCTCGAAGGAGCTACAAGTATTTCGTTTTCATTCATCAATTCCTTATTTTCTCCATATGGCTTGGCTCGAAACTCCAATTCAGTGCTTTTCTCTACTGCATCGTTCATTTTCTTTACAGCTCCATGAGCGAGAATAGTTCTCTCAGTTGCTTTCTCGACTAGTTTCTGAATTTTTTGTGCCTTCCCTAGAGAGTATCCGAAGAGGATTAGAGGAGACGTTTCGCCCTGGACAAAATCCTTGATTCTTTTTTCAATCACTCGTTGATCCGGGAAGCTGTATGCAGGTATTCCGTAGGTAGATTCAACAATCAAGATATCGGCAGAAACCGGTTCAAAACCTTCAAGGTATACTCTATCTCTTAGAGCAACGTCTCCTGTGTAGAGCACATCTTTTTCTCCCTTAATCAGGGCTGCGGAACTTCCAACTATATGTCCTGAAGGAATTAAATCGATTTCACTTGTTTCAACTCTCTTGACCTCTTCACCCGAACGTGTCTCAGCGAGTCTCGCGGTAAGCTCTGAGGAAACTATATCTGAGCCGCCCAGATGCATGTGGTCGAAATGTGCGTGAGATACAAAGTTGATATCGCCTTCTGAACTTCTGGAATCAGCTACAATCTTACTGTCAGATTCTATGTGTATCCCATCTTTCTCCGTTACTTTCACAGTTTAAACCCTATTTCAGATTTTAAATTTATGGGATACTTCACTGGTTTCAAATATCTAATCAAGGAACACTTCTCCGTGAATAACTCGAAAATAATTAGAACACTTTTCCTGACAATTATAGCAGAAGTCATCAGCTTTGGAGTACTGATACCAATTGTCCCTCTACTTTTCACCGAGCCAAGCTCCAGCTTCTTCATACTGCCAGAAAACTTCTCCATACAGACAGGTTACGTCCTTTTAGGCCTTCTAATAGGTTTATATCCTCTCGGGCAGTTTTTGGCCACGCCATTACTGGGCGAGATCAGTGATATCTACGGCAGGAAAAGAGTAATCCAGGTTTCAATATTCGGAACTGTAATTTCCTCTATAATATTTGGAATCGGTATAATGTCTGAAAATATAGCGATACTGTTTCTCTCCAGAATAGTAAACGGGCTGACAGGAGGGTTGATCTCAGTGGCCCAAGCAACAATCGCTGACATTACGGATAATGACCATAAATCCAAGAACTTTGGAATAATTGGAATGGCATTTGGCACAGGGTTTATAATGGGCCCGTTCTTAGGAGGATTTCTTTCATCGGATTTCCTGCCGTATTTCTCGGCTTCCTTCCCTTTCTGGTTTGCAGCAGGTCTCTCAGCACTGTCGTTGGTATACGTCACACACAGCTTGAGAGAAACAAGCCCTATGGAGCAAAAAACTATCAACTGGCTGAAACCATTTACACAGCTCAAGAAAGGAATCAATCTTCCCGGTCTCAAGAAACTGTTTGCTGCTAACTTCTTCTACTTCTCCGGATTTGCCTTCTTCACCACTTTTATCCCGGTGTACCTTGTCAAAACCTTTGGTTTCAGCCAGTTTGAAACAGGCAACTTCTTCCTGTACATTGGAGTACTACTGATAATTGGCCAAGGAATTATAGTGCCTAAGCTATTCCAGAGATTCAAAGAAGAAAATGTCATGCCACTCACACTCTTCCTGACAGGTCTTTTCATATTCTTGCAACCCGTACCTCAGAACCTGGCAGTCTTTATGGCAGTAGTAACTCTTTTCTCTTTCAACAACTCGATAACACAGATCTCACTAAACACTTTGGTCTCAAACAACGCTTCAAAGAAGGATCAAGGCCTTGCACTAGGCACAAACCAGAGCGTCAGGGCGCTCGCTAATGCCTTTCCCAGCATGCTCTCAGGAATCGCAGCCGCTTTAGCAACACCAAGCTTCCCACTCACCATTGCAGGAATACTAGTTATGGCCACAGCAATAGGATACAGAATTTACTGAATCAGCAGCCCTAATATAAAACTGGCCGAAAACTCCTAATATACACCTAAGGGGGTGTAGCTCAACCTGGGAGAGCGACCGCCTCCAGCGACTGCTGTAGCAGATCGAAAATACCCGATGGTTCAAGAACCATCTCATTCTGCTGCGCTGACTGGAGGGATGAGGACTACTGGCTCGCATCCGGGGGTCAGTTTGAGAAGATCCTTGATCTTCGTTCCGATGATTAAATCCCAAGTTTAACGGAGTTAGCGGTAGGTTGTGGGTTCAAATCCTACCGCCCCCATACTTTCTTAGAAAAATCTTTTCCATCTAAGCCGCAGAAAGTAGAAAACCCTAACCATGTCCTTCAAGAATCTAGAAGGAAAACCTGTCCAGACAACTTTTTTATTCAAGACTATCGCACCAGTATCCCCTAAGCTGACGATAAGAGGTAATCTGTCATCTTCAAACCTTTTCAAAGATAAATCACCGCTCTTAATGTTTTCAGCTATTACTACTGCCTGCTTCATCGCATTGTGCGCAGTTTTCAATGATTTTGTATCTGCAATGTCTCCTCCTGCGTAAATATTTCCATATTTCTCGGCTGAAAGGCCTTTGGTTACTTTGAGGCCAGCTAAACCGGTTTTGAAACTTTCCTGCACTATTTTCGAGGCCTGAACGCCCCCACACCATAGAACCATATCACCTTCCATCGAGTCTTCTTCAGTAAGAACTTTTTCCTCCTGTATTTCCTCCACTTTCTGTCCTCCCCTGAAGCTGACGCCTTTCTTTTGCATTATTTCCAGAAACTTCTCTGAAGACTTTTCTGATAACCTGGGGCATGGCCTGGTCTTTAACTCAACTATAACTACTTCTCTACCCGTCTCTGCTATCTCCATGGCAGCTTCAAGCCCTGTATATCCCGAACCTACTACAATCACTTTTTCAGCTGATTCAAGGTTTTCAACAAGCCTTCCTGCAGGTTCTATGCCCCAGATATTTTCTGCTGAGTCAATGTCTAGGCCCATGTTCTTGGGACAACCTCCGAGACCCAGGACAAGTTGATCATAGCTATGAACACTTTCCGCTGTTTCTACTTCGTTTTTCTCAGGCTTTATTGTTTCAACGCTTTCTTCATGAAGACTAACGTCTTCTCCAGATAGAAAATCTTTTAGATCAACTAAGAGATCCTCTTCACTTTTTCTTTCTCTTATCAATTCAATAAGGCCAGGAATGTACTCATGGTTCAGGTCTTCGTCGATGAGAACCACTTCCTTCTCTGACTCCATCAGGTCGAGAACGACATTTACTCCGAGAAAACCAGCTCCAAGCACTATAACTTTTTCCGGCATATCTCACTTTGTTTATCCCTAACTTAATTAAGCTCTCTGGAAAGTTTCAAAATTTTTACTCTAAGAGGCAGCCCTAAAACAGTTACGAGAGAACCACTGCATACAGTAATGTTTTTATAATTGTTTGATAGCAAATGACCTGTAGTGGCTGTTGGGACTAAAGTTGATGAAATAAACGCCGGTTTAAATGAGCTCTATCCCGGAGATGAGCACGTATTAATTAGGGACGATAGTCTACAGCATTTCGAGAAACAATATAAAATGGTTTAGCTGTGGAAAAATCCTCTGGTGCTGAGAGTTTTAGTATGGGTGCATTAGCTGACTCCTACATTGAAAGAATAGAGAATGAAGTAGGGGGTTCTGAAGATGTAAGCGACTTTGCTAGGAATGAATGGGCAACAATGATAACTGCAGGAGTTAACTCAAGAAATACTTCGAACGAACAGTTAGAAAAATATGGGCTGGCCTTAAGATACTATACGGGCTATAAGGAGCCAGATGGCATTTTCAAAAGAGAATTTCCGTTCATTGATACTGGTTTTTACGGGCTCGGATCTGAAGAAGTTGACCAAGTAACTAGATCATCCTTCGAAGCCGCCAAAGAATTCTAGAGAAATGAATTAGGAATAATTTTTTTCGATATACTCCACTATGTCATCACTCTCCGGCATAACTGTATCAGTGTTCGGGTCAACGAGTACAGGTACGTTTGTTTGACCTGAAACTTCTTCTACTCTTGAACGATCTTGTTTGTCGACCTGCCTGGCGACGAAATCAATTTGGAGTTCTGTCAACTTGCTTCTAACTTTTGAGCAGTATGGACATCCTTCGAACTGGTAAAGCTCAAGTAGTTGATCTGGTTGTGTCATATTTTACAATGAAGTCCTGATGCTTTTATCTATATTCTTCGATCAAATCTGTGGCTTTCTCAAGTATCTCAACATTGTTTTCATAGGTTAGAAGGCTTTTAGCGTCCTCTATTTTCAGGTAGAATCCCTGTTCGTGTTCATCACATGGATTCTTAGAAACATCGATTTGAACGTCCTTGTCGACCTCCACAACAAAGGCCTTGTACTCTTTCCTGAAATCTTCTCCATCCTGATCATACTCCCAGGAAGTCTCCTCTTCCATATCGGTTATCTCCTGTATCTGGTCTTCATCAATCCCGCACTCCTCCATTAACTCGATCTTCACCGTCTCTTGGTAGTCTCCTTCTTCAAGGTGGCCCTTGGGCAGTTCCCAGCCTTCCCAGTTCTTCTTCCTCTTTAGAACGGCGTACCGGTTGTTTCTCCGAGATTGTTTGTATACTACTATTATGACTCCTTTTTCAACTTTCATATCGCGGTTTTCCTACCTGTTTCTTTTAACTTTTCCACCAACCCGACAACGGCTTTTTATATTTCCGCTTCGATTTTATCATTGAGCGGTGTCAAAATGATAGGGCGTCTTAAGGACTTATTCAGCAATCTTTTCGGTGATTCGGAAAAGGATGATGTCTCCATAGGAATCTATGGGCCTCCAAATGCGGGAAAAAGTACTTTAGCAAATGAGATTTCCAAAGATCTTACTGGCGAAGAGATGAGTGATATATCGGAAGTGCCGCACGAAACCAGAGCTGTAGAGAAGAAGGAAAAGGTTACAATCGAGTCCGATGATGGCAGAAGCCTTGATCTTAACCTTCTTGACATGCCAGGTATCTCAACAAATGTTGATTTCAAGGACTTCACGGAGCATGGAATGGAGGAGGAAGACGCAAAAGGCCGTGCGAAGGAGGCAACTAAAGGAATCGTAGAAGCTATCAAGTATCTGGATGATGTTGATGCCTGTCTTGTAATTTTTGATGCTACTGAAGACCCTTATACACAGGTAAATGTCACTATAATAGGAAATTTGGAGGCCAAAGATATTCCGATCTTGATTCTGGCCAACAAGATTGATTTGGAGGATGCTGATCCTTCTCGTGTGCGTGATGCATTCCCTCAGCACCCTGTACTTGAGATTTCAGCCAAGGAGGGAGAAAACATCGACAAACTTTATGAGGAAATAATTGAAAGGTTGTCATAATGAGCGAGGAAGGTGTCACGATAGAATTTCTTTCAAGAGACAAGCTATCCTCGAAGGAATTTGAAGACAAGCTTGAGGTAGTTTTGGAGAAAGTCCGTGACAACTCAGTACTCGTGCTCGAAGAAAGCTGGACTCCCGAAGAGAAGAGAGAGCTGATTCAGAACTCTATGGAGGAGGTTGACGATGACTTTCCTGGCGTGGAGTTCATGGGTCTTGATTCAGCGGAAAACAGGTTCGACCAGCTAAGGAACATGTTTTACGAGAAAGTACTGGACCAGAAATACAGGAAAGGCCTCACTATTGTCGGAAACTCAAGAGTAATGGACAAAATCAAGGAGGAAAGAGATACTGTTTCATTCCTCGCCAAGCTAGAAGATCAGGCAGACAACTAGGTGACCCAAGATTAAAAATCTTCTAAGACAGCATCCACGGAGTGGACACTGATGCCTCACAGGTGTATGAACTGCGGCCGGACATATGAAGACGATTCAGACAGGATTGTTGACGGTTGTGAATGTGGCTCAAGCCTCTTCATGTATGAGAATGAGCCTGAGATGAGTGAGGAAGAGCTTGAAGAAGAGAAGGCTGAGGTAAAGGAAGATATCGAGGAAATGGTTTCTGAAGGCGAGCAAGAAAGAGAAAACATCAGGTTCGAATTTGATCTTGACTCTATCAGCGTTGAGGAGGAAGGAGTCTACACTATCAACGTTTCCAGACTCTTGGAGGAAATGCCTCTTGTAATTGAGAAAGCAGACGGAATTTACAGAATCCACCTGCCAAGCGCTTTCAAGCCCGAAGACAAGGATGTAGAGATCGAGAATCTGTAGGTTTTTTGACGGAAGTTTTATACGCAGAATTTTCCAATTTTGAACTAGGTTGATAACTTATGTCTGAAAATGAAGTTGATCAAAGAGATATATTCGGACTTCCAAAGCTTTCTACTAATGCTGAGGTCGGAATCTCTTTCACACTCTATATCCTAGGTTTTTTGATGCTATTCTCAGTAATTTACCCTGCAAGAAATCAGATTCCAATGGAGCCTGCAACTCTGGGAATGTTTATGGTATCAGTTGCCTTCTTTTTCATGATTGAAGCTGTTAGGGAGCTGGAAGAGAAGGATCATTTCCTTTCAAGGAAACTTATGCAGGACTGACGTCAAATTTTTTCCTTATCTCTTTCTTCATTATGTGAAATCATAGAAACGATTATAACTTTTTATTCTTCAAGAGTAGTTATGAGCAAAGAAGTAGAACTGGATTTTGAGTTCTCGGACGATGAACTTGCAAATTTTCTGGAGAACTTTGCAACGAAGATCAGGGAAGGCAAAGTTGGTCTGAGCTTCAAGGGTAGAGAGGAGGTAAGAATTGAACCAACAGATAAGCACCAGCTGGAAATGGAGTTTGAAGAACACGAGGACCGGAAAACACTGGAACTTGAAATCAATCTTACAGAGGAAATAGAGACTACAGACACAGGAAGGAGAAAGATTGAGGTAGAAATAGTTTAGACCCAATGAAAGTCCGGGAAGCAAAGCCTTCAGAGGCAAAGAATCTGGTTGAAGAACTGTGGCTTCCACTGGCCAGAGAAATGGAAGAGGTCTCTGAATATAACCAGCTTGAAGAGGATCTGGATATTCAGGAAACTATTGAGCATAAGAGGGAGAAACTTGGAAGCGGAGATACATACTTCTATATTGCTGAGGAGTCAGATCAAAAAGCAGGATTTATTTCAGCATCTTTGAAGGATTCTATTCCAGTATTCAGTCGTGGTACAAAACTTAAACTGAACGAGATATTTGTAAAAAAGGATTTTCGCAGGAAAGGAATTGCATCTACGTTAATGAATGAAATTGAGGAAGTTGCAAATAGAGAGGATTGTGAAACAATTGAACTGGATGTAAACGTCGCGAACCAATCAGCTCAGGAGCTTTATAGAGAAAGAGGATTTGATACTGAAAGGAAAAAGATGATAAAAGAAGTCTAATTTCCGAAACTCTCTAATATCTCAATCATTTTCTCGTTCTGTTCAATCAACTTGTCCATCTTGTTCTCAATACTCGAGGCATTAGTTGAGCCCTCACTTGAGGTGAATGGGTTCTCTTCTTTTGAACTGTTGTTATCCTCAGTATTTTGCTTTCTTCCTTGATCCTCCTGAACATCTTTCTTTATTCCTCCCTCTTCTACTACTTCGATCGGAGTGTCATCTCCTTTTTCTTCATCAGGTTTTGTGTTTTGCTCGGCGTTCTGTTTTAAAGTGTCAAAGTTGCCTCCTTTAGCCGAGTTTGCTCCTCTTTCATCTTCTTTTACTGAATCCTTTACGCTGTCATAGTACCCCATTTAGGTCACCTTCCATTTCCTGTTCACCATCATCTTTATTTGAATTATCTTCATTTAATTCTTTCAAAAGCTCAATAATTCTCTCATTCTGCCTATGGACATCTTCCAAAGAGACACTGTCTTCACCAAAAGTACTTTTACCATTGGAATTACTTCTCTCACGTATCTTTCTCCCTCTTTCACTGCCTGAGGAACTTGATGAATTACCATTTCTCGAACCATCTCTATCTGAATCACTAACTATCTCAGTTTCAACTTCATCCTTCAAAAGGCCTTCATCTTCTGCTCCTTCATCCGGAGAGATTTTAACCTCATCCTCGGAATTATCGCTGTCGAAGATACCCATATACTCATATACTCAGACTCAAATAAAAGACTTCCCTGCAAAACTCTCGACATGAAAGCCATAGTCAAACCCGCCGAGAAACCTGAAAAACTTCTTGAATACCTCAAACCACGCGTAGAAAACGCAGAAAAGCAGGAAAACGGCGAGATAGAGGTAGAAGTTGAAAAAGCGGACAAAATCTCTAAGATACCCGGAATCGAAAACTACTCTGTCAAAGGAGAAAAGTACGAGGGACTGGGCGGCATACCGATACACCAGGAAGCATTTTTCACCATAGAGGATAGAGAAGACGCAGCAAAGGCATTCCTCGCTACTGTAGAAGGATACAAGCTCTACATCTCCACGGAGAGGGAGTGGGATATCCGCCTCCTGAAGAAGTACAACTCCGAGATCGTAGAGGTAGAGAAAAGCGTGGCCGAAGAACTCGATGTCGAAGAACTCGATGTGGACTTTGACGATGTATCTAGAGAAGAACTACTGGCAATCTACGATGAGTTCTTAACTGATTAACTCGGGTTTGGAAAGGACTTAAAATTAGTTGTTAATATGTGTTTTTTTGTAGCCATGGAAAAGGATATTGATTTCGAAAGGGTAGAATACTCGACAAACAGGAAGATAGAGAATGACGAGGGAGAGAATACCGGTAGAGTTCAGATGTTCAGCTATGATACCGAACTATACTACTACGACATCACCTGCCCTTACTGCGGAAACCAATGGGAAGGAGAACAGGAACTAGGACAGAGACCATGGTGGATCGAATGCCCGGAATGCACGCGCAGTATCAACGTCAACCGCATCAAAGACGCAATGGAAAGAGAAATCAAAGACAGAGGAGCTGACGGAGACGCACCAGACGACGTAGACCTAGCCTAAAAGCTCGTCCTGAACAACGTAATCCTTTTCTTCATCAATAATTTTCCTTACCCTCTCAACAAGCCTCTTAGCAAATTCTTCAATATCATTAATCTCATCAACAGTGACACCTGTGTCATGCGACTTTGAAAGCGGATTACCATCGTCATCCCCAATCATAGGAGCTAAAAAGTATACAGGTGTTTCTCCACAAGCCATTTTAGTTATTTTCTCAACTTTCTCAACTTTCGGGGTTTTCTCGCCTTTACCTGCATCACGATAATCACCGCCGAAAACATGCAGTGCAACGTCTCTACCAGGATCACGCACCGGATCTACAAGATAATAAACACCTTTCTCAGAATCAGAAAGCCTTGTCTCCATAAAACCAGTACTACATTCAGGATTGTGACACGCAGAAACCAACATACCTGTTTCACTAGAATAAGCGGAACCCTTGGCGTCTGAAAAACCGCATTCAGGACATACAGCTGCTACAGGACTCCTGTACCTATCACGAAACCTGCCACCAAAAACATCATTTAATTCATCAACACTGTCGAGAACATTTTCCAGCGCCCGATCATAGCTTTCGTCCTCATAATCCGACAGAAAAGCAGGTTCAAACTCAACAGTCTCTTCCGCCAAAACATCCAGGAAAGAAGACAACTCATCCAATCTATGTTCAGCAATACTACTGTGGTTCCCACAGGGACAGCCCCTCTTGAAAAAAAGTTTCATAACACGGTTCTCGTCCGGCAAGTGATCCTCATGGATATGTGCGCTCCAGTCAGTATCACATACCATCAGGTCCAGGTCTTTTCCCAGCTCGTCGGCCAGAACCGCAGCATAAGTAATAGTCAACAGGTTACCGACATGCAGAGAACCGGAAGGCCTGAACCCGATGGCAACTTTACCGCCCTCAACATCCTTTTCCTCCAGCTCCTCAAGACTTGAAACCGGCATAAAGTGTCCGCATAGTCCCAACTATTTAACTCTTAACAGAACCTCACTATACATCAGGCCTCGATAGCTCAGCCTGGCTAGAGCAGCTCCCTTGTACGCCTCCAGTCACGGAGTGCGGCACGCTCCAGACCATACATTCGGCATAGACTGCAGGAGAAGTGTCTCAAACCAAAACTAAAGGCGAAGAAAGGAGCAGGCCGAGGGTTCAAATCCCTCTCGGGGCTTCAACCATATTACTACATATCCCTAATGAGTTTCAAGATAATAATTATAGCAAAAACTTATTTATCTAACTCTCTAAGTATCAAATTCAAAAGTTTCATACCGACTACCTGTGAACTTCCTTAATTCTATTGGGTATTCGAATACTACCTGTGATATTTTTCCGTCTTCTCTGTGAATATCTAAATCAATTTTCGAGAAAAGTTCTCTGTTATCCTCAAAGTATTCTTTAAGTTCTTTAATTGGAAAGTTTTTTTCTGCTGATCTAGGATGGATTTCCTTTTCAACTAATAAAGCATCATTTATCTTGTGAGGCAATGAAGTTTTAGTTTTATCGAAATCCTCTTTTTCTGGTTTAGTTAAATTAAATTCCCTCTTTTTTTTGGTGTAAATTCTCTGGAAAAAATGATTTTCTTCGTCTCTATCTATCCAGTCGGCAATTTCTCCTCTACTAGGATCTCTTATGTTTCCAAGCATCGAATTTAGAGTTTCTATTGCTTCACCAATCTCGGTTTCAAGTCTATTGTATTCTTCAAATTCCTGTGGTTCATAAGAGGGAGGAAAATATCTTTTATCCTGCCCTAATTCTTTTGATGCTAATTCTCCTCTTTTAATGAGATCTTTTAGGTGTTTTCTACAAGTAGGCTTGCTAAATTCTGCTTCATTTTGTATTTCTTGAAGAGTGGGAGGTAACCCATTTTCAGATAGTTCTATTACAACATTTTTTACCTTCGTTTCGTTATTTTTCTCCTTTTTTCTTTTCATATTATCACTTTGGTGCGCTCCAAAATTCATTTGGGGTAGGTTCGAGCCATCAAGGTTACCCTATACTGGCAATACATGCCAGATAAGAAAAAGATTGGTGCTTGGTTTGAAAAATCTACTGCTAAAACCCTTAAGAATTTCTGTGAAGCTAGAGAGGTAAGTGTTAGCTCATTTCTTAGGAGATCAGCTAAGAAAGAACTTGCTAAATATTCCTACCTATCTGATCATGAGAAGAAAGCTCTAGGGGTGAAAGAGGATGCTTGATTCTGAGCAGAAGTTAAGGCAGTTATTGGAGGAGGATCCTGAGATCAAGGATGAACTCAACCCACAAGAACAAAAACTGGTAGAGAATTTGGTTGAGGAGGATTAAAAATGGCATCAGAAAATAGTAGCGAACCTCTAAAGGTTCTACCGATTAGACTCGATCCTAGCCTGATTGAGGAACTGGAACGGATAAACAGAGAAAATCCTTATACGGAAGGAAAGTCATCCGTTGCACGAGAGATACTCCGAAAAGTATTTGCTAAACAACCAACAGAAAAAGCTGGAACTGTAGATTCCAGCTCCAAGGAAAGTGCCTCTAATGGAAATATTGTGTAGCACTTTTCTTAATTCTTTTGATAATTTAGGTCTTGAGAAATCCTCTTTCAGTCGTTCTGTTGGATTGAGAAGTGATATATACCTCAAAGGTGATTTTAATGAAAAATAAACTGAGGAAATATGATGTAGAACTATTCGGAAAACAAAAAGGTTGCTTTACACCTTTCGAAATCAGAGACAATTTTGATTGGGCGAAGTCTGACTTTGATGGAGACTTTCATGCCTTAGATATCCCTTTACACTCTAGAGACTTGTATCTTACCTTTTGGGGGTTCTCCAGAGAATTTCTGGATATCTTCCAGGATGAAAACATAGGAAGTTTCCACTTCATTGACATGGCTCTTCTATTCAACAAGAAATCAAATTTAAACTGGTCCAAATATCGAGAAGAA
>CAZSAB010000010.1:0-36160 GCA_964604885.1 uncultured archaeon
ATAGAGAATAAGTTTGACGAGGCGGAACAGGAGGGAGTGATTGGAGTCCAACGAGATATGGTCGATGACGCCAGGGCAGCTTTGACTCTAAACCCCGGTTTTGAGGATGAAACTTTTCTGAGCGTAGAGAAGGTTTCCGGCACTTTATCGGGGCTGAGTGATTAAAAATCAGTTCGAGCGCATTAGGCATATTTAAAAGGTTTCCCTATTTAAATCAAATATAAAGTATTTAAATGGGGCCGACATTTTTCCTAAAAAAATTCCCAACAGGTGAACAAATCAAAAATGGTAGAAGACGACGACATCGACATTCAGAACGTGGTAGCATCCGCAGAATTCGACCAGAGACTGCCTCTGGACCGAATCGCAATCTATCTTGAAAACACAGAATACGAACCAGAACAGTTCCCAGGACTAGTATACCGGCTGAAAGAACCAAAAGCCGCAGCCCTGTTATTCGGATCAGGTAAAGTAGTCTGCACAGGAACTAAATCTCCTGAACAGGCAAAGGAAGCAACACATAAGATCATTGAAGAGCTTAAAGAGGCTGACGTAGAAATTGGCAACAAGCCAGAAGTAACAGTACAAAACATCGTAGCATCCTCAGAGCTAGGCGCAACACTGAACCTGAACCGGATTGCGTTCGAGCTAGTCGGAACAGAGTACGAACCAGAACAGTTCCCAGGACTAGTATACAGACTGGACGAACCCAAAGTAGTATTCCTACTCTTCAGCTCCGGCAACTTAGTATGTACAGGAGGTAGAACCTACGAAGACGTTCAAAACGGCATTGCAACCCTAGAAGACAACCTGGAAGAAATCGGAGCGCTTTAGACCTCTTCTAATTTTTCTCTCAATTATACTTACTTACGTCAGAGTTCTATGCTGCCGCCGGCGCAGTAATTGAAAACGAGGAACAAGAAATTCTGATGGTTCAAGAAGCTAAAGATCATATCAAAGGAAAATGGAACTTCCCAGGCGGCGGCTGGGAAAGCAACGAGTCTATCATTGAATGTGTCAAGAGAGAAGTTCTGGAGGAAACAGGTTACAAAGTGGAAATCACTGGATTTATTGGAGTATACGAAGAGCAGTATCAGGAAGACGGTTCAGAAACAATAGTTTTCATGTTTACAAGTAAACCTCTAGCTGAAAAGAAGGAAGAACTAGAAAGTGACATAATCCAGAGAAAGTGGGTTCCTGCAGAAGAAATTGAAGAGTTGAAGCTAAGACATAAGAATAGAGAGAAGATTCTGGTAAATTATAGGAAGAAGGAAGCTAAAGACACCAGTTTACTATGGGAAAATCTGGATATTCTCTAACTCCATTTAATCTCACCGACTTTTTGTTCTATCTCTTCAGCCAGTTCGAAGTCTCTTTCTGTAATTCCTTCTACATCGTGGCTCCATAGATCAATTTCTACCGCTCCATACTCTACTTTTACTTCTGGATGGTGGAAGTGTGCTTCCGCCAGTGAGAAGATTGTGTTGGCGAAAAATACTGAGTCCTTGTAGTTGTCGAACTCTATTCTTGTGACCAGTTTGTCGCCGCTGCGGCTCCAGATCTGTGTTTCCTCCAGTTTTTGCTTTATTTCGGCGTCTGAAAGTTTTTCTGTGTCTGCCATGGTTGAGTTTGAACGTGAGATTTTTTGATTTTTATCATTTTGCTGAACATGTTTGAACATGGATTACGGGGAGGCGGTGAAAGATTTTGAGGAATTTTTCTCGGACGTATACTTCCAGGAAGTAGTAGAAGCAGTTAAAAACGGCCGCGACAGCGTCGTAGTGGAGTTTGAGGAACTGGATATTTTCTCACCGGAGCTGACTGATTACCTGAGAGAGAATCCTGTAAGTGCCGTAGATGCCGCAGAGGAAGGCATTCAAAGCCATGAACAGATAACCGAGGAAGATTTCTCAGTCAGATTCGTCGGGATGCCGGACGAAGACAAAGTTCTATTAAAGAATCTTCGTTCCGAGCATATTGGAAAATTCATTCCTGTTGAGGGAATGATTAAGAGAGCTTCACAGGTTAAGCCAGAAGTAATCTCAGCTATATTTGAATGCACACAATGTGGAGATAGGTATGAGAAGGAGCAGGATTCTTCAGAGCTGAAATCTCCTTACAAGTGTGATTGTGGCTCCAAAAAGTTTGAATCAATTGAAAAGGTGATGACTGATACACAGATAGTGACACTGGAAGAGGATCCAGAATCCAGAGAGGGCTCAGAACAGCCTTCTTCACTCTCTGTAAGATTGGAAGGCGACTTAGTTGATCCAGATTTCCAGAAGAAGATAGTACCCGGTAATGTTGTTGAGGTCACCGGAGTAATGCGTGAGCGACCTCTAAAGAAGAAATCCAAAAAGTTTGACATCTACATGGAAGCAAATCACGTCGAACCAACACAGCAAGAATTTGAACAACTAGAGCTGGATTCAGAAGAAGTAGAGGAGATAAAAGAGATGGCAGAAGACTCCGACATCTTCGATAGAATAATTAATTCAATAGCACCGAGCATATTCGGACACGACAGGATCAAGGAAGCAATAGCACTACAAATGTTCGGAGGAGTTAAAAAAACACGAGAAGACGGCGTTAAAAGCCGTGGAGACCTGCACATCCTACTTATAGGAGAACCAGGAACCGGTAAATGTGTAGCACCAGACACGGAAATTTTAACAAGTAAAGGAGAAAAGAAAGAAATCGGTGAACTAATTGACAGTAAAATACAGGATTCTAATGATGTAGAGGAAGTTGATGACGGAGTATATATTGAAGAAGAGATTCAGACATTCGGTATGAGTGAATCAGGCCAAATAGAGGAAAAATCCTCCTCTAAGATGTGGAAGCGTGATGCACCAGATGAAATGATAAATATCGAAACCTCTTCTGGGAAAAGAGTAGAAGTCACTCCCTCTCACCCTCTATTTGTTCAGAGAAATGGAGAAATAACCCCTATCAAGGCTGAAAACCTGAGTGAAGATGACTTCATAGCCGCGCCCAGAACCTTAGACTGGGAAGGAGATGATTCACTGCAAGTAGAATATAGAAGCTCTAAAGCCAATAACGCTGTCAGAATAAAACCTCCTAAAAAGTTAAACCCTGGTTTTTCAAGACTCTTAGGCTACCTAGCTGCTGAAGGATACATCCAAAACACCTCAGACACTAGCAGCACTATATACTTCACAAACAATGACGAAGAACTACTTGAAGATGTCGAAGAACAGCTTGAAAGAATGAATGCCAACGGCACACAAAGACAATCTCACGAGGGAAAAAGCGCCAAAGAAATTCACTGCAGTTCATCAGAACTAATAAGCTTATTAGATAATTTATCACCCTCTCTGCTAAAACCTTCAAGAGAACGTAGAATGCCCGAAACAGTGTTCTCAGGCAATAAAGAAAATGTAAAGAACTTTGTAAAAGCATTTACAGAAGCAGAGGGAACCGTATCCAAAAATCAAAGAGAAATAGTTGTCGGATCCACAAGTAGAGAAATACTTGATGAAATTCAAACCAGCTTGCTAATATTCAATATACAGAGCCAGTTGAAACCAAGAGAAGAAAGTTACAGACTAAGAATAAGTGGAAAAGACTTCGACAAGTACATAGAAAAAATAGGATTCATAACAGAGAGAAAGATAGAATCTTCACAATCATTTGAATCAGAAAACAACACAAATACCGACATAATACCTAACATCGGAGAGGAACTGAAGGAAATAAGGGAAAAATTAGGCATGACCCAATTCGACTTCTCAGTAGGAAGAGGTACCTACCAAAATTACGAAAGACAACACAGAAACCCCAGCAGGGAAAAAATACAGAAGATCAGTGAAGACTTCCTAAATAGGCGAAAGAAACTCCAAGAAATGGAAGAAGAACTAAATCAGCCGGCCTGGAACCTAATCAAACAAGTCAGAAACGAACTAGGAATAAGCCAGCAAAAAGTAGCTGAAAATACCTCATTCACCCAATCACTGTTAGGACAGTATGAAAGAAAAGAAAGGAAAAAAGAAAACACTAAACTACTACAAGAAACCAGTAAATCACTTCAGAAAAATATCCAACAAAAACTAGCAGAAACAAAAGAACAAGTAGCAAAAATAAACAAACTGGCAGAATCAGAAATATTCTGGGACAAGATAAAAACCATACAAAAGACAAAGCCAGATTACAACCATGTATACGACTTAGAAATACCAATAGGCCATAACTATCTAACTAACGACATGCTATCGCACAACTCACAACTACTGAAATTCTCAGGAGAACTAGCGCCAAAAGGACGCTACGTAGTCGGAAAATCATCAACAGGTGCTGGGCTCACTGCTTCAGTAGTCAAAGAGGAATCTACGGGCGAATTCAGTCTTGAAGCCGGTGCTGTAGTCCTAGCTAACAAAGGTATGGCTGCTATTGATGAAATTGACAAGATGGCCGCAGAGGATAGAAGCTCGCTACACGAAGCAATGGAACAACAGCAGATTTCTGTTTCAAAGGCAAATATTCAGGCAACATTGAATGCCCAAACATCTATCCTGGCAGCTGGAAACCCTAAACTTGGACGTTTCGATCCTTATGAGCCTATTCCAGAGCAGATCAATATCGGGGATACCCTGCTTTCACGTTTCGACTTCATCTTTCCTGTGCTTGATGAAC
Source organism: uncultured archaeon (assembly GCA_964604885.1). Taxonomy (GTDB): domain Archaea; phylum Nanohalarchaeota; class Nanosalinia; order Nanosalinales; family Nanosalinaceae; genus Nanohalobium. The sequence continues at coordinate 4,654 of CAZSAB010000010.1, forward strand.
CGGACGAGTCAAAGGACAAGGAATTGGCAGACACGATTCTTCAAAACCATATTGATCCGGAGGAGACGGATGCAGAAATAGCACAGGACCAGTTGAGGAGATACATCGCCTACGCCAAGAAAAACGTGAGACCCCAGTTAACTGAAGAGGCTTCTGAGAAAATTCAGGAATTCTATGTAAACATGCGCTCTAAGGGTGAGGAAGGTAGCGTACCGATCACAGCACGCCAGTTAGAGGCACTGATCAGGATAGCTGAGGCGTCGGCCAGAGCTCACCTGAGAGAAGAAGTTCACCTAGATGATGCGGAGAGAGCCATTGACCTATTAACTTACTGCCTGAAACAAGTTGGTATGGATCCGGAGACCGGAGACTTCGACATAGACATCATCGAGTCAGGAGTATCCAACAGCCAGAGAAACCGGCTGCAGACAGTTAAACAGTTAATTGATCAACTAGCCGGAGACGATGACTCAGCTGAGATTGAAGAAGTATTAGAAAAAGCAGAGGAAGAAGGAATGGAGAAAGAGCAAGCAGAGGAAATAATTGAAAGATTGAAGCGAGAAGGTGAACTGTTCGAGCCGGAACAGGGTCATGTGCAGAAAATCTAGAACAGATACATAAGAATTTACAGAGGAGCAAATACTATGGCACAACAGAAGAGACAGGTTGCAAAACTGACTAACACCAGAGAACTGAACACCGGAAAATACTTTCAGAGAGAAGGATTCGAACCGAACTTTTTGTTGACAACTGAAGGAAAACGCCTGTCACGTGCCCGACTTGTTGCAACAGTAGTCGACAGGTTCATCAACGACGATGAAACATACGGTTCTTTAACGCTGGACGACGGCGAAGACACGGTGCAGATAAAGTTCTTCAACGAACTCGAACTAATGGACGGATTTGAAACTGGCGACATAATTGAAGTAGTCGGGAAAGTCAGAGAATACCAAGGACAAATTTATCTGGACGGAGAAATCTTAAATCATAGAGAACCAGAGGCAGAACTACTCCATTCACTCAGACAGAAAAAGACAAGAGAAGAATGGAGCCAGATTCACGAAACAGTCAAACAGTTGAAAGAATCAGGTAAAGACCAAGACGAAATCGAAAAAGAAATGGTCGGCAAACTCAACGAAAACGAAGTCGATGCACTACTACAAAGCTTCGGAGAAAGCTTCGACCAAGCAGAAACAGAAGAAGACCGAGAAAACCTCGAAAGAAAAGTACTAGAAGCAGTGGAAGACCTCGACGACGGAGAAGGCGCAGACTACGCAGACATAGTCGAAGACATAGACGAACCAGAAGACCAACTAGAAGACACAATCAACAGCCTACTTTCCGACGGAACCTGCTACGAACCACAACCAGGTAAAATAAAGAAGCTTTGATGAGAGTCTATGAGTTTGAGCTCCAAGAAGATAGTCTTTGAAGTAGAAAACCAGCAACTGGAATAGAAGCTCGAGGAAGACACTCCTCAGGACGTGTTCGTAGACCTTCTTTTCGACGCACATGGAGGCGGAGAAAAGCTGAATAAACTAGTCGCCAGCAAACAGCTCAAAGAAAGGGCAAGCAAGGAACTGTTGCCTAACAATTTTAATTCCTACTCACTAAAATATGTCGAGGAAGTAATAGACGTTTTCCTGGATGTTAAAGAAGACAGTCTTGTACGAGGAGTTGGCTTTGAGGGCACGGAAGAATACCAGGCAAGAATGAAAGCCATCCAAAAAACAGGAAGAGACAAGGTGAAAGCACTGATGAGTGAGCAAGAAGTAAGAAACCTGAAAGATTAGGGCATAAGACCTGGAAACGCTATCTGGGCCGCAAAGAACTATAAAAAGGCTTGGAATTATATAAAGGGAAATCCTGTGCCACGGAGAATACTTCTGTTTTATGACAAAAGTAAGCTGAGATAGCCGGAATCCATTAAAAAGCTTACCTCTATGTCTCAACACAGCCCCAGCAAGCCCTCAAAGCAGTAGCCGTGTTTAAATACAGTTAAGAAATTCACCCTAACTTTGTCAAATATGAACAACTACGATGAACTTTTGGAAAAGGGTAAGGAGGAGACCCCTGATGACTTGGAGAAGGAAGAAAGATTTGAGATCCCTGAGTTGAAGACTAGAAAAGACGGCTCTAGAACGATTATTGAGGATTTCTCTTCAATAGCGGAAGAACTTGGACGCGAGGAAAAAGTATTGTCTAACTTCATTCAGAACGAGTTGGGTACTGCTGGGCATATTGAAGGCGACGAACTAGTGCTCAACGGTGAGTTCCGCAGAGGTAATGTTCAGGGCCGTTTGGAGAATTATGTTGATAGCCGTGTTTACTGTCCTGAGTGTGGGCGTCCTGATACGGAGATCAAGAAGGAGAAGGGCGTTAAGATTATGAAGTGTCAGGCCTGTGGCGCCAGGACTTCTCTCTGAGTATTTCTTCTATAATTTTTCTGGCAAAGTTCGCCGGCTTAAAAAGGTTGGAGGTTTGTATTGGTTTATATTGGAGGTTCGAGCTAGTTGTTTGGACTTCCTGTTTGAGGTGAATTAACTTTATGACAGATCAACCACAGCAGATGGACGCTCAGCAGGCAATGCAGATGATGCAGCAGAAACTCGGAAACGTAGAGCTTACAGTTCACGCACTTCTGTCCGTACTGGATGAGAACGGCGTCATTGACCAGGAAGAAGTCAATGAAGAAGCTCAGAACATTGTTGAAGAGATGCAAGAGCAGCAAGCCGGCGAAGGCGGCGTCCCAGAAGATCTAGAAGAAGAACTTGAGTAGAGGTTTTTTCTCTAAATTTTTCTTATTCTTTTCTACAGGACTCCTCTGGTCAGAATGTATGTGACCAAGTAAATAGGGGTTACTAGCACGCCGAAGATGGCGAATTTTGTGATTTCTTCGGTAGTTCTTTCTTTCCAGAGGTAAATTAATGCAACTGCTGAGGCTAGCAGGACTGAAGTTGTTAAACTGCTGAAGTTCTCCATTAAGACTGCTGTTATTATTAGAGCTTGGGTAATTAGGACTATACCTTTCTGACCTATAATCATTGGCATTGTTCTCAAGTTATCCTCTTTATCCGTTTCCATATCTGGAACTGCCAGCATGCCATGGGCTCCAAACCCTATGAGAGCAGAAAACCAGTAAGCTCCCGGTATAACATCACTGAGGTTTCCTCCAGCTATACCTACTCCAGTTGCGAAAATGAAAAAGACTCCTATTATGTTACAGAGTCCATCCAAAGGTGCTCTGCCTTTAAATCTAAATGGAGGAGCCGAATAGAGAATTGAGATAGCCATTATTACCCAAATCGCCATCCTGACTGTTTCAGACAAGAAAAAAGATGAAATGCCAGCGAAACCAAAAATTAGAAACACAGAATACTTAGCCAATTTTTTTTCCTGAACCAATACACCCATAATTTCTTTACGCTCATTTTCTCTGTCAATTTCATAGTCAAAATACTCATTAGGAGCAAAACTCAGATAGTTGATCAGAATAGACAGTCCAAACACTTCAAGCATTAAACCTGATGATAACTCGCTATAAGAAGCTACTCCAGCTAACAACGTAAGCAGTGTTATTGGAAGTAGATGGAGCCTACCCAATTTAAGAATTTCTCTCAAATAGTCTCTAGATCTTGTCTTCAAGCGGCACACATTCCTCACCTAGCGGACCTTCCTCACAGGTTGGATTTTGAGCTTTACAGTGTTCTCTGCCATGATCAATCAGCAATCTGTGGAACTCATATTTTATATCGTCAGGAACTTTTTCCTCTAGTATCTTGTGCGCTTTTTCTCTAGAAGCATTCTGAGGAATTAAACCAAGTCTTTTAGAGACCCTGTGTACATGAGTGTCAACCGGCATAACCGGTTTGTCAAAATGGAAGCATAATATAATCGCCGCTGTCTTCGGCCCGATGCCAGGGATTTCAGTCAACCATTTTTTGCCTTCATCAACATCCATTTTCTCTATGAATTTCAGGGTGTAACTTCCCTGATCTTCTCTTATTATCTCCAATGCCTTCTGTATTCTTCCGGCCTTTGTCGGACCTAATCCAGCTATTCTTATTGTATCTGTCAGCTCTTCATGATCGGCATTCTCAACTTTTTTCCAGGAGTCACCGTATTTTTGCTTTAGCTTCTCGAATGCTTTATCTCTGTTAATATCGTTGGTATTCTGGGAGAGAATGGTTTCAACTAGATAATCCATACCTGACTGATTGTTTGGTTTTTCCGGCTTGCCGTAGTAATCATTCAGTTCATGGTGGATTCTGCGTATTCTCTCCTCTTCTGATTCCGGCATATTGGAGTTAAGGCTGCTCAGAATTTTAAACCTCAGTCATTCTTTCAATTCGGAAACCGTAGAGTGCACTTACCAAACCTCTGCTGTCATCAAAACCTCCTAGAAAATTGCCTGGAAGTTTTTTGCAGAGTCTTTTCTCTCCCAAAAGCAGAGTTTCTTCCGATATCTTATCTTCCGCTTCGTCAAGGTGTTCTTCTATTTGTTCGTCCCGTTTACGTTCAAACCGGCCCTGAGAAAATCCGCCTTTCTTCTGCTTTCTATCCACTCTAGATTCAATCTCTTCCCTTTCCAAAATTTCTCCATCAGCTTCTTTAATTATAGTAGAGCTTCCAGCAGAGATGACAGCCCACTTCTTTTCCTTTGAGATAAATTCCCTCAACTCTTGCGTCCTGAATTCTCTTGAAGTTCCCCATTTTGGAGAAGAGAAGTCTCGGGAGTTCAACTTTACCTTGATTAGATCTGGGTCAATAAAGGCCACGAAGCCTTCATCGGAAATAAATTCGTATTCTTCCCTCCTGACAGTATTTTTCAAGCCCTTGACATCCGGCAGATCAGAGAGGTTGCCGGGACAGTAGACAGAGACGAAATCCTCTTTAGGAGACTTCATAGCTTTCAGTTTCTCCAGTATAGCCTTCACCTTCTCAACTGAAATCTCATCACTACTATGGGATTTTTCAGAAGATTCTTCATTCAGAGAGTTTTCCTCTGATCCGTCATCCTGCATTTTGTTCAATTTTTCCTCTGCTTCCTGCTTCTGGGTCGCTAGCTCGGCCTTTCTCTCTTTTTCAGCTTCAAACCTGTTCTTAAACTTTTCTTTTTCCTCTTCTTTTTTCTCTAATTTGTTCTGCATCTCTTCCAGTTGTTTCTCCAGTTCTTCTATTTTCTGTCTTCTGTTCCATGGAAGCTCCATGTTAAGTGTTTGAGAGCCTGATTTTTTACTTTTCACGGAAACATGGCAGAAGACTTTTAAGGGTAAGAGGCTTTACCTGTAGGTAGTGGTATATGATGCCTGAAATGACAGTTGAGGAACTTAATCCAGAAGCAGATGACGTTGAAATCGAAGGAACAATCAAAAGACTTCCAACACCGCGCGCCGTATCAACACGCTACGGACAGAAAAGAATAGTAACAGCCGTCTTCGAAGACGAGACAGGAACAATCGACCTGACACTCTGGGAAGAAGAAATCGATGCAATCGAAGAAGGCGCAGAAGTCCACATAGAAGGAGCATACGTCCGAGAATGGGCAGACGACGTACAGCTCAACATCGGCAGAGACGGAGACATCGAACAGGTAGAATAAACACTCTACTAAATTTTCTAACCTAATTTTTCCCTTAATTTCTGACGACGAGTCTCCGCCAACGGAAGATTATTTATTTGTTACTTACTCATAACACTTTATGAGTTCTGAAAATTATGCAACAGCCGGCTTTGGAAGCTTAATCCTTCCAACCTCTTTGATGAGAGTAGATGAGTCTGTAGGAAAGGCTAAGCCCATCTACGATGATAACAGAGAGAACGGTGATGAAGGTCTTTTGAGGCCTAACGCCGTCGAATCATGGGCTCACGAAGAAAAGAAAATTAGAGAAGATGAAGAAGATGCAAAGGACATTATTCCAGTCAAGATCGATGGCCTTCAGAGGAGATACAGCCTAGATGTAGAATATGGTGGAACGATGCTAGATGTGGAGAGAGATGAAGACTCTTGGATGAACGCAGTGATAGTCACAGGTCTTTCAGAAGAAGAGAAAGAAAAACTCGACTCATCCGAAGAAAACTATGAAACTGAGGCTCTAGACATGGATAATGTAGAGCCTTACCTAGAAGAGCACAATGAAGAACTAGAAAAAGCATTCGAAGAAGGAGAAGTTCAGATCTACATCGGAGACCACAAAGTATCAAACAGGCCTCGAAACCAGACCTACCACGACAGAATACACAGAGGGATGGAATTCATAGGAGAGATATACAGTGAAGAGTTAGCCGAAGAAATGTGGCAAGACTTCAAGCAAACAACCTATGAAACTCCGATAGCAGGAGTTCAAAGAGAAGAACCAGAAAATTCAGGCCGTATTGAGGTGCCAAAAATGGTGCAAGAAGCCTGGAAAAACCAATCAGACAGATGGCACAACACAGTAGAACAAAATGACAGAGCAAAAGAAGCATTTGGTAAACTGATGGAAGACAATCTACTATACGAATAAATCCTTCTCACAGAATTAACCAACCACAAGTTAGGGTAACTGAGTTACTAAATTTGTCTTATGGCTTGAAAAGCTATCAAAGTATCCGAAAATACGTACAACCATTTGAAGAAAATGTCTGAGGAAAAGAAGGTTTCTATAAAGGAGATCGTTGACAGAATTGCAGAAGATCAAAATGGGATTAAGGATTACAGAGGTAGCTAGGATGCAAGTGATGAAGAAGTCGAGGAAATTAAGAGGGAGCGGGAAAATCTTTGGGAGGACTGGAAAGTATGATCATCGACACAGACATACTTGTAGACTACTTAACAGGTAAGGAAGGATCAACGCAGCTACTAGACAAACACATGGAAGAGAAGAGCATTGAGACGACAGATATCAACGTCTTCGAACTTTACCACGGCGCATATAAAATGGATAATTCAACTAAAAAAATTTCAAGCCTGAAAGGATTCCTGAATAATATCAGAGTCTACTCAACCTCTGAAGACAGCATGGAGATGGCTGGAAAACTAGCTGCCGAACTAGAGATAGACGGAGATAAAATAGGTGCGAAAGATGTACTTATCTCAGGTGTAGCACTGGTTAAAAATAAGAAAGTACTGACCAGAAACAAAAAACACTTCCAGAAAATTGATGATTTAGAACTTGCGGAAAAAGAGGAGTAATAGATGGGTATCGAAGATCGTATTCAGGAACTTGAGGATAAGCTTGAGAAGACTCCTGTGAACAAGGCGACGGAGACAGAAAGAGGGCGTTTGAAAGGTCAGATCGCTGAGTTAAAGGAGGAGAAGCAGAAGAAGCAGAAAGGAACGGGAGACACCTCAGGCTATGCAGTCAAGAAAAAAGGAGACGCAACAGTAGCACTAGTAGGATTCCCATCGGTAGGTAAAAGCACTCTTCTAAACAATATGACTAACGCCGACTCAGACACCGGTGCATACGAATTCACCACCTTAAATGTCAACCCAGGCATGCTGAAACACAAAGGCGCTAACATACAGATACTAGATGTCCCGGGGCTGATCGGTGGCGCAGCAGACGGAAGAGGAGGTGGAACACAGGTACTATCAGTGGTTAGAAACGCAGAATTCGCAGTAATAATGCTAGATCCGGAGGAGAAGCGTGAGGACGAAATAAAATCAGAACTATACAATGCAGGAATCAGAATCAACAAACAGCCACCAGACATGAAAGTAGAGAAGAAAGGCAGAGGCGGAATCAACATTTCTACTACGGTCAACCTAGATATACAGGAAGAAACTATCAAACAGATGATGAAGCAGAGAGGCTACACGAATGCTGAAGTAGTAATCCGAGAAGAGATGGACTTAGACAGATTTGTCGATGGATTGATGCGTAACAGGAAGTATGTACCAGCGATAACAGTTGTCAACAAATGCGACATATTGGATCCAGAGAATGGATCAGAATACGAGGAAGAATATGATTTGCTGGTATCTGCTGAAAATGGAGAAAATTTAGATAAGTTGAAGGACCAGATTTTCAAAGGCCTGAGACTTATCAGAGTATATATGAAGGAGAAAGGGGAGGATCCGGACAGAGAAGATCCTCTAATCCTGAGTGAAGGAGATACAGTTGAGGACGCTCTGGAAGAATTGCCTGGCGATATGAAGGATCGTTTCAAGAAGGCCAAAGTAACAGGAGAAAGCTCAAAGTTCCCTGAGCAGAAGGTTGGATTAGAACATGAGTTGATGGATGAGGATGTTCTTGAACTGAACCTGCGGCATATCTAGTTAAGGCCTTAGCTTCCAGTATAAACCATTTTAAACAATCTTAAACGGTTAGCGGAGAAGCATTTATAAGGTTTACTTAAGAACGTCTAGAGTGATGACATCCGATTTTGTGGATGAGGCCGGCCAGCATATTCCGGTCGACTTCCAGGAGAAAGGCCTCTTTGCGAGGAAACTCTCCGGTTTAAAGGAGTTAGTCACAAGGTAATTAACCCGATACTTCTCTTCTCTCTTTATTTATCGAAAAGAAATGATTAGAAGTAATCTAAAGTTAGATAAGGATTATTTGACCAGTTTGCCGTTGATTACTCCATCCTGTCCCGGCCTAGATGTAATTTCTACTTTGCCCTCCGAGGTGTCTACGACTGCTCCTTTAGTTAGAAGGCTTCTTCTTACGTAGTTTGGATTTGCCGGGTTTTCTTCTACTGACTGGATTTCTGCTTCCACTACCTCTCCATCATCAGCTACATTAACTGTTTCCGATCTCTTGACGACCGTCTTCTGGCCACCCCCTCTAATTCTCTTGGTTATCGTTTTTCTTTCTCCTACCTGCGGCTCGGAGAACTCGCCGCCGAGATCATGTTTACGGCTTTTCCTGTATCTTCGGGTTTTTCCTCCCGTCTTCTTCGTTTTTGATCTATCTTGCCAAACTGCCATATACAACTGATATTGTGGAAATCTTTTAAATTGGGCTTTGTGACAGGGTTTGCTTCAAGAAGGGTTTATTAAAGTTCACGCGGCATTCCGGGATATAGGTGTTCAATTATATGGGAGACGGAAACAACAGAAGGCCATTCGACGTACTGAACGAATCAAAAGATGGAAGAGTACTAGTAACACTGAAGGGATATGGAGACGAGGAGAAACAGGTTTCAGGAGAGCTCCAGGCCTTCGACAAGCACTTGAACATCTGGTTGGAAGACACCAGAGTAACAGGCGAAGATGGACAGACAGACTACGGCAAGCTTTTCGTCCGTGGAGACAATGTCCTGTTCGTCAGTCCAGAATAAAATCTTGGTGACTTATCATGGGATTGAACAAAGGAAAAAGAAATAACAAAGTACACGGCAAATGCAGAAGATGTGGAGAGAAAAGTTATCATCTTTCTAAGAAAGTCTGCGCCAGCTGTGGATTCGGAAAGACAAAGAAAAGAAACGACTTCAACACAGCCAAGCCACGCAAAGAATAAATTATGGAAGAAAAAACTTTCTCAGTCATCGTTCTGAGCCAGAGCGGAGACTACCTAGTTGAGACAGAAGACCAAATAGACAGAGAGGATCGAGGGGTAAAAATTATTGATCCTCACATCTTCAACGAAAATGAGAAAGCTCAATTAGTCAAAGCCGATAAAGTTTTCATCCCATACAGCTCAGTAGAAGCAGTCCAATACGGTGACTTCAAGCAGGAAACCGACTAGAAATTCACATGGGTCCGTAGCTCAGCCTGGCAGAGCGCCGGCCTTTTAAGCCGGTCGTCGCGGGTTCAAATCCCGCCGGACCCGAAACCATAAACATCTTCCAAAACCAACTTTTCTGTGATTAACTCTTGGAAACCGCCACTCTAATTGTACTCATAATGCTTATAGTAGGAGTAGTTGGAAGTATCGTTCCGATGATGCCAGGAGCTTTAATCTCACTTCTTGGAGTAGCTGTCTACGGTTTTGTCTCAAATGATCCAAGCACTTTGTTCATAGTTTTCGCTGGTTTGACCGGAACTGTAGCATTAGTATTTGATTGGCTGGCAGGTTCAATTGCAGCAAGCTATGGCGGAGCATCCAAGAAGACTAGTATTGCAGCTGGTATCGCAGGTTTCCTTGGATTCTTCCTTCTAGGCGGACCTTTTGGTCTTGTCGTGGCTGTTGGAACAGTGGTTTCCCTGAGAGAATACTTGATTCACAGCGATGAGCAGGATAGCATGAAAGCAGCTCTCTATGCTTCTATAGGAGTACTGGGATCTGCTGTGGTTCAGGCGGTTTTGACTGCGTCGATCTTATTAGGCTTCCTACTGACACTGGTAATATAATGCAGCTTGAAGGAAAAGTCACCTCAGGCCTCGGAAAAGGGAAATACTATATGTCCAAAAAAGTCTATCAAGAAGAATTCAACGACAGACTGGGTTTCAAGCCTTTCCACGGTACACTAAACCTCGAAGTAGATGAAAAGCAAAGAGAGAAGTTTGAAGATGAAGGAGAAACCTTGAAAATTCGAGAGGTTTACGAAGATGGTGAGAGGTTGAGTAATGTTGATGTAATGCCGTGTCGGATAGGAGATGTAGAGTGTGGCCTTCTGAGGCTGGAGTTTACTGATCATCCTGAGAGTATTGCCGAGGTTGTGGCACCGCTTGAACTGAGGGAAAAATTTAATTTGAGGGATGGCGATAAAGTAGTACTGAAAGGATGAGAAAATCATACACAGCAGTTGTCTTGGTGGCTGCTGCATTCGCGGCCGGAGTCTTCTTCTCCGGTCCGGAGGAAACCACAATACCAGAGGAAAACTCGGCTTCCAGTAACATAGTGGCTGCGGCTCAGAACTCAAACACCGGAGCGATCGGCAAAGTTACAGTTGAGGCCGTCCCCGGAGATGGAGATGTACTTGTAGAGACAGACCCATTTATTCAGGCAGATACTCAGGTCTCGGCCCAGAAAGCAAAAGAAGTAGCAGAGCAATACACAGGAAAGAACCTGGAAGACTAAACCTGATCTACAGAATCGAAATGGATTCTCAGGTTGTTGGAGGTCCTTCGGCCGGGGCTGCAATGACATTAGCCACTATTGCAGCAGCAACTGACAGAGAAGTAAGTGAGGATGCGGCGATAACCGGTACAATAACAGAAAGCGGTAGGATCGGCCGTGTTGGAGAGATACCGGTCAAGGCATATGCCGCCGGTGAAGCAGGTTTAAACAGATTCTATGTACCCAAAGGACAAACAACCAAGGTGAATTACAAGCCCGTGGTCAAACATGAGAGAAGAGGATTCTTGGTCTATCAGGATGTGGAGTATCGGCGTCAGGAGTTCAATATCTCAAGCTACACCCAGGAAAACTTCCAGATGCGTACTTCTGAAGTAGAAAATATCTACAAAGCCGCAGACAGGATGCTGAAGTAAATTAATCCTTCAATACTTCAGGAAAACCAACAACCTTGGTTTCGTATTCACCGCCTTCACCGGCGGCGTTAAACCTGTACTCCTGCGACAATTCGATCAATTCCTCCACTTTTTCTTCATCTAAAACAGTTCCAATCCACTCCTCTTCCAAACCCATTGCTGCCACAGAAGTTATCTCAACTTCAAATCCTTCTCTTATCAGCCACTGTATGTATCTTTCCTGATGTTCTTGCCACAGCGGTGCGAAAACCTTCAAACCAAGCTCCTCAGCCACTTTTTCGACCCTGTCACGCTGATAGGTCGAGGCTAATGCACCAGCTACCACCCCCTCCACATTGTATTTATCTCTAGCTTTTCTCAAGCCTTCTTTCAGGTCTTCAAGCTCAGCTTCTTTGTCACCTTCCGTTTCCTGAACCAGTAAAGGTACTCCCAATTGTTCACTCTGCCAATCCAAGTCTTTCCTCGACTTCTTTGAATCAAACATGTAACTATCCTTATTCTCAGATCGCAGAGTCAAAAGACATGAAACCTCATTGTTTCTCCGCTTCATCCGATAAAGAGCAGCATTCGAATCCTTTCCACCTGATGTCAAGGCCACAAGTTTTCTGTTGGGTTCTTCCCTAAAACTATTCAAATAACTCTGTTTATGGTCAAATCCATTGTCTTTAGCGAGTCTAGAAATTGCTTTATCAAAGTTTGAACCATACTGAGCGGCAGTCTTGCCTCTCCAAGCAACTCTTTCCGGCACACCAAGTTTTTCAGCCGCCTTACGCAACACATACTTCCTGTAATCATCTTTTACCTTGTATTCTTCAGGAATAGTTAAAGCATGTTCAATGAGTTCGTGGTCGAGGAATGGAAGTCTAATCTCATAGCTGTTTCGGAAGCTGACAACATTATCCCTGTAAAGATCTACCTCGAAAATCCTTCTCAATCCTGATAGGCATTCTTTGTTCAAGTATCCTTGTTGGCGATGATAACCTGCGTAAAGCTGTTCACTGCCTAGGCCAGAGAACACTACCTTTTCACCATGTTTCGAAGATCGGAGATCTTCTGGAGATCCAGAAACTCTATCAGAGTTTCGTCGCAAGGCGAAGTGGAATGGCAGTGCCACACCGTTCTTAACTACAGAAGTACTCGATATCCAATCAATTATCTTTGGGAGCTCTTTCTCAACCTCTTTAAGATCGGCTTCATAGGCCTCTAACTCTATGTCCATGTCTTCAGCGACTTCCTCCGCCCAGTCCATGTCACGAGGCGCATTAACATTTCCATGCTGAATACCAGAAGTATAAGCAGTGAAATCCTTGCCAAGTTCTTGAAGTGCAGCTGCAATCAAAGTAGAATCAACTCCACCGGAGAAAAGAAGCCCTACATCACCTTCCGGAACCCTCTTCTCAACAGCTTCTAGGAACTTGTCTTTTATCTCTTCAGCAGCTCCCTCCATTTCCTTTTCTTCCTCATCCGAAAACACTCCTCGAGGTTTCTGGTTTTCAGAAGAACTCGCTGAGTTCTTCGGGACATCTATCTCGAAGAATTCTGGTTGTTCAAAGCTAATCTCGGCGTTTTCAATATCGTATTTGAGAATCTGCCTAGGGTGGAGTTCTCGAGCCTCCAAACCTTGTTTCTCCAGTGCCTGTTTCTCCGAGGCAAATACAAAGGGATCTTCACTGTACCAGATTGGGTTAACACCAATTAAGTCCCTAGCAAGAATTATCTCTCCTTCTTTTATCCAAGCGAATGCATAGATTCCATCAACTTCTTCTAATCCTTTGACTCCTTTCTCATCTAGTAAGTTGAGAAGTGTCTCGGCGTCATTTTGTGGTTTCCAGCCATATTTTTGGTTTATTTCCTTCCAGTTGTATATTTCACAGTTAGCAGATAGAACCGAGTTATTTCCGACTGGTTGCTCTAGTTCACCGACAATAGAGTGAAGAACATGGCCCAGGGAAAAACCTCCCACTTTTTGAGTTTGGCAGGAGCTGCCTCTGTGGTGAATTTCTTCAATTAAACTTTCTACAGTTCCTTGGTTTTCTGCTCCTGCTATGCCACACATATTCCTGAAAAGTTCAGACAATTTTTTTATCTAGACTCGCTGTGCCTATTATATCTCCATATCTTCAAGCAGGTAGGAAGCTATGAAGATTTCTTCAACTTATCAACCTGATGATGAGCTTGCTTATATGCCGGAAAATTCTTGTGCTGCGATGGAGGATCAGACTTCGTAATCTGCACCGAAGTCGCTCAGTCCTTTCTGACTATTATCTATAGCTTCATAGCTTGCGATGACGTCTTCCATATCAACTTCGACAAATTCTAGGTCACGTTCTTCGAGATAATCCAGAATCTTATCCGTCATCTTAGGCGCAACCAGAATGCCTCTTATCTTTCCCTGAAACTCGTCTTCAATCTCATCCACATACCGATTCAGCTGTAGGACGGTGTTATAATCAGGATTCCTCTTCACCTCAATAACAACATAGTTATCTTCCTTGTCGCGTGCAAAGACATCTATGAAACCAGCGGGATTCTCTTTTTCACGTTCAATCACCTTCAACTCATCTTCAACAATCTTCGGTTCATCCTCTATTGCCTCATGTATGTCGACTTCGTGGCCAGCAATCTTCAATTCTGACTTGTCCACCATCTGAGAGACAGTAATCAACTCGATCTGCTCGAAACGGACTTCAACAACTTCATCCGGGTTGAAACGCTCCGCCTTCAACACTAGATGTCCTTCCTCTTCGTCGATTTCAACGCTGTAGGAGTCAACTTCCGGTTGCCAGTTCTTCGGCTGATAGTTTGCAGGACCGTGGACCAGAATAGCAGAATCCTGCTTCTTAATCACCAGTCTCTCACCTCGATCAAGCTTTGACTTGGCCCTGCCCTGATAGTTGACGGAGCAAAGACCATTGATCTGGACAGTATATTCTCTCCTGAGATATTCCGCAAGTGTTTCTTCTGCCTCTTTCAGCTCTGGATTTTTGAGTAATTTTTCCATGGAAACTTCTCAGGTTGGTAGTTTTTTTAGATGTAAAGAAAGGATAGAAGAGTTTATGGATTATACAATTGAGGAACTTCCTGAGTCAGAGAGGGCTCGGGAGAAACTTTCAGAGCATGGTGTTTCCTCTCTTTCTGATGTCGAACTTCTTTCTATAATTATCCGAACCGGTATTCAGGGAAAGAACGTGAAGGAGTTATCGGCTGAAATCTTGAATGAGGTTTCATTGGAAGGACTGGCTGACAGAAGTCTGAAGGAGCTGAAAGGTTTTGACGGCGTTTCGAAAGTTAAGGCCGGACAGTTACAGGGTGCTGGAGAGCTTGGCAGGAGGATGAAGCGAGTTGAGAAGGAAAAGATTGAGAGCTTTTCTGACGTTGAATCTCAGGTCGAAGATATGAATTTCCTGAGTCAGAAATAGCCAGGATATTTTACCTGAACTCAGGAAATGAAATTGTTTCTGAGAAGGAGATCAAAGGCAGCATAAGTTCTGTAGATGTGGAAGTTCGTGAAATTTTTAGAAAAGGGCTTCAGTCAAAGGCATCTGCATTGATTCTAGCACATAACCATCCTTCAGGCAAGGCTGAGGCGACGGACCAGGACTGTGAGTTTACTGAAAAGTTGATTGAACTTGGCGAGAAACTGGGCTTAGATGTACTGGATCATGATGTGGTTGGGAAGAGTGTTCAGATTATGCGGGGGACACTGAACTCTGGTAGTACAACATTCCGGATTTTCGCGGCTTTTTTATGAACCTTTTGGTTAAAGGCATCACCCTATTTAAAACTTGCTCAAGTTTTCCTATTTGTAGCTAAAAATGTTCTTTGAAGCTCTCGAGAGTTGATTTCCACTATGGCAATAGATATCCGCGACCACGAAGACGTTCCAGAACACCGCAAAATGGAAGAAGATGAAATCGAAGACGTTCTCCAGAAGTTTGATGCTGAGAAAAGCGATCTCCCAAAGATAGAGCGTACGGACGCGGCTTTAAAGCAGATGGACGTCGAGGTCGGGGATGTTATCGAAATTAACAGAAGCTCTCCGACAGCCGGTAAAACCACTTACTACAGACAAGTTATCGAAAGATAAAAGGTAGATAATAAATGAAAGAAGAGTTCCTGGAGCAGTTAATCGACAGAAACGTAGTTAAACACCAAATTGAATCATACAATCGTTTTGTAGATGAAAGAATACAAGCTATTCTAAATGAAGTAGGAAGCATTGAACCAGAGCTTCCGGACGGAGAAGACCTTGTCATCAAAATAGTTGACGTAGACATCGAAAGACCTAAGATCAACGAGGCAGACGGCTCTGTCAGAAAGATCACTCCAAGAGAAGCACGGATGAGAGATCTAACATACTCTTCTGAGATCAAAGTTGAGATGACACCAATCTTCGAAGGAGTCAAACAGGAACCGGAAGAAGTAACTATCGGAGAGATCCCTGTCATGATCGGAAGCGATCTCTGCTGGACATCTGAATGGGATGAAGAAGAAAAGAGAGAGAATGGAGAAGATCCTGAAGATACCGGCGGATATTTCATTATCAACGGTTCAGAG
Organism: uncultured archaeon; assembly: GCA_964604885.1. Taxonomy (GTDB): domain Archaea; phylum Nanohalarchaeota; class Nanosalinia; order Nanosalinales; family Nanosalinaceae; genus Nanohalobium. The sequence goes on from CAZSAB010000010.1 coordinate 20,576, forward strand.
AAAACTCTGATCTGTATGGAGGAAACTGCTGACAACAAACCAATTTATCTGGAAGATGACGGCGAGCAGAAGTGCCGTATCAACTCAGAGAACTCTGGATACGTGCAGAGACATCAACTTGTCAGAGACAAGGACATTGTAAACATCAACTTTGCTAACGTCAAGAAGACTCCTGCCATTGCACTTATGCGAGGCCTAGGATATGAGACCGACAAAGAAATAGTCGAAGCAATTGGAGAAGAATACGCATCAGACGTATACCTTAACCTGTACGAAGTAGATGCTTCAAACCAAGAAGAAGCATACGAGTACATTGGAAACCAGGCAGGAATCACTTCTGATGTACAGGAAAGAGTAGACAAAATACTAGACGAATACCTGCTCCCTCACCTGGGACAGGAGCCAAAGTTCCGTGAAGAAAAAGCACAACTACTCGCAACAATGATCAGAAACGTCATCGCACTAGGCAAAGGCGACATCGAAAAAGACGACATGGACCACTACGCAAACAAAAGACTAAACCTGGCAGGAGAACTCCTAGAAATGCAGTTCAGATCAGTATTCCTAGGGAAATGGGGATTAGTCGCAAGAATGAAATACAACTTCCAAAAATCCGCAAAAAGAGGAAGACTCCCATCACTACAATCCACAGTCGTATCAGACACCTTAAACAAACAGATCATGGGAGCAATGGCAACAGGAAACTGGGTGGGAGGAAGAACAGGAGTATGCCAATCCTTGGAAAGAAACAACAGAATCAAAACACTAGCACACCTCAGAAACATTGTCTCACCACTTTCAGCTGACAGACAGCACTTCGAAGCAAGAGACCTTCACCCAACACACTGGGGAAGAATCTGTCCAATCAAGACACCAGAAGGAATGAACATCGGACTTCGTACACACCTCGCCATGAGCGCCAATGTCTCAACAGGTATGAGCGAGATGGAGAAGAACTCGCTGGAAATGAAACTACAGGAAGCAGGTGTGGAGAAATAGAGGTGTATATGAGATGAATTCAAATCATACTATGAAATTCAAACCGAAAATTGAAAACCTAAAGCATAGAGTTTCAAAGGTGCTTCATTAATGACAGATGTATTCTTGGACGGTCAGATCGTAGGAGACATTGAAGACCCTGAAGAAATAAGAGAAAACATTATCGAGAAGCGTAGGGAAGGAGATATCGACAAGGAAGTCTCAGTCTACTACGCGGAAGACAAAGATGAAATCAGAATTAACTCAGACTCAGGAAGAGTTCTCAGACCTGTAATCATCGTAGAAGACGGAGAACCACAGTTAAGTCAGGAAGACGTCGACAGACTGGCTGAAGGAGACACAACACTTGAAGACTTTGAGGATAAAGGAAAGATAGAATACATGGACGCAGAAGAGGAGGAAAACGCCTACGTTGCCATGGACCGAGAAGAAGTAACTGAAGAACATACCCACCTAGAGATTGATCCAGAGATAATTAACGGGCTTTCAGCCTCACTGGTAGTTTACCCAGAACACAACCGTGGAGACCGAGTCAACTTCGGTGCAAAAATGGCAGGCCAGAGCCTAGGAATGCCAAGCAGAGACTTCCACCAAAGATTCGAGACGAGAAGCAACATTCTGACATACCCTCAGCAGCCTATAGTAAAAACGAATACTTTCGACACAATTCTGGGGAACCATCCGATCGCACAGAACATGGTTATCGCCCTTGCATCCTTCGACGGATACAACATCGAGGACGCAGTCATTATGAACAAGGCCTCAGTAGAAAGAGGAATGGGACGTTCAACATACATGCGTACATACAAGACAGAAGCTCAGAGATACTGGGGAGGACAGAAAGACGAAATCGGAATCCCAGACAAAGACGTGAGAGGATACCGTAGAGAAGAAGTCTACACGCATCTAGATGAGGACGGACTAGCCAACCCAGAAACAGAAGTCGATAGCGACGACGTACTAGTCGGAAAGACTTCACCTCCAAAATTCCTTGGATCAGGCGGAGGAGAAGAAGTACAGATGGGACTGGCAGACAGAAGAGAAACAAGTCTCACCGTAAGACACGGAGAACAGGGTAAAGTAGATAAAGTAATGGTTTCGGAGACCGGAGATGGCGACAAACTAATCAAGACAAAGATGAGAGAGTACAGAGTACCTGAACTTGGAGACAAGTTTGCAACAAGACACGGACAGAAAGGTACTATCGGAATGCTTGCACCAGAGGAGAACATGCCATTTACGAAGGACGGAATTACCCCTGATATGATCATGTCTACTCATGCTATCCCAAGCCGTATGACAGTGTCACAGTTGATCGAATTGATCGGCGGAAAGGTTGGAGCACTGCGTGGAGAACCTGTTGACGGAACAGCATACCACAATGAAGACAAAGACAAGCTAAGAGAACAACTTGAGGAGTTAGGATTCCAAGAATCTGGTAAGGAAACCATGTACAATGGAATTACCGGTGAGGAAATGAAGGCAGACATCATGATCGGGCCAGGTTATTACATGAAGCTGAGCCACATGGTTGGAGACAAGGTCCACGCAAGAGCAAGAGGACCAGTAACACTCCTAACCAAACAACCAACCGAAGGAAGAAGCCAAGAAGGAGGCCTCAGACTCGGAGAGATGGAAAAGGACGTCTTCGTAGGACACGGCGCATCCATGCTCCTCAAGGAAAGATTTGGAGCAGACAACACAGAAATCAAAGTATGTGAGAACTGTGGGGAAATAGCGATCCATGACAGAGAAGAGAATGAGGAATACTGTCCAAACTGTGAATCTGGAGATTTAGACGAAACTGAGATTCCACATGCATTCCTCCTATTGATGAACGAATTGAAATCAATGATGATGGATACAGAGATCGAACTGGAGGATAACTGAGGTGATTATTAATGAAGAACATTAAAGAACTCGATTTCGGGGTAATGAACGCAAAAAAGCTTCAGAACATTGCTGTAAAGGAGATTGACCAGGCAGAAGTCTACGACGCAGACGGATACCCTGTCGAAGATGGAGTAATGGATCCGGCACTCGGAGTTATCGACCCAGGAATGACATGTCAAACCTGTGGTGGAAAGATCAGAGAGTGTAAAGGACACTTTGGATTAATCACACTGAGTCGACCCGTCGTGCATGTACTGTACGCCAAGAAAGTGAGGAACCTTCTCAGATTCACGAACGTCCACGACGACGGCAGCGTTTCCTGCCTACTGAAGGACGAGGACAAGAGCCTCAGGAAGTCCAACAGAATGACTGAAGACCCTGAGACAGGAGAAGAAGTTTCGGATATCGACTTCGAGAAACCTTACACATACTATCAAGACGATGAGAAGATCAAGCCTCAGGAGATCAAAAAATGGTTCAAGCAGATACCAGATGAGATGGCAGCCAAGCTAGGAGTAGAAGGATGCAGGCCAGAAGATCTAATACTAACCCACCTTCCTGTCCCTCCGGTAACTATGAGACCTTCAATCACCTTGGAGACAGGGGAGAGAAGTGAGGACGATATCACACACAAACTTGTGGATGTCATCAGAATTAACAAGAGACTGCAGAACAACATTGAAATTGAGGCACCGGACTTCATCATCGACGACCTGCATGAACTACTGCAATATCACGTCGCAACACTTTTCTACAACGACATGACAAGCGTTCCACCAGCAAGACACAGATCCGGACGTTCACTCAAGTCCTTGATTGAAAGAGTTCAGGGTAAGGAAGGCCGTTTCAGACAAAACCTGATAGGAAAACGTGTCAACTTCTCCGCAAGAACGGTAATCACACCAGATCCACAAATAGGAATCAACGAGGTAGGAGTGCCTTACGTTGTAGCGAAGAAACTTACAGTACCAGTAAAGATTACCGAAAGGAACTACGAGGAAGCAATGGAATGGATTGAAAATGGTCCAGACAACTACCCTGGAGCCAACTATGTATTCCAGCCTGATGGAAACAGGAGAAGACTAACGGATGAAAACTTCGAGGAAATCAAAGAAGCAATAGAACCAGGAGCAGGATGGAAAGTTGAGAGACACATTAAGGACGAAGACACAGTACTATTCAACCGACAGCCGTCTCTTCATCGTATGTCTATCATGGCCCACAAGGTCAGGGTACTGCCATACAGAACATTCCGCCTGAACCTGAATGTTTGCGCACCTTACAACGCAGATTTCGACGGTGACGAGATGAACCTGCACGTCCCACAGACAGAAGAAGCCAGGGCAGAAGCAGAAGAACTGATGAAAGTACAGGAACACGTCAAATCCCCTAAGATGGGAGGACCAATAATTGGTATGCTTCAGGACTACGTATCAGGACTATACCTACTGACACAGCCAGATAAGAAATTAAGTAGAGAGAAGGCATTCAACTTACTTGCTGAAGCAGGTGAACACAGCAAAGACCTACCTAAAGGAGATGAAGTAAGCGGAAGAGACCTTGTCTCAATTTTCATCCCGAACGATATCTCTCTGACAATCAACGAAGGAGAAGACAACGAAGTAGTAATTGAGAACGGACAACTAGTTGATGGAGTACTAGACGAAGACGCACTCGGAGACTATGGTGGAGAGATAATCCAGCAACTCGACATCGAATACGGAAGCGACATGGTTGCAGAATTCATCAACCGGGTGTCAAGAGTAGGAGCCATTTTCCTAACCAAAAGAGGATTCAGCATCGGACTTGAAGACCTAGAAATCTCTGATGATGCAACTCAGGAAATCCAAGATATCATCGAGGATTCGATAGAAGACACTGAAGAACTACTCAAAGAGTATGAAGAAGGTAAGATGGAAGCGATTACAGGGAAGACATTGAAACAGTCTCGGGAGATTAGAGTGACAAAGGCACTGAACAAGGCATTCACAGAAGCCGGAGACATCATCAACGATACATTCGACGAAGACTCCTCGGCTTACGTCATGGCAGACTCCGGAGCAAGAGGATCAATGCAGTCGCTCCACGCTATGGCAGGAGTCATTGGACAGAACTCCGTAAGAGAACAGAGAATTGAGAGAGGATACAAGGATAGAACACTAAGCCACTTTAAGAAAGGAGAACTATCAGCCAAATCAAGAGGATTCGTATCCTCATCAATCCTGGAAGGAGTCGACGCACAGGAAATGTTTTTCCACCAGATGAGCCAGAGAAAGGCCCTGATGGACAAGTCACTGAGAACAAAGACATCCGGATACATGTACAGACGCGTCTCAAACGCACTACAGGACCTCAAAGTCGAATACGACCAATCCGTACGAGATGCACAGGGCAGAATTGTGCAGTTCCGTGCAGGGGAAGATGGCATAGATCCCGGCAAGTCCGACAGAGGCAAAATCTCAACAAACATTTCCACAGACCAAAGCTAGGTGAATAAAATGACAGAACAACTACACTGGAAGGATAGAACAGACGAGCTTCCTGAGAAGTATAAGGGACTTGGTTTGACAGAAGAAACAAAGGAAAAACTTGAGGAAAGATACGAAAAGATGCAGTATGAGCCTGGTGAAGCTATAGGTATAGTTGCTGCGCAGTCAATTTCTGAGCCTGCTACACAGCTTACTATGGAGACGTACCACGAGGCAGGAGGGGCACAGGTATCACTGACTGCAGGGCTTCCACGTCTAATCGAGATAGTGGATGCCAGGAGAGAGCCTAAAACACCTTCTATGGAAGTATACCTGACAGAAGATTATAATGATAGAGAAGGCGCTAAGGAAGTAGCGAGAAAATTGAGGGAAGTCAAGTTTGAAGACTTGGTTACACAGGATACGATTGACATCATGCAGTTGGAAGTTGAGTACGTAATGAATGAGGATCTGCTTGAGGACTACGATGTTGACATGAAAGATGTTAAGCAGAGGATCAAGGAGGATGTAAGAAAGGCCAAAGTCCAGATTGATGGAAATAGCATTGTACTTACAAGCAGCGAAGATGACTACGATCTTAGAGATTTGAAAGATCTAAAGAACGATACTGAAGAAGCACGTATCAAAGGTTTGAAGGGGATTGATCAGGTTGTTATCAACGAGGAAGACGACGATTGGCAGCTGCAGACAGCTGGTACAGCATTGAGAAAGACTCTGAAGATGAAAGAGGTGGATAGCACTAGAACAACATCCAACCACCTATTCGAAGTGAAGAGAGTTCTTGGAGTTGAAGCGTTGAGAAAGAAAATTATTGAAGAAGTTAACATGACCCTAGAGAAGCAGGGAATTGGTATAGACAATAGACACGTCATGCTGCTCTCAGACATGATGACACGCGAAGGAGAGCTTCAGGGGACCACGCGTTACGGACTTGTTGGCGACAAGGAGTCTCTATTAGCGAGAGCGGTCTTCGAGGAGACTAAGAAGCATCTGCGTGAAGGGACACTTGGAGGAGAAAGCGATCCTCTTGATGGCGTAGTTGAGAACATCGTGACAGGTCAGCCTGTCCCAGTCGGAACCGGCGCAGTCGATTTAAAGCCTAAATTCGGAGGAGAGGAGGAGTGAACCTCCTTCCCATTTATAAAAGCAAGGGACCATTTTGTATTTACGCACAAACGACAATTCTCCCATTTTAACGTGATCAATTAAATGGCAACAGCAACATACGACACAGAAATGATCCGCACCCTGAACATGTTTGAATCAATGACAGATGTGGAAGCCAGAGACTGCATGATGAAGGAAGACGAAGCATACTTCATCGTACCGGAAGGAAAAGCAGGAATGGCAATAGGGAAAGGCGGAAAAGTAGTAAAGAAAGTTCAGAACCAGCTCGATAAGGACGTCAAAATATTCGAATACAAGGACAACCTAGGCGCATTCGTCAACAACCTCATCTCAGTCGACATCAGAAGCCTAGACATTCAAGACGACGAAGACGGCAAAAGAGTCGAGATCAACGTCTCCAACGACAACAAGGGAAGACTCGTCGGCAGAGACGGAGAAAACATTGACTCGATCAGAGACATTCTGAAAAGGACGCACAATGTCGACGAAGTTACAGTCAAGTAGACAGTTTTAATTTCTACCCTTCAGAATTCTCACCTGATGGAAAGCCTGAAAGAAGATGTCAAAAAGGCCGAAAGAATAGAAGAGATAACAGGCATACTATTCAAACAGGAACTGGGCCTGATACTGGATAAACTGAACCTGGCAGAACACCTTCCTGTCCATAAGAGACTTCAGGCAAAGAGACACACCAAACCAAAGCCAGAAAGGGTAAGAGACACATTCGAAGAGCTTGGAACAGTTTTCATCAAATTCGGGCAAATACTTTCTGAAAGACCTGACTTCATCCCAAAGAGATACTGCGAAGAACTGGCAAAACTCCAAGACTCAGTACCACCATTCGACACCGAAAAAGCGAAAGAGATAGTAGACAGCGAAGTAGGCCTCGATAACTTCAAAGAATTCATGAAAGAACCGATGGCCTCAGCATCAATAGCACAGGTACACAAGGCAAAACTCCAAAACGGCGAAGAAGTAGTCGTCAAGATAAGAAGGCCAGGAATAGAGGAAAAAGTGGAAAGAGACCTAGAAATAATACAGTACCTAGCAGGAAAAGCTGATAAACACATGGACCTTGGCGACAATTTTATCCAGGGAGAAGCAAGAGAGTTCGCAAGATGGACCAAAGAGGAGCTTGACTTCAACAAAGAACGAAGAAACATGGAGACGTTCAGAGAAAACATGGAAGATGAAGAAAGGATAAGAGTTCCAGAAACTTACAGCCAGTATTCGACCAAAAAAGTACTGGCAATGGAATGCATAGACGCAGTCAAGTGCGACGATGTAGAAGAAATCAGAGAAATGGATATAGATGAGGAAGAAATTGCAAAGACAGGTATAAGATGTATAATCAAGCAGATCTTACGAGATGGGCTCTTGCATGCAGACCCACATCCATCCAACTTCATGGTTGATAGAGAAGGCAACTTCGTATTCTTGGACTTCGGGATGATGACCAGGATAACGGAGAAGACTCAGAGAGAACTCGGAATGCTGATGCTGACTGTAGCGGAAGAAGATGTAGACGGAGTGGTAGAGACAGTCAAAAGAATTTCAGAAGTGGAAGAAGATGCTGAAATCGAAAGCTTCAGACGGGAAATAGAAGAACAGATACTGAAGCTCAGAGATACAACAATCCAAGAACAGAGTGTAACCAAAGTCCTAATCGAGATTTCAACTAAAGCAGCAAAACGCGGGATCTATCTTCCGACGAAGATAACCTTGATAGGAAAAGGTTTGCTTACTATGGAAGGGATAGGACTGAAAATATATCCAGAATTCCAGCTTCAGAACGAGTTCAAACATGAAGTACAGAACCAGTTAATCGAACAAAATAAGCCCCAGGATGTTTTGAAAGAATTAGGATTTAATCTGCTTCAGCACCAAGAAATCATATCAAAGCTTCCAGAAAAGATAAGCCAGAACCTCGAAAGAGAAGATAGTGAAAGAAATACTGAGATAAGCATCGAGAAGGAAAGAACAAGATTAGTTCCCGGTTTGTTGGTGCTATCCTCAACAGTCCTGATAGCCTCCTCAACCATAGATAAACTGCTTCTGTACATAGGACTGATCCAGTTTTCAGCAGGAGTTTTCCTGTATATGAGAAGTGATTGAAATCACCCCGGTATAAAAAGTTTAATTTTAGTATTCTTAGTATGGGATTGTACAACGCACGTAAAATGCGTAAGAACCGCCAGCAGTACAGATGGAGTGACAAAGATTACAAGCGAAGAATGCTGAACTTGAAGGAGAAAGCAGACCCGCTAGAGGGTTCACCTCAGGGAAGAGGGATCGTACTTGAAAAACGTATTATCGAAGCAAAGCAGCCAAACTCCGCACTGCGTAAATGTGTACGTGTACAACTTCTTAAAAACGGTAAACAGTTGACAGCGTTTGTTCCAGGAGATGGAGCGATCGATCATATCGACGAGCACGACGAAGTACTTATCGAGGGAATCGGAGGAGCAGACTCCGGGCCAAAAGGAGATATTCCAACAGTAAGATACAAAGTTATCAAAGTAAACGGCGTCAGCCTAGAAGAACTAGTTGCTGGAAACCAGCAGAAACCAACAAGGTGAAATAAAAAATGAGCGACGTAGCAAAGATCGAAGTAGAAGACAAGGTGCTCACATTTGGAAAATACAATGCAGAAGAGGTAGAAGTTGGAGACGACGGCTTGGTCCGATACGTTAACCTAGAAAACATCCTTACGCCGAGAAGTAAGGGGAGACATACTGAGAGACAGTTCTACAAATCAGACGTACCTATCACAGAACGCTTATTGACTCACATGTACGTCGCAGGCCATAGAGGAAACAAGCACTACATTACCTCAGGCCACAACGCAGGACACTCAGAAAAACTCTGGAACATAATAGAAGAAGCATTCGACAACATCCACGAAGAAACAGGAGAGAATCCCATTCAAGTTCTAGTCGATGCAATTGAAAACTCTGCTCCTGTAGAGGAAGTAGTGACCTACCAGAGAGGAGGCGCACGAGCAAGAAAAGCAGTTATAATGGCTCCACAGAGAAGAGTTGACGTAGCATTAAGACTACTTGTTCAAGGAGCATACGAGAAAAGATTAGCTGAATCAGAAGACGCAGTCGAAACTCTAACCAACGAGCTCATTGGAGCAGCAGACGGAAACAACGAAATCAGAGCCGTCAGAACCAAAGAGCGTAAGGAAAGAGAAGCCGAAGGCGCACGCTAAATGAACAAAGCAACAGACCTAGTCTTCAAAGCATCCCAGTACGGGAGCATCAGCCAACCTATTTTCTTCGTCAGTTTATTAACGTTGACAATTGTATCAATGACGACAAGTTGATTGATCGAATCAGATGCGTGCTTGATTAAAACAGAGCTGCAAATAAAACTAATTCAGGAAGGTGGTTCTTGATAAGCAAATAAATCAAATCTATTTTTACGAATCATTCCGAAACTTTGGAATGGATTTGATTAGTCTTTTTATACCGATTTATATTCTTTCTCAAGGTTTTGGATTTGAATATGCGATAGGATTTATGCTTATAGAACAGCTAACTAGTATCACTTTCTCAATACCTGTATCTTATTTGATAGCAAGAATTGGGTTCAAACACAGCTCAATCCTACCTATATTTTTCTAGTACCGTCTCTCCTATTTATCAGGGTTGAAGGACTTACTTCAGCAGTAATAGTTATTTCAGCGATCATTTATGGACTAGGTAAAGTTATTCAAAGTCTTTCTCTGAATTCAGAATTCGCAGTTGACTCTCATGATGATAAGAGATATTCTGAATCTGGAAAGATGCTTGGATTACCTAATATTTCAAGATTCCTTGCTCCAATTGCCGGAGGATATATTCTAAGCTTTTTTGGATTTAATATTTTAGTAGCGACTAGCCTTCTCTTTTTTTGCTTTAGCTGCATCAGTTCTTCTCAAATCAGGCGATCATAGACACCCAATGAACTATGGAATAACATCTATGGTGAAAGAAAACTACATCGATGTATTTCCAGTATTTTTCGCCAGAGGAATGTTGAATATTACAGCAGTCACCGGTTTCGCCCTATTTACTTATTTTTTCATTGGTAATGAGATTGATGCAGGATTTGTTGCAGCCATCGATAACTTAAGTTTGATACTTACTGCTGCAGTTTCAGCAAAGCTTTCAAAAAAATTCAGTAGAAGCAGATTAATGCTTGCTGGTCTCATTGGATCTGCAGTAATTCACATTTCCAGAGTATTTGTGGTTACACCTATCCAAGCAGTCTTAATTTCAGGAATAGGCGGGATAATATTCATGCTTTATGAAGTACCCCTATTCTCAGATTATGCCGATCTAGCAGAGGACGAAGATATACTGGAATTCTATGCCGCTAAAAAAATACTATTTAAACTAGGACAGTTATTTACTACAGCAATAATTATTCTTATAGGGATAAAGCACGGATTGAAGTCAGGATTTCAGGCTTCATTTATTCTAGCAGGATTTACCTCCCTAATTATTACAGTTTGGACTAAAAAAGATTGGCTGTAGGAAAAATCAGACTAATCTATCTTTTAATTCATTTAGATCTTGATTCCCGCCAAGTTTAATTGAATCTATAGTTGCATTTTCGGCAGCCTTGACATCTTCATCAGAATCCCCTAAATACACGAAAGGAGGTCTATCTATTTCCGACTTTGCTATTTCTATATGCCAAGGATCCGGTTTTTCTTTGCCAAGATCCTCTAAGCCAGTTACACCTCTATAAAAATCTATATGTTGATCTAATTCATAGTGACGAATAATTAAATCGACCGAGGAATCAGGTGAATTCGTTATCAAACCTATTTCAATCTCATTTTCGTTAAGTGACTTCAAAAGGGTTTTGGCGCCAGAACGAAGCTCTAAATTATCTCTCTTGATGAATTCAATTTTATTTACAGCTCTTCTCTCAGAAACAGAATTCCAAAAATCCTGCGGTTCTAGTTCCAGAGAATTACATTTTTGGACAAATTTTTTCCTTGATTTCAGACCTGCGAGAACTTCGAGTTCGGAATTTGAAAAATTCTTGTTAATTCCTTTAGAATCTAGAGCTTGTTCGACGGCACAATGGAGCCAAGAAAGGTCACGACTACTAGATTGTAGAATTGTACCATCCAAATCAAAAATAGCCGAATTATACCCCATACAATAAAATTGTGAAAAGGGCGTAAAAACAGTTACACTGAGAAAAATAGTCTAATCCCTCGCAGCCCTTTTTAAATCTTGTAAAGCGATCTCAATTATATAACATTGGTGAAATTCTAAATGTCAGACAAAGAGCTTGACGCAATAAAGAGTGTGATTAATGATCCTGAGCACATCCGAAACATTGCAATCGCAGCGCACATCGATCACGGAAAAACAACACTAACAGACAATCTACTCGCGAGAGCAGGAATGATCTCAGATAAACTCGCAGGAGATCAGCGGTTTATGGATTTCGACGACCAGGAAGCAGAGAGAGGAATAACAATTTACTCTGCCAACATTTCAATGGTTCACGAGTTCGATGATGAGGACTACCTGATAAACCTGATCGATACACCTGGGCACGTCGACTTTGGAGGAGACGTAACACGTGCTATGCGAGCAGTCGACGGAGTAGTAGTGCTTGTAGATGCTGTAGATGGAGTTATGCCTCAGACCGAGACAGTTATGGAACAGGCGCTTCAGGAAGGCGTTAAACCAGTCCTATTCATCAACAAAATCGACAGACTTATAGAAGAGATGCAGTTGACACCTGAAGAAATGCAGGACAGATTCAAGGAAATAATCAGAGGAGTAAACGCAGCACTGAGGAAATACGCAAACGAAGAGACAGCAGAAGAATGGAAGATGAGCGTTGAAGATGGAACAGTAGCATTTGGTTCTGCACTCAAGAACTGGGCAATCAGCATGCCTTACATGCAGGAAACCGGAATCAACTTTGGAGACCTAATAGACAGAGTAAACGACGGCGATCACGAAGGACTGAGAGAAGACATACCAATCGAAGAAATAACTTTGGACATGGTAGTTAAACACCTTGTCAATCCTCAGGAATCCGCAGAATGGAGAATTCCAAAGGTATGGCCTGGAGACGTTAACTCTGAAGTTGGAAAGGACATGATAGAGCACAAGCAAGACGGAAGACTGGTCGGAGTCGTTACAAACGTTGAAGACGACGAACACGCAGGAACAATCGCCACAGCACGACTCTTCTCCGGAACAGTAAACGAAGGAGACGAACTATACGGTATCGGAAGCCAGAAGACAGAGAGAGCACAACAGGTAGGAATATACTCCGGACCAAGAAAACTAACCGTAGACCGAGTACCATGTGGAAACATCGCGGCGATCACAGGACCAGACTTCTCAACAGGAGAAACATTCATACTAGACGGCGAGGAGGAAATCCAGCCATTCGAACAGATCGAACACGTATTCGAACCTGTTGTAACAAAGTCAATTGAACCAAAGAGAACAAGCGATCTTCCAAAACTGATCGAAACGCTAAGGAAGAGAGCAAAGGAAGACAACACCATCAAGGTTGACATCGATGAAGATACAGGTGAGACACTGGTCTCGGGACTCGGAGAACTACACATCGAGGCTAAGATCGAAAGACACCTAGAAGAGAAGGGTATCGACATCAATGTCTCCGAACCGATTGTGGTATTCAGGGAAGGTATCGAGGACAGTAGTGAACCAGTTCAGGGTAAATCACCAAACAGACACAACCAATTAGAAATAAGCGTAGAACCTGTCAAGGAATCAGTCAGAAAATTCCTGAAAGAGGACTATGAACAGGTCAAGATGGAGGCAGACGAAGACCACGAAGTCAAGGAAGCACTGATTGAAGCAGGAATGGATAAAGATGAGGCAGACAACGTAATGGATGTCTACGAGGAGAACATGTTCGTGAACGCCTCCAGAGGAATCAAAAACCTGAGAGAGATTCAGGAATACTTAGTTGATGCTTTCCACGAGTTCTGTGATGAAGGACCGATGGCAGGGGAACCGGTGATCGGGCTTAAAGTCAAGCTTCACGATGCAAGCCTGCACGAAGACGCAATCCACAGAGGACCTTCTCAGATGGTTCCATGTACAAGAGACGCAATGACAAGAGGATTCCTCCAGTCAACACCACGAATGATTGAACCTGTCAGAATAATCAGGATCGACGTTCCAACAAACGTCATGGGAGATGCAATGACAGAGGTAAACAACAGGAGAGGAGACGTCCTCAACATGGAAGAAGAAGGAGACTCAACAATCCTCAGATGTAAGATCCCTGTCGAGGAGATGTTCGGATTCGAGGCCGCATTGAAAGGAGCAACCAACGGAAAAGGCTTCTTCTCAGCCAAGGACATGATCTTCGAAGCAATGCCAATGAACCTACAGGAAGAAAAGATCATGGGTATCCGGGAGAGAAAAGGGATGAAACAGGAAATGCCAAGCTTGGAAGATTAAATTCTTCTACTCATCTCTTTTTTATCCTAGGCACTATCTAATTCTAAAATTTAAACTTTGCGTAGACAGTTTCACTGTGGAAGACGATATATTTGATCCTTATCACGAACCTCATGAAGATGGGCAAGTCATACCTCAGATAACAGTAGAGGAATTTTGGTACAATCACGCAGATGAGTAGGACAGCAAGACTCTAAGAGAAGCAGTTAAACTTGCTGATGAAGCGTGATTCGGGGCAAAAGATAATGAAATCCTTGGAAATCTAGAGGATGAAGAAGATACGAACGAAGAGATTGAAACTGATTTAGATAATTTCACACCGGGCTCAGATTATCAGCAGTTTCTTACTCTGGCTTTTCTGGAGGAATTAAATTTAGGTTTAGAGGAGTCCACAAAGTTGGCTTCTGATCTGATGAAAAGATACGACCCTCAGGCATCAGAAACAGTTAATGAAGTGGAGAACGAAGAATACAGGCTTTAAAACATAAATTTTCTTCTGGCTACCAGCCCTTTTTAAAGTTTTAGAGGGTAATTCCGGATTATACGCTATAGGTGAAACCTAATAATGGCAGACAAACCACACATTAATCTCGTATTTATAGGACACGTTGACCACGGTAAGTCTACTACAATCGGACGGATCCTGTGGGATACTGAAAACCTTCCAGAAGAAGAGATGCGCAAGCTAGAAGAAGCTGCTGAAGAAGCAGGGAAAGAGTCTTTCAACTTCGCATTCGCAATGGACAGCCTCGAAGAGGAGCGTGAAAGAGGAGTTACAATCGACCTAGCTCACCAAGAATTCGATTCAGATAACTACCACTTCACAATCATCGATGCTCCAGGGCACCGTGACTTCATCAAAAACATGATAACAGGAGCTTCCCAGGCAGACGCAGCAGTACTTGTAGTAGCTGCAGACGACGGCATCCAGCCACAGACCAAGGAACACGCATACCTAGCCAAAACACTAGGAATCGACCAGCTAGCAGTCGCAGTCAACAAGATGGACCTTGAAGACTACGAAGAAGATGGATACAACAGCATAAAGGACGAAGTTTCCGAGATGATCCAGCAGGTTGGATACGACACATCTGACATCAACTTCGTGCCTATCTCCGCATTCGACGGAGAAGGCGTCGTAGAAAACAACGAAATGGGATGGTACTCAGGTCCTACACTGGTCGACGCACTTGACGAATTCGAAGAACCTGAAAAGGCAATCGAACTATCCACAAGAATCCCTGTCCAGGACGTATACACGATCTCCGGAATAGGAGCAGTATCCGTCGGAAGAGTAGAGACAGGAGAACTTGCACAGGGAGACGACGTAGTCTTCCAGCCAGCAAGTGACAGACTCAACCGCAACGTAGGCGGAGAAGTCAAGACCATCGAGATGCACCACGAAGAAGTAGAAAATGCTTCCCCCGGTGACAACATCGGATGGAACACAAGAGGAGTGGGAGAAGACGACATCAAGAAGGGAGATGTCGCAGGACCAGCAGACAACCCACCAACAGTTGTCGAAAGCTTCAAGGCACAGGTCATCGTTCTAAACCACCCAAACGTCATCTCCGAAGGATATACACCAGTATTCCACGTCAACACAGCAC
>CAZSAB010000011.1:0-32467 GCA_964604885.1 uncultured archaeon
CTTTTGGTCCTCCGCGTTTTCCTGTTCTTCTGCTTCTTCCTCTTTGTCTTCTTCGTTTTCAGATTCTTCCTTTTGGTCCTCCGCGTTTTCCTGTTCTTCTGCTTCTTCCTCTTTGTCTTCTTCGCCTTTATGGACGGTTTTGCTTATTTGTCCCTCAGATTCCTCCTGCACCTCTTCCACCTCCTCTATCTCTTCAGCTTCTATTTCTATTTCATCGGCTTGAAGGGACATTTGGGATCGCCCTTCGTTCAGTTCTTCATAGCTTTTATCGGATGAATATTCTAAGACCATTCCTTTAATTGCTGAATATTTTATTTCAACTAGACCGGATTTTTCAAGTGCTCTAGCCCATTCCTTCACTGTCTCCTCAGGTACACCTAAGTCTTTTGCTATATTGGATGCTGGCCACTTCGTCTTTTCTTCAAGGAAGCTAAGTAGTGTATCAGCTCCAGTCTCGATATCCGGATCGCCTACAGAACCTGCCATAGCATTTAGGAGATTTTTTATTTCCATCAATTTAAACATAATCAAAGGAATTTAGGCTTTAGCACACGTTCCAAGGTAACTCAAGACGGTAATACATCCTTCCATTAAAGTTTAACTTGGTCAATGGTAATATTAAATATGGTTTCAAAAGCACAGTCGTCTGTCGAATATCTTACAACATATGGCTGGACTATTTTGGCGGTTACAGCTGTAAGTACAATAGCTTATGCTAGTATACAATCTAGCTGCACCCGAAGCTTTTCAGATTTCTACACAGATACAATAGAAGTAGATGATTTCGGTATGGAAGATTCTAGTCTTGTAATATCTGTCGAAAACACGGGATACTCGGACTTACAGTTTAAAAGCATAAATGTGTCGGTAAGAGAAAATCATGAATACAAGAACCTGGATATAAATGTTAGTTCAGGAGATTCTGATAAGATTAGTGTCTCAGGTTTCAACACTATTGAGGCTTGCAATGTCCTTGATGTAAAAATGAAGTTTGACAGAGGAGATCTTAATGACCAAGAAGTCACAGGGTTGATAAGGGCTCCAATTGACATCGAATGAAATCATTGGCGAATTGGTTTTTTCTAAAGTTTATTGAACTACTGGTCTAAAATTGGGACATGGGTAGTTACATAACCGATTTTCAAGGTGAGCATGAGAAGAAATCTGGGCTTGTCGTGTGTGTATGTGGGCCTTCAGGTGCTGGCAAAGGAACTTTAGCAAATTTCGCAGCAAATAAACTAAATATACCGTATTATTCGGCAGGAGAATTCTTCAGAAAAATTGCAAAGGATAAAGGAATGACAGTAGAGGAGCTTTCCTCGAAAGCCGACAAGCAGACGGACCTTAAAGTAGATAGAAGAACATTAGAAAAAGGGTTAAGCGAAGACTGTGTTATTGAGTCAAGGATATCAGCCTGGGTATTAGGAGACTATTCTGAACTATCCATATACGTTACAGCAGACTTAGAAGAAAGGGCAAAAAGAGTAATCAAAGAACTAAATGAAAGAAAGGCTGAAAGCAGCACAAAAAGTCTAAAAGAAGTTAAACAAAGGTTAAAGCAAAGAGATAAAGACAATAGAGAAAGATATAAAGATTATTACGGTATCGACATGAAAGAAAATTCAATATTCGACATGGTTCTTGACAACACTGATATAACGATTCAAAAGCAGGAAAACTTGGTAGAAAAAGTCTTGAAAGAACAGTTCCCAAATAAAATATAGGATTAAAACTGTATGAGATATGAAATACTGAGTCATTCCGCAGATGAAAAATTTAGGGCAAAAGGAGAAACCTTGGAAGAGGCCTTTAAACAAGCGACAGCAGCATTTTCTGAAATAGTTAAAGGAGATCAAGGCAGCACCACGCACACAATCCAGGTAGAATCGGAGAGCCATGAAGCACTCCTCTTTGACTACCTTGAAAGACTGATTTTCCTGCAGGACACAGAAGGAGTAGCAGTATCCTATGCAGAAAAAGTAAAAATCCAAGAAAGAGAAAGCGGATACACTCTAGAAGCTGAAGTAAAAACAGATCCAATTACGGCTGCTATGAACTACACAGACATCAAAGCACCGACCTACAACGAAATGAGAGTAGAATACGAGGAAGGAGAAGGGTGGGTGCTGGAAGCAGTACTCGACATCTAAATTCTTTGCCCATTCTAACATACTTATGAAACTCAACAAAGTCTCCGAAAACATCTATGAAATACCGAAAATCGGGGAAATGAATAAACCAGCAAGAATCTACGCAAACGAAAAGCTACTGGAAGAAATTAAAGAAGACGAGACACTCAGACAAGTCAAAAACATGGCCAAACTGCCAGGACTAGAAAAATACTCAATCGTAATGCCAGACGGCCACCAAGGATACGGATTCCCCATAGGAGGAGTAGCAGCAGTAAACCAGGAAAACGGCGTAATAAGCCCGGGAGGAATAGGCTACGATATTAATTGCTTAACGGCAGATTCAGAGGTCCTGCTTGAAAATGGCCGGCGTAAAAATATTTCTGAACTCAAAGATGAATTTGAAGGAGAAAAGGCTGTTGTAGCGGCTGAAAAAACTGTTGAATCAGATATAATTTTATTTACCGAGAATGAGGATAAGCAGGTTTTCAAGGTTGAAACTGAAACAGGCGAGGAAATAGAAGCTACTCCTGATCACCCATTTATGACAGATCAGGGAATGAAAGAGCTTGAAAACCTTTCAAAAGGTTCTCGAATACATATCCGACCATTCAAAGGAGTAGAGGATTCCAAACCAGAAGAATTTACGATTTTAGATAAGAAGGACTTCAAAGATGAAGACCATCAGCTGATAGATGCCTTAGAAGAAAGAGGACTGCTACCTCTGAAATCAACAGAAAAAGAACTAAACACTCTCTTAAAACTTGTAGGCTTCCACACAGGCGATGGATCGTTCAATAACCACGGCGAAACAACTTTCTACGCGGAAAAAGAAGACTTGAAATCTATACAAGCCGACATCGAAAAATTGGGCTTTAAACCCTCGAACATCTACTCTAGAGAAAGAAATCACTCGGTCAAAGACACGGAGTTCGAAAGAACAGAGCACTCAGTAAAATCGACTTCCAAAGCATTCCAAAAACTGCTTGTTAAATTAGGGGCGCCGAAGGGAGACAAAACACAGCAAAGCTTCACTACACCGAGTTACCTTTCTAAACTGGGAGACTGGCAGAAGGCACTTTATCTCTCAACATTCTTCGGGGCAGAAATGAGCGCGCCAGCAACACAAAGACCGAAGAATTTCTACTGTCCAAAAATCTCCCAGAACAAAGCTCTTGATAAGGAGGAGTCTGGCAGACAGTTTATACAGGAAATCAAGGAACATCTGGGAAGCCTCGGTATAAAGACAACCTCTGTGGAAGAGTTTGAAACTGAGGAAAACCAGCATGGGAAAGTCAAAAGATTCCGGATTGGAATCAAAAACAACTCAGAAAACCTAATCAACTTCTTCCAGAAAATAGGGTACAGATACAACCATGAAAAGAGAAAGAAATCCGTAAAAGCCATCCAATACCTGAAAAAGAAACAGAAAGCGATCCAGAGAAGAGAAAAAATAGCTCAGGAGAGCTTAGAAATGTATGATTCTGGAGAGCAACCTAAAAAAATTAAACAAGAGTTCGACATCGACGATAGGTTTATAGAAAGAAGCATCTACAACGGCAGAAAAACAGTCTCAAGGCCTCCGAAAACATTCCCAGACTACGAAGAATTCGCCCAAGAAATTGAAGTTAAAGACAACCTCTCAATCAAAACCAGTATCAAATCAATAGAAAAGAAAGGCAAAGAAACAGTCTACGACATCGGTGTCAAACACAAGGCCCACAACTTCATAGCCAACCAATTCGTAGTCTCCAACTGCGGCGTGCGCGTCCTAAAAACAGATCTGGCCTACGAAGAAATAAGAGGCAAAGAACAACAACTCGCTAACATACTATACAACAAAGTACCGTGCGGACTCGGAAAAGGAGGGTATATCGACGTAGACGAAGGCGACCTGGAAGAGATCCTAGATAAAGGCATGGAGTGGATGCTGGAAAACGGCCACGCCAAAAAAGAAGACCTTGAACACTGCGAAGAAAACGGCCGACTCAAATGCGATCCTTCCAAAGTGCCGAACGACGCCAAGAAAAGAGGGATCAAACAAGTCGGAAGCCTCGGATCCGGAAACCATTTCTTAGAGGTGCAGAGAGTTGAAAACGTCTTCAACGATGAGAAGGCAGAGGCTTACGGCCTGGAAGAAGAACAGATCCTGGTCATGATTCATTCAGGGAGTAGAGGACTAGGACATCAGACATGTACGGAATACCTTAGAAAGTTCGAGAAAAACTATCCTGAAATAGTGAAAAACCTGCCCGAAAAAGAACTTATTTACGCGCCACTAGGCGATGACCTAGCACAGGATTACAAGCATGCCATGTTTGCAGCAGCCAATTTTGCATGGGCAAACCGACAAGGAATAACACAGGCAGTAAGAGAAAGCCTGGACACACTGTTCGGGGAAACGGAAACTGAGTTGGTCTATGATGTCTGCCACAACATCGCCAAGGAAGAAAAGCACGAAGTTGATGGCGAACAAAAAGAGCTTTTGGTTCACAGAAAGGGAGCAACACGAGCAATGCCGTCAGGAAGGCCTGAAGTACCGGAAGCATACAGTGAAGCAGGTCAACCAGTACTAATACCAGGAAGCATGGGAACCAGCAGCTACATACTATCAGGAGGGCAGAAAAGTCTGGAACTATCCTTTGGCTCGACAGCACACGGAGCAGGCAGACTCAAATCTAGGACACAGTCAAAGAAAGACTACCGAGCGTCAGACATCCAAAGAGAACTCAAAAGAGACCAAATATTCGTCAAAGCAGCCTCGGGAGAAACAATTGAAGAAGAAGCACCTGGCAGCTACAAAGACATCGACGAAGTCATCAAAGTCAGCGACGAACTAGGAATAGGGGAGAAAGTCGTGAAAATGAAGCCGATAGTGAATGTTAAGGGATAGTCTGTTATTTCTTTTGATATCCACAAGCTAACTCGCCATAAGTAAGAACTTTTTTAAAATTTCATTGAATAATATTATAATGTAAGGTGAAGAAAATTGGTTACTGAAGATGCAAGCGTGACAAGCAAGGGCCAGATAACGATACCGAAGAAAGTAAGAGAAAGACTAGGAATAGGCCAGGGTTCAGAAGTCTCATTTATCTTGAAAGATGGAGAAGCGGTAATGCTTCCCAAGTCTGACAATCCTTTGGATGAGATGAAGAAACTAAGGTCAGAAATTAGTTTCTCAACTGAAGAAGTTGACTCAATGATTGAAGAGTCAAAGAAAGCATGGGATAGGTAATGATCTTTCTTGATTCTTGGGTCTGGATTGAATTTTTCCAAAAAGATGAAAAAGCAGAGCAAGCCCAAGAATTGATTAAAAAAATGCAGCAAGAAGGCGGCGTAATATCAACTCTGGTTCTTACGGAAGTAAGATACCAGATAAGACGGAAATTTGAAGTAGAAAAAGCTGACAAATTAACGGCCCTAATAACAAGCTTTGAGAAACTCAGGATAATGCCTATTACAGAAGAAGTAGCTGTGTACGCAGCAGATCTTAGACACAAATACTACGAAAGAAGTCAAAACCAGATATCCTATGCTGACACAATACATCTGGCAACGGCCGCCATGACCGATTGCAACAAATTATACACAGGAGACTCAGACTTTGAAGATATCGAAGAATTAGAGACTGAAGTAATCTGACTGCTTCAACCTATTTATAAAGTTTTCTTTCGTTTACAATATTATCCGACATGAGTTTTCTCGGTCGGGACAAGCCTACTCTTGTGGAGGAGGCCTCTGGTGGTAATAATTCAGTGGCCAGATACAGTTACGTGGTTGAATTTACACAAACTAACTATGCCTCTGTTTGAGGCCTATAGGAGTTGACTAATACAATGGCAGACAAGAATCGATCAAGAAGCGGATCACTAGCATACAAGCCTAAGACAAGGGCAGAAAGAATCTACCCAGACGTAAGTACGTGGGAAGATACAGACGAACAAAAACCTTTAGGATACGCAGGATACAAGGTCGGAATGACCAGAGTCCTCAGAATAGATGATACAGAAGGAGCAACAGAAGGACAAGAAGTTGCAACACCTGTAACAATACTCGAAGCTCCACCACTAAGAGTATACGGAGCACGTTTCTACGTCGAAGACATCAACAGCGGTAAACAAGTCTTCACGGAGGCATGGACAGAAAGCCCATCCAAAGAACTTCAGAGAGCAACAGACATTCCAAAAGAAGGAAACATGGACAACTTGGAGAAAGCAAAAGAAAACTCAGCAGAAATCACAGATGTCAAACTACTAGTACATACACAGCCTTCCCGTGCAGGACTTTCAAAGAAGAAGCCTGCCAACTTTGAGCTAGGCCTAGGAGGGTCAGTCGAAGACAAACTAGAATACGCAGAAGAGATGATCGGAAAAGAAATCGAGTTCTCAGACGTATTCGAAGAAGGAGAATACTCAGACGTCATAGGCGTCACTAAAGGAAAAGGCATGGAAGGACCAGTCCAAAGATACGGAATCAAGACACTCAGCCACAAGACACAGAAAAAAGTGAGGAAAGCCGGAAACGTCGGACCATGGCACCCAGACCAACTTTCATGGAGAATCCCACTTCCAGGACAGCAAGGATACAACAACAGGACAGAAGAAAACAAGAGAATCCTTTCACACGGAGAAGAAGCAGAAGACATCCAAAGAGACGGAGGATTCAAGAACTACGGACAAGTCGAATCCAATTATATTTTAGTTAAGGGATCAGTTCCAGGTCCAGCAGAAAGACTAGTCCGCTTGAGGACAGCACTGAGAACAGATGAAAACCCAGGAACACCAGAAATCACACACATCGAAAAATAAGGTGAAGAATAATGACAGATTTACCAAACCAGTTCAATGAGAGAGTAAGGCCGGACATCATCAAGAGAGCCAACCTCTCAATCAAAAGTAAAAAGAGACAGGACTACGGAGCAGACCCAGAAGCAGGACTCAGACACGTAGTCTACTGGAAGAAAAAACAGAATGCTTATAGAGGACAGAAAGGAAAAGGAATGTCCCGAACACCAAGAAAAATCCGTGTCAGAAGAGGAAGCCAGATCTACGGAGACGGAGCAGAAGCACCAAACACCGTAGGCGGCCGAAGAGCACACCCACCGAAAGCAGAGAAAAAATTCGACGAAGAAATCAACGACAAAGAAAGAAGAAAAGCAATCCGGTCAGCAATCGCAGCAACAGCAGACCAAGAACTCGTATCAGAAAAACACGAATACGAGGGAGAAGTCCCAATCATCGAAGAGGACATCTCCGAAATCCAGAAGACACAGGAATTAGAAGAAACACTCCAAGAACTCGGACTTGAAGACGAACTGGAAAGAGTCTCAGAGAAAAAGGTCAGAGGAGGCAAAGGAGCCAACAGAGGAAGAAAATACGTCAGAAAAGTCGGCCCACTAGTAGTAACAGCAGAAGACAACGGAATCTCCGACGCAGCAAACAACCTAGCAGGAGTAGACCACTCCAAAGTAGACCAACTTAACGCAGAAAAACTTGCTCCAGGAGCAACACCAGGAAGACTGGTTGTCTGGAGCCAAAAAGCAGTAGAAAAACTAGAAGAAGACGGAATGTACCAATAAGAGGCGATAAAAATGGAAGTTGACAGAGCATGGGAAGTAATAGAAAATCCACACATGACAGAACAAGCAATGGACATGATCGACGAAGAAAACAAACTCGTCCTCATGGTCGACCTAGAAGCAGACAAAAACCAAGTCCAAAACGCAATAGAAACATTGTTCGACGTTAACGTGGAAAAAGTAAATACACAGATCACGTCTTCAGCCAAGAAAAAAGCATACGTAAGACTAAGCCCAAGCGACAGCGCGATGGATATCGCGACTGAAATGGGCATGATGTGAGGTAGATCAAAATGGGAAGCCCACTAAGACAGCAGAGAAGAGGAAAAGGAAGTCCGAACTTCCAGGCCAATGAGAAAGGCAAGGGAGAAACGGACCACAAAAACGCAGAAACCAAGGGAACAGTAGTAGATGTAGTCCACGACCCTGCAAGAACAGCACCGGTCGCCAAAGTAGAGTTCGAAGACGGTGAAGTAAGAAACGTTCTTGCACCTGAAGGACTTCAGACAGGAGACGAAATAGAAGTAGGAGTCTCAGCACCTGTAGAACCAGGAAACGTACTGCCTCTAGGAGAGATCCCGGAAGGAGTACCGATCAACAACATCGAACTACAGCCAAACGATGGAGGAAAGATGGTTAAGGCATCAGGAACATACGCATTCATTGTAACACAACAGCAAGGAGGCGTAATAATCGAACTTCCAAGTGGCGAGTTCAAAGAACTAGATACTGAATGCAGAGCAACTATCGGAAAGGTTGCAGCCGGCGGAAGAAAAGACAAGCCATTTGTCAAGGCCGGAAACGCATCAAAGGCTGCAAAGGCTCGTGGAAAACAGTACCCAACAGTTTCCGCAGTAGCCATGAACGCAGTCGACCACCCATTCGGTGGATCAGCAAAACCAGGACAGCCAAAGACAGTTTCCAAGCACGCTTCACCAGGAAGCAAAGTTGGAAACATCGGAGCCAAACGCTCCGGCAAAAAGAACAACGACTAGGTGAACCAGCATGACAGATGAATTTACTTACAGAGGAAAATCGCTTGAAGAACTCCAAGAAATGAGCCAAGACGAACTGGCTCCACTAATGAACTCCAGAGCAAGAAGAAAACTGAAAAGAGGGCTTCGAGAAAACGAGGAAAAACTATTAGAAAAACTAGAAGACAAAGACCGTGTCCAGACACATCTCAGAGGAATGATTGTACTGCCGGAAATGGTAGGAAAAACAATCGAGATCTACAACGGACAAGGATTCGAAGAAGTAGACATCGAAGAAGAAATGATCGGCCACTACCTCGGAGAATTCGCGAAAACCAGGAAAGAAGTATCACACAGCGCACCAGGACTCGGTGCAACAAGATCTTCCAAACACGTACCACTCAAGTGATAAGAAATGAACAAGATAGATACCGAAGCGCACCAGGCAAGAGCGTTGGGTAAGAACATGCCTATCTCCTGGAAAGACTCCACAGAAATCGGAAGATTCATCAAAGGAGACACAGTCGGAAAAGCAGAAAGAAAACTGGAAAAAGTAATCGAAAAAGAAGTTCCGGTACCATACACAAAGTTCGACAGCGACGCAGGACACAAATCCGGAGATGGAGACTCAGGAAAATACCCTGTCAAAGCAGCAAAACACATGCTCGAACTTGTACAGGAAGCAAGACACAACGCAGAACACCAAGGCCTCAACCCAGGAGCACTACACGTACAAAACGTGGTAACCAACAAAGGAAACGAATACGCAACACCTGGAAGATTCAGAGGAGAAAAAACCAAAGCAGCACACGTCAACGTAATCGTAGGTGAGAAGTGATGAAACGAAAATCAGAGATTTTCTCAGTGATTTACACACAAGGTGAGAACCAATAATGCAAGAAAAACAATTTATACAGAAAGGAGCAAGAAAAGCAAGGCTTGACGAATTCCTCGCAGATGAGTTAGAGGGAGCAGGATACAGTCATGCAGAAATCGAGAGAACACCGACGAGCACAAAGATAGTTGTACATGCACAGAAGCCAGGACTGGTTATCGGAAGAGGCGGAAGCAGGATCCGTGAACTCACGGAGGACATGGAGGAAGAGTTCGATTTCGAGAATCCTCAGATCGAAGTCAACGAAATCGAGAACCCTGATGCAGACGCAAAAGTTGTCGCAAAAAGCATCGCAGACTGGCTTGAAAAAGGAGGACACGCCAAGAGAGTAGGATACACCTACCTCAGAAGGATGAAGGAGGCAGGAGTAATCGGAGCAGAACTTGAGATCACAGGAAAGCTCTCCGGAAACCGTGGAAGAACGGAGAAGTTCTCCTATGGATACGTCAAAAGATGTGGAAACACCTCGAAGGCAAATGTCCAGAAAGGATACGAACTGGCACGGACAAAGCCTGGCGCAATCGGCGTCAAGGTAAGGATTATGAAAGACCTGCCGGACTTCCTGCACAGAGACGTAGACGTCAGCAGCGAAATTCTCCACCAGGTAGATGAAGACGAAAACGCACAGGAGAAATCCACAAGGATCGAAGAAGTCGTCAGAGAAGCTGAGAACATGACTTCGGCAGAACTTGACAGAGCGATTGAAGAAAGAGAAGGTGAGGTCAGGACAGACGATATCTCCAAGGAAGAAATTAGAGAGGCATTTGACTCAGCCGATGCAGTAGAGAAACTTGAAGAAAAGGCTGAAGAAGTAGAAGAGGAAACAGAAGAGATTGATGAGGAATCTGGAGAAGAACAGGAAGAAGACGCTGAAGCCACAAAGGAAGAAGCCGAGGAAGTTGAGGAAGAGGCCGAAGAACTAGCAGAAGAAACAGAAGACGAAGAGACAGAGGAGAAGGCAGAAGAGGTGATTGAAGAGATGGAAGAAGTAGAACAAAACCTCGAGGAAACCGTCTCAGGTACGATCAGCGACGCCAAGGAAGCCATCAACGACATGAGCGAACCGGACTTCGACGCACTGCTTCAGGCAGAGGAAACAAGCAAAGACCGCAAAACCTTCAAAGAATGGCTTGAACGCCAGAAGGATTAAAAGAACAGAGAGGTGTACACAACCGTGAAAGCAGAAGAGATCAGGAAGAAGGACACAGCCGAACTGAAGGAACGACTCGGCGATCTAAACAAGGAACTCGTACAGGAGCGCGGTCAGATTGAAGTCGGTGGATTCGCCGACAACCCTGGCGAGATCAAGGAAATGAAGAAAACCATAGCAAGAATCAAGACAGTTCTCAACGAACGCAACTAGATACTCAATGAACGACAACGAAAATTCGCGGAATTTTCTACGCTCAATTAAAACCCTCAGGTGCGTGTTTCAATGAGTGAAACATGCGCGAAATGTGGGATGCCGCAGGATCTCTGCGTCTGCGACAGTATTGCACGCGAAGATCAACAGATCACGGTTAAAATAGATTCAAGAAGCTACAATAAGGAGATGACTGTTGTAACAGGCCTTGGAGATGACTCAGATATAGGAGAGCTAGAATCAACGCTTAAATCCAAACTGGCCTGTGGAGGAACCAACAAGGACGGAGAAATCCAGCTTCAAGGTGACCACAGAAGAAGAATTGTCGACATCCTAGAAGACGAAGGCTTCTCACGAGAAAACATCGAAGTCAAATAAACCTTCTACATTTTCCCCTTTTCTCCTTGGATTCTCAGTACCAACTCAAACTCAAGTTGCAGCAAAACGAAAAAGTATACATTTTCCAGTTGGCTGATGGATTGAGCTCGAAGAACAGTTTCCGCGACAAGGAACTCTTGTTGGCCGATGAATTAAAGATTGACGATGATGACAGAGTGTTAGTAATCCAGTCAAACTACGGCTTTCTGGGCGTTATTCTCGGTGATAAGGCAGATAAAGTAGTGATGTTTGACACTTCTGTAAGGGCCTGCGAATTCTCGCGGAAGAACGCTGAGAAGAACGATCTTGAGAACTATTCTGTAGAGAACCTGCCAAGAATATCCGAACTTGATGGAAGTTTCGACAAGATCGTCTATGCTCCGGCAGACTATGAGCCGGTCGATTTGGTAAAGGATCGCCTGGCGGACGCAGTGGAGAAATCTTCCGAAGGTGGAGAGCTATACATCGCTGGCAGAAAGAAGTCTGGCCTGAAGAGATACCGCAAAAACTTGGAAAGTTACGGAGAGGTTAAAAGACTGGTCAGAGACGGCGCCACCCAGATTTACTCTTTCCGGAAAGATAGTGGAGAAACTCCTTCAGGCTTGGATTTGGAAAATCCCTTTGAGGCTGAAGTTGATGGGATAGAGGCCGATTTAGGACTTCTGAAGGCCTTTTCTCAGCGGGAAAACTTGATGAAGGAACCCAAATAATTCTGGAAAACACCGAATCGGATATTTCTGAAGCTGATGAAGTCCTGGACCTGGCGTGTCGCTATTGTGCTATCTCAGTGTTTCTAGGAAAGATGTACGACTTTCAACTTTACCTAACAGACGATGATGCCAGAGCCGTTGAGTACGCCGGAAAGAACCTGTAAGCGAACGGTATAGAAGGTTCTGAGGTAGAGGCCGCTGACTGTCTGGATGGCTTTGAAGATAAGAAATTCGATATTGTTGTTTTGAATCCGCCGACACATCAGGGCAGCGGCGTAACTGACAAGATGTTTAGCCAGGTATATGAGTCTCTGTTTGAGGGCGGAGAGTTCTGGCTTGTCTATAACCAGAACATGGGTTATGAAGATCAGTTATCTGAGAGGTTTAATTGGGTAGAGACTGTGGCGGAGTAAGGCAATTTTATTGTTGTTAGAGCTGTTAAGTAGGAAGGGAAACTTTTTACACTTCTCAACTAAAGTCCTCATATGCCAGGATCAGTTTTTCTAAAAGGCGACAAAGTCAATCTCAGGACCGTAGAAGAAGGTGATTTAGAGTTTCTCCGTGAGGGCATCAATAATAGTGAGGTCAGGAAGTATCTGACTGTTCGAACACCGCAAAATCTTTCTCAACAGCAGGCCTTCTTTGAAGAGGTCATCAGTAATGACGAGGATGTCCATCTCGGCATCTGTGTTGAAGAGGAAATGGTTGGCATCGTGTCTCTTGAAGAAATCACAGATGAGGTGGATACTGCTGAGATCGGGATATGGATTGATCCAGAGCATCATGGAAATGGTTATGGAACAGAGTCCGCAGAATTGATCACCTCCTATGGCTTCAGGGAACTGGCTTACCACAGGATAGCTGCCAACGCGTATGAGGGAAATAAAGGATCTCAAAGGATATGGGAAAAACTGGGATTCCAAGAAGAAGGAGAACTCAGAGAACAAACATTTTTCGAAGGAGAATTTGGAAACATCAAATTTATGGCGTGCTAGAACATGAGTGGAGAGATTGATCCTGAACTAAGAGAAGAAATAGAGTCAGAACTAGGTCAGGAATTTAACTGGCAGGAACTGGAGAAAGGCCTCAACACCATCTACCTTCTTTCAGCAGAAGGAGAGGAGTATATTCTGAAGGTTCATACCAATCCTAAGAACAAGATTCCGTGGTTTAGAGCGGAGCCCAGAATTTACAAAAGAATCAGTGAGGAAACAAATATTCCGTCACCGGAAATCATCTACAAAGACTTGACTGGAGAATCTTATCGGGACATGTTCTATATCATGGAGAAGTTGGACGGGCAGAACCCTCAGCACATAAGAGAAGAACTAGGGCAGGAAGAGCTTGAGGAGATGATCTGTCAATACGGCAAGATACTTGCCAAGATTCACGAAGTACAGATCACAGATCAATACGGGATAATTGGATATGAAGGTGGTGTATTTGGTCCTCCTGATTCTGCTGAACAATGGAACTGGGCTCTTGAAGGATCGATGTCGGCGTGGAAGGAAATTACAGAGGATGAGTGGGAAGATCCACCGGAGATAGAATTCAATTCGGAGAAAGTTAAGGAAAAAATTCCTGAAACGCCTGAATCCGTTCTTTTGCATTCTGATAACAGGTTTGACAATTTGCTGGTTGAAAATGGGAAAATAACTGGTTTCCTGGATTGGAGCCATCCATGGTCAGGTCACAGATTATACGACCTCGTGAAGACAGAGTACCTGCTGATAGAACGTGACTTAGGAGAATGGGATAAAGACTTGGATCAGGAGAAACTGACGGTTGTGTTTTACTCTGCTTACAGACAGGAAACGGGATTTGAAAAAGGTAAAAGGCTTGAAGAACTCAGGCAGATCTACAGGTACGCTGTCACTTTGGAACTTGCAGCAGGATTCGCCAACTGGGGCTCAAAACTAGGTGAAGAAGAATACGAAAGAACCAAAGAAGAGATTGTCAATAGAATAGAAGAGGAAGAGCCAAAAGACTTGCTGAATTAAAATTCTTCATGCCGCGCACACCTGAAAACCTTCCTCGACATGAACTTATTGGCCTCACTGCAGAGGTTGAAGAGCATCCTGATCAGAACAAAGTAGGTATTTCTGGAGAGGTTTTGGATGAAACTCGTGACATGCTTCGAATCGGCGATAAATGGGTGGAGAAAAAGGGTACTGTTTTCCTGTTTGAACTTGATGGGAACAAGGTCAGGCTCAACGGCGATATCATAAAAAAAAGGCCTGAGGACCGTGTCAAGATGAGTCTTTATGGGAAGTGGGAAAGTGTTTAACCCTTTTTAAGAGTTGTCTTCTTTTTCTTATTTACGACCTGTTGGTCGTGGTTTGGATTCCAGCTGAAAGTCGCTTTCGAGCGAAACTACAGAAAGGAGTCCGGCTGAAGGGATAAATCGCTTTTCCAGAGAGTCGGGTTTCTATGCTTAAGGCAGGATCATTCGAGGTGAAACAGTACAAATGAGTCAAGAATACGAGGTAAGAGGCGGAAATTTCACGGGAACAGTTGTTTCCACGAAGATGCAGAAGTCCGCTACCGTAAGATGGGAACACACGCAGGAAATTCCAAAATACGAAAGAAAAGAAAGACGAAACACCAAGATCTCCGTACACGTACCCGAAGACATGGAAATTGAAGAGGGTGACACAGTTAAAGTTGGAGAGACACGACCTATCTCAAAAACCAAGAGCCATGTAGTAATGGAGAAAATCGAAGATCAGGAAGTAGAGGAGAATTAAGATGAGCAAAAATCAAAGATTTTCTGGACTCGCAGAAATCACAGGTGATTTCGAGTGAAGCCACTAGGATCCAATATTTCTCGTACACTTGACGTCGGCGCAGAACTAACATGTGCAGACAACTCCGGAGCAAAAGAACTGAAGATCATCGGAGTCAAGTCCAGAAAGGGAAGAAGAAGCAGGAGAGAAAGCGCAGGAGTCGGCGACATCGTCAAGGTGAAGATTCTCAGAGGAGATGAGGAAGTCCGACACCAGGTATTCGACGCAGTAGTCGTACGCCAAGCCAAAGAATTTCAGAGACCGCAGGGACTCAGAGTCAAGTTTGAGGACAATGCAGCAGTCCTGATTGAAGAGGAAACCATGCTGCCGAAAGGAAACGTAACAAAAGGACCGATCGCAAAGGAAGTAGTCCAAAGATTCTCGCCGATCGGAAAGATCGCATCAAAGGTGGTGTAAAAAATGGTAGATAAGACACAGAACTGGAGCAAGGAATGGAAGGCAAGTGAACAGCCAAGCAAGCAGAGAAAGTACAGGAGAAATGCTCCACAGCATGTTAAAGACAACATGATTTCAGCAAACCTCTCACATGAACTAAGAGGGGAACTCGATACAAGAAACATCCAGCTCAACCTTGGAGACAGGGTTGAAGTAATGAGAGGAGATTTCTCAGGGAGTTCAGGCATAGTATCAAACATCGACCGTGACAAACAGAAAGTATACATCAATGGCCTAGAAGTCGAAAAACAGGATGGAACACTAAGAGAAGTAGCATTCAAACCATCCAACCTTCAGATTCAGGCACTCAACCTAGAAAACATGGAAAGAATCGAGAAGTACGATGTAGAAGACGCAGATGAGATCCAGGTTGACGAGGAAGAAGTGGAAGAAGTCCTAGAGGAAGATGAAGAGAACGAGATGATGCAGCAGATGCAGGGAGGCGGCGCACAGCCATCCATGGACGACATGGACATCGATGAAGAAGACATGGAAGATATCAAGGAAGCCGCAGAGGAAGTCGACACAGACGAAGACGAGTCTTCTCAAGGCGGCTCCCCAGACAGCGAGCCTTCAGAAGTAACAGGAAATGAAGAAGATCCTTTAGAAGAGATGGAAGAAGACCTGGCAGAAGATATCGTTTCAGGAACAATCGGCGACGCAAAAGAAGCAATCCAGGAACTGGAAAGCCCTGATTACGAAGAACTTATAGCAGCAGAGAAAGCCGGAAAAGATCGTAAAACCATGATCGAGTACTTAGAGAACCAGAAGGAGGAGAAGTAAGATGACACATCAGAAAAGACTTTCAGCACCTAAACACTACCCTATCTCCAGAAAGGACAACACCTACATCTCAACGGTTAAGGGAAGCAGAAGCAAGGACAACGCCATTCCAGTGAATGTCTTCCTGAGAGATGTTACAGAGTATGCGGAGACAGACAAAGAAGCAACAAAAATAGTAAAGAACGGAGATATCCTTAGAAACGGAGATAAGATCCGAGATGTTAAACAGGGGATCGGAGTTCTGGATCTAGTCCAGCTACCGAAGGCTGAGGAAAGCTTCAGAGTACTCAGAGATGGAAAAGACCTGAAGTTCACTCCAACTGACGATGAAAGAACAGTAGCCAAGATAGTTGATAAGAAGGTCGAAGGCGACGATTTCGTCTACAGACTCCACAATGGAGAAAACTTCAGAAGCACAACAGAATACGATACAGGAAACACACTCCTCCTGAAAGACGGAGAAGAAGAGATCGAGCTAGAGGAAGGAGCAAACGTACTGGTTCTCTCCGGACAGCACGCAGGAGAAACTGCAGAACTTGAAGAGATCAACGAGAGAGGAAGGAATTCTGACACAGGAAGAGTTAAAGAAGATGGATTAGAGTTCGAGACAGAACTTGAAAACCTAGTAGCACTTGGAGACTTAGAGGTGAACAACTGATGGCAAAGACAGATAACTCTATGAGAGAGATCCAAGTAGCAAAGGTTACTGTTAACATAAGTGAAGAAAACGTTGGAGACGAAGTAGAAAATGCATACGAGCTTATTGAAAAACTTACTGGCAGAGAACCTGTAAGAGTAGAGACAAACGAAAGCGCTAAGACCTTCGGAAACAGGAGCGGCCTTAACATTGGAGCCATGATAACTCTCAGAGGAGAAGAAGCAGTCGAGTTCGTCAAGAAGGTCCGGCCAGCAGTTGAAGACCTTGACTCTAGTTCATTCAGTGATGGAAACTTCGCTTTCGGGATCTCCGAATACATCGACGTACCAGGAGTAGACTACGATGCCGACATCGGCATGAAAGGATTCGAAGTAAACGTTGTACTCGAAAGACCGGGCTACAGGGTCAAGAAGAGA
This sequence comes from uncultured archaeon, assembly GCA_964604885.1. Lineage (GTDB taxonomy): Archaea > Nanohalarchaeota > Nanosalinia > Nanosalinales > Nanosalinaceae > Nanohalobium. The sequence continues at coordinate 17,127 of CAZSAB010000011.1, forward strand.
GATCACAAGCCTACACATGTAGGAGATGATCACAAGGTCTCGAACGACGAAGCAATTGAGTTCGCAGAAAGCGAGCTTGGATTCGAGGTGAGCAGATAATGAGTTACGAAAAGGTACTTGACCAGATCAAGCACAAGGAGGGCAAGAGAAAGAAGTTCGAGAAGAACAACTCTCCGAAAGAAAGAGATTACGGAAAAGCCAAGAAAGAATGCAGAAGATGTGGCAGAACAGGAAGAGGAGTCATCAGCAAGTATGGCCTCGATTACTGTCGTCAATGCTTCAGAGAAGTCGCTGAGGAAATCGGCTTCGAACAACTCAAGTAGGTGACAAAGGAAAATGAAACATGATACACTGAGCGATGCACTGAGCGCGATCAACAATGCGGCCCGCAACAACAAAGAGTATGCAACGGTAGAGCCGACAAGCAACCTGCTGAAGAACGTACTGGTCGAGCTACAGCAGAACGGATACATCGGGGTATTCGAACTGGTTGAAGACGGGCAGGGAGGCAGGTTCAAGATCGAGGTAACGGAAGAGATCAACGAATGTCGACCGGTCAAGCCGAACTTCTCCGTGCAGAACGACGAGTTCGACAAATGGGCAAAGAGATATCTTCCAGCACAAGGATTCGGAGATCTACTTGTCACGACTTCACACGGAGTTATGACACATGAAGAAGCCCGTGAAGAAAACCTAGGAGGAAAACTGCTCGGATACGTCTATTAAGTGATTCAAATGAGCGAAGAAACAACAATCGAGATTCCAGAAGAATTCGACGCTGAGTACGAAGATGGAGTATTCACTCTATCAAAAGGTGAAGAAGTTAGCAAGAAGATGGAACACGCACTGGTAGACGTAGAGATCGATGGGCAAGAAGCGATATTCAGTACTCCAAGCACCAAGAAAGACGTTCAAAGCATCGTACACACTTTCAGAAGCCATGTAGAAAACATGATTGAAGGTTTACAGGATGAGCACATCTACAGGATGAAAGGCGTATACGCTCACTTCCCGATGACCATCAAAGAACAGAACAATCAGGTCGTAATCGAGAACTTTATGGGGGAAAGAAACCCTAGAAAGGTCGACATCATGGAAGGAGTAACGGTAGAAGTCGATGGCGAAGACCTGACTCTGAAAGGAGCAAATAAAGACGCAGTAAGCCAGACAGCAGCAAGAGTCGAACAGATGTGCCACAAAGGAAACAGAGACCCAAGAACGTTCCAGGACGGTGTCTACATCACAAGCAAAGGTGATCAAGAATGAGTGATAACTTTGAGAGACAAATGAAACACAAACATGGCAAACTGAAGAACAAGTCCTGGAGAAATCCGGTCGGGAAGCACTCCAAGGTAAGACTTGAGAAGAAGCACGCAGCACCAAAGCCAAAACCAGGGTACAGAACCGACAAAGAAATTAGAGGAAAACATCCATCCGGATACGAGGACGTACTGATTCACAACACAGGTGATCTAGAACAGCTTGATCCGGAGACAGAAGCAGCAAGGATTTCATCAAAGGTCGGCGGAAGAAAAAGAGCAAGTATAATCGAAAAAGCAGATGAACAGGACATCAAGGTCCTGAACAGAGGTGAAGAATAGATATGTCAGACTTAAAGTCACAAAAGAGAATGGCATCAGTGGTCATGGACGTAGGAGAGGACAGAGTATGGATCGATCCTGAAGAACAGGAGAAAGTAGAGGAAGCAATCACAAGGAAAGACATCAGAAACCTTGTCGAAGGAGGGGCAATCCGGAAAAAAGATGAGGAAGGAACCAGTAAGGGCCGAGCCAGAGAGATCAAGAAGCAGAAGAAGAAAGGACAGAGAAAAGGCCAAGGAAGCAGAAAAGGAAAGAAGTCCGCTAGAAAGAGCGATAAGCAGAAATGGATGGAGAAAATTAGATCCATAAGAACCAGGTTGAAGGAGATGAAGGAAAACGAAGAAATCACTCCTGAACAGTACAGAGAACTCTACGACATGAGCAAGGGAGGGTTCTTCAGAGACACAAAACACCTGCAAAACCACGTAGAGAACAAACTTGAGGGATAATTATGGCAGAAGATCAAAACACAAAGGTACCGCACAGAAGACGGAGAGAACAGAAGACTGACTACCAGCAGAGAAGGAAGCTTCTCCAGTCGGGAAAACCGCGCGCAGTAGTCAGAACAAGCAACAGGAATACTAAAACACATCTAGCACACTTCGAAAGAGAGGGAGACGAAAACACTGCGCATGCAGTCAGCAAGGAACTAGAAGAATACGGCTGGGTGCATAACACAGGCAATCTTCCAGCAGCATACCTTACAGGATTCCTGACAGGAATGAAAGCAGATGAAGACGAAGCAGTACTTGATCTGGGGATTAAAGAGAAGAAAAACGGCGGGAGAATCTTCGCAGCCGTCCAGGGAATGAACGACGCAGGACTCAAAGTTCCTGTAGGAGAAGAAGCAGTACCAGAAGAAGGAAGACTGAGAGGAGAACACATCCAAGAGATGATGGACGAAGACGTTCCATCGAACGTCAAAGAAGTTAAGGAAAATATCAGAGGTGAATACGAATGAGCGAACAAGAAACAGAAGAGGAGATCTGGAATCCGAAGACAGAGCTTGGTGAAATGGTCGCCAACGGCCAGATAACAGATATTCGAGATGCACTTAATTCAGACAAGAAGATTATGGAGCCAGAGATCGTTGATCAGCTCGCAGATCTTCAAGAAGAAGTAGTGCTAATCGGAGGAACGCCAGGTAAAGGAGGCGGCAAGAGAAGAACAGTCTCCAAACGTACCGCAAGGATGCACAAGTCCGGTGCGAGATACAACTCGAAGGCCATGACTATCCTCGGAGACAAAAACGGTGTTATCGGCATCGGAATGGGAGAATCGGATGATACTAGAGCAGCAATTGATGATGCCAACAGAAGAGCAAAACTGAATCTGATCCAGGTTCCAAGAGGAAACGGGAGCTGGGAAGACCAAGGTAACAATGATACATCGATTCCCCTGGCAGTAGAAGGTAAAAGCGGATCAGTAACGGTAGAAGTTAAGCCAGCACCAAGGGGAACTGGACTGGCAGCATCAGACGAAGTCAAGAAGATTCTGAAGCTTGCCGGAATAAAGAACGCATGGGTCAAATCCCGTGGAACCACGAGAACACGTGAAAACCTGATCAAGGCGACATTCAACGCCCTTGAAAAAGTAGGAAAATACCAGAGAAGTGATCAAAAATGAGCAAACTAGTAGCAGTGAAGATCAGAGGAAGTATCGACGCAAGAGAAAGTATCCAGAAGACCATAGAGTCTCTAGGCCTTACCAAGACCAATAAGGCAGTAGTGATGGAGAACAACGACTCCAACAGAGGGATGCTGAGGAAGGCCAAGGACTACATCGCGTACGGTGAAGTTGATGACGATGTAGCAGAGAGCGTTGAAGAAAATACCAATCTTACTCCTCCTAGTGGAGGATTCAAAAGCACTAAGAAACAGTATCATCAGGGAGGAAGTCTCGGGAAGAGAGACGATATGGAAGAACTCCTTGATAGAATGCTGTAAAGTTTCAGGTGAATGTAACAAATGACTAAAAGAAGATCAAAGAAGAACAAATCCGGAAGCCACGGATACGGAAGCTCCAAGAAGAACAGAGGAGCAGGGAGCCGGGGTGGACGAGGAAACGCAGGATCAGGAAAGAAAGGACAGAGCCAAAGAATGACAGAAGAAGGAGTCCAAGAAATGGGAGAGACAGGTTTCAACTCCCGACATCCCGATCAGGATGGAATCAACCTGCGAGACATCGACCAAAGAATCGAAGAGTTCGTTGAAGCCGGAGTAGCAGAGGAAGAAGGAGACGGTTACATCTTCTATGCTGAAGAAGGAGGGTATGACAAAGTTCTCGGTGGCGGAGAACTCAGGAGGGAAATCGAAGTTCATGCCGAAAAGTTCTCAGGTTCAGCCGAAGAAAAGATCGAGGAATCCGGCGGCGAAGCAGTAAAAGAAGAATAAAAAACACCTTTCCCTCATACATGAATACCAGATTTAGAAGAGGTTGCCGAATAAATGTCGAAAGTAGTTAAAGCAGCACAGTACCTACCGAGCATCAAGGAACCGGAGAAGGAACAGTCTTTGAAGGAAATGCTGACATGGACAGGAATTGTACTTTTACTATACTTTACACTTGGTTCAATAGATCTATACGGAGCCAACGCAGCTTCTGTAGAACAGGCTCTTCAACAGCTTCAGACATTCCAGACACTTCTCGGGGCGCAGATAGGATCAATAATTACCCTGGGAATTGGACCTATAGTTACAGCATCAATCGTGCTGCAGATGGTTGTAGGATCAGAGTTACTGGACTGGGACACAAATACAGAGGAAGGAAAAAAGAAGTTCCAGTCAGCGCAGAAACTACTGGCCTACGGCTTATCAATAGTAGAAGGTATTGGATACGTAGCAGCTGGAACATTTGGCAACATAACTGATCCGGCCATATTCGCACTTCTATCCGGACAGATTGCATTAGGAGGAATCCTCATAATCCTGATGGATGACCTAATCCAGAAATGGGGATTCGGCTCAGGAACAGGATTATTCATCTCAGCTGGAGTCTCAAAGGCAATCTACATAGGAGCAATATCTCCACTCGACGCTACAGGAGCATTTGTAGGATTAGCGAGTGAATCAGCAGGTGCATTACCACAGTTTATATCAACATCGCAGTTAACAGCCTTAATCCCTATTTTATCTACTCTTGCAGTTTTCGCAGTCGTAGTGTACTTACAGGCTATGAGAGTGGAAATACCTCTAACATTCGGAAACGTCAGAGGATTTGGTCAGAAATGGCCTCTGAAATTCCTGTACACAAGTGTCATGCCGGTGATCTTGGTTGCAGCACTGATAACAAACTTCCAGATAATAGGAACTACTTTAGCCGGACAGGATGGCTGCTCAATTCTTGGCTGCGTAACCTCTCAAGGCCAGGCTTCGACAGGATTAATTGCTTGGTTGCAGGCTCCTACAGGATTTATTGATTCTGTACTCACAGGAACGGTCTCAATGATGGGTACTGGAAGCTTGTTACACGTATTGTTCTACCTAACAATGTATACGCTAGGCTGTATTCTGTTCTCCTTTTTCTGGATGAAGACTTCGGGACAGGACGCAGACTCCGTCGCAGAACAGATCAAACAGACAGGTATGAAAGTACCGGGTTTCAGGAAGGATAAGAGAGTGATCAAGAAAGTACTCAACCGATACATTCCAGGTCTTACGGTGCTTTCAGGAGCTACGATAGGACTGCTTGCTGGACTGGCTAACATGACTCAGGCAGCTGGAGGAGGAACCGGAATTCTACTGACCGTCATGATAATATACAGGCTTTACGAACAGCTGGCTCAGAAACATATGGAGGAACTTCACCCAGCTTTGAAAGACTTCATGCAATGAGATCGATCCAGATTGGAGCAGTAGTTTAAAACAATACAAACAACTCAAACATAAATATGATCGCAGGAATACTGACAGCGATGTACAGTTTTTATAATGTTGTATTTCAGCCAGTGCTATCTCTCGGCCCCTATCTAGCTCTGGGGTTTTTCTCGGTGTGCTTGGCTGGCCTTTTTTCAGTAATTAGATATCTGCTTCTTAACCATGAGAAGGCGGATGAAATTCAGGATAAGATCAGTGAAAAACAGGAGAAGATGAAGGAGGCACGTGAAAATGACAACCATAAGAAAGCCTCCGAGTACACCAAAGAAGTGTTCAAGCATAATCAGAAGTTTATGATGCTCAACATGAAACCGATGATAGGCACTATGGTCTTTGTTGCACTTATTTTCCCATGGTTAGGTGCCTCATTCGCACCAGTAGTACAGGTACAGGAAGTAGACGATGACGTGTATGATGGCAACTTCACCTATGCCGGGCAGCAAACACCGATAACTATAGAAAACACCTCTGAACAGTTCACGGTATCTACTGACGGACAAAAAGTATCAACTGGAGAACAGCTAGAAATAAATGGATTCCAGTGGACGGTCAAAGACTTCAGGGAAAGAAGTCCTGGGATATTCTCATCGACAGAAGGACCGGCAGTAGGATTCAACGGAATGTTTGTACCACTGCCATTCAGCCTTCCATTCATAGGTCCAGCACTGAACTGGCTAGGATTCTACATCCTGATAGCCATGCCTCTCACATTCGCATTCAACAAACTGCTGGGAATTCAATAATCAGAACAGCTTCAAACAGCAGATAAAAGATTGTCTTGGGAAACAGAATTATGGAATGGTACACACGGGAAGAAGCAGAGACCGATCCGGAGTTCGGTCAAATCCCTGAGAAGAGAGGTATTGAACAGTTACTGCAGGAAGGTTTCGTTCTCGTGAACAAACCGTTTGGACCTACAAGCAACCAGGTCAGCCACTGGTTAAGGGAGGAGCTTGACATGGTAAAAGCAGGACACTTCGGAACGCTCGACCCAAATGCCACAGGTGTACTTCCAGTAGGACTTAACTCTGGTACAAGGGTGCAGGATGCACTTTCTCAGGCAGAAAAAGAATACGTTTTCGAAGCAGAACTGAAGGAAGAAAAATCTGAAAAGGAGATTAAGGGAAAACTGAATGAGTTCAAAGGAGTAAATAATCAGACACCTCCTGATCATTCGGCTGTCAAACAAGAGGAAAGAGAAAGAGAAGTATACGAAATAGAGTTTCTGGAGAAGGATGGAAAAAATATACTTGGAAGAGTAAAATGTGAATCAGGATTCTATGTCCGGGTGCTTATCCGACAGCTAGGAGAGAAACTTGGTGCAGAGGCTGAAATGGAAGAACTGAGAAGAACGGGACAGGGTGGGTTTACTGAAGAAGACGTAAATACTCTTCAAGATATCGTCGACGCATACCGGTTCTACAAAGACGATGGCGAAGAAGAAAAAATCCGAGAAATTCTACACCCGATCGAACACGCGGTTAAATATGTCAAAAAAGTTGTTATCAAGGATTCAGCCGTCAATGCGGTAGCTAATGGATCAAATCTCGGTGCCACAGGCATCTCCAAGTTACAGGACGGTATCGAACAAGGAGAAATGATAGCTGTAATGACACTGAAAGGAGAACTAGTCGCACTCGCAGAAGCAGAGATGACCTCCGAAGAGATGTACGACTCAGAAGATACGGCTGCAACACTCGAAAAAGTGTTCATGGATCCATCAGAGTACCCACGAAGATGGAAACAGGAATAAGAATAAATTGAGGAAATGCTGCAGAAAAATACTTATAGAAACCTAATAGACTCATAAAAAAATACCTTCAAACAACATTTCTACACCATCCAAATGCCGGGGTGACAGAGCTTGGCTAATTGTGCCAGCCTGGAATGGACAACTTCTCGCAAGAGAAGGCGTCCCCAGAAAACCTGCGCAAGGTTTTCGACCCAGTCAGCTGGTGGGCCATAACCGGCCCTCCTGGGTTCAAATCCCAGCTCCGGCGACCTTCCTTCTTCTAATCCGGAAACTGTAAAAATCGTCTAATGCAATTCTCCGATATGTACGATGGAAAAGACCATCGAGAAATGAAGAGAACGATTCTGGATCTTCAGAAAAGAATGGAGAATAACATCAGGGATTCTCAGCAGAACGCCGAAGACGTAGAGGCTGAACAGAACGATTTAAAGGATAGAGTCGAGGAAGAGCTAAACGATAATGGAGAAGAAATTGAAGATGCTGAGCAGAGACAAAATACACAAGAATTGGATGATGCAGTTGAAAATGAGAAAGGTATTGAGCAGATTTTAGGAAAACAGGAAGAACTTACAGAACAGGCAATCCAGGAATTAGAAAACCAGTTGGAATTTTATTTGAAAGAGGATGAAGAGATAGAAAATATTGAGAAAGATATTCTGGAAAGCTTGAACTCAATTAAATCTGATTTGAGCGATAGTATAGGAGATCTTAATCTGAATGGCCGTTCTGCTAACAGAGACATTATTTCATCTGATATTGAGCAACTTGAACAAGATCTAGAGCTTATCAGAGATGATGCAAAATTTTTTCAGAAGCTTATGGATGAACAGGAAGAGAAGCTTGAATTTTTCGAGAAAACGGAAAGAGAGCTGTTAAAGCTTGAAAATTCTATACACGAAATTAGAAGAGAGCTAAAAATGACTGAAAAAGAAGTCAAAGAACTCTTACTGGACACTGAAGAGCTGAGAGACAAAAGAGGCTACCAAGAAGCAGAAGCTGAGGAAAAAGAACTTGAAGAATTGATTCAGGAGTGGAAGAAAGAAAGATCCAGAGAAAATAAGACGAATCAGATGATAGAAAAAGAGATACAGGAATCTGAATTGATAATTAGTGAAGATGGAGAAATTATAGCTGAAATGGAAGATATACTTCAGCTACTGGATAGAGCCGAAGATGTGTTGACGCAGAACCAGAACGCGCTTAAACCATTGACAACAGCTAAAATGTACAAGACTATTCTCAGCGATCTAAACAAAACTAAGAAAGAACTTAAAACTGCCATACAGAGAGAAAGGAACACCCTAGATCAATTGAGTGATACAGCTTCGGATGTAGCAAATGCAGCGAATAAAATTTTGGAAGAAGCATCAACAGATGACGAAGGCAATAAGACTAACCTAGGTACGTCACTTGAATGGCTTCTTGGAATAATTCTTGCAGCTGCAATAATCCTATGGGCTTTAGGACAATTTGGCGTTATCGGGGCGGCAGGAGCACTTTCAGTAGTTGTTGTAGTCTACTGGATTTTCTTTGATTAACAAAGACACAATTATCTTGTAAAAAAGTTATCAGATATTCTATACTATGTCAAACAGTCCTCTAGGGTAGCGGTCAAAAAGGGATTTCCTCTTTCGAAGTTGAAACCCTTGGCAATTCCTACCAGCTTCTGGGGCTGGTGACCCAGGTTCGAATCCTGGGAGGACTATATACATTTCATTAGACTGAGAGGGCTAAGAAATTATAGTCCAGCAGACCTGACACAGCGCCATTATTCCTCTGGGAGCTAACCCTTTACTATCGTGTAAATTGGGCTAATTGACCGCAACTCAAAGTTAACCCTTCTAAGCCGAGGTATGGCTCAACCAATGCTATACAAGAAGGCAACAAGATACGACTTGAGATTGAGAAAATCACAGAAAGCGGTTATATCTCTGTAGAAAACAAAGAAATTCTCTTCCAAGTTAGGAACTTTATGCAGAAGGAAGGTCTGTAAGACTCAACTACAATACGTAGACTTAAACTTGTCAGAATACTTTTAGATGTGGGAAATGTTGATATAGACCTCAGCAAACCTCCAGAGCAAGAACTATACAGAAACTACCGTAAAGTAATCTGGAGCAGATGACAAGGAAAAAACCAGATTGAGCCTTCTAAATCTCTTATCGTTGGCAATCTATATCTCACTTTAATTAGGTAGCTCTATCATCTTGCTTATCTGTGTCTCTTGCTTCGTTATCGGTTAGATTGATATCTTCGATCACTACCTTGCCTATATTCTCTACATTTTTGCCCAGGTTGAAAAGTATGAGTGAACAATAATAAGATTATATATGAAAGATTCTTACATTGTGATCGGCTTATTTGCTCTTACCTTATTGGCTTCAGGATGTCTCGGAAGTATGCAGGAAAGCCCTGAACCTGATCAAGATCAACCTGAAAACAATGAGGGAGCAGAGGATGAGCCTGTTGAAAATGGCAACATATCTAGTGAGACCGAAGTTGATAGAACCATTAGCATAACAGGCTACTCAAATATCTCATACGACACGGAAGAAGTAAGCGTGGCACGAGGAGAAACCATTGAATTTGTGTACATTAACGAGGGAGGAGTCCATAACCTGGTGCTTGAAGAAAACGGTGAAGACGTAGCTAGAACAGAAACCCTAAGCTCAAATGGTGAAACAGACTCATTCACATACACTTTCGAGGAAGAAGGAGAATACGAGTTCTACTGCTCGGTAGGAAGCCACAGAGCACAAGGCATGGAAGGAAAAATTAACCTTCAGACGAATTAATCGCAGATTCCAACCCTTTTTATTTATTTATGTAGACTCAGTCCAATCTGAACGAAAATTCATTCGGGATTGCGGAGGGTTTATCAATCATATCTATACAGCCAAATACGGATGGAGCCCACAATTTTGAATCCTGGGTAATACCCTCGGTAAAAAAAGGATTTTTAGTTGATCATCTTCAAAGATAAATTTGCATGATAGAAAATATCGTGCTTCTAGTGGTCGGACTGGTGGGTCTCTGGTTTTCAGCTGAGAAAACTGTGGATAACGCTGAGAAGCTGATAAAAGCCTTTGGTCTTCCGTCCTTTCTATTTGGCGCAGTTTTTATGTCTGTATCCACAGGATTACCTGAGATTGCTACAGCAATTATTTCAACGATTGAAGGTGTGCCTGGTCTTTCCGCAGGCGATATTACGGGCTCCTCACTTGTTAATCTAACCTTTGTTCTTGGAATCACTGTTTTAGTGAACAAGGGAATTAATCTTCGTGGAGAAGATCTTGATCTTATTAGAATGGGGGGTATCGCTACATTGGTGGCAGCCTTATTTCTATTGATATTCCAAGAACTGACTTTACCGATCGTCGCAATACTTTTTGGCATTTATGCATTTTTCCTTTACAGAGCTGAGCATTCGAGTTTTAAAATTGATGAAGGGGGCAAGGCTTCGAAATTAACTATTTTGAAAACCTTAATCGGGGTTGCAGCTCTTCTCATTTCTGCAAGATCAATGGTGCTCGGAGCTAAAGGTATCGGAGAGGCTTTAGGCATACCTGTACAAATATTAGGGGCTACTGTAGTAGCAGTCGGTACTGGCCTACCAGAGCTGGCATTTGAAATCTCTGCAGTCAAAAAAGGAGATACTTCTCTTGCTCTAGGTGATATTTTTGGCTCAACACTTGTAAACATTACATTAACACTTGGAATATTGGGGATTATCTCTAATATCTCTCTTTCTTCTCTTGCACCGGTGCTTCTTGGCTTGGTTATGGCAACAACGTTAGCACTGATATTCTCCTATAGAGGAGATTTCTCCTTGCTGGAAGCATCAATCCTCCTCACAGTTTTTCTGATTTACATCGTGCTGCAGGCAATTTAATACTGATTCACCTTTGAGAGTTTAAATTTCAAAAAATTCCAATTTTTCCAATACCTTTTCAAATAGGAAAAAAATTGTTATCGGCTGCGTGACTGTGGCTTAATTTTTTCCCCGTATAAATCCTTCTATTACCCTTTATTCATCAGAAGGGTTAAAATTAAAACTCGACCTACAAACAAAGGGGAGAAATCTGGCTTCAAGATTTCGTTGCAGGGCCAGTATATATAGAAATAAATCAATAGAGAGAACAGACATCCATCAGATTCAATATTCCCGAGCTCCCTTTTTTAATTCTGAGTATGAAACTTTCCTAATAAAGCCCCCTGGTGTAGTGGTCAATCATTTCGGCCTTTGGAACCTCAAGTCTCTCGAGACGATGATTGAGAAGATCTCTGATCTTTGACCGAAGATAGCCGGAGACCCAGGTTCGAATCCTGGGGGGGCTAATAACTATCACTTATACTTACCTGGTTTCAGGTCACACAACTGGGAGTTGGGAAACCGATTCGGCTCAAATTAAAGCTAATGGTCGAACCTGTTCCCAACATGATGGCAAAAGGCGACCCTAAAGACTTCGACGAAAAACTGCAAAGCTCACTCCAGAAGATAAAAACTTCTGACCAGATAAGCGACCATAACAGAAAGGTTCTGCTTGACTTCCACGACTTTCTCCAAGATGATGGACTCTCAACAGGCAGAATCGAAAGCCCCTTGACCAAGTGGCGGATAATTCTCACACAGGGCAGAGAAGACTTCAAAATCGACCAACCTACCGAAGAAGACATCAAACGAGTCGCCAAGAAAATACTGAACGGCTACAGAGAAGACGAAGACCTTATAGACGGAGAAGACCGAATCAAGAAACTCAAAGTCGGGGCACAACGAGAATACCTCAAAGCAGTCAGAAAACTCGTAATAGACTACCTCAACGACCGAAAAGAAGACTTCGACGGAGAACAACTCATCAACTTCAAACTACCCGAAGAAGAAAACCTCGTAGAACCAGAAAAACTGCCACGACCCGAACACATCGAACAACTACTCGAAAATGTCGAAAGCGTAAAAATCAGGAACAAGGCTCTCATAATGACCATCTGGGGGTCAGGCGGACGCATATCCGAAGTCCTCAACCTGAAATGGAAAGATGTGAACCTGTCCCAGCAGGGCGGAAAACTCCACTTCCGAGATACCAAGAGAGGAGGAAAGAACAAGAAAACACACCGTAAAGTTCCTATACTCGAAGGATACCTCTACCTCAAACAATTACGCAACCACCACGATGATGCAGACGACCCAGAAGCGTTCGTATTCCAGAACAGCCAGACAAGAGAACAACTCAAAGCATCAGCAGCCAGAAGAATGCTCGACAAGGTTAGGAAAAGAACGGATATACCCGAAAAAAAGAAACACAACCCGCATTCTATAAGAAAAGGGAAAGCTCGGTATCTGGCAGTCAAAGGATGGGAATACACCGACTTATGTAAATTCTTCGGGTGGGTCTTGGGAAGTTCAGTGCCAAAACGCTACATAAGGCTTTCTAACGGCGATTTAGAGCAGAGAGCCAGACAGTTCTCCCGCAACCACAAAGTAGAGGAAGAAGAACTCAAAGACGGCTACCACTTCGAACCCGTAAAATGCCCAAGCTGCGGAGAGCTACAGAAAAGGAGCAGCAACACCTGCGAATGCGGAGAAGAACTTACAGAAAGTGCCTACTTCGACCACGTCCAGATAGAAGAAACCACACAGAAACTACAGACAGAAATCATCAAAGACCAGATAGGACTCGACGACGAACAAATCAACGAAAAAGCGGAAGAACTGGTCAAAGAAGCAAAGACATTCTAACAGCCTTTAGACCTACTTGAATGTTATTTCATCTTCGGCGGGTTTCAATTCGACCTTACTTCCAAGCTGTAATGGAAGCTTTGGGTCGGTGTGTCCGAAGTCTACATCAAAGACAGCAGGGGTTTCTGGACTATACCTCTTGATTTCTTCTTTGATTCGTTGTTTCTGGTCTTCGTGATACTCCTGTTTTTCTTGGTCTGTTCTTTCTTCTCCGTGTAATGGCTTTCTGATTGGTCTGCCGACAAGAATAGCGGAGAACTTGCCAAGTATCCCGTTCTCTCCCAGGCACATAAGCCAACGCTTTACCGTAGTTTCTGAAGGTGCTTCTTCAGAAGTTTCCAAAGCAAGGACTGTTCCTTCAAGTTCTTCCTGGTCGGGCATATACTTCTGAGTTGCAATCTGCCAATCTACTATCTCGAAACAACCGCCGAAAAGCCGACCTTCAACTGCTTCTCCATCAAAGTTCCAGAACTCCCAGCCCGGATTATCATACCTTTCTCGGTCATCAACTATCTCATCTGCTTGAATATCTACGAACTCGTCCGTAAACTGCTGTGATGCTTTGACTGTTCCCAGACTGTCATCAAAAAAGGCTCTCTCCAAGTGGTTGTAAGTGTATTCCCCTATCTCTCCACCACTCATTAAGTCAGACGCTATCTGCCCTGCATAAAAGCTCTGGATACCGAGATTCCAGAGATAAAGATGTAAGTTAGTATTATCGCTGATTCCATAGAACCTTGTAGGGTTGTTTTTCAGTCTTTCAGGTTCAAGATGCTTTAGAACTCGCAGTTCTTCATCTCCTCCTGATACAGGTATTACAGCTTTGATTTCAGGGTCTTCGAAAGCTTGCATAAATTCCTCTGCTTTCTCCTGCGGGTTAGCGTTTAGGTATTCGGTATCTTTCTCTGCAGTATCGTAGACTACTGGTTCAAACCCGAATCGGTCTTCCAACCTTTCTATCCCTTTTTCGAACGCTGCCGGAAATCTATTCTTGATTCCCGCTGATGTCGCCATAACAGCAATTTTATCTCCTCTCTCAAGTGCTGGCGGTAGTGTAAATTCTTTACTCATTCCATTCTTCCTCCAGTAGTCCGTATACTTGGAAATCTCTGTATTCTCCGTCAAGGAAGGTATGTTTTCGTAGTGTCCCTTCGTGCTGGAATCCAAGTTTCTCCCAGACCCGACTGGATTTGTCGTTCGTATCTACTACACGAGTTTTTATCTTGTGATAGCGTACTTGTTGAAAAGCGTGTTTAATCAATAGTTTTGACGCTTCTGTGCCGTAGCCATTTCCGTGGTGTTCTGGGTCAATCAGTATTCCGAGTTCCCCGACTCCTGTTTCTTTTCTTTCGATTGCTATGTCGCCTATGAGTTCTCCGTCTACGCAGATTCCCAGCATTATAGTATCATCGCTGTCAAGCTCGTTTTCGACAAATTCTGTTTCCTGTTTCAAATTCATCGGCTCTCTAATACCGATAAACCGCCTAACATCGTAGTGGTTCACCCAATCTCGAAGCTTTTCATAATCTTCTTCCTCGATTGTTCGAAGCTTGACTTTTTCTCCAGCTAAAAATATTGCTCCAGGCATAATAATAGGTATTCATTTCAGACTGTTATAATTTTAAGCCGAGATGAGGTCAAATCAGGTCGTAAATGTCGATTCCCCATTTCTCGCATTCCTTCTTCAGTTCCATGACCTGTTTCCGGAGTTCCTTCATCTTTTCCTGTCGATGCTGTCTGTGCCTGTCCATCTCCTCGACAGCAGTATGGTAAGCCTCTCCCACCTGCTTGTTACCCAAGTCATTCCGCTCCAGCAGCTTCTTATCTTGCTTCATAATATGGATACTCGTCGTCCCAGTATCAAAGCCCATACAGAAATCGGGCACTATATCACACTATAAACCTAATGGGTTCAACCAGAAAAACAGAATACAAGAAACTCGTTTCTCCCATACACTAAGAAAAAACCCTAGTAGAACAGTTGAAATCACTACAACTTACCACGGCAGACATGGGAAAAGGATGCGGAAAACGGCGAACCTAATACCTGCCGAAGCTCCAGACCTAATAGAATCACGGTTCCCCGTAATCTCTCTGCCGCCTCAGCTAGGGCAACCAATCTCCATAGAACCTTCAAAGTATGCTTATAAGGCCCTAAAAGGGCAGATTTTGAAAAACTTATAAAACTGTTAAATTTCAATAAGCGATTATGGCTGGTTTAGACACACTCAATAACGCATTTTCAAAGGCTCAAAACCTATACCAAGAAAGTGAAGAAGAGGAAGAAGAACTTCAACAAGTTGCACAGGAAGTTCAGGAAGTTATAGAGCAAGAAAAGAACGAGATTAAGGTAAACGAAGAACTACTTGAAGAAA
>CAZSAB010000012.1:0-10523 GCA_964604885.1 uncultured archaeon
CGCGTCTCGACCGCCACAAGGTCGAAGTATAGACCAACTAACCTACCTCCACCACTACTGTAATTTGATTTAATGACAGAAGTTTTTAATCCGTCCTTGTAAACCAGTGAATCTTTTATTAAGAGCCAAAAACAAAGTTTGTTTATATGGTGGAGCGGTATAAAAATATAATCAGAGGCATCACTCTTTTCTTCGGAGGTTTTATTGTCATGGGCATTGGTATGTTTCTACCGGAACAGTGGAAAGTTTTCTATTACTCGATCGGCGCCACAATTACATTTATGGGGGCTACAGTCATCGGATTTCTTATGAGCAATCCCAATGCATAGATGGATCCGGAAGCCACAAAATACAAGGGATGTACCAAGATCAAAGGCCCTATATTGATACAACCGATTTGGTGATTGGAATAGATTTCTGATTTAAATAAGTCAAAGAAATCAGTTAAAAGGTCTTTATAAACATTTAAAGGATTGAAATTTCAGTCAAGTTCTGGAGTCGGAGAGAATAAATTAAACTGCCTACTCCTTGTGGATGCAGCTCACGGATCGAAAAGAGCAAAGGAAGCCAGGAATTCTATGGGACACGAAATCCAGATCAAAGTGCGAGGGCAAGGATTCGAACCCTGGAACCTCTGCAGGACAGCGCCCTCAACGCTGCGCCTTTGACCACTTGGCTACCCTCGCCTTGTAAATAACGCCTTCTGAACTATTTTTTTAACTCCGTTTGTCTGGAGAAGCATGGTTCAGCAGGTCTATATCCATCTTCCTCCTGAAGTTTTTCTCCTCTTTTTCTGTTTTCTTCTGAAACAAAATCAGAAGCATGTGCTTCTCTGAACCCCCATTCCAGTCTATGTGCTACTTCTTCAAGTCGTTCTACCGGCGCCATATTTTTTTCCGGAACGCCGTGTTGATACAGTCCTGATGAAGGCACATTGGGATACATACATCCTCTTACTACTGTAGCATTTCCGAAGGCTTCTGCTATATCCGCTGCACCAACTCCCAGTACTTGACGGCCTCTTGGGCCTACATAAATGTCTCCATCTCCTTGTGCGTAGTCTACCTCTTGAGACATATGTTCTCCAAGTATTTCTTCCAAATCATTACCCAGACTGTTTCTAGCAGATTTCAAATCTTGTTTAGGATAATTCTTTGGAATCGCGACCCCACGGCAGAAAGTGCCATCATGTTCAACATAATTTCCACCACCAGGGCGCCTGAACTGTAGTTCGGAAGGAACTTCTGCTAACTCTTCCAGCCCATAACCTAGATTAATATGAGGATCTTCATAATGCCTAATAGAAAACTCAAGCGGCTCTCCTTGTTCCACTGCTTCCTCTGCAGCCTGGTAAACTATGCCCGCAGTCTGATCAATTTCATTCTGGTTTACCCGGATTCCTTGCATCTATACAACCATTCTTCATCCGAATACTTTTCAGCCAATTCCTCAGCTCTCTCCACCTCAGAATCCATCAAACCAGAAGTCTCAGAAACTCGATCCTTCAGAAGAGCCCGTTTCAAAGCAGTTTTCGCTCCTTCAAAAGAAGCACTTGACTTCTCCCTGACTGAAGAAACCCGGTTCCTGTAATCTTCAATCTGTTTAACTTTCTTTTTATCCTCGCTCGGAGTTAAAAGAGAAAACATTTCCTCCGGATCGTTTTCGTACAGAAGAGTTCCTCCGATATAAACAATTCCGTCATCTCTCTTGAGTGTGGCTCCTGAGATCTTGCCTTCTTCAGTTACTATATCATTTACTGGTTCGTGTTCCGCCTCTATACCTATTTCTTTTAATCCTTCTGCAATATGCCCGCAAACCAGTTCATAGATTTTATTGACGTCATCTGGAAACTCTTCCTCCGGCGCCACTATACCCCAGGTGATCTCTCCTTCTGGAGTGAGATATGTCGCGCCGCCGCCTCCCTGCCTTCTAACCAAAATCACATCATCTGTAGTATCAAACTCTTCTTGATCTACTTCTTCAGCAAATCTTTGACTATATCCCAGATTAACGCACTTCTTATCCCATCCGGCTAGAAAAACTACCGGCCTCTCAATTTCTCTGACTGATTCCATCAAAGATTTGTTGAGGCCTGTCTTGAAGTAGGGATCGTATCTCTGGAACGGTATGAAACGCCACATAAATTGCAAATTTCGTTCTCCTAGATAAACTGTTTTCGCCAAATCACAAAAAAGAAGAAGTAAAAATGTTGGCCTGCTTTATACCAGATCTGGTGTCAATGGGTACTTCCATGCTTCGCCGTCTTTTGCCTTAAGTGCGGCTATTGCACAGAATACGACATGTAGAAGCCCTACAATCGGAAGTAATAGCAGTCCAATTAGGACCACCATGAGAACTGAGGACACTATGTACCCAATCGTTACCACTATCTGAAAGTTCAGTGCATTAGCAGCGTTCTCTTGTGCGAAACTGTCGTCGTCTGCCGCTAAGTAGATTATAAGCGGGCCAATAAATCCAGTGAAAATGGCTAGCACGTGTGAAAGAGCAGCCAGTCCAGTATCATCCACCATATCTCAGATTTCTTTTTAAACCCTTAAAAAATTACCTTGAACTTAGCTTTCCCGCACCCATAGTGGTTCAGTACTTCGGATTCTTCTCCTCAACACCTTCTAAGTGGTTCTCATGTCTTGCCATGAGGAAGAAAAGATCGCTTAATCGGTTGATGTACGCTAGTACTTCCTCTCTTAATTCTTCGTCATGATCTAATTGAACTATTTTTCTTTCAGCTCTTCTGGCCATGCTCCTGGCGTAATGAAGATGCGCCGCACTCTTACACTCTCCCGCAAGCACGAAACTTCTCAGAGGCGGACATTCTTCTTGGTAGTAATCGCACTTGTCTTCTAATCTCTCTGTGTTTCCTGCAGTTACCTTAGTGTCTGGTTCACGGTTCGCTAATTCTGCCTGAAGGATATGCAGTTCATTCTGTATCTCTTCCATCTCCTTTTTTTTCTCCTGATTTGCGTAGCTTCTGCAGACCCCGACTAGTGAATTTAGTTCGTCTACTGTGCCGTATGCTTGTATCCTTTCACTGCTCTTCGAGACTCTTTCACCTGAGCTTAGATCAGTTCGGCCTCTATCTCCTCTCCCTGTGTATACCATGTTGAAGTTGGTATGTTTAGAAATATTTAATTCCATACCACAAAAAATTGGCCCTTATTTAAAATTTATGAGTTTGAAAAGCCCTGAAGGTTTTGAAGTTACCTTCGAAGAACCAAATTACCTCCCCAATGATCCAAAGAAAGTCTTAACAGATATAAGTGAGTCTCCAAAGGAAGCAAATGATCAAATGAATATTTACAGTCTCGCATCTTGCTTAGGAATTATAGGGTGCAGTAAAGACAATAATAAGCTTTTTGGACAACATATAATGAATCCTATCTCTTCGGATGTAGAAAACTTTCTTAAAAAAGTTAATAATGGCTGTAACTTAGATTTTGTAGTGCTGTCAGGCATCAACTATACGAATGCAGACTTTAACCAACACGGATATATAGAAGGATATACAGACAATTCAGCTGAAGAAATCTTAAGTAAATCTCCTAAAGATATTTTCGAAGATGTAACCGATTTAAACCAGGATTTAACGTATCTTGAGGAATTTATAATTAAGAGAGGGCAGGCAGAAACAGTTTGCCAAGACCAAGGTGTCAAATACTTCCCATATTGGTCGGAAAAAAGCGACCATACGACAAGAATGGGTTTATCCATTCCAGGGGAAGAAATTGCAGTTTCACATTACAAAAGAAATTTTTGAAGATAAAATGAGGCTTCAAAATAGAAACCTGTAAATCTTTAACAGTCCCGGACCCACTTAGAAGATGTGAAGCTTTACGAACATGAAGCCAAGCAATTGATTGAGAGCCACGGGTTGAGCATACCTTCCAAAGGAGATGGATTTGTAATTAAAGCCCAAGTACTCGCCAACCATAGAAAAGAAAAAGGAGGCATAAAATTTGCTGATGACAGGGAAAAGGCAGAAGAAATTCGCAAAAACATGCTTGGTACCGAGATAGAGGGACAAGAAGTCGAAAAAGTCTTGATAGAGCCGAAAGTGGATATCAGCAAAGAATATTTCGCTTCTTTCATGTACGGTACCGGTTCTCGAAGCCCTGTCATGATATTTTCAAAGGACGGAGGTACAGGCGTAGAAGATAGAAATGCAGAAAAACTGATATTGGAAGATGATTCACATTTCAGGTTCAGGCAGTTCCTCAAAAACAAAGGAATTGAAGGCAAGGAATTGGTTAAACTAGGTGTAACTCTGCAGAACCTTTTTAAAGCTTTTCTAGATGAGGATGCAAGGCTTCTTGAAGTAAACCCGCTTGTAAAGACAGAAGACGGATACAAAGTTCTTGATGCGATGATGGACTTAGAGGACGACGCATCTTACCGCCACGACTGGAATTACCCTGAAAGAAACGCTGAAGGAGGAGAAAAAACGGGAAGAGAAAAAAAAGCCAAGAAGATAGATGAGGGCGATCATAGAGGTGTGGCGGGTAAGTACACGGAGCTTGAAGGTGATATAGGTATGATGTTGGCTGGTGGAGGCGCATCCCTGACAAACATGGACGCTTTGATTGAATATGGCGGTGAACCAGCAAATTATACTGAGTACGGTGGTAATCCGCCGACAGAAAAAGTATACAAACTTTCCAAAGTGATTATGTCGAAGGAATTGAACGGTCTCTGGCATGTGGGCGGGACAGCCAACAACACTGATGTGGAAAGAACAATGGACGGATTCATACAGGCTTTACGAGAGGAAAAACCCGAATATCCCGTTGTGGTTAGAAGGGACGGTCCTCACGCAGACGAAGCCTTTGAAAAACTACGAGAAGTGAAAGAAGAACTAGAACTGAATATGAAGCTGTTTAGAAACGATAAACCTATGACTGAATCTGCTGAGGATTTGATGGAGTTGGTTGAAGAGTATAAGAGAGGGGGTTCTGGTGAGTAAGGTTCCTGTTTTTGATATCGGTGATACGCTTTCTCCAGCTAAGGATTTTTCTGTAAAAGTATTCCGGGAGGAGTTAAAGCGTCAGGGCGTTGAGAATGCTCCAGAGTATCCTTATGAGAGCTACAACGAGATGGATGTTAATTCTATCATTAGCTGGTTTGAGGAGGACAGTATAGACGCGGACGCCGAGAAACTTGTTGAGAGGTGCAAGGCGAGGAAGAAAGAAAAGCTAGAAGAACTGGGGATCTTCAAATTGCTCAGGAAAGTAAATGAAGAAATAGGAGCTCCCGGAATAATCAGCGACAATAAAGTAGCTGCCAAGAAATTCTATCAGGAAATGTTTGAAGAGGAAAATGTGGAGATTGATGGCTTCGTGGTTTCCGAAGAGATAGGCGTCAAGAAACCGGATAAAAAAATCTTCCAGGAGTTTCTCGACAGAAGAGAAATAAATGGTGAGGATTGCGTCTATTTTGGAAACAATATCCCACGCGACTCAGCCTGTGAAAAAGCAGGAATGAATTTCGTCCTTGTAGAACAGTTTAATGTGTTCGGAGATGGCTGGGACGGAAGAAAAATCTCCGAGCTAACATTTGAAAATGTAAGAAAAGAGGTGCAGAGATAGATGAGCATCTTTGCAGATGAAGACACCAAATTATTGATACAAGGAATTACTGGCAGAGCAGCAGGTGAAAAGACACCGCACATGACTGAGTACGGCACCGATGTCGTGGCAGGCGTGACTCCCGGTAAGGGAGGGCAGGAAGTCGCCAGCGTACCTGTCTATGACACCGTCCGGGAAGCCGTAGAAGAGCAACCGGAGATCAACACTTCACTGGTGTATGTTCCTCATTTCGCGGCAAAAGACGCGATTCTGGAAGCAGTGGAAAACGATATCAAGAAAATCAATGTCACAACAGAAAGAATACCTACCAGAGACATGTGGGAAGTAAAGAAGGAAGTGGATAGGAAAAATGCAACTCTTGTAGGCCCGACATCCGTTGGTGTCATCAGCCCAGGAAAGGCCAAGATCGGACCGATCGGAGGTAACAAGGCAGAACAAGCCTACCAAGAAGGAAGAATCGGCATCATATCCAAGAGCGGCGGAATGACAACAGAAACCGCACAAGTAGTACAAAACGCCGGATTCGGAATCTCAACAGCAATGGATATAGGCGGAGATAAAATCGCTGGAACCACTTTTGTTGAAGCACTTCAAATGCTTGAGAAGGATGATCAGACGGATGCTGTCGTCATGTTTGGCGAGCTTGGAGGAACTTACGAGAACCAAGTGGCAGAGTTCTTGAATGAGAACCCTGATTTTGACCTGCCCATCGTCGCCTTCATCACTGGGAAGTTCACTGAGGACATGCCAACCCAGCAGTATGGACACGCAGGAGCGATCATCCGCGGAGAAGAGGACAAACCAAGTTACAAACAGAAAGTTTTACGAGACTCGGGCGTCCATGTAGTAGATGTACACCATGAAATCGGGGAAAAACTTGACGAGGTACTAGAATGAGCGAGGTAATTGTCAGCAGTTTTGGAAGAAAAGGAGAGAAAGGCTTCAAGTACACAAATATAGAAGAAGACATAATACAAGAGCACAATCTATTAGGAGATATGGTTGATCACTCGATAAGAAATTATGTCTGGGACAGAGAAAGAGATGAAATATATCCAGAAGACTACTTATTCAAAGGAGAAAGAGATGAAAGAGAATTCAGACTTAGAAAAGAGGGAAAAAAATTAATTGTAGAATATGGCCTCCCAACCGAATACGATCATTCACAGGATTACGTTGATTCCGTTTGGGAAGACCAAATGTTCGAAATACTTGACCGGAACTCTGATGAGGAACTAGTAGACCACCATATAGTCGAAAAGACTCTTTCAAATATTTCAGATGGGAGGCAAGGAGCAGTATGACGAACGAATGGAAAACTTCAATTTCTTCTTCCGGTAGGGACTCAGTTGTCAGAGGAGTTTCGAGAGAAGAAGTTATGGACATGGATTTTGCGGACGCTATCTGGCTGATTCTGAAAGGTGAAAGACCTTCTGAGGGAGAATCTGAGATGTTCAATACTATCCTAAGCAGTTCTATTGATCATGGAGTTGGCAATCCTTCGACCGTCTCCGCTAGGACTGTTCAAACTGGCGGAAACGACATGAATACTTCTGTTGCTGGCGGCGTACTGGCTCTTGGCGATAAGCACGGTGGTGCGATAGAGGACTGCATGGAGGTTTTACAGGACGAAGATTACAGTCCCAAGGAAATTGTAGAAGTTTTCCTCGACAGCGGAGACAAGATCCCGGGACTTGGTCACAAAGTCTATGATGATGAGGATCCTAGAGCCAAGAAGATCTTTGAGAAAGCAGAAGAGCTTGGAATATCAGGTAAATATACTCAGAGAATGAAGGAGACTGCAGAGGTTTTTGCTGAGGAGAAAGTTACTCTCGTCATAAATGTAGATGGTACGATTGCAGCTGTAATGAGTGATTTAGGATGGCCGCCAGAGCTTGGAAAAGGCTTCTTTATAATTGCGAGAACTCCGGGCCTAGTGGCTCACGTCCATGAGGAAATGGGAGAAGATGACTTTAGAAGAGAAGAAGGAGAATATGTAGAGGATTAGAATCTAGAACTTCTCGTTGATCTCCTGTAGCTCTGAAAGGATTTGTTTCAGCAGTTCTTTCTGACTTTTCTCTCCTTCTACCTTGTCAGATTGTTCTTTCTTCATCAGGTCATTGATCTGTTCCTGAACCTGTTTCGGGGTCCGAATACTTCTGAAACGCATCTCTACGCCTTGACCCCCAGCCGTGGAGATCTCAATGTCCCCGTAGTCGAACTGGTTGCCAAGAACTCCCTGTGAGAAACTTATGTTCTGAACTTTGTCAAATCCTATCTTCTGGACGCTGCGAGAGAGAACTCCTTTCTTGACGTACAGATTGTTAGTTGTGACGACAAAATCTGTGTTCTTGACGCTGAGATAGGCTCCAGCAATTATCAGCAAACCAAGGCCGAAAGCAAGCGTCATCGGTATCCCTGCAATGACGGCCGGTATTATGCTTTTCATACGCGGATTTCCATGCCAGACAACCTCTTCGTCCGAACTAAGATTCAACCAGTCAAAATTATGTTTCATGTACTTCAAATGTGAGAGGACAAATTAAAACCTGTTCGAGAAATAAGGATCGTGGAAGTCGACATATTTGACTCAAACCTTGGAGAGGTTGCCATTACCAGAACACATATCGAAAGATCAAGAAGCGAGTCAGAGGACTGGGAGCGCATAAACGACAACTTCAGTGAAGAAAAGCTTATTGACGAGGCAATGTTCGAACAAGTAGAAGGCATTGAACTTGAGAAAGGATCAATCTATCCTAACATACGTTTGAAGATCGGCGGCGACTGGAAGAGAATGTTTTTCCACGTCGGCGATGAAGTTGAAGAATGCTTCAAACGGTTAAATTACAGATGGCGAGCCTTCACCCAGAATCATTGAGAGGCAAAGAAGCTTTGCGGCTGCCGGGATTTGAACCCGGGTCGTCGGCTCGAAAGGCCGAAATGATTGACCAGACTACACCACAGCCGCCGAAATGTAAAGGAAATGATGGTATTAACATTTTTAAAACAGACAAGTGCGGAGATCTAGCCTTTGGGCGCGATGTATAAAATATCTTTAAGTTTCCCAACTTCACCAGTAACTTTTCTATGCCCTCCCTGCATCTCATCCTTATTTCTGACTATTATACTGTCCTTAGCACCTTTTATTGTATACAAGTAATCGCCGGAAACCTTTCTCTGGAAGCTGAGATTTCCTTCTACGGTTGCCTCCCTTCCAACCATTGATTCCTCAATATCTGAAGGATTCATTACATAATCCTCATCTCCTTCCTCTCTACCAGTATCTTCACTGCTCTCACCCTTTAATTTGTTCTCAAGTTCCTTGACTCTTCTCTCAAGATCTTTCCTTGAGTCCATTTCAGACCTGATAAAATCTAACTCATCTTCTATTTTCTCCCTAAACTCAAGAATATCCTCTTCATCCATCGAAGAATTTTGTTCATCAAGGCGATCCCCAACTTCTTCAATTCTCTCCTCAAGTCGATCTACTTCGGCCTTTTCAGCCACATCCTCCTCAACTTCTTCAATTCTTTCAGATAAATCCTCAAAACTCGAATTATTCTCACTAACAGCCTCAGCAACCTCATTCAGTCTATTCTTCTCCGTACTAACCTCATCCCTCAAATCAGAGATCTCTGTATCCTGAACATCAATCAAATCCCTCATCCTATTCTCAACACGCCCTAAACTCCGAATATAATCTCTCTCCATAACCTCAAGTTGATCAATTCCGGCCTTACTGGCCAATTCATCTTCAAATTCCTCAGTTCTTTCAGATAAATCCTCAAAACTCGAATTATTCTCACTAACAGCCTCAGCAACCTCATTCAGTCTATTCTTCTCCGTACTAACCTCATCCCTCAAATCAGAGATCTCTGTATCCTGAACATCAATCAAATCCCTCATCCTATTCTCAACACGCCCTAAACTCCGAATATAATCTCTCTCCATAACGTCAATGGACTTTTCAATATTTTCCACAGACTCTTTATTTGAACGTGTTTTCTCTACTGCTTGTTCGATTTCCTTAGATTGATCTTCACTTTCCTGCTCAATATCGCTTAGTCTCTGTTTATTATCTTCAAGATCGCTCTGTAGACTGTTGACTTCTTCTTCATTTTGATGAACTTCCTGTTCAACCGAGTCCAGCCTTTCCGAATGTCTGGAATCCACTCCCTCAACCATTGATTCTAGATCAAGAACCCTGTTGTCTACTTTTCCTAAAGAATGAGTTAATCCTTTCAACAGATTCATCTGGCGATTTATCTTATCCTTGTTCTCTTCCGCATAATCGGTGTTATACGCTATTTTCTGCTCATTACGATCAAACTTCTTTTCTTTTTCCTCAAGTGAACTCTGAATGTTTTGTACTTGATTTTCACCTTTGCTTATTCTAGACTTGTTTTCAGAGATTTTCTTCAGCATTTCTTCTTTCTCAGAACTAGAAACAAGTTCGGCCGTCTTCTGTTCAAGTTCGTCTTGAAGTTGTTTGTGAGTGTTTCTGATCGACTTGTTCAAATCTTTCCTGGTTTCAGTCAATCCTTCTTCTATAGTCGAAGTCCTGTTTTCTAGAGATTCATCTAGACTCTCAATTTTCTGCTGAGTACTGTCTAATTTCTCTTCGTACTCTAGCTGCTTATCCTTCAAATCCTCCTCAACACCTTCAAGATCGTCCTGAGTGCTGTTGAGATCCTCCCGAACTTCTCTCACGTCAGAACGAGTTTCCTCAGCCATTTCTCTTGCATCATCAACTCTTTCCTCAACGCTGTCATTTCTGCTCTCAACCCTTTCTACTTCAGTTTTCAAATCATCTATATCTTCTTCTAAACCTGAAGTTGCTTCGCCAAGACTGGACTCGATCTCCCCGTAAGAAGGTTTTTCATCCAGTCTCTGTTCTAGATCGTCAAGTTTTTCCTTCTCTTC
>CAZSAB010000012.1:10623-29153 GCA_964604885.1 uncultured archaeon
CAGACTCAGTTATTCTTTCATTCACCTCAGTAGAAGAAGGCTTCTCATCAAGCTCCTCCTCGAGATCCGAGAGACTATTATCTAATCTATTTCTGAGTCCCGAAATTCGCTCCTCAAGACCATTCTTGACTTGCGAAACCCTCTCTTCCTGATCTCTAGAACTTTCCTCAACAGACTCAATTATACTTTCATCCACTTCCTCCATTGTCGGTAATGATTCAACTCTCTGCTTCAGATCTTCCAATTTATTTTTCTCGGCTTGAAGAGACTTCTCAATATCACCTGTCTTCATCTCAAGGCTTTCATTCTGCTCTTCAACTCGGGAAATCTGATCCCTGATACTTGCAGTTGTTTCATTCAGTAGTTCTTTAAGCTGCTCGGAACTAGACTCAACTTCATGAGCTATTCTTTCATTGACCTCAGTTGAAGAAGGTTTTTCATCCAGTCTCTGTTCTAGATCGTCAAGTTTTTCCTTCTCTTCATCAATCAAGTTACTCAATTCTCTAGTTTCCATCTGAAGCGAGGACTGAGTCTCCTCCAGCTCAGTAGTACGAGAATCTATCCTGTCTTTGACCTCCGAAATATCGTCCTGCAAGCCATCTTTGAGTTCAGAAATCTTATTTTCAAATCCGCCGTTCATCTCCTCAACTCTTTCTACTTCGCCTTTCAGTTCATCTATGTCATTTCCTAATCGTGAGGTTGCCTCACTGAGATTTGACTCCAACTCGTCGTAAGAAGGCTTTTCGGTCAGTCTCTGCTCTAAATCATTAAGTATTTGCTTCTCTTCATCAATCAAGTTACGCAGCTCTTCAGTTTCCATCTGAAGCGAGGACTGACCCTCCTCGAGATCCGAGAGACTATTATCTAATCTATTTCTGAGTCCCGAAATTCTTTCTTCAAAATTCTTTTTTACTTCCGAAACCCTTTCCTGCTGATCTCTGGAACTTTCCTCAACAGACTCAGTTATTCTTTCATTCACCTCAGTAGAAGAAGGCTTCTCATCAAGCTCATCCTCGAGATCCGATATCCTATCCTTCCTTACCTCAATCTTGTCTTGAGTATCTTCAAGCTCTGACCTTAGCTCGTCTATAAGAAGTTCTGATTCCTGTTCAAGCTCTTCTATGCTGCCCCTATTCTCTCTTAGATCGCTTCTAATCTCTTGATTTATTTCTTGAAGGCTTGATTCAAGGTCGTCCAGTCTATCTCTCTCCTCGGATATCTTTTCTTTTATATCCTGTCTTAAATCGTCTTCAAGTTCTTTTCTCTCCTCTTCTGATTCTTGAATCCATTTGTCAATCTCATCTCTAAGCTTCTCTTTCTCATCTTCCAAACCGTTTAATCGGTCCTGAAGCTTTCCTGCCTCGGATTTGTCAGCTTTCTTAGACACTTCGTCATCAAGATCCTTTACACGTTCATCAAAATTGTCCGTAATTTTCTCTATTCTCGCCTCAAGCGTCTCTCTTATCCTCCTGTGCTCTCTCTCCGATATTTGAGTTATCTCTGATTCAAGCTCGTCAATTATATATTTCCTAACATCTTGAAGAGCATTGAGGAACTGTTTTCTATCCTGTTTTCTGTAGCTTTCAAGCGCCTGCTTCCACTCCTCCTCAAGTTCTTCGATTGACTTTCCTATTACTTCATCAACATCAGCTGTTATATCCTCAGCTTCCTCTTCTTTCAGTCTTTCAAGCTCCTTATCCAGGTCGTCATCTCTTGAACTTATGGAGTCAAAAATGTTTGAAAGCTTCATATATTTAGTTGAAAGTCTTTGGAATAAAAACTTTCCCGGATTCAAATAGTTTTTACATCTTGGATATGCAATGGGAGATATGGAAGAAGACTGCATTTTCTGTAAGATAATAGACGGTGAAATACCCGGGTACAAAGTCTATGAGGATGAAAAGGTAGTGGCATTCCTGGACGCAAACCCTGTTTCAGAAGGGCATACCTTAGTAGTTCCTAAGGAGCACGTTGACGATATTCATGAAGCAGGTCACATGGACTACATGTGGAAGCCTATTGTAAAGGTCTCTAACGCGGTGAAGAGTGCATTCGGAGCAGAAGGAGTGAATATCGCTCAGAACAATGGTGCAATAGCCGGACAGGAAGTATTCCATCTCCACTTCCACGTAACTCCAATCTACGACGGAGATGAACTTGACATCACGTACAATCGTTCAGACCTCGAGAACGCTGAGGAAGTAGCTGAAGAGATCAGCAACAATCTCTGAGCCTTTTTTCTATGCAAAAGGGTGATAAAAAGAGTTTCAACAACTAAATTATGGCGTTATTGGAAAACCTGCTGATAGTTTTCATTGCTGCACTGATAACTGATCTTGCCACTGGACTAGGCACGGTACCTTTCTTTTTTGTAGAAGAGTTCTCAAAGAAGTGGCTTGTCTCGATGTGGGGTCTAGCATCTGGAATAATGCTTTCAGCGTCTTTTTTAGGATTGATACCTGAAGGATTGGCTGCAGCCAGACAGTATCCTTTCTTCAACTCCCAGTACCTGGCTGTAGGCCTTGGATTAATTCTTGGGGTATTACTGGTTATACTTGGTAGGCGAATAGTTGATGAGGCAGAGCTAGATCCAGGCACGTTTGAAGAAGGTGATTTCAAGAAAATGGTGTTAATCCTGGGCGTCTTAACAATACACAGTTTCCCGGAAGGAGTGGCAATAGGAGTCTCATTTGCAGAACTTGGGCTGGGAACCGGAATCCCAGTCCTTGGATCAGCAATACCAGTAATCGCCATAACGATGACCATAGCAATATCAATACACAACATTCCAGAAGGCATAGCTATATCAATACCTTTCAAGGCCTCAGGAATTTCAAACTGGAAGACAATGGGAGCCGCAATATTTTCAAGCGCACCGCAGCCAATAGGAGCCGTGATAGCCTTTATATTTGTGCGGCAGGCAAAAACCTTCCTTCCTATTGGCTACGGATTTGCCGCTGGGGCAATGATCTACCTGGTTCTGACAGAGTTTGTTGAGGAGGCGTTTGAAGAAGCAGAAGAACTAGAATCAAGCGGTTGGCCTGAGTTCGGTGCAGGAAACATAGTAGGATTATTAATTATGGTGCTTCTATTTGCGTGCATATGATTGAGCTTGCTGGAAGCCTGATAGTAGAGGAAGAAAAGGTAATGCTGCTTTACCGGAATGATGAAGGACACTGGGAGGTGCCAGGCGGAAAAGTGAAGGAAGATGAATCTCCTTCGGATGCCGCCGTTAGAGAGGCCGAAGAAGAGATTGGAGTCAAAATATCTTTGCAAAAACCTTTCTACACCGGCGAGTTTCAACACAACGGGGAAATATTTCTCTGGAATGGCTATATTGCCGAAATTGAATCAGGAAGACCGGAGATACAGGAAGAAAAATTCGAGAAACTGGAATGGTTCAAAGGCCGGAAGCTTGAAGATTTAAACTTGGCTCCGAACCTTGAGATGATTTTACCTGCTCTCAGGAAGATTTGAACAAGTTAAGAAGGAAAGGATTCTAAGTTAACTTGTGTTCTCCTACTTCTTTTATTGTGTCTACGTGTGTTAGGAAGATTGTTCTGCAACAGTATTTTTCGACTCCTAGATCGTCCAGGACTTTTCCTTTGTCTTCACCATCCTCTGCTCTTTCCTGGAATTCTTCCCATTTGTCGCTGATGACTTTGCCGCATGACATACATCTTACCGGAAACTGCATAGTTTATCTTGGCACCTCGTATAGATAAAAGTGAAATCCCTGTGTTATCTGTAGGATTTCTGCTGTTTGTGTCGGGCTCCTTTGCTCGACTGGCTTGGTTTTCTGGTCTCTGTTCTTCTTGGGTCTTCAACCATCATGTTTCTATCGTAGTCTCTGAAATCTCTTTCCAGGTCTTCATTTCCTGTGTGTTCTACTAGGCCTCTTGCTACTGCCATTCTTGCTGCTTCTGCCTGTGCCTGGATTCCTCCGCCTTCGGTATCGACATTGATTTCTAGGTCGCCGAATACTTCTTCACCGGCAATGGTTAAAGGTTCTTTGACTCTGTCTTGGAACATTTCTCTGTAGGTATGGAGCGGCCTTGAGTTGATTCTAAGCGTTCCTTCTCCATCTTTTTTGATGGTGGCTCTTGCTTTAGCTGTTTTTCTTTTTCCTGATGTGTGTGTTGCCATTATTAGTTGCCACCTCCTATAAACTCTGATACTTCACCAAGTTTTACATAGTTCCTATGTTTGAGTTCGGTTCCTTCCTTGACCTCAACTTCTTCTACTTCATCTTCCATCTGGTCCGGTACTCCAAGGTATGTTCTGACATTAGAACGTGTATCTCTTCCATCTGAACCATCGGGAAGCATGTTTCTAACTGTTCTCTTCAGAATTTTGTCAGCTCTTTTCGGGAAGTATGGGCCTCTATCTCTTCTTCCTCTCTCGTATTTGGTCTCGTACTCTTTCTTTATCTCAGCCTCATCGCCTGAAATTATAGCTCCTTCGCTGTTAACAACTCTTATTTCTTCGTCATCACGTGCGTGTTGTGCTATTTCTGATGCTAGTCTTCCGAGGATTTTTCCTTCTGCGTTTACAATTTTCATTATTTTACCACCCTAACTTTTGTTCCTTCAGGATTTTCCTCAACCAAGTCTTGGATGAACATGAACTCTCCTTTATCCTGAATCTGGTTTTTGGCAGAGTTGGAAGCTTTGAATGCTGCGACAGTTACGTCTTTGTTGAGGTAACCTGATCCTAGAACTTTGCCGGGTACGACAACTGTGTCACCGTCTTCAGCAACCCTTTCAATATCGGAGAGGTTGACTTCTGCTCTGTCTCTGTTAACTTTCCCAAGGTTTTCGGCTACACTGTTCCAGACAGGTGCGTCCTGTTCCTGAAGCAGTTCAATCGTTTCAAGTAGTATTGGATTCGTTGAATCAAATTTTTCGTCCATTTTTTATACACCTCGCGGCGTGAAGCCACTTACCGGTATTGAATATGAGTTAACCGAAAAGTTATAAATGAGAAAATATTCCTCGGAGCCGGGGATTGTGTGACTATTGCTTTTTTTCTAGTAGATTTATAATGAACAGAATCCGCCGTGTCAATTCATATCGTCAAGATGATATAGTGAACTAGATATTGACTCCTTCATCTACAGCAGTATTGACAATGTGAGACTTTCTATCCTTGTTTTCCTCAAACTCTTCCGGAGTTAGACAAATGAACTCTGGCTCAGGAAGTGTGTCGTAATCCCAGTTCAGGTAAAGTGATCTAGGCCTTTTATTCCAGTCAACTCCTCTAAAATCTTTGGAAACAATTAAGAGATCTACATCACTGTCCTCCTTATAATCTTCTCTGGCTCGAGAACCAAAAACATAAAGGTTTTCATGCTCGAGGTCTTCTTCCTCAGCAGTCTCGTATAAACTATCTTTTACCTTTTCAACTGTCTTTTTATCCATGAAAGCACCTCCTCAGCCTCCTGTACGTAATTTTCAATATCATCAAGCGAGCCTGAAATATTAGGATATCTAGTGCCTGTGAAGACAGGATTTAAATCTGCTAATAGAGAACCATACTCCTCCTAAACTTCTACTGGAGCCAGTTTAACCAAGTCATGGCTGTAATCATGCTCTTGACTTTTGTCAATTTGATAAGCCTTGAAAGCCTTCTCAAGAGCCTGATGCAAATGAAAAGCAGCAGAACCAGTTCTCTCATCCTCATTCAGGTACTCAGCATCACTAAAATCACTCTCAGCCTGACCAAACCAGTTCTCAACATCACTATCAAAGTTTTCCGAGGACATACTACATTATAAACACTCTATGATTAAAAAACCCTGAGACAAGCTAAAAACACAATTCAACATCCAGCTCTAAGTAAAAATTATTCCTAAGAAGGAAACCGGTCTACAGAAAAACTCAGATAAAGAAGAAAAAGGAAAATATGTAAAGAAAAGAGAGTAGCCGAGTTTTTTATTCGACTACTGTTCCGGACTGAGTCTCGATCGTAACCTGACTCTGTCCTTCCAATGCGTCCCCATTGTTCCTGTAATCAGCAAGGAACTCTGCAGCTGCACGAGTGTCCTCACCGGTTGCACCGGCAACAACTAGTGCGTGTCCACCAGGGAAACCATCAGTCAACTGAATCATACCCTGACCCTGAGTATAATCCTCAGCGGGCATAGTCATGTTCTGATCTACCAGATCTTGTGTCAAAGAGTTAGCTGCAGGACCACCAACAAGAACCAAGTTCTCGTTTTCTCTTGCCTGACCAACGTTCCCGTCGTCGGTTAGAAGGCCGTCAGCATAACTGTAAGTCTGACTTGCTGCCTCAACAGATCCTGAACCGCCTCCCATGCTTAGGGAGCCATCAGTCTCTGTAACTGCTGCTCCAGCAACAGACTGTCCATCTGGAACCTGAAGCATGATACTTCCCTGCTCATCACTGTCGACTTCATGATAAGCACCGAAGAAGTCGTAACCAGCAGAGACATCATCATCAGACTCAAGACTTGTCTGACTATCCAATGCAGCTTGAGGTGCCTGAGCCAAGTTCTTGGAAGTCAACTCCTCATCACCAGAGTCATAACCATGCTCAAACACATAAGCCTGCTCATTGTCATTATCATCCTCAGGAAGGATCAAAGCAGAAGCAACATAATTCTGATTGATATCTCCTGTGTTAGACAACTGTGCTGGCCTAACTGAACCTTGATTAGATGAGTCTCCTGCTGAAGCTATTTCATATGTCAATCCTCCAACAGAAAACTCAGCATCTGTGTCTGAGGCGCTCTGGAAGGTTACTGATTGAGGATTGCCTCCATACTGAGCATCAGTTGACTCTGTACTTGGGAACTCATAGGCTGAAAGATCAACTGAAGCTCCGCCTGTGTATGACACATCAACTGGGTTGTACTCAGTTGAATCGTACACTCCAGAAACAGATGCTGTGACCGTGCCTGGATTGTTAGCATCTACTACTTCAATTGATCTGATGTTTGCGTCATTATTTCCATCTGGATCAACTGATAATTGAAGTTCATCAGTTCCAGAGTTGCTTGCCGTAACATCAGTTCCCAATGTTCCAGTTTTTCCGTCACCGTCTGTGTTCATCGTGATTGTTCCTGATGAATCTGAACCGTCATCAGTATAATAAACTTTCACAGCAGTGTTTGTCCCTGATGCTGAGATATCAGCCAAATCCAAGGTTACTGTCGCTGAGTCTCCAGAGCTACTAAATGCATCAAAGTCTTGACCTACTTGTGATGAAGTAAAGTCTCCTGTCCCTGGATTTGCTAATGTTGCCGTCGTGTCTACTTCTTTCATAAATGTGACTGCTGCGTCTGATTCTGTGTCTAGTGCTGGCGAGACTGATGTGTGGTCTCCTACAGTGTAGACATCTTCGTCATTTCCTGTACTATCGGAACTTGAGATTCCTTCGCCCCAAGTTACTTGCAGAGCACTTCCTGAAGTGCTTCCATCAAGTTCGAAGTAGTACTTCTGACCATCGATCACTTCTGTGCCTGCGTAATCGTGATCACCTGTGCCATAATCGTCAGAGTTCTCTATGTCCAAATCCACTTCTACTGTGTCTCCTGTTACTGCGTCTGTTAGGTCGATTGTTGCTTCATCGCTATCTGAGAAGTCTCCATCGCTATCTGTTGTGTCTCTGTCGATTCCTGTTACTTCGTACATGTGGCTGAAGTCTCCAGCGTCAGCAAGGAAGTACTCATCTTCTTCAATAGGTACTCCTTCCTTCGTTTGGATTGAATCGTCGTCGCTGTCAGCCAGATTAACTGGGTTGCTTGGCTGACCGCTGTTATCTGCTGTGTCGTCGCTGTATGCGTAGTTGATTGATGCGTCGTCTCCGCCTTCTGCTGTGAAGTCTAGGACGGATGTGTCGTCTCCGCTTGTGGAGAATTCGACTTCTGAGACTGTGTCTCCTTCTTCTGCTGCGTTGGGATTCAGGCCTCCGAAGTGTACTTCAACGCCTGGAAGAGCACTATGACTGAACGTGTCACCTGATGTTAGTGCGTCTTCATCGTCATCTTCAGCACCAACGTATAGATCGATGCTTGAGACGTCGCTGATGTCGCTTGTGTCTCCGCCGTCGAATTCGACGTAGCTTCCTTCGATGTCGTCATCGTCGCTGTCTTGAATTGATTCTCCATTTGTCAGCGTTAGTTCTTGTGAACCGATTTCAAAGTTGACTACTCCGTCACTGGAGTCGCTTCCGCCTGTCTTAATGATCTCGTCAATTCTTACTTCTTCATCGTTGACAGAGATTGTGTCTCCGGATTCGACGGATTCAAGTGTTCCGGCAACTCTTACAGCTGCATTTCCAACCTGTCCAGAACTTGTACCCCCTTCATTTACCGAAACCGTTTCAATCGTAACCTCTTCATCATTGACTGTAATTGTTGTGCTTTCTCCTGTTGAAACATCTACTTCTTGGTTTGAACCGTATAGAAGCAGTTCGTCGGTAGGACCGTCTTCATTGTCTTCAGCAATTGTGTATTCGGTTCCGAAGAGTTCAATCTCTTCTCCAGCAACATCGCTGTCAGTAAAGTCAATGCTGTCTTCAAAGTTTGCTTGCAAGTTGAAGAGGTAGCTGTCTTGGTCTACATCGCTTTCTGAAGGTACTTCAACGTGTAGTTCCGGATCTTCGTTATCCAGTTCATCTGCTCCGTTCCCGAATACGACTTGCTGAGAACCAACATTCAAGAAGTTAGTAACGTCTGTTTCGTCATTATTGTCATCTGTGAATGTTGTTTCTGCTAGAATGTCTAGGTCATCTTCCGTCAGGGTCTCTCTCACATTATCGAGAGAATCCCCGAAGTAAAGCTGATCGTTTCTTGTGTCAAGTGTTACTCCACTGCCAGCCGTCCATCCGAAGCTTCCGCCTTCAGTGGAGACAGTTTCTTGTCCGAATGCTGCTGCTCCAAGTGAACCGGCAATTTCTGTGGCGCCTACGACATCAGTTACTCGTGCATCGGAACCTAGAACAATTGATGTCTCTACGTTACCGTCCTCGTCTACAAATGGGTGAGGATAATCCCCTAAGTCCATGCTAGATCCACTGGACCCACCGTGTTGAGATGCTGCAGCGAAGGCAGCTCCACCTGTCAAGGTGGCTCCCACGAGTAGTGCGGAACCAGCAAGGCCTGAAATGTTGTTTGATACCTTGTCGGTAATCTTCTTTATTGATTTCATGTGTGATCACGCGTGCATCTGACCATTTTTTGTAAGAGTTGGCCAACTCTTCTCTCTGGTTCTTTTCGTTTATTTTTTGGTATCGGAATGGAGCACCAATGTTTTCTCCCTTCCGCGGGGTCCCGATTCCCGTCAAAAAAACTTGGGCCCGGTCATTATACTGGGCGGTTTGTGAAACAAAAAGTCAGGGGAATCAGGGATAAAATTACTTCTAGTCGTTTCTATAATAACTATGAAACAACAGACCTTTTTAAATGCCTTGGTTTTTAGCCTGTTAAGACTGTTCACGAACCGTTTTAGATAGTTTTCAACCCATCCAAATCGAATTTAAACAGTTCTAAGAAACCAAGTCCTTATCTAGCCTCAAATAAACATAGAAAATAAAATCTAGAGGCCTTTAACAATCTCCAATTAAATAGCAAATTTACAAGCTAAGAATCACAACTACCACCATTCACAATAAACTGATCTCAGCAACCTCATACGCCATCCAGTTCTTATGATCATTATTTTCTAAAATATCGACATATGACGAGTAGTAATTATCAAAATTTCTGATTTAAAAGAAAGTAGTAAAGAAGATATGGAAAGAAGAGTAGCCGAGTGTTTTTATTCGACTACTGTTCCGGACTGAGTTTCAATCGTAACCTGGCTCTGTCCTTCCAATGCATCCCCGTTGTTCCTGTAATCAGCAAGGAACTCTGCAGCTGCACGAGTGTCTTCACCGGTTGCACCGGCGACAACTAATGCATGTCCACCAGGAAAACCATCAGTCAACTGAACCATACCCTGTCCTTCTGTGTAATCAGAAGCAGGCATAGTCTGGTTGTCCGTCACCAACTCCTGTGTAAGGCTGTTGGCTGCTGGGCCTCCTACTAGGACGACATTGTCATTGTTCTTAACCTGATCGATGTTGCCATCGTCAGCAAGAACTCCATCAGCGTACTGATAGGTTGCGGAAGCTGCTTCTACAGATCCTGAACCGCCGCCTGTGGAAAGACTGCCGTCAGCTTCTGTAACTGCTGCTCCAGCAACAGACTGTCCATCAGGAATATTCATAACGAAGCTTCCCTGATCATCAGTGTCCTGCTCGGTGTAGGTTCCGTAGAAGTTGTAACCTACATCCATGTCATCGTCGGATTCAAGTGTCTCTGTAAGGTCACTGTAAGCGCCGTCAGAGTACCTGATTTCTCCATTATTTGGAGTATCTCCGACACCAACTTCTTCGTCGTTACCATCAATTCCTGGAGTGACAGCAAATGTATGCTCTACATCGTTATCATCTTCAGGCTGGATGGTTAGGGCGGTAGGATTTTCAATTGGAGCATATTGATCAGATGTTGATGTTTCATAAGCGGGTGCAACTAGAACATCAGTGTTTCCGTCATCGTGGATTATATATTCTTGTCCACCATTTACTCTTACTACATGAGCATTACCTCCACCAACATTAGTTGTGGAGTATGTGCCAAGTTCCTGTGCATTTGTAGTTGCATCTACACTTCCTGTAATGCCTCCTGTGAATGTAACTGTAGCTGAATCGGTAGAGTCTGTGGTTGGTAGTTCCAGAGTCAAATCTTCACCATTTTGTGCAAGGGTGTCAACTTCATCTGCAACTGTGACTGCCGATCCCGATTCTGTGTCTAATGCAGGAGATACAGATACTTCACTTCCAAGATCTAAGCCGCTGCTGCTGATTTCTGCTCCTGCTCCGCCTCCATCTACGGAAGCGTCGTCGCCCCATGCTACAGCAAACTCTGTTTCGCCTGCTTCACCGTCAGCGATTTGAGCACCGCTGTTAGCTTCAAGCTCGAAGTAATACTTCTGACCGTCGATTACTTCATTACCTTCATAGACAAGTTCAGAGTTACTGTTGTCCAAGGAATTTCCTGCGTCATTCTGTATGTCTAGGTCGACTGTTACTGTGTCTCCTGTTACTGCATCTCTCAAGTCAATCTCTGCTTCATCACTAGATTCATAGTTGCTTGCATCTGTAGATGCTGTGTCTCTGTCGATGCCTGTGACTTCCCACATGTGGCTGAAGTCTCCAGCGTCTGAAAGGAAGTACTCATCTTCTGAAACTGGTGCTCCTTCAACTGTTTGAATGTCGTCTTGGTCACTGTCTTCTAAGGTTAGTGAACCTGTTGAAGAAGAGTCAGTTGTGTAGGCAAATTCGACTGATGCGTCGTCTCCGCCTTCTGCTGTGAAGTCGAGTGTTGCTGTGTCGTCGCTGCTTGTTCCTACTTCTACTTCGCTTGCTGTGTCGTCTTCACTTGCGTCTGGGTTGAGTCCTGCGAAGTGTACTTCTACTCCTGGAAGTGCGGAGTGTGTGAATGTTTCTCCGGACATGATTGCGTCTTCATCGTCGTCTTCGGCACCTACGTAGAAGTCGATGGTTGAGATGTCTGTTGAAGTTAGATCGCTGACTAGAGTGTCACCGTCTTGGTGTCCGTTGAAGTAGACTCTGCTTCCTTCGATGTCGTCGCCGTCGGAGTCTTGGATTGGTTCTCCGTCGATAAGCGTTAGTTCTTGGCTTCCGACTTTGAAGTTGACTACTCCGTCACTGGAGTCGCTTCCGCCTGTCTTAATGATCTCGTCAATTCTTACTTCTTCATCGTTGACAGAGATTGTGTCTCCGGATTCGACGGATTCAAGTGTTCCGGCAACTCTTACAGCTGCATTTCCAACCTGTCCAGAAGACGTACCTCCTTCATTAACGGAAACCGTCTCAATCGTAACTTCCTCATCATTGACTGTAATTGTCACGGATTCTCCTGTGTTGACGTCGACTTCTTGCTGAGATCCGTATAGAAGCAGTTCGTCGCTGTCTAGGCTTCCTCTTTCTCCTACTTCGTTGTCGTCTGCGATTGTGTACTCAGTTCCGAATAGCTCGATTTCTTCTCCTGCTACGTCTGCCTCTGTGAAGTTGATTCCGTCTTCAAAGTTTGCTTGCAGGTTGAAGACGTGTTCTGTTGATCCTGAGTCTACGTCACTTTCGGAAGGTGCTTCGACGTGTAGTTCTGGATCTTCGTTATCCAGTTCGTCTGCCTGTGTTCCGAACTGTACTGCCAGTTCCCCTACGTTCAGGTAGTTTGTGACGTCTGTTTCTTCGTTTTCGTCATCCGTGAATGTTGTTTCTCCTAGAATGTCTAGGTCGTCTTCGGTAAGTGTTTCTCTTACTGTGTCTAGGTGGTCTCCGAAGTAAAGCTGGTCGTTTCTTGTGTCAAGTGTTACTCCTCTGTCAGCTGTCCATCCAAAGCTTCCACCTTCTGCTGATACTGTTTCTTCTCCGAATGCTGCGTTTCCTAGGCTTCCTGCTATTTCTGTTGCACCGACTACGTCGGTTACTGCTGCGTCTGAGCCAAGCACGATGCTTGTTTCGACGTTACCATCTTCATCTACGAAAGGAGCTGGATAGTCTCCTAAGTCCATGCTAGATCCACTGGACCCACTGTCTTGTGCTGCTGCAAATGCTGCCCCTCCTGTGAGGGTTGCTCCGACAAGTAGTGCGGAACCAGCAAGGCCTGAAATGTTGTTTGATACCTTGTTGGTAATTTTTCGAATTGTTTTCATGATTGTATCACGTGTGGTTGACACTTTGTTATTTTTGAGACGACTTTGTGTCGGGTCGTCTTTGTTTCCTCGGATTCTTCATTTTGTTTTTTGGTAATCGGAGTGTGGCTTCGAGGCTTTCACTCTCCGCGGGATTACGATTCCCGGTTAAAAAAAATTAGATCCTTGGTTACTGATTTGGGGTTGTTTGTTAAATTGCGGGGAATCGGTTTTCCCAGTTTCTTCACTGGAATTTCAGTTTCGTTTAACTTATAATGTATTAGGGGCATGTACCTTTATAAATACTATGATCCGTTAATGCATTTTAACCGTTCACGAACCGTTTTCAAGTGTTTTTAAGTGTTCAAATCGGTGAAAAATCGTCTCATTTTTTCTCAATTGGTTGGGTAAGAGTTTTGGTAGCTCCATAGCTTCTTTGCAATAAGAATCAGCAGTCTTATATTAAATTGATCTAAACACCAGGCTAAACGTTTTTTAAGCTTTCATAAATACTCAAGGCAGAAATAAAGCTTTCTCAGGATCTTATCAGGTTGCTTGAAATATTTGCCAGATAGAGGTTTTCCGTTCGGTTATCTCCGAATTTTAGGTTTTCATTACTACTAAGTAAAAAATATGATTTCAATATTTCTTACTTAACTAAATCAACAGATTAAGTAAAAAAGATAGCGAAAATTTGTAAAGAAAAGTTGGAGTCAACGTATCCTCAACTGCATCAGCATACTGAGAAAAATACCCTGAACTTCGTTATAGAGTCTTCTTCAGCCATTTCTCCATGTTTTCAGCTGTCTCTCTCAGCGGTCTGATGTCTGGTTTATCGACTATCAGCTCTGAGAATGCCGCGAATGGAACTGCAACTGCTATCACTACGAGTATCATCGATGGGTCGATTGTTTCTCCTGTAGCCAGTTTGACGGCAAGAAGATCCTCGAACGTTCCCATCAAGACCCCTATCAGAAGAAATTCAAGAAATCTTTCTATTTGATCCGAGTTCATTCATTAAAACTTTCTTATTTCCAGAGGTATTTATTGTTGCAGAGGGGTCGGGACTACAATATTTAATTTTTGCTCTAAAAAAAATGTTTTATGGGTTTCAACAATTTTTTCATGGATTACTCGGATGGAAGAGAGGCATATGTTATCGAAGATGTTGATAATGTCTCTGTCACGTTCGATAGAAATAATATCAAAGGAGTTGGAAGCATGCCTAACTCTGTAGCCTTTAAAAATAGGATGCATAACCTAGAAGACTGACATGTTGATTACGACATTCAGAACAGAAAACCTAGACCTGGTGAATACGTATGCACCAATATTCCTAAAATGCGTGTGGAGATTGATGATGACCTAGTATTGGACCTGGATGGCCAGGAATTTAACCGAAGTACTTTTCCATATGATGCCGAGGCTTACCTCAGAGGAGATGAGGAAGGCTATAGTTTAAAAGAACTTGTCAGTATAGACGGTCTTTGGGATATTTAATTGCCGGGGAAGAGATTTGAACTCTCGAACCCCTGCGGGACAGGATCTTAAGTCCTGCGCCTTTGGCCACTTGGCTACCCCGGCCTCTAGAAAGAAAAACTGGTCCTAACTGTTTAAACTTGAAGGCTGATAATCCAGTTCAACCTGGCAATTTTCTTCTCTACTTTGCTCATACTGAGTTCTAGCTGCGGCGGGCGATGATCCATACTCAGCTTCTAACTCAGGCGATACATCCAATAGAAAATTATTAATTACATCATAATCTTCTTCCGCCCGCCCTAAAGTTTCTTTAAAATAACCCGCGGAGAATTGCCTAGGCTGTTTTAACCCATTAATACCTGGATTTGGCGGTTTTTGGGGCTGGACAGGTTTCTCGTTGAGATTGTTTTCTAAGGCAGATTCAAACAGTTTCTCCGATTCTTGGCCTACAGATTCAAGAAGTTTCTCCGTTTCACGCCATGGCTCAGTGATCAAATTTGAAATCATTGGAACAGTCCTATTGAATGGCCTTTCACTGTATTCTCTTTTAGTTGAGAGTTCTTCTCGATCTATAGTTTCTGCAAGTTCCCCGGTAAGAACACCTAGCTCATTCAAATTACTTGATAGGTCACTTATTTGCTCCTTAAGCAGCTCTCTTCTCCAATGCATAATAAAAACTCGTTGTGAAAAAAGAGTTAAAACACATTACATCATTAAGTGTTCAGAATATCAAAAAGAAGATGTATCAAGGATTTCTACGGTCTGAGAATGCTCTATCTACTTCCGTCAAATAGTCAGCTACTTTTTTGGTTTCCTTAGTTCTGGGAAACTTGAAGCATCATAATCCATGGTAACAGTTGACTCTACATCGGCCCAAGTATCAGGCATTTCTTCTAGAATCTCAACGCTGCCTTCAGGTTCTTCCAAGAATTTGTCGCTTATTCTGTAGGAAATCTCTATTCCATATTCATCAACGTCTACATCCATTATGTCTCCTTCAAGAGCTATCTTATTATCTGCAATCTGTCCAGGATTTGCAGGATCTACAGCAGCTTGATCAGCTTGAAATCCAGCAATGTACTCTAATAGGTCATAACGTACTGACTGACTTCGCTGTATCTCTCCGGAACTGGTTCTTCATCCCCAATTTTATCATCCGGTATAGGAACGGAGTCCGGAACCTCTTCTCTTAAATTAAATACTTCAACATTTTCTTCCGGTGAAACACTTTCAGGATAATCACTTCCCAGAGATCTTTCAGATTGTTCTTTTGTAGGTAACAAATACAACTATGTATAAAATTTAAATTAGAATCGGTAGAGAAGTAATTTACTATGT
Organism: uncultured archaeon; assembly: GCA_964604885.1. GTDB lineage: Archaea > Nanohalarchaeota > Nanosalinia > Nanosalinales > Nanosalinaceae > Nanohalobium. The sequence continues at coordinate 26,166 of CAZSAB010000012.1, forward strand.
TGCAAGAAACTTATTCACAGTTCTGCTACTGCTTCTTCGAATTCATCTATCTCTTCTTGAATCTCTTGGATGCCTGCCTTTAGCAGTTCTTCGTTGGTGTATCCTGATGTGGATTCGATTCTGAATACGAACTGGCGTTCGTCTGTTTTCTGGTATCCGACTGTTCCGCCTTGGTGTTTGGCGTGTTCTTCTCCTGTATCCAGGACTGCTTCGCCTTCAAGCTTTAGTTCCTGATCTTCCTTGAGTTCTACAATCAAAGCGTCAGGATTGACAGGTTCTGCTTCGTCGTTATCTGCCTTGACGTCTTCTGCGTGGACCATTTCAGGGCCTTCCTGTTGTGCTGCGATGTGTACAGTGTCTCCTTCTTCAACATTTTCCGGGATTGTCCATGGGATCTGACCCATTCTGTTCGCTAGTACTTCGTCGAAGAGTCCTGACTGGTTCTGTTTGATGTGTAGTTCCTTGATTGCCAGTGTAGGTGCTTTGACCATCATGCTTCTTCTAAGTGAGTTTGCGATGGATTCATTGGCCTGGCTTAGCTGTGCTTCCAGAACGTCCTCTTCTTCGTTTAGAATTTCAAGTTTCACGTATTAACCACTCTGATTTTTTAGACTCTTCTTCCACGTTTTCCGCCTTTCTCCCTGCATCCGTCGTGAGGAACCGGCGTAACGTCTTCAATATTTCCAACTTCTAACTCGCTTCTTGAGATTGCTCTGATTGCTGGCTGTGCGCCCTGTCCAGGCATCTTCTGTTTCTGTCCACCAGGTGCTCTGACTCTGATGTCTACTTTTTCGATTCCCTTCTCCTGTGCTTCTTCAGCTACTCTCTTTGCTGCCTTCATCGCAGGGAATGCGGAGCCCTGTAGTCTTCCCTTGTCGGTCGTCTGACCGGATGTGATCCGGGAAAGGGTTTCTGCTCCCGTTGCGTCTGTAAGATGTACTATAGTATTGTTGAAGCTTGAATAAACGTGTACAAGTCCTTTCTTAACCATTAGTTATCTTCCTCTTCGGTTTCGTCTTCAGCCGATTCCTCAGCTTCTTCCTGATTTTCTTCCGTCTTCTCTTCTACTTCTTCTGAAGATTCTTCCTCAACTTCTTCAGCGTCTTCTTCTGGTTCTGGCATTCTCTCTTCAAGTTCCTCCTCTTCTTCCTGTGTCAGGAGGTATCCTGGAGTGTTCACTCTTTCTCCGTTTACGTAGATGTGGCCGTGTACGACCATTTGACGTGCTTCTCTTACTGTGTCTGAGAATCCTTTCCTGTTTACTGCTGTCTGGATTCTTCTGTCTAGTATGTCTGTTACGTTCAGTGTTAGAAGTCCTTCAAGTCCATCTTTTTCCCTGATTAGTCCTAAGCTGTTTGCTTTCTGGATGACTTCTTTTTCTGCTTCTTCGCTGTCTTCTGCCGAGATAAGCTTCCTTGCTTCTCTTCTGAAGCTTCTTAACTGGCTTTGTGCCTTGTAAATTTCTCTCTTGTTCTTCAGGCCATAATCTTCTTTCAGTTCGTCTTCTCTATTTATTCTTTCTTCGTTCCAGCCTGTTTTAGGTGTTTCGTATTGCTTTTTGAGTTTCTTTACCATTTTTAACTACCTTTTATTCTTCTCCATCGTCGCCGCTTGCAGATGCTTCTTCCTTGATGGATGCTGTATCTACTCCGATTTTGCTTCCCGTTCTGAATGAAGACTTGGTCTTTTGTCCTCTTACAGGCAGTCCGATTTTGTGTCTCCATCCTCTGTAGGATCCGATTTCCTTGTATCTTCTGATGTCGAACTCTTCCTTAAGTTCAAGGTCTGATTCAATTAAATGAGTATTTTCTCCAGTTTCTCTGTCTTTTCTCCTGTTTCTAACCCATTCAGGTACTTCTGCTTCTTCCGGGTTCTTCAGTGTCTCTTCGATTTCGTCGATTTCTTCCTCTGAAAGGTCTCCGATTTTTTCATCTCTGTATTCCATCTGTTCTGCGACGGCGTTAGCGTACATGTCACCGACTCCTTTCAATGCAGTCAGTGCTTTGCCTACCGGCTTCGTGCCGTCGATACCTGTTCTTGCTATTCTTACAACTTCTTTGGTTTCAGACATGAGTAACCCGTAACTACGCAATCTCGGTTAAATTTTATAAAGGTCTGATGTCCTCTCCGCTGAGAGATAAATCTGCATTGAAACGCAAATCCATCTTAACGGAACGGAGAACATCCTCGATGAATGGAGGTTTAGGCTTTACCTACCACAGAACTTGCATTGCATAGGTTCTGCTTCAAATGGAAATCCTGTAGCACCGCACCAGCACGATGCCGATACTGACAGCCAACAGAGGTATTCAATCTCTGCCTTAAATAGCTGATTTCTCCATCTGACAAAGAATTTTCACGCATAACTTACAAAATTGTGTTAGCGGTTTTATTCTATGGGAAAGACCCAAACCCGTCAATTGAAATTAAAGATGCGAGAACCCAACACAAGGAAAGAGGAAAAACTTGAACAGTCGCTGTAAAGGTTTAAGGATTGCGTGAACTTCTGGATAAAAAAGATAGATGAAATGGAAGAGTACCCAAAAAGAAACAATACACATGAATACGCATATTATGAGGCAAAAAAAGAATTCCCAAGACTATACTCTAACGTAATTCAAGAAGCAATGAATCGTGCGATAGAGATAATGAGAAATAGAAGTTCCTCAATGCCAATATACGAATCAGACTCAATGAGTTTTAAGGCAATAGATGTCAAATACACCAAGAAAATATAGGTATACCTGTAATTGGTAAGAGGAAAGTATGGATGACTTTAATAGTTCCAAAGTATTTCAGAAAATAAAAAGAACTAGAAAAGGGAAGGCTGCAAGTAGCCAAAAAAGGCGAAGAATGGTACAGTTATGTCTCCGTGGAGTATCCTATAAAAAAAGAGAAGAATTGTGAGAGAGTTCTTGGCGTAGACCTGGGGATAAGAAGGATAGCAGTTTTGTCATCTTCGGACGGAAAAATCAATGAGTTCTATGG
>CAZSAB010000013.1:0-15299 GCA_964604885.1 uncultured archaeon
GAGTAGTAGAAAATACAGAGTTCAACCGTATTCAGTTCACACCCGACAAATTGCCTTCGGATATTGTTGGTGTTGAGGCTTACAATGATGACAAAGGTTTCTACGTTGAGAAAGGACCGATCTTTGCCAACTTTATACTCGCCGACGAGATTAACAGGGCGCCTCCAAAGGTTCAGTCCGCTATGCTTGAGGCCATGCAGGAGCACAAGGTTTCCATCGGTGACGAAACCTTTCACTTGCCGGAACCTTTCTTCACTATGGCCACCCAGAACCCGGTAGAACAAGGAGGAACCTATCCGCTGCCAGAAGCACAGATAGACCGATTCCTTTTCAAAATTTACTTAGATTATCCTAAGAAGAAGAATGAGCAGAAGATTATCGATATGAATGCCAATATTATGGATGACGACGATTTCGATGTTCAGGCTGTGGTATCGAGTGAGGAAGTATCAAACCTGCAGGCTTTCTCCAAACAGGTTATAGTCAGGCCGGAAATCAAGGAGTATATCGTCGATCTGGTCGATGCTTCACGGAATCCCGGAGACTACGGTATGGAGTACGCTGACTATATTGAATGGGGCTGTACACCGCGTGCCTCAATTAACCTGGCATTAGCTGGTAGAGCTCAGGCCATCTACAAGGGCCGTCACTACGTGACTCCTGAGGATATCAGAGACATTATTGAGGAGGTCTTTGTGCACAGAATTATGCTTAATTATGAGGGAGAGGCTCAGGGAATTGAGGTTGAGGATATTATTGAGAATATTGTGAATCGTGTGCCTGTCAGGTAAGTCGGAAATATTTTTTATCCTTTGGAGCTGTTTTCGTGGGATTTTTAAGTCGAGGGTTGTGATGGATTCAAGAGGCAGAATTGTTATTCCAAAAGAGTATAGAATGGATGAAAAGGAGTACAGGGTGGTAAGGTTTGAAGATTCAATCCGTCTAATTCTTGTACCCAAAGATCCCGTGGAGGATATATGGGAGAGAAAAAGGTACTTCAGGGAGGTTGATAAAAGGATTGAAGAAATAAAGGAAGAAGCCATCAAGGATCTAGTTGATAGAAAAGGTGAGTTATTATCTACGCTGATTCTGATTTTATTCTTGCAGTTCTCAAAGAAGATGACTGGTTGAAAGAGGATGTACAAAAGGTTCTTAGAGAGAACAGAGGAGAAATAAAGACATCTGTACTAGGAGTAGCAGAGAGTTTCATAGTTTTGTATAGAAAAGATTACACGGATGATCTAGGTGCAATTGCTGAGGACGTAGACGAAATCTTTGATTTAATGGATTTCGATGAAGAGAAAGTTTATCAGGCAGCAATTTATATGGAAGAACAAGTTTTAACGCCTTTTGATGCATTCCGTGCAGCTCTCTTAGAAGGAATGCCGATACTAAGCTCAGATGAATTCTATGAGGGCATTGATAGTGAGAACAGGAACTTCAGGAAGAAGTAGCCTGATTTTTTATTCCAGAGTTTTCTATTCTCAGTATGTATGTCTGAGATGCGTGAGGAAGATTTTTTCCAGACTGATGACGTCGTGGCAGAGGTAGACTCCGAGGTTAAGAGAGTTGCCGATACCTTTCGATTCGCCTTGAAGTACAAGGAGCAGTTCCAGGCGTCGGGCATCGAGTTCTCGGACCTCAGGCAGTATAACACCAGTGATGACGCATCAAGAATCGACTGGAAGAACAGTGCCAAGTCAGAGGATCTTTTCGTCAAGGAGTATGAAGAGGAGAAGGACATGGATGTTTTCATTGCATTGGATGCTTCCAATTCTATGATGTTTGGTACTACTGAGAAGATGAAGTCCGAGTATGGTGCTATTGTCGCGGCGGCAATCGCTTATGCCTCGACTGACGCCGGCATAGATGTTGGATTCGGTCTCTACGGAGCTAATGAGATGTTTATATCTCCGAGTGGAGGGAACGCCCAGTATCAGAGAATACTGCATGAAGTAGCTGATTTTGAGAACTACGGCGGAGACTTCAACCTAGAGCATGCTTTAAACAGCATAATAGGTCAGATAAAGGAGAATACCTCGGTATTTATCATATCAGATTTCATAAGGCCGAAGGGAAATTGGAAATCTAAGATGTTGGTGGCTTCGAAAAAATTTAGACATGTGATGAATGTAATGGTTAAGGACTTGAGAGACTATAAGTTGCCGGACAACGGCAATATGCGTTTTGAAAATGTTTCTACTTCGGAGCAGACTGTTGTGAACACTTCCAAGGTTGCTGAAAAGTTTAATGAAGAGGCTCAGGAAAGGGAGGAAAGAATAGTTAACAAGGTGGAAGGAGCAGGTGCTTCGGTCATCAAGATTGATACTAGAGACAAGTTTTCAGCTAAGTTCGCCAAGTACTTCGATGAGGCAGGTGATGAGTGGTGAGGTTTTCTTTTACAGCAGAGTATGCCGGGCTGCTACTTCTTCTGAATGGTTTGATAGTTCTGATGTTTCTCTACGGTAGGAGGAAAAAGAAAGACCGAGTGATGCAGTTTGGAAATTATGAGACATTGAAGAAAGTGGCCGGAGGAAACTTTCTGCGTTCAGACGATCTTATCCTGATAGTGCGTGTCCTGGCTATTACTGCCTTGATTATAGGGCTTTCCAGTCCTGTAATTGTAAAGGAAGTTATGGGTGCAGACACAAACTTTGCTTTGGCCATAGATTCTTCAGGTTCGATGTTTACCAGCGATATAGAGCCTGACAGGTTCAGGGCCGCCAAAGATGTTTCCAAAGAATTTGTCTCCAATCTCGGAAACGGTTCAAAGGTTGGCCTTATCTCATACGGAGGTAGTGTCAACGAGGATCAAGCTCTTACCAGCGATCACTCAGCAGTTAGGTCAAGTATAGACAATATCGAGATAGATGATACGCCCGGAACCGCATCCGGAGACGCAGTTGCAGCAGGAGTTACAATGCTTACAGGAGAAAATAATCCTGGAACCGTAATACTGGTAACCGATGGAAGCAATACCGTAGGACAGTCTTTGAACGAGTCAGCAGATTACGCCAGCAGGCAGAATGTGACAGTCAATGCTATAGGCATAGGAAGCACTAATGGCTCAGAGGAAGCCTTCGGAATGGTTCAAGGCGAGAATGCTTCAAGAATGGATTTCCCTAATCTGAATAGGCAAGGACTGAACAATCTAACCAATTCAACAGGCGGAGAGGCCATCTACGTCTCCAACAGAGAAGGACTGGAAAATGCCTTCCTGAATCTGGAGGAAAAAACCGCGAGGCAGGATATTTCTACCTGGTTTTTCCTATTATCGGGTGCTTTACTTGTGTTGGAGGCTGTCTTCAGGACAACCGAATTCCAGGTTATACCTTAAAGTATTATTTAAGCCATGTCAATGATTTTCCATGACCGACTTAGAGAAACTTGACGTAGGAACCGTCACCCAGCTGACTCATAGCTCCGGCGAAGACTTCAAGGAGATGGTAGAAGACAAAAAACTGGCTATAAAAGATTTAAAGGCATTAAAAGAAGCTGAGTCATCAGGTAAAAACCGGAAAAGCATTCTGAATTTTCTAGATAAACAGATAACATCTGAAAACGTGGGAAACTATCTTACTATAGCTGATAAAGACGCAAATGAAATAGAAAATATTATAGAAAAAATAGAGAAGTTGGAGGACCTAGATCATCTCGATGAAGACAAGATTGAGGTAGATCAAGACAAGCTAATTGATTTGTTGGGAGGAACTGTTGAAGAGATGAAGGAGTTCATAGAGGAAAATCCATTGACAGTGCCACAGTTGGAAGATATTCTGGATGCAGAAGAGCGTATAAAAAACAGAAAAACAGCTAAATCATTTCTGGAGAAGAAGATAAAAGAAAGAGAGGCTAGTGAAAGTTTAGAAAATGCTGCAGAAGACATAGAAAGCCTAGAAAAGAATCTCAAAGAAATTGAAGGATTAGAAGATGATACAACAGATAAAAATAACAAAAACTCCAGCATAGATGAGCTTGCCTCAGCACTTGAGAACGAGAATGAGGAAGCAGAAGTTGAAGACGATGGAGACTCCTCAGAGGAGTCGGAAAAAGAAGAGGATGATGAAAAAGAGGAGGACGAAGAGCCAGAAGAAAGTGAAGGTGAAGGAGAAGAGAAAAAGGAGGAAACAGACTTGGAGAAGAAAAAGAAGATTGCAGAGGAGTTGGAGCTTGAAATGAGTGAGATAGAACTTGATGAAATCCCGCTTGAAGAGATTGAGAAAATGAGGGTGGAAAAAAGGCATAGAGAAGACCTGATTGAAACTTTAAAGGATGAAGGAATGAGTGAGAAAGATTTAAGAAATTCAAGTACATCTGACCTCGAGAAAATTGCCGATAACATGGATAATGAAGAGGAGAGTCAGGAAGAGCATGAGGAAATGAGAGAAGAGGCAGAAGAAGATCTTGAAATGCTAATGGGGGCAGTCAGAGGAGGAGATGATGAAGAAGATGAAAACAGTAAGGATGCGAGAGAAAAACTAGGAGATTTGAAGAAAAGGATTGAGGAGAAGCTTAATAGATCCAGCAGTGGGGAAGAGGAGTCAACTCAGAGGATTAATGAGGAAAATGTTCAAGAAGTACTGGACGATTATAAAGAGCTAGATGATGAAGAGGCCGCAGTTAAGACAGCTCATATAATGAAAGGTTTCCTAGAGCAGAAATTGGGTATCGGCCGAGAAATGACATATAAGGAGTTGGCGGAAAAGATGCCCGAGGATCAGGACGAATCTATTGAAGAACTAGCGGAGTTCTTTGTAAAGATGAATAAAGAGCAGTATACTGGCAGGATAGATGTAGAGGACTCTGAAGCTGTAATAGACATCTGTCAGGAAGTAATCAATAAGTTAGGCTGAACTAAAGGGAAGGAGGCCTGGCGGCAGTATTTCATAATAAGCAGAGGACAGGTAAATCAGTATAAATACCTCTCCAGCTATTAAAATTATTAACGGAATCTTAATCGTTATTCTGTCGACACCATACCTCCTGAAGACTACTGTATAGACCACAAGCATTAAAGTCCACAAAGATGCAATAATTGGAACTCTAAATTCTTCAGGCACTATTCCCTCTTCCTCAACCATCTCCACATTCATCTCCGAGAATGCAAAGCTACCTGAATCCGATGATGCTACTATTGTAGCCTCACATTCCTCCAAGGCATTTGAAGTATTAAAATCAACTGATATCGATGCTGTCTCCCCTGCCGCAACTTCTTCAATATCCTCAGCAGAGTACTCTCCACAGTTCTCTGTGTTTTGAAGTTCTATCTGAACGTTCTGTAAAGGTTCATCTCCAGCATTCTCTAATAGGACTGGAACACTATAACTGCTGTTAACTTCAAACCGTATATCTTGAGGCGCTTCAGCTATGGCTAGAGCTGAACGAGAGATATTCTCCGTAATTTCCACGTTCACATACTGGCTAGCTATGTCGTCTTCCTCATTGGAAGCGTAAACCGGAATCTGGTATATGCCCGGTTCGACAGACTCCTCGGCCCGGACAAAGACAGTTTCATTAACTGATTCATCGACATCCAAGCCTTCAATTGTCACCGACTGTGACTCCCAATCCATCCCTTCCGAAAATCTAGGAGATAGTTCCAGATTAGAAATAGATTCTTCCCCTTCATTTGTCACTTCCATATCGACCTCTATGAACTGGCCTCTTGGCCCAGTATACGTAGTATTCAAAGGTCTTAGGTCAAGACTCAAAAGTGGAGTAGGTTCCGGTTCAGGCTCTGGCTCGGGTTCCGGTTCAGGTACAGGTGTCTCCCCAGGCTGATTAGGATTGTTTCCCTCCACCTCTGAAGCATTAGTCGTCTGATTAGCTTGTGACTCTAAACTCGAATTGGTTTCAAAATCAGATGTCTGATTCGCTTTTGTTTCACGGGAAGAGTTGGTAGATTCATTAACATCAGTATCTATCGTAGAGTTCTCTGTAAAGTTGGAAACCTCGTCTGCATCTGTCTCCAGATTCCGGCCTATCTCCTGATTTGTATCAGAAACCTCATCGGGTGTTGCACCTTCCCCTTCTACAGTTACAACTCGGAACTGGTCTTCATCTCTCTGGATTTTCTCCACCGTTCTTGCATAATCTTCATCTTTCTCCAAAATTGAGACATTTAATCCATCTATTTGAAGATATTTTAACACATCTGAATTGTTATAATTACTTTGATCATACTCGGAGAAACTGAAAGTGCTTAAAATATTTCCTTGATCATCGTATTCAACTACAGTTGAATCAGAAGCTGGTCTGAATTCACATCTGTATCCAAGCTCTATCTCAGACTCGTATATTCCACTAGTGAAATTGATAGTCGCAATAAACTCCTTTTGTTTTACCAGGCTTTGAGGCCTCTCCTCACTCCAGTTATCAAAAGAGGTATCATACCAGTACGGAGCCCTCAACAATAAATCACTATTTCCTTTTAGGCGAGAAACATTTGGGTTGGCATTGAAATTGGTTGAATTAAACAGATAATTTTCAGAATAAGAGGTATTCTGAGCGGATAGATCCATTATTTCTTCTCTAGAATTGGAGGTAGTATTGTACCTGTAGATTGAGATGTTTTCATGAATATAAGACATCTCGCCGCTGTTAAAGGGAAAATAAGTGAAGTAGCCATTTCCTCCCGTCCCCAGCAATGGATAGCCCTGGTCATCTTCTACACCGGTAATGAAGCTAAATCCGTAGACGCCTGACTGGCATTTCCTATCCACATCTACTGAAACTTCAGAACTATCAGTTGAATCCTGAGCCAGTGCCGATCCCGAAATATATAATACAAAGATAACAAGTATTGAAATTTCTTTCCTCATGTCACCACCTCGTAAAACGTGTAACTGAAGACCGTCAGAACCGATACTGCAAGAGCCAGAGTCGTCTTATTGATTCCTCCTTCAGATTTTTCCTCTTCATCACTTTGTCTATCGTTGTCCTGATTTAAATTATCAGGTCCAGAGGACTCATCTTCATCATTAACAGTATCATTTGAAACCTGTTCGTCGTTTCTAGGATTCAGAAGATCTTCATCAAATCGATCAGATGACTCTGAAACATAAGTGAAGCTATACTCCCTCTCCTGAATAACTTCTGATGTCGTACCTCCACCATTTTCCGCGTCAGGATAAGCTGTCAACGTAACAGGAACTGTATATTCGCCTCTGACAGGATCCTTTGAACTTACCTGAATAAAGAACTCTTTCACAGATAGATCCTTTCCCTGTCTTTGAAGCGTACGAGAGGATTCTCTAGGACTGAATGTATGGTTTCTTTCGTAGCTTATATTTAGGCCTTCTTTATCAGGTAGCTTAAATCGGATCTCGGCCGGGTTATCGGAGGCGTAACCTACCTTGTACTCTGCTTCAGGGCCCTTCTTCTCCAGCGTTCCGTGATAGGTAGCTACTATTGAAGCTGTAGAAAAAGTTAGGCATGCAAGTAGAGTTACCAAAGTAAAGTATTTTTTCATTGGCTCTGGTTTGCTTTGAAGGTCATCGTGCCTGTGTACTCACCGATTGTGATTCCATAAGGCACGTTCAACCAGTAGTACAGGGTTTTAGTTGTGCCGGGAGATAACTGGCTATAGTTTAGAGACTGATAGGTCTCTGAGAAATTGTATCTGGAATCGGTTATTGAAGGAGTATCTGACCAGCTCATGAAAGTCGGATCAATCTGATAATTGTCATTCCTCCGGGATATTAGAGAGGAAGCCTTTATCCATAGATTATCTACGGTATTGCTTTCCTCCTCTACAGTCAGATTGTAACCTTCGTTGTTTCTCTCAGCAGGGTTGTCTTTCTCACCCGGATCCAAGACACCAAATTCAGTTACATTCCAGTCAAGATCAATCATCAGAATATCCTGAACTTCAACAATACTATCTGCGGAGTCCTCCTCATCTATCTCTGAATAGTTTGAGGAAGCCGAAAAGTCGAGTTCATGGAAAGTGTTCGGATCAACCGAAGCATTGATACTCCAGTTAACGGTACAGCTTTCATCTTCTAGCAAATTGGCACAGTTATTGTTTGAGTCGAGAACTTCGAACTCATTTCCAGAAATCAGTTGTTGGCCTGAAGATTCGTTCTGCCTCGGATTGGCCGTAACTTCCCCGCAGTCACCTTCAAGACAATTGACAGTTCCATTTAGTGTAAATTCTCTGTTGTTCTGGATTATTGACTCATTTTCTGGCTTATCTATCAAAGGTTCGATGGCCCCTAGAATGAGAGTCCTTAACTCATGAAAGTCCTGATCAGAAGTATCGGAAGTGGTAGAGGCATTGAAGTACTGATCAAAAGTATTTGTCGAACCCTGGGAAATGTTGATAATATATTCAGCGCTTAGATTGTCGCCAACACCCAGCTCGCCACCATTTCCAGTATTCCAACTTACTTTTCCACTGTTGAAGGTACCTCCTTCTTTTATGGAATCATTTATCCTGTAGTAAATATCATCGGATTCATTTACATCCCAAGACTGGTTTAACCCAGAGTGAAGTAATTTGTCATCTGTAGTCAATACCCAGGTATCCGAGCCATTATTTGTGACGTTGAACTCTAACCTGTACTCTGTCGCATTCTTCTGCTCTACCTGAAAAGTGGAGTTGAGACCGCTATCGATAAGAACGCCATTGTTTCTTCTGTCTTGGACCTTTGATACATTGTAGATTTCTATATTTTGAATTTCGGGTAAAGGAGCTTCTTCACCTGCTGTATAACCTGAGAAAGTAGTAACGTTATATCTGAAGATGGAATTCGTGTAGGAGGATTCATACTGTGAAGTAGTATTGACAGTCCAGCTCGTACATTCATTGTTAGAAATAGAGTTGCATTTGGCTATACTGTCTGGCTGATTTCGTTCAGCTTCAAATTCTGCCTTTGAAAAATTGAAGTCGCTACTTATGAAGTAAAGGGAGTCCGTATTTGCCAGAAAGTTTTCTTTAGGGTTCTCATTCTCGTAAACTGTCGGCCTTAGATCCAGATCCTGAGTGATCGAAAAATTGTACATTGTTACGTTCGGACCCTGAGTGGTTTCCTGGATGAGAGTATAGTTTTCTCCGTCATTTACTGTGGTATCGATGGATGCCGACGGACCTGCGACAGCGCTGCCGTCCTCTCTCAATTCTATGTCTGAATTAATCCTATCTCCCTGTTTGTCCTGCATCTCTACTGTGAGATTGGCTGCGGAAGCCGGCAGGATAAACAAGGAAATGATGATAGTCAGGTAAATGGTTTTCCGCATATTCAGATGTTGTTGGTAGAGTCTTTTAGATGTATATGGAAGTAATTCCTACAACCATTCCAAGCATACCGATAAGAACCGTCCATTGATACGTTGTCTGTGCGTTTTCAAGGCTGTTTGAGAGTTCTTCAACCTCTGAAAGCGAACTTGTAGCATACTCCAGGTCTGCAATCAGTTGATCTATTCCCTGCCCATCTATAGTTGCTCCTGTTGCTGCCAGACTTTGCATACTCTGCTGAAAGCTATCTGAACTGATCAGAGAGGCTGAAGTGTCTAGTCTTTCGGTTGAATTAGAAGCTTGTTCCACCGCACCATTTATAGTGTATAGTGAGTGTACTGAGACAACCAAGAGCGAGAGCGATGCTACTATCATTATTTTTCCGAATTCTTTCTGGTCGAAGCGGTAGTCGTATTCCAGTTCGTTTATTTTTTCTACAATTTTCTTCTTAGGGTTTCGAAACTTCATACTGTGTAGTTGTATTTGCCGGGATTTTAATTGGTTGGACGACAGGTTGAAAGCTTTAAGCTTAATGAGATAAATTTTCTGATATGAGCTTAGATCTCTGGATGGTTTTTGAAGCAGTAGCCGCTACTGAAGAAGGAGTAAAAGATTCACTGGAAGATCACGTCGACCAGTTAGAACTGGAAAGCGGTGTGGAAGTGAAAGAAGCAAGTATTGATGAAGTAACTGAAATCGAGAACCCTCATCCAGACATCGAGGAAGGATTTTCTCAGGTTGCTGAATGCAGACTTTCAGTAGAAGGATTTGACAAAGCGATCAGCTTGACATTCAACTATGGTCCAACCTACGTAAATGTTGAAGGCCCTGAAAACTACGAAATGGATCTGAAAGAGAGTCAGGAATCCCTTCAGAACGTAGCGAACGTCATCCACCAGTATGCACAGAAAGGATTGGGGGGAGTGCTAGTTTCGAAGTCTAAAGAAGAGGTAGAATGAAATCAAAAAAAGCATCTGTATTTCCAGTATTGTTGCTTCTAGTTTCAGCAGCTGCAGCCACAACTATTTCCAATGAAGATATAGTGATGGACTTGGAAACTAATGAAATAACGGTTAATATGAAGATTGAGGATTTAACTACTGACTCATTTAATTACCAAACCGTTCACGAAGCTAGAAATGTGGAGGCATACTTTAACGGAGAAAAAAAGGACTGCTCAGTTGAAAGTCTGGCCGTAGGATCCACGATTAACTGTGAAACAGATTTAAGAGAGAATTTTACAGTTGAGCTGATATATAGGACATCTGGACTTGTTAATAGGAGGGATAGTATTAGGACATTTAGTTACAGTCAGTCTATTTACAGACCTATCAGAAACTACAGTTTAAAGGTTCTCCTCCCTGAAGGTACGGGACTGGTGGATCAGGTTAACATTACTACCCCTGTGACCCAGCCTGAAGGAGCAGAACTGGGCAATATGGATGGCAGAAGATTCTTTGTAAAATGGAATACTAATCCTGAACTAGGTGAGATAGCAAGGTTTCAAATCGTATTTGAAAGATTAGAGGAGCCAGATGCAGAAGGCATTTTACCTGTAATCTTGGGAATCGCTGTCATTCTGGCCTTAGCCGTGGCAGTTTACCGAAGGAAAAACAAAGTTGAGACATCAAACGTTCTAGATGAGTTAGATACTGATCAGGAAATGGTGATAGATATGTTGAAGGAAAGAGAAGGAGAAATGCTTCAGAAAGACATAGTTAACAAATCAGATTACTCCAAGGCCAAAATTTCAGGCTTAGTTAAGGAATTAGAGGACTTGGAGTTGATCTCAAAGGAGAAAGAGGGCAGAAGCAACAAAGTAGTCCTGAAGGAGAAATTCAGGGATTAGCCCTAGTTATTGCTTCAAGTACTATATTCCCGTTAATGCTTCTTCTACATACGCACTCAAGTTGTGCGTTCTCTTCAACCCTCTCACTTAGATTTACTTCAATGACTCCCGGCTCAAAACACGCATATGCACCGGAAATATTCGAATTCTGCTTAATCGTCTGTTCAGTCTTCTCACATTTACCCTTGGTATCGAGAGAGAAAGACGCTGCATAGCCTACTGAAAGACCGATAGTCACTGCTAAGATGATCAGGAGCTTTCTTCTATACATGTGCAATTATGGATTAGAGGGTTTTTTATTTGAAAGCAATCTTCTCGGAACCAAAGAAGTTAATTTTGAAACCTCCGAAGATCGCCATTATATTTGCGAGCGGCTCCCAGATCTGAAGCCAGCCAATCAAGATAAAGAGCAAAAATTGGTAAATTGCCAATCCCCCCCGTTAACCAGTGAAAAGTACTTGTACTGGTACCAGAGACTTTTCTTAGACTTATCAAACGTAATGGTCCTGTTCCAGAAAAAGTTCCACTGCAACGCTCCTGCAAACGCCAGGAAACCTGCCAGCATGTAATGAAGATTGTAATATATCGCCGGAAGAAAGATGAGATAGTTGATGATAACTCCAGTACCTCCTACCGCCATGAATTCCAAAATCTGAGTAATTCTCTTAGACTGCTTGAAACCCAGGCGATCCAGGGCAAACTTTACCACCTGCTCAACATAATCGACCGCAGCTGAAAGGTTAAAGCTACTACTGCTATTGCTTCTCTCTCTGAAATCATAAGAGACTTCAGAAACTTTGAGATCATTACGGTAAAGAATCTCCAGCAGAATCTTGAAACCCTCCGCATCCAAGGAACAAAAATCAACTTTGCTTCTTTCAAAAGCAAAAAACCCGCTCATAGGGTCACTCAATTTGTTGCGCCAATAAACCAGATTATAGCACACAGAAGCAGTTTTATTCACGAACTTCCTCCACAACCCCCAGTGCTCAATAGTATCTCCTTCAATAAAGCGGCTTCCAATCGATATATCAGAACTCTCCAATCCTCCCAGCAGTTCAGGGATTTTCTCCGGAGAATGCTGTAAATCAGCATCCATCACTACAACCCGATCTCCTTCAACTTCTCTGAACCCTCTAATAACACTCTGAGATAAGCCATGATCTTCCTATCTAACAAATACCCTTTACCGGAAAACTTTCAGCGAATTCACGAGCCTTTTCTGCAGTTCCATCAGGGCTATCGTCATCAACGAGAATTATTTCATATTTTTCAACGTCTAAAGATGATTTAATCCTATCAAATAATTCTTCTAAATTCTTAGTTTCGTTGTAAGTTGGTAATATTACAGAGATCATTGATATACAGTTAATTTGGCATTCCTCTTGAAGGATTCTTGAAGTACCATCAAAAACTCTGAAATAAGCTTCAAAGCTACTTATTCGTGTTGTGAATTCTCTACAACTTCTCTTAAACCCTCCTTTCCCATAAATCCAGAATAGAGTTTTTCATTTATAACTAAGGAAGGATATTCTTCAACCCCGTATTTAGTTTCAAGATATCTTATAGTGTCCATATTGAGACTGGTGTCCAGCGCATAGATTATTGTATCTTGATGATTGCCACTGACGTGAGATAGTACAGATCCTTGATCCTTGCAAACCTGACATCCATCTGAATAGAAGTAGATTATTTCAGTGTAATTCTTTTCACAGCTATCCTCCACCCTCTTAACTTCCAGTATATTCTGGACTAATAAATTCATGTACCGCTTCTTCAAAACGTCGTAGTCCGAGTTCTTAATCTTTCTAGAGTTTTCATACTGAGC
Source organism: uncultured archaeon (assembly GCA_964604885.1). Classification (GTDB taxonomy): domain Archaea; phylum Nanohalarchaeota; class Nanosalinia; order Nanosalinales; family Nanosalinaceae; genus Nanohalobium. The sequence goes on from CAZSAB010000013.1 coordinate 12,916, forward strand.
TACATCTTTTCTTAGATCTTGAGATTCTCTTACAGTCTCATTGACCCATTCTTGCATAGCGCGGCAACTCGGATCTGATTCACTTGCCAACTGATAGGCCAGAAGCTGGGAACGTTGATCAACCTCCATTTCCTGGACCTCATTCTCAAGAGCATCAACCTTGTAATTACTGAGGCTTTTCCCTGCTGCAAAAACAGCTCCTATAACCAATGCAGTAGTAAGTATCCCTATTACAACGTATTCCCAGTCTAGACGTCTTTTCACCAGTTTCTGCCTCCCTTGGCTACTTCCTTAACTGCAGCGGCAATCCAAAATAATGCATAAGTCGGTCCATACGCTGTAAGGAATAGCATGTAATGTAGCTTTCTGTCCATCAATTTAAAGTTCTCATCTGCAGACTTCACACTCAGTGTCAGTATACCAATACCAGCCACACCCATCACAAGATAGAATATATGGAAAACCGACAACTGGAAGATACTTAAACTCATTTCAGGTGCTAAAGTGCCAAGCAATAGATAATTGTTTATTACCTCTGCTACTGAGCTAAAGAATCTTACAACCATGTGAGAGGCTAAAAACACCAGTGTAGAGGTAAGTATCAGATTAAAAGGCAGTATGACCAGGCCAAGATTTCCATACTTCGGATTGAACCAAAGATCCTTATATTGTATATTATTACTGATGTAACCTCTGTACCAGCGGAGACGCTGGTTAAAAAGCCCTCTAAATGTATCAGGAGATTCCGTTATAGTAAAGGCATTTGTAGTGCTCTTAAGTTTGGAGCCATTCTTGAACATTCGAAACGCTATCTCCATATCCTCAGTCAAGGTTTCCTCATCCCAACCTCCTAATTCCTTCAAATAATCCGTTTCATAGATGCTTCCCGGACCAGGCATAACCCACTGAGCATCGAAAATTGCAAAGAGTTTTCTCAACAAAATGTTGTAAGTAAACTCCGTCCATATCATTTTTTCCGCCCAAGTCTCCGGATTACGGACCTTCATTGCCGGAGTAACCCCCTTAACATCATCTTCCTCAAAGTATCCAACCATGTTGCTTACCATGTCCTCGTCCGCTATGGAATCTGCGTCCATACAGGCCACAAGTTCAGTGTCCACCATATCAAGAGCTTGGTTCATCGAATTTGCTTTTCCGGTATTAGACTTATCGATTATATCTATTTGATCTTCAAACTCCTGCAGCTCCTCCATGGTTGAATCCTCAGATCCATCGTTTATCGCAACTATATCAATCACTCCATCATAGTTTTGATCCAAGAGAGATTCTATACATTCACTAACATACTCTTCTTCATTGTAGGCAGGCACCAGAAAAGTTAGAGACGGATAAGTAGATGTTGAAGGATCAGATTTTACTCTTTTACGGTTAAATAGATATACAGCTAGCATCATGGAGGCGGAAAAAATCATTACTCCAAAAACGACGAAGTATGTCAAGTCAATAAATTGCATTGTTTAGAAATAGTATTTGCCAGAATATTGATAAAAGAATTATTCCTGCAGTGCAATGAAAAACTCGGCCATCAATCGCTTGCCTTGTGTCATCCGCTGAAATAGAACAAGTGGGACAAACCTTCAAAGGATTTTACCTTGCTGAAGTTCGGCCGTTCTACCATCTTTTCGTATGAAGGGTGGCGGAATCTGGTAGTATTGACGTAATATACATATCCTGGCTCCTTCATGTATTCGTCCAGTTGCATCTCAAAGTCTTGATAGTAAGGTAACTGGATTATATTTCTCTTCGAGTAGTATCCAAGTATCGGTTCATGGAAATTCGTGTAAAGCACAGTGTCTTCCGGAGTATTTTCTTTCATCCATATGGCGGCCTCGGCCTCAGGATAGTTTTCAGGAGAGTGAGTAATACCATGCTGGAAAAAGCTATCACCAACTTCATCAGAGATTGTAGGTACAATGACCAGAGTAGATATCAGTAAGAATATGTAGAATTTACGAGGAGTGAAAATATCTCTGAAGCCATAAGATGCCAGAATAGCTATAAGCGGAACAGCCGGAAGAAGGAAACGAGGCTCCCTATTTCTTACCACAAACTGCATAATGAAATAGAAGACTCCAGAGACAAGCACGGGAAACACTCCTGAACTTTCTAAGGATATCTTCTTTCAAAAAGTAGAAAAGTACCCCTGCATAGAATATAGAAGGTATAATTATGTCTAAAGCAGTCAAATATGTGAAGAAAGAGTCAGTTAGCCCTCTCTCAGACCAAGCATAAATGAAAGTAGATAGAAAACCTCCATAAGCAAACTTGTTCCATTATAAGTAAGGAAACATCGTAATTAGAAATCCAAGTAGAGTAATGTAATTATTTTCATCCAAAATAAGGTCTAAAGGCATATTCTTAGG
>CAZSAB010000013.1:15309-27513 GCA_964604885.1 uncultured archaeon
TCTTAGGTTTTCTGACTCCTTCAAACCACTTAGATACTGAGAATAAAAATCCGAGTATTGGAATTATTACTAAAGAATTAAACTTCATCAAAACTGGCAGGCCAGCAGAAACCCCGATTAAAAAATACAGTAACCTTTCTTGCCATTTATCAGTAGTTCTTGTAGCTCTTAAAAATATAATAAAAGTCAACAATCAGAATACAGTATGCAATGCATACACCATTATGTCGCCTGCCATTTTCACCCGAATAGGCGATATTGCATAGATTAAAGCAGCTCCACACCCTACTTCATAGGTAAAAAGATCTCTGCCCAGTATAAAAGTTAATAATATGGCTATTGCTGATAGAGAGGCTACGAAAATGTGAGCAGAAATAAGGCCCTTGATTCAACAAGAAAGTTCCTCCAAGTAAAATCGATAATAGCGGAGGTCTTATCTGAAACTCATTAAAGTTATTTGGAGACTCGCCTGTTAATATCTCTCCGTGTTGCAGATAGACAGTTTCATCTCAGTAATGATAGCCTGTGTTTATTGGGAAAAGACCTGCCAGAAGACCGATCGAGAAAACAAGAAGCAGGGCTTAATGCCGCCAATCAATTTTTTCCCTGATTCTCGTCAACTGCATAATATCGGAAATGAGACTTACTTTGCTTTTAATTATCCTTTCTTATTTCTCTCAGGAATGTCGTGGCATAGCATCCTTTGGGAAGATCGAATCTTACTGTCATCTTGTTCTTTGCCATGTTCAGATCATCTTCTTCTACTTCGACAATTTCAAAGTTTCTGAAGTCGGCAAAGGCTCTTCTCAGTGAGCCTTCGGAACGAAGCTCTGGTATATCCGAAGTCCTGAAGTCGTCTCTCTCGATTCCTTCCTCTTCCATTATCTCCTGCATCACCTGATCTTGCTTACTGTCGTTGAACTCCGTCTTGTATCCAACCAGCGGAACTTCGTATTCTTCATCGTACCAGTCTTCTTCAAGGAGTTTGGATAGAGTCTTGTTGAAGATCCATGATTGATAAGCGTGAACAAAGAGCGTCTGCAACCCCTCCGGAAGCCTCTTGATTGCTCCCTGATAGTCTCCAGGATTTTTGGTAAGATGATATAGAAGTGTCTTCTCGTACCTGAATTTCTCGGGAAATCTCTCAGCTGCTCCCTCTACCTCTCTGGTCTCCCAGAGTTCCTCTCTCACTTTTCTGATGCTCTTGTATTCTTCATCGTATGGCTTGGCGATATATGTCCAGACCGCTTCTTTATAGTCTCCCTGAAGAATAAGGCGGCCTACCTGATGAGTAATGGGGCGTGAAGAGCCAAATCTCTGTGGTCCAAAGTAGTTAGGCATCTTTCCATCTAGATCATTGACTATATTCAGACTTCGATCTCTTATATCTTCAATAGGAAGCTTAAGATCTCGAATAGTAATATTGAATCTATTAGCTTTCAAGTTTCCAAGTCCTATCTTGCCGTTCTTTCCTACTACTTCAATGTCGAACTCATCGGTATACACGTTCCTTACTTCTTCCTTTTCCACGCCCTGAATTGAGATGTATTGTTCAGTTACTGCTCTTTTGTCTTTGTTTCCTGCGTATCCTATTCTGTTTCTAGATATATGCAGCATTTTTGACAGCTTGTCGATCGCATCCATCGTCGTCATGTTCTGTTTTCTGAGTTTGACGATGAGATGATCTCCTTCCTCCCTGGCATCATGAGAACCAAGCTCCTTCACTACAAAGTCATCTACCTGTTCTTTGATAGCTCCATCTATCCCATAAGAATCTGTGTAGTAGCTCCAGCCCATTTCTGAAAAGTCTACATCAATTGAGACGTCTTCTTCTTGTTCTTCTGTCATTCTATCAGTTTTAAGTCTCCTGTAACCTTATCGATTTTATCTTCTTCCGCAGGGCCTACCCCCAGAGCAGTTACAGTGCCTGGTTCGACTTCTGTAAGCCCTGCATCCTTTACTAGGGTTGCAGGTATTTGTAAAGTTTTTGCTCTGTCCAATCTCTGCTTTAAATCGTCTTCCCCTATGTCAACCACTACCTTCTTGCTTCCTTGGTCTTCCCAACTCTTCTGTCTCACTGCTTCTGCCTTCTTGTATGATTTCAGCGATGCATGGCATGCCTGAGAGATTTGCTTTCCTTTTGAAATATCTAGATTCTCTCTCAGTACTATTACCTGTTTGAGCTGTGCCATACCACTAATTACGTCTTACGAGTTTTAATCCCTACATCTAAAATAATTACAGCAATCTTTAATTACCTTTCGGTGACACTAGGATAGACTTAAGTGGGTTCGCCCAGATTCGAACTGGGGATCTTCGCCTTGTAAGGGCGACGTCTTAGTCCAAAGCCAGTCGGAACTGAACCCCGGATAACCAACTAGACCACGAACCCGTGATAAGGCACATCAAAATTGTTACTCCCTGATTTTAAAAGAGTAGTCGAGTCAGCGAGATGTGCTTCAGCATTCTTTTTGTAGTGGAGATACATTTTAATATTGCGAGAGTTGCTGCTGCCGACCGCACTCATGAACTCATCCATCTTTTTCTCTCCATAAAGCTGAAATCTATCCGCGTTCTATTCAACGGAAGATCTAATTGTGTAGCAGAATCATCCAGAAAGTCCAGTAGAGAAGTGTTTTTGGCAGTTATATCCATCATGATCCCTGAGTTAGGATGAGCGTATATCCCTCCATCAGTATCAAACAGTCCTCTGACTACTGCTCGAAGATACTTTTCCTCATATAGCCTATCTGGAACATTGATTTCCTGACCTTTCTTCCTCCCCTATCGGAAAGTTCTTTTCTTCCAAGTATGCCGCCACTTTCTTGCTGTTGAGAATCAACCTTACAACTGATTCTTCTTCCTGAAAATGGATACTGGGCTCTATACCGAAAAGTGAGAGAGACAAACTCTGAAGATGCCTGATATACTGCCATACAACTCCAAATTACCTGTTATGCAGAAACCGTTCATGTTAGAGTACAGACACCCATCTCCGAGAAGAGCACCATATAACTCGGCAAACTCTAAGTCCATCTTTTCTGGCACGTTACCGCTCAAATTGGATCTCAAACCTCCCTTCCGCTGCCCATGCCAGGCCGATTTAGAACGAATAGAGACAGCTCTATCGGACAGCTCTCGTAGCTCCTCAGCGACTGAAAGCGGAATTGAATCAGATTCATTCCTCCAGCTCTGACGGACAGTATACATGGAAACTGCAAAGTTATTGGCAAAATCTCGCCAAGTCCAACCCTGTTTTTCTTTCACCTCTTCCATCACAGAGCCTATATCAGCATATTTAAAGACAGCTCTATCTTCCTTAAATCTACCATCCACAGTTCTGTTCATAATTAATTAACTATACCACGTGTCAGCTTTGAGTAGCTTGTTTATAAGTCCATAGAACCTTCCTATTCAACCTCTTTCTCCAGTATTGGATCATATACCATATCGCCTGATGAGTAGTAAGGATAGTAAACCAGCGAAATCTCAGAGTCCGGGAAATCGTCCTCAACCTGTTCGCGGGAAACATCTCTATCTATCAGTTCATCTTCTTTGACATTGTCTTCCTCCTTATCCAGATTGAATAGTGAATCCACGACCTCATTTCCTTCAAGAAGGCCTTTTTTCTGAAGTTCTTTGATCTTCGAAGCAACCTTTGATATTCCTACATCCAACTCATTTACAATCTCCTGCTTGTCTTTGCCTTCCTTCAACCTCTTGAATACTTTTTCTGTCAGACCTGAAACAGTCTTTCTCTCAGCCTTCACCTGATCCTTTACTCCATCAACAAGCTTCTTCTCATTCAATTCCTCAACCAGATAAAAAGGATAATATGACCTCCTGAACTTCTCACCGTACTCACTCTCTACATCATCCAGATCTCTACGCGGCTCGAAGTACTCAATCTTCTCCTTTTCCTGATAATTATCCCCTGTCTGAGTCTCACCGCCGTGCTTGGATTTTCTCGTCCTTACCTGAGTCATAACAGGATACTCGTTTCCAAGCGCGAAGCAAACCCCAGGCGGCAGAGACTTTATCATCGACTCCACCTCCGAATTAATACCCTCAAAGGACTTTGAAATAGCCTTCAAATCATTTGGATTAGTAACACGAAGAATAAACTGTGTGTTGCATTGGGAGAGAACGTTCTTGTCGATTCTGGCTGGCCTCTGAGAGATAACACCCATTCCAAGACCAAACTTTCTTCCCTCTGATGCTATCTTCCTCATTATATCATTACTGAGTGTCTGACCGAAGCCTTTCTCTGGGACAAAGTTATGAGCCTCCTCCATAATCATCAGGAAGGGTGGAACCCTGTTCTCCTTCCTCATATCGAAGAGCTTCTTTGCCAGCATGTAAGCAGCCATTTCAGTACTATCCGGCTCCACAGCTTTCAAATTGATGATGGTGGCTCTTCCAGGCTCGACAAGATCCTCCAGATCGATAGGATTCTGGCTGAAAAGCCCTGAGTCCTCCAGCTGCTCAAGATAATTAAGTAGATTCCACTTGGCGGTCGAATCCTCCTGTGATACAGCATCCTCGATATCTATAAGTGAGTAGTCTTCATCCTTCTCCCTCAAACGCTTCAAGGCATTATATAGCACACCCATCTGGGAATTAGTCAAAGAATCAGGAATAAGCGTCATCAACTCCTTTTTCCCAAGATTCATCGAAGAGAAACGGAGAGGTAACGCATCCTGATTAATTTCAGTGTTAGGAGAAAACTCCTTCACCTCATAACTCCTTTGATCATCATTTTCAGGATTAGGGAACTGAAGAGAAGAATACTCGCCATGAGGATCCATTATAAGGACAGGAAAGTCATCCTCAAGCAACTCTTCAATTATGACTCCCGTAAGATAGCTGTTGTGTGATAATATACCGCCCGTTCCGGCGATGAAGTTATGATGTTCTCTAACAGTCAGATCGTAGACGTAACCAGAGTGATCTTTCTCTTCTATTGAGACTATCTTGTCCCAGTAAAGGTTAGAGCTGGCAAGATTGCTGAATAACTGGCTGTCAAGTTCCTCAGCCATAGCTGAGAACTTCTCTCTAGAAGGCCTTCTTTCGTTCCTCTCGTAGAGAGAAACTAGAGTAGAGTGTGAACCAATCTCTTCTGCCAGTTTTCTTTGTGAAAAGCCCACTTTATTTCTCTCCTTCTTCAGATAGTCGCCTTTCAAAGGAACTACATCGGAGTTAGTGTTCCCATCTTTCTCTTCCACATATTGCTTCAGTTTTTCCTTTTTTCTCTCTATTCCAAAACCTATTTTTTCGGCGAACTTCTGCATCTGATTGACTCCGCTGATACATATTCTGTAGTAGGTGTCTCCTTCGTGATCAGAGTTAGTAGCCCTTTTCTCTTTGGAGGAAATCCTGGAAACTATTCCGAAATCCAGAAGCATATAGCTCAGAGAGTTAATAACTTCTTTACTCGCGGACGCAAGGGTTAGTTCGTGATCTTCCATGCAGCCCTCACAGTCGTAGAAAGTCTTCAGAAACCTCCTCTTTGACTTCTTCGAAGAACGCATAACCAGGTTCGGAATCTCCTTTGTCCTTGACCGCTGAAGAGTTTCATAACCTATATCCTCAAGCAGGTACTTTAGAGAAGTTGAATCAATGTAATCCGCATTTTCTCTCATGCTGCGTGTTTTAAGACCGAAAATTTCATCCGATAGAGTCCTAAATCTCTGCATCAAACGCTTATCATCGTTGGTGAAGATAATTCTGTAACTTCCTTCGGCCTGCTGTTCAGTGCCTTCCGCAATAACTAAGCTAAGGAATTCTGCTAGTTTGGGAGAAAAACTTTCAGGAAATTGGATGCCTTTCGAATTCATCGATAGGGCAAGGCCTGAATCCTCATCCGGAATATAGCCCTGATACTTCCATTTCTCAATAGTGCCTCGTGGAACGTTCAGTTCTTCCTCCATCCTAGAAATCGATTTACCTTCTTCCTCAAGTTCGCTGTAGTTATCGTATTGTTCCTGGAGATTTTCTCTTCTCTCGGATTCATCAGCAGCACCTGATCTAAGATTTTCCGAGAGCTCTAGGCCTTCATCCGAGTTTGAAGATATCTCCCTCGGCACAGCAATATGCTGGCCCTCTCCTACCTTCTCTGAGTTTACAAAGCTGTAACCTTCTTCAGCGACCATCAATGGATGTTCCTTAGTTACTTCTATTTCACGACCAGAAGCAGTCTTTACTTTCAGAATTTTATCGGCTTTTTTCCGGTAGGCGTAAATCGCATCAGCATCAGTAAAGCTATAACTATCATCTAAAGCCTTCACAGAGCAATCATTTAAAAACCTCAGTTCTTCCTCATCATCTTCTTTAACCAACTGTTCCGAGCTATCGAAAACTTCCTTAATCGGAACCGTGCTCCCGTCAGACATCAAAACATCCGTTTTAGGCGTAACACACTTTCCTGCTCCGGTCTGTGCAAGTACGGCAAGGTGCTTGTAGAAGTCCTCTGGATCAACGTGAATATCTATTTCCGGGTTTGTTTCAAGATTTCCAATTGTAAGTCCCTCATCGTCCAAGCCTAGAGTTTCTGAGATGAGTTCCTGATCTGCTTGGTAAACGATTGAATCTGGCTCTATTACTCTTCTTGGCGCCTTTGTCAGGCCTTTATCTCTGTAACCTATTATGCTGGCTTTGGCGTGTGTTTCTCCATCCGAGTTTTTTGTTACTTCCTCTACTTGAGCCAGTACCCACTGCTCATTGCTCTTCACTGATATGAAGTCGAATTTTTTGACCTCTTCTGTTGCCCGGAATTTGAAGTTGGATGTGTTGACGTCTCCTTCTATTGTTCCTACCTGCATGGAAAAGTTTGCTTAAGTCAGATTCATAAATTCGGATGTAATCTACTCCCGGGCGATTTAAGAAGATGCGTGCGACACGGATTGTTATGAGTTTTGGAAAGCTAGATGAGGTAAGACAGCGATTTGATGAAGTGAGCAGCCTCAGGAAAGATATATTTTATCTGGCAGTTTGCTTTCTGATAGTTTTAGGTGCTGCAATGGTTCAGAATGTAACTACGCCAGACGATCCTGTGAATGTAGGTTTGGTTGAGGTTGAGACCAACTGTCACGGTTTTGAGGCTTCTGATTACTGTATAGGAGTTCAGAGACAAAGCCATACTACTTACAATTATGATAATTACACGGATCCTGAGCCTGGAACTGAGAATTTCTACAGGAAGGTTGAGGCCGAGTTGATGGGGCAGGCATATGATATCTGTGATGTTGAAACAGAAGGAATGGAATGGACTGATGAGGCAGAGTACAGAAATCAGACTGGTTCAGAGTGGCTGGAAAGTGACCAGGTTGAATTGTTGCCTTGTGAGAAGACTTTCTACAGGGATATTAACGCGACGAGGTAGACTGTTTAAAAAATTCCGGTTAGAGCTTTTCTTTTAAGAGGTAGATAAAATGAGCGAACACATTGAGAGGACTTTTGTTGCTTTGAAACCAGATGCAGTTAAGAGAGGATTAGTAGGTGAGATTACTTCTCATTTTGAGGACGCAGGTTTCAAGATTCTCGGCTTGAAAATGGTTCAGGCCACGGACCAGCTTCTTGAAAAGCATTATGAGGAACACGTAGACAAACCGTTTTACGATGGACTTGCAGAATACATGAAGTCTGGACCCCTAGTTGCCATGGTATTGGAAGGTGTTCATGCTGCGGAAAACCTTCGGAAGATTGTGGGAGATACGGATGCTTCAGAGGCACACCCATCAACTATCAGAGGCCAATATGGGCACATGTCAATGGAGCACGCCGACGATGCGGGACGACTATACAAGAACCTAGTTCATGCTTCCGAGCCGGGAGAAGCTGAAGACGAGATTGAGATCTGGTTTGAGGAAGAAGAACTTCAGGACTACGATCACGCAAATGAGGAGCAAGTGAGATAATTTCCCAAAGAGATAAATTCCTGCATTTTTCTTTAACTTATTATGACAAAACTTTACAGAAGTGAGTCAGACCGGATGCTCGGAGGGGTATGCGGAGGAATAGCAGAAGTATACGACATGGATCCAACTCTAGTGAGATTACTTGTAGTATTAGTGAGCCTTTCAGGAGTTGGTTCTCCATTACTTGCATACCTCATAGCATGGATTATAATCCCATCAGAGAGCGAAGTCAAGAATCAGAAAGTAACTGATGTTGAGGCGGAGAAAGTAGAAGAAGAGTCTGAAGATGAGAAATAAGGAGCGTCAGCACTCAAAAACAAACCTCTGAAGCCATCGAAGTATGAATTTTGATGATGGAACTTTCAGAAGTTCCGTCCCGCAGGGTTCATCATCCGCCCCCTATTATTTCTTCAGTCTTTCTTGAATTAAGTCAAGATCGATTTCAAATCCTGCCACAGGCTTATCTAGATCCCAGTTACCTAGAACCTCAGTAGAGAACTCACCTACTACTCCAATTCTCTCCTCATCCAACTCAAGTACTGCAGTCCTATCATCGTGGAAGTAAGGAATGTCTTCTTCACTTACCTTCAGATCAGTACCAAGATCCCTTTCAAGTACCTGAAGCATCTTTCTCGCATCGTTGAAGTCTGTTTCACCTCCTATCTGGACAAATACCGCCTTCTTCCTGTTTGAAGCTCCTGAACCCGAATCATTAAGCATTACTACGTTTCCTGTCTCGAAGAACTTCTGTGGATACGCTCTATGTTTATTATTCTCCAGTACATCTAGAAGAGACGGAAGCATCAGGTCTCTGACCGCAGAATACTCTTCAGACATAGGATTGTCTACTTTAACATACCTATCTCTCTCATAGTCCATTTTATCTGTCAGATCTTCTTCACTGCTATGAACATACGTCATTGCCTCCATGGCTCCTGCCCCGGTCATTATGTCTCTTACTACCTGCGAAGTGTCTTCTATCTCTCTTTGGTTTCCGATCTGATCTACTTCAGGCAGTTCCGGATCAATGTTTGTGTACCGGTGTGCGATTATCACGTCTTCTATCAGGTCATACTGATGCATGACGTCGTTCCGGTAGCAAGGTGTCTCTACCTTGATCTCCTTTCCTGCGGTTGCGTCATACTTCATCATCTCCAGCCTCTCTATTATCTCTGATTTGCTTAGTTCGAGGCCTGAAACCTCTCTGAAGTAGCCTAGATCAAGCTTCATTTCTTCCGGGCTGAGGTCGGGCATCTCCTCTCCATCAATCTCTACAGATTCAATGTCACCGCCTCTTTCCGCAAGAGCTGTCACCATGATATTCAAAGCCTTCATCACTGTCTCCCTATCCTTACCTGTTACATCTATGAAGATATCCTCAGTCCCAGAGTAAACTTCCGTCAACTGATTGTTGATTATAGGCGGGAAACTCAAAACTCTGCCTTCCTGATCTTCAATTATCGGGTATCTGTCCTCATCTTCCAGAATCCATGCATACTCTTGACCCTTTTCGTGTTCATCAAGAATCTCTTCCAGCTGCATGTTCCTATCATATTCCAGAGGCTTGAAACTGACTTTTTCGGGTTCCACAGCCTTGTAAATGAATGGTGGCTCAACTGTTGAGAGATCGTGAAGGCCGATAGCCAGTTTATCTCTTCTCCTGCCCATTGTTTCATGCATCTTTTCCTGCAGCTGAATCAAGCCATTAATTACTTTTTGATTTAGGCCTAAGTTTCTGACCACAGCCCCTCCAATATGAGGCCGAACTTCCTCAACTGATTCTTCGATTTCAACTTCTATTTCTCCCTCTTCTGCCTCATATTCAGTTCTCCCTGTCTCAATATCAAAGAATCCTCTGTAGGCTCTTGCCAAACCTTCAACGCTGAGGCAGTCCGGTCTATTCGGATAGTTCTCCACCTCACATACATTCCCGTCTACGTTGTGCCAGTGAACCCCCAGTAGGGAGGCTTCTTTAACCAATTTTTCCTCATCAAACTCTCTTCTCACCAGTTCATCAAATTCACGCTTATCTATCTCTATTGTCGCCATCTTAAATCACCCCTCCCAGTCCGGCCTCCAGACCGGCGTATCGTTTATAATTTCGATGTCATTTCTGTAAAGCTCTCTGATGTCGTCCAGTCCTGCGGCCATCGCTGCTATCCTTCCAACGCCTAGCCCCCATGCAAGTACTTTTGCTTCGAAGCCGAGCATCGGCTTGACGACTTCCGGACGGAACATTCCTGCTCCACCCATTCCAAGCCATTCCTGATCTTCTTCATCCCAGACCTGTACTTCTACACTCATCTCTGTGTATGGATAGTAAGATGGAATTAAACGGAACCGGTCGTATCCCATCTTCTCAAAGAACTTGCTTATGTAACCCTTCAAATTAGCAAAGTTCAGGTCTTTACCCACTACAATTCCATCAGTCTGGTAGAACTCTGCGAGATGGGTTCTATCAACTGTTTCGTTCCTGAAGTTTCTTCCTACCAAGAAGAGTTTCTTTGGAAGTTCCTCCTCGTTGATATCTATTTCATGCAGTCTCTGGGCAGAAATCGCTGTTGTATGAGTCCTGAGTACATTTTTCTCTGCTTCTTCCCGGCTCCAGTCTCCGCCATAACCAGTACTTCCTGTCTCCCAGCCGTTTTCATGAGTATTTTCTACGTAACCGACTTTCCTGCCATATTCACTTAGATCGCTCTCCGCCGGTCTCTCAACAAAGAAAGTGTCATGCAATTCTCTGGCCGGATGATCTTGCGGAGTGTAGAGGGCGTCAAAGTTCAGGAAGCTTGGAACTACGTAGCCTCCACCCATCTCCTCGAATCCCATTTCAAGCCAGGTCTGCCTGGCGTAGTTCAGGATCTCCTTGTAGTAATGCTTTTTTCCGGTTCTTGGCGTTTCAGCCTCTGCCTCAACGTTGAAGTCCTCTTCCACCCTTTCAAGATCCAGGTTTTTCCCTTCATTCGTTGACTTGAGTGTTTTCTGGACTAGAGGCTCTGAAGACACCAAGCCTCTTTCCTCAAGCTCATCATCGTATTCTTTACTCTCTAGCTTCTTTTGAAGAGGATCTACATCTACATTTCTTCCTTTGTCCGTCTTCCTTACTTTTCCATCATCTATGTCTATCCATCCTCTCTGCCTCGCCTTCCCTACCCCTACTTCAGTGTCTCCTTCAAGTTCGGAGATAGGTTTTATCCCGGAGTCAAGCTGCTGCAGAATATTGAATTCAGGGGAGCCTTCCTTCAATACTTTTTTTCCTTTAGTTGTTAAATTCTGAACTATTTCTTCCTCCTCCTCTGTCTCAACCAAGTCTTCCTCCACAAGTTCAAGGAGAGCCCTGTTAACGGTTGCCTGATCGAAACCCTCTTCTTCAAACTCCTCTATCGATTTCTCTTCATCTTCTTTAACTTGTTCAAGAACTTGGATTGCTTGACGGGAGAGTTTCACAGCAAATTTTGTATAATAGAATTTTAAATATTCAAACGAAAGTTATGTATTCACCATAGAAAATAAGATATGCAAAGCAAAGAGATACGAACGTTAATCCTATGAAGAAAATAAGTAAAGCTCCTGACTCTAGTGCAGCTCCTGTAAGTATGAGTGAAACGCCAAGAAAGGCAGTTAGAGAGTAGTCCATCCATAGATCCTTATCAAAATGTTCTCTGTAAACTGATGCGGAAATTAACGTGCCTAAAATTCCAGCAGTAATGAATCCTGCCATTTCAAGAGTCGCGTGAGGCACATAAGCTACAGGAGTAGTAGCTTGAGAATTTCCTGTCAAAACTTCCAAACCACTTAACTGAGATAGGAGATGGCCAAAAAATTCTCCTAAGACTGATGCATTCCAGACCAATATAAAAGCTCCAGCCGAACCTATAATAGCTGATACAGCAAGAATACCTGTGAAAACCATCAAATTATTCGATAAAACTGAGAAGAATAATCCTGGCCCAGTAGCCCTTCCTGTTATGCCTGCTGCCTGAGCCTGTAGAGAAAGAGCTTCTGGCCTAACCAGAGAAATCAAAGTAAACCCTAATGCTAGGCCTGCAAATAGAGACCCGTAAATCGAAACTTCTTCAACGTATGATTCGCTACCCCCATCCTCGTCCTCAAGGAACTTAGTTGTTAGAGGATAGACAAGCGGAAGTGAAGCAAAAATAACAGCTAAAACAGAAGATTCAGATGGAAATAAAATTGAGGCAGCTATAAAACCTCCTAAAGCCGATAAAACACCTGAAACAAAAAGAAACGGAAAATTATCCGACCTTTCCTCCTTCAAAATATATTC
>CAZSAB010000014.1:0-21954 GCA_964604885.1 uncultured archaeon
TCCCAGAAATATTTCAACAGTATCCACCTTATGTCACCTGTGTTTCAGAGAATTTCAATCTGATTTTATAATTTTAGCCCCTTTCTGAGTCTTGAAGGATTGCTTCAAGAGCCCAGTCTGAGGTATGGTGACCTCCGAAAGGTCATAGTTTCGGGTTTGGTAGACAATATTATATGTTAATCGGATTCGATTCCTTTCAGAAGTTTCGCAGGACAATTGCTGATTTTAAGGCTTCTCGAACTTCGTTCTCAAAGGAATCCAGAAAGTTCTCCATAATTTCAGAATCAACCTCTGGGAAAACTTCGTTATTGGAAACGCTGGAATATACATCACCCACAGAATCTCCAGTAATCTCAATCTCTTCAGAACCAATTGATAAAGTAGTCTTTACTCCAGCTCCTACGCTTCCCATCAAATATTCTGTATCATCCAAAAAGACATCAAGCAAACTTTTCCTTACCTCAAGAACTTGCTCCGCTTCCTGTCCCTCAAAAAATTCAAACACCAGCTCTTCGTATTTGGCGGAGAGAGTTTCTCTAATATCATCTGTGTCGTGGAAAAGCTTGTCTGCGACAAACAACAGTATCTCCTCAGCAGTCATCTCTTCACCCAGTTCCCGCTCCAATTGAGAAATGTTAAGATTGAAATCTGAAGGATTAGCTCTTTCAACTCTGTTATACTCAGCAAAATTTGAGTCACGCAAACTCCCCAACACGGCTCTTGAGGAAATATTCATATCTTCTACAGATGTTTCTTTGATAAATTCTGAGTCTTTCTCTTTGATGTTCATTAGTCGAAGAAGTCTACTGCGGTCTTCAGACAGGCTATAGTATTTCTTCCGTCCGTCTTTCTCTACTTCAACAAATCCTTCTTCTGTCAAATACTTCAGGCGTTTAGATAGCCAGCTTTTACCTGCTTCTTCTATGGCTGCTGTGAGTTCTGCGTTTGTTTTCCTTACTTCCTCCTCATCTCTGGGTAGAAGCCTATCGATTATTTTCCTGTCTATTTCCTTGAGTTCGTTTATTGCCATCGCACCCACTGTTGATTATTTTTGTCAACAATATTATAAAAACAATGTTTATAATGTTGACTCCTAATCAACTATACGGAAGAATGACAGAAACAGTCTGCGTAACAATGAACGAAAACCTGGCGAAAAAGCTCAGAGAGCGGAAAAAAGAAACCAAAGTCCCGATGTCAGTCATCGTCAGAGAAGCTCTCAGAGAAAAACTGGATGTAGAAGATGAATAGCGAAAACCGATTGAAACCAATATTAGGGGATTCAACAGAGGTTGCCCCACACAACCTCTGTCCCCTATAATACTATACTCGAGGCGTTCAACAGTGACAAACTTTACTTGCGGAAAATGTGGGATTCAACCCGAAGAATGGAAGCTAACGCCCGACAGAGAACTATGTGACTACAAATGTCCCAGATGTGGGAAAGCTCATTATCACTTCAAGAACGAGACTGCCGATGAACTGATACCTATAGACGAAGAAGACCGAGAAGCTCAAAACATCTTCATAACTCCCACAGGCAGGAAAATACGGGGTAAAGACGCTGTCAAGCGATTACTGACAGATGTAGAAAAGCAGAAGACTTGCAAACGATGTGGGAACAGGAAGGACGACAACTGGCTCTACAGCACCCACAAACATTACGACTTGGTCTGTCCCGAATGTGAGCAGCGACACCTGGAAGACATCAAACGGTTGATACCAGTAGATGAAGCGGGTAACAGGTTGAATGTGGTCACAGACGGAGATGGAAACACCTACATCGGAGAACAGGAAATCCAGGAAGGGCTGAAACAGATGCGAGGTAGCTGAATAATGAAACTTGAAACAATAGTTCAAAGACTTATTGAAATCAGGAATCAGATGGAAGAAGAACAGACAAGAAGGAAAATCACGGCTTTAATCCAAGATATTCAGAGAAATGATTTCGGAAATCGATATTATTAGGTGACATCTACTATGACAGAAGAAACGCTTACAGAAACAATTGAACTCAGAAGCCAAGAAACCCTCAAAATCCTACCAGAGAACAAACTGAACGACCTTACAGACCGTTTCGAAGATAAACGATTCAGATTAGCAACCAGACTACTGTTCAGAGGAGGTCTCAGACTATGCGAATGCTTCCAGCTTACCTGGAAAGACCTTGAGAAAAAGGAAGGCTGCTTGGAGATAGAAGTCAACACAGAGGAATCAGACAGGAAAATACCAATCATCAACGCCGAAGAACTAATCAAACTCTTGGAAGAGTTCAGAGAAGATGAAGGAGAAGTCTTAGATTTCAGCAAAAATACCTATAGAGACAGGCTGAAACAGAAATCTGGCGGAGAGCTTACACCTTCTATTCTACGAGACAGCCGAGCATACCATCTGGCAAATCAACCTCACACAGATTTAAGCAATCTAAGCTGGTATTTCGGCTGGAAACACCCAGAAACAGCTCAGAAATATCTAAATCACGAAGAACAAAAAGCGGTGATGGAGTAAAAGATGAGACGCTACGATTACCCAAGACACGGAAGAGAACAGCAGAAAATCCCTAACCAGTCAGACATCGAAAAACTCTGCCAACAGTTTCCTCGGTGGGGAGCAGAACTCGGCATTAGGATGATACTTCAAGGAGCGATGAGAGCAGGAGAAGTCCTCGGCTTAGAAAAACAAAATATAACGGAAAAAGAGGAAAGCATTGAAGTATACATCACAGAAGGCTTAGGGAGGAGAAACATCGAAATAGCTAAGACACCAAGAATGGAGATTTTACTGGAGAAAGCTTTCCAAACCGACCAAGACACACTTATTCCATTAGACCTGAACAGCTTCCAAGCAAAAGTTCGAGAAGCCAGAGAAAAGGCTGGAGATAGTATACCTGAAGAAGTATCTGTTCGACTCCACGCCTTGAGAGGTTCTGGCATCTGCGGAATGATTGAAGACGGGTTCTCCCGCTCAGAAATCGAAAGTTACACAGGCAGCAACAAATCCTCATTTATTAGAGGTCTATTCAGGCAGAAAGAGGAAGAACTTTTCCCACAGCACAAAGGCTGGAAAGACAAATCAGCTGTTATCCTAAAGAGACACGGAATAGAACAGGAAAACTCTGCTATTAAGAAAGAGCAGTTAGACCAGTTAATCAAACAAGAGACAGGCGGACGATACAAGAACCTGCAACAGCTTATCTCCAGAGTCTCCAGCAGAGAAGAAGACACTTGCAACTTCTGCGGATACTTCTCAAACCCAGAAGAACGGCAGAATAGGGAGAGCGGAAAAGGAAGATGCCCCGAATGCGGAAGAACACAGGAGGTGAAGAACTAAAGATGAAATTTCTGAAGAAGCTGAAACGGCGAATAGAGCATCGACCTGAGTTCGTGACGATTGAAGGCGACAGAGCGATTGAGGACGCAACAGATGGGAAATATGAGAGCTTGGCAGAACTGGCGAAGGAAGTTGCCAGATTGGAAGAGATTCTGCGGGAAAGGAAACAGGAATGAAAAAATCCAGAACCAGTCACCGACCTAAACCAGGTTCAATCACTGGTTCAAAACCGTTGCTGAAACAAGCTTTACAACTGCTTAAAAGTGAAAGCTCTCCTAATAACAGTTTAAACTCTTTCTTATCTCTGAAAAAAGACAGAAACCCATAGTGTATGCTTCACCTGACAAATAAAGAGATTTTAGACCTTACTTTTATAGGATGGTATAGAGCAGACACCTTTGTGAAACCAGAATGGTAGCCGACAGAATAGAACGAACCCACCGAATGCCTCCAGCACTTGATAATCTGCTTGAACGCTTGTCAGAAGAACTTGGAGGCTCGAAAAACACCGTAGCCAACCTCTGCATCCAGCGATACGGGACAAAACTGCTCGAAGATATGAAAAACAATAGCGAGCTGCCTGACTGAGCGGACTGTTACAGCAGCCCTTGCCAACAGCAGCTCGCACTCACCACCCGACCAAAGGAGATGAGATATATGGAAACAAGACTATCAGCACTGAAAAAGATTATCGGAATCAAAACTACAAAACTCAGATTATACCACTGCTCAGACTGCGGAGTTTCTCTCCATCACAGTGTTTACTGGGAGCGAGGCTACTGTGGTTTCTGTCTAAGCGACCAAGTCCGTTTCAGCAGAACACCTTCCGAGGTGTTAGCGTAAATGGAACGAGACCTTGTGGCACAAATGCATTTACGCCAGTTGAAGAAGGCTCAATGCGACCTGGAGGTTTTTGGCTTCAACTCTAAAGCTCAAGACCTGCAGAATATTATAGAATCGCTGGAACAGCTACGAGACCACGATACCACACCTGAGAAGATGTCAAAGTTCGAGGTAGAATGCGTATATTGCGAAGAAACTCTGGAGCGGATTGACCGAATACACCTGCAACCTAAAAGATACTCGACAAGAGGAGAGTCGGTCTGGCTTTGCCTGAAATGCAGGAGAATTTTTGATTACTCGGCTGACGGCATTCTCAAGATTCGAGGTGAGGAAGACCTGGATGAAGAAGAACGGGAAGAGCGAGTGAAAGAGATAGGCGAGGATACCTGGACTTGCCCAGTCTGTCGAAAACTGTTTCTGCCAGCAGGCTACTTACACGGATGCTGTTCGGAGCTTTGCTATAGAACATTGCGAGGGGAAAATGAGGAAGTGGAGGTGACTTCCTAAGTGGAAGCTCCTTTCCGACTCCTCGAAGGTGATGGCAATCACTTTAGCTTGGTTCAACCCGCCTCCGCAAGTCTCACTGGAGGCTCAGTCCGCCAAGACCTATTTCAGAACACTCTATACCGAATTAAAAGCTCTACGGCAGATAAATCGGAATCTCATTCTACCAATACCGTATCTCGTATAGACAGTATAGACGCTATAGACACAACAGGTCAAACTGTCTATACTGTCTACAGTGTCTATGTGGGACTGGGGTATAGGCATATAGAGCGTAGCAACTTTCGGAGGTGGAAAGATGAATAAGCAAAACAAAGTTCTCATCTTCATCCATCAGGAATACGATGAACCTAAGCCACCGAAGAAAATTACAGATGACTTCAACGAGAAGAAGAATGAAGATGACGCACACTCCAGCTTCAGAACATATTTAACAAAGCTGAGAAATCGCGGTCTGCTCGAATACCCAGAAGAAGGAGAAACAGGAGTATATCAGATAACTGAAAGGGGAGAGAATAAGGCAGAATACCTGCTAAACCCTGACAAAAGCTCTGAAGAGAAACCAGAAGACTACAGAGAAGTCGTAGACAAGCTCCTGGAATACCTTTACACAGAGGAAGAAGAGAAGATTCATAACAAACTTCTCTCAGGAGAAACTTACGAACTGAAACTATCAGAACTTGATAAATTCGATTATCTCTTGATAGACTACTTAGAAACTCATCCTGCATCCTTTAAAGACGCAGTTAAGGAAGCACTTCGAGACTTCAGAACAGAAGATGTAATGGATTACGAAATCAGGTTCGACCTCGAATACTGGGAAAAAACCATAGGTAAAGCCCTGAACAGCAGCTCTCTCGGAGAAATAGCAACAATCGAAGGGATAGTAGAGAAAGCAGAAGAGAATAAATCCGAGCTGGTATCAGGAATATTCGAATGCAGCCAATGTGGAGACCGCTACGAAAAGAAACAAGACTCCTCAAACCTGAAATCTCCCTACAAGTGCGAATGTGGAAGCAGAAAATTCGAGGTTGTCGAGAAATATTTTCAGGATGTCATAAACCTTGAAATCACAGACAGAGAAAAATTCCAGAAAAGCCTCAAGGTTAGAGTAGCTGGAAATCCCGACCTGTCTGAAGAAACTCAAGACGAACTGATAACAGGCAGTAGAATAAGATTTTCTGGAATACTTAAAGAACAACCTGTAAGCAAGAAATCCAAGAAACACTTCCACTACCTCGACACCATCAGCTACCAGAAGAAAGGGAAAGGAAGAGTAGAAGAGGACTTAGAAGACGAGAAAATTCAAGAAGTAAAGGAGAAAATAAAGGTAAGCAGTGACCCGTTCCGAGACTTTGCCAAAAGCCTTGCACCAAGTATCGGCAGTATGGGCTTACCGAAAGAAGCAATATCTGCATCGCTGATAGGCTCACCAGAGATTGAGACACCAGGAAAAGGAGGAAAAGATTACGGAAGAATAAACACAGCAATTCTCTCGCCTCCTGGAACAGGTAAATCTGGGCTGCTCGGATATGTCCAAGATACATTTTCAGGAGTTTACAAGGCTGAGGGCAAAGGTGGTTCAGGAACAGGGCTTACTGCAACTGTTGAGCAAACAGATGGCGGGAGCTGGAAATTAGTGGCTGGAAAGGTTGTCCACGCTGATAGAGGAATCCTTGAGATAGATGAGTTCGACAAATTCCCGAAAGGCGAGCTAACCAACCTTAACACACCGATGGAAGACGGCTGGTTCAATGTAGACAAAGCATCCGTCAATTCACCTCTGCCAGGGCGAGCTACAATTATAGCAACAGGGAACTTCGATAGGAAGCTTGACAATCATACAGAGCCTAAAGATGCTCTACCTGAGAAAGGTGAAGGGCTTTACGACAGGTTCGGATTGATGGTTGCGGTTGTTGACCAAGATACGGAAGATGCACATCAAAAGATAGGTCAGACCTATATGGGAGGGGAAAAGGATGTTTTCACAGATGTTCCTTTCGCTCCAGAGGAGCAGAGAGCCTTCCGATACCTTGTGAAACAGGTTGACCCTATACTTACATCTGAGAGCTTTGAGGAACTGGAAGACTATGCTGTTGCAGCGAGAGGAAGCAACAGCGACTTTGAAGGCGAATCCAACAGGTTTCTGGTTCATCTGATAAAACTCTGCTTAATGTTTGCGAGAGCCAATCTTCGAGATAAAACCACTGTTAGGGATGCTGACAAAGCAGTAAAACTAATGAGAGAAGCCAGAGATAGTTTAGGACTTGATTTTGGAGAAGAAAGTCCTTGGATTCAAAAAATGAATAGGAAGAAGGCTTTGAGAGAAACTCTTCAGACAATGGAGAGGCAGAAGGGAGATGCAGTTGAGGTTGACAAATTACTGGAGGACACGCTTGTATCAACGCAGAAATTCAAGGACATAGAGCAGGTTAGGGAGTATTACCAAGAATTAAAATCTGATGGCGAGTTTTACGAGCCTGAATCAGGAAAAGTGAAGTCTAAAACGAGTTATTGATACTATGGAATTAACTTGGAAAGAATACGGTAAAATCAATGGAATTTCTTTGGAAACGAGGGTTTAGACGGGAAATGACAGACAAGGCAGACCAAAACACGGGAGAAACACCAGAAAACCTGTCTGACCTATCATTCGATGAGATAAAGATGAGGGTCAGCAGCCCTGTAAGAGGTAAAATACTCCAGTTGCTGCAGGAATACGACTACGCCAGCAACTTGGCGAGGATGCTGGACAAAGACCCTTCCACCATAGAATACCATCTTGAGATTCTGCAGGAGTATGATTTGGTAAGTATCGAGAATAGGGAAGGCGAGTATAGGGGAGCGAAGAAGTTCTACAAAATCACGGAGGACGGCAGCATCGTCCTCGACAAGATGAACATACCAGAAAGGGAGTAGAAATGCCGAACAAGCTGGAAGAGTGGAAGAAACAGACTCCAGATGTCTTAACAGCAGGAGAGGTTTTGGAAAACAATATTACAGGTGAAGAACTTTTGGAAAATGATATGACTGTGGAAAAAGCACTGGAAGAGGATTTCAATGCAAATGAGTTGAAGAAGGAAATCGTTAACTGGAGCAAGGATAAGCAAATCAATTTTCTGCGGAGAATAGTCAATGAAGGAGATTGGCAAAGGAAGAATGCTTCGGAGAATGCGAAGATGAGCGGAATAATCGTGAGAGCTGTGAAGCTGGCGAAGGCTAACGATATGTATAAGCAGAAGATTGAAGCATTGCAGGATAGGGTCGAGGAGCTTCAGTAATCGCCTGCTCCCTTTAGTTAGGAGCTGGGTTGAAAAATAAGTTTAGGGTTTCAATACTGAAACAGATAATTTTTGATGCAGACTCAGTTTATCAGTGTCCAGAGCTTCTTCTTGATGTCTACAGGCATCTGGGAGTCTACTTGTCGGCATTCTACCTCTTCCTGCTGCTCCATCCAATTCAATAATTCAGATGTCAATGTTTTCACGGAACTCTGGGAGAGTTCTACCTGTTTCCCTACCTGTTGGGCAAGATAGTCTGTCCTTACATTAGCATCTCCTTCCAATGTATCTCTGATTATTGCCCGAATCTGCTTAGGTCTATCAGACAGTTCCTCTGGCTCGTCTACCCTATCGAAGTTGTAACCCGTCATATTATAGGCAATCTCTATACTGCCTTTTGAAACTATTTCAACACTGAAACCGTGTGTAAGCCGAAATAGGCAATATCAGGGCAAAGCTCTTAATCCAGTATATCTCTTGCCAACATTAGGAATGAACACTCAACCTCGATTCACATTGTTCCTCCAGCTCCTTCACCAGCATCCACAGGAACATCAGGAACGCTTTCCAAATCTCTCACAGTCTCCCTTCAGGCTTAAGCTCAGACAATACGAAACTGATGAGGATGTGCTGGACTGGAGGGATGAAGATTTTGAACGCTGGATTGAGAACTCCTTTCACGAAGGTGAGATAGAGAAGAAGCCAGACTATCAGCCATACGACCCAGATATGCTTGAAGGCGTAGCAGTTGTTGTATATGACCGAGATAAGGGTGAGAATGGAGAAAGTCGTGGTGAGCAGTATTCTTCTGAGGATTTTGAAATACCTGACCAGTATCTGGCAACTTGACTTGATAGGTAACTCCTTAGACGACTTGGCAGCAGAGTAAAATCGAGAAAACCGTGGATAAAATGCTGGATATGAAAGGTGGTTCAGCATCGTGCGTGCCTGCGTTAGGAAATTGACCTGCTCAATACCCTGGTGGAGGCATATGCGGTTAGTTGGATATGTATGTTTTCAGAACTTCGCCTCTTGGTGTGAGTATCTTGTAGACGAGCGTCTGGTTGTTGAATGCTTGCTGTGAGTAAACTGTTGCCCATCTTTCTGCGTTGATGTCGTAACCTGTCGGCAGCTCATCCGTAGAGCGGTAGATTGTAGTTCCTGCAATCACATATCTGTCGTTCAGGTCTTTCCGAAGGTAAAAGTCTGCTTTCTGCGTCTCATTCGGAGAACTGTAAGCATCCACGAAACTTTGGACTGTCGAGTTCTCTATATCAGAGCTATAGAATATTCTAACTCTATCTCCTTTTTGGTATTCTTGGCTGAAATCGTATCTTTGGATGAAGTTATTTTCATCTGTGGAGTTATCCGAATTAGAAGGGTCATCTTCGACATTTACCAGCAGTCCTGATATGAGAACCAGAGAGAGTATAACTCCTATACCTGCAAATCCATAGATTAGAGACTTCTTCCAGCTTGGAAATTCCAAAGATTTAACACCTTCTATTGGATAATGTCGGGAAGAACTGACATAAAGATTTCTCCAGAAATACAGGTTAGGTGGCTGAATATTTCTATATCTCTTAGAGCTGGTGAAATAACTACTGATGAAGCAGAATATTTTGATGAAAAAGATGTAGCTATAGACGGAGCTGTTGCGGACGAGTTAAATCTTGAAATCGGAGACTATGTTATAATTGAAGGAGAAAGCACAACAGTAGCAAAATACAAGGACAAGAAGCCTGGAGACAAAGGAATGGGAATAATTAGAATCCCTGCACTGGTGAGAGCTGCAGCAGAAATATCTCTGGGAGAAAGCGTAGAGGTAGAGAAAACACAGGTGAACGAGGCAGAAAGGATTCGTTTAGCACCTGCGGAGGAAGGCGTAATGATGCAGGTGGCAGACCCCAGCGTATTCGCTGATGCACTGGAAGGGAAAGTAGTTGTTGAAGGAGATATTATCACACCGCAGGAAGAGTCTTCAGGCAGTTCATCAGGTTTCTTCAACAGTATGTTTGACAGAGATATAGATAACTTCGATTTTGATTTCGGGTTTGACACCAAGCTACGAGTATTAGAGACAGAGAAAGATGGAGCAGTAGAAATCAAAGGTTCGACAGAGGTTGGAATAGATGAATCCGCTCCAGAACCTTTGAAAGAAACACCTGAACAGGTTATATCTGATGAAAATTTTGTAGAAGTAGAAACAGAACCAGAGTTAGAGGAAAAATACGAACTCTCCACAATAGACGATTTAGACAAGCTGGATGACAGAATCGGCAAATCAATCTTTCTCATCTCAAAGTTCGAAGCAGAGGATGAAGACAAGCACATCTACTTCACAGAAGACCACTTCTTCAAATGGAAGGACGAATAGTGTCGGGATTAACTGACATAAAAGTCCCGTCCTTAACTATTCTACAGGTGTGACCGTGGACGATACAGACAATCCGTTTGAAAACAACTTGTTCTCAAACCATTTCCTCAAAGAAAGGATAGACGAACTTGACGAATGGCAAGAAGCCGACCTCGAAGACCGATATATGGCTTTTGTCAAACTCTATGAAAATAATCAAAGACTTCTCAGCAACGACCCTGTAGAACCCAGAACCTGGAGCAACTTCACCAGCAAAGTATTCAAGAAAATACTCGGACACTACGACCCACAAGATGAACCATCAAAATATGTCAGCGGAACAGAATACAATCCAGACTACACATTATTCAAAAATAAAGAACAGTTCTTAGATGCTCAAGAGGAGGATAATGAGTTTGAAACTTGTTACGCCATCATAGAGAACAAACGCTGGGATAGAACACTTGACAAGTCCACGCAAGACCATCGTAACCCTGCTTTCCAGACATACAACTATGTAGACCGTCTCCGAGTAAACTGGGGGATACTAACCAACGGGAAAAAGTGGAGACTCTACAGCTACGAAGACTGTGAAGCAGATACATTCTATCAGATAGATGTCGTAGAACAGATAATCAAAGAAGATGACAGAGAAAAAGCACTTCGCAACTTCAAATATTTCTACCTATTCTTCAGCAAAGAAGCCTTCACACCTAAAGAAGACGGCTTTGCAGACAAAGTCCTGAAAGGCTCTTTCAACTACGCACAAAGCCTGGAAGAAGACTTAGAAAAACGAATATACGATGCTTTAGAAGAAACCAGCAGAGGATTCTTCGAGTTCAACGATTTAGAGAAAACAGAAGAAAATGTGGATATAGTCCACAGGTCATCACTTATACTACTATACCGTCTACTGTTCGTTCTCAACGCCGAGAGCAGAGAGCTACTTCCTGTCAACGAGAAGCTATACCGCAACAAATTAAGTGTAGCTCACTTCAGAGAAAGCCTAAATGATGAAGAAGGCGGAGGCGTCTTTGGGGAACACGACTGGGCTTGGGATAGGCTAACACGCCTCTTCAAAGCAATTGACTCAGGAAAACAATACGGCGACTATAAGATTACAGCATACAACGGAGGACTATTCCGATACCCTGAGAACGCTGATGAAGACGAAGAAGTAGATGAAGAGAATGTATTCCTTGCTAATCACAAGCTCTCAGGACAGAAATTCAAAGAAATCCTGAAACTGCTTGCATTATCGGAAAACGAGGAAGAGGAAGAAGTTCTCGTAGATTACAAGGACTTGAACATCCGACACCTTGGTTCTGTTTACGAAGGACTGCTTGAACACGAACTTCAGGTAGCAGAGGAAAACCTGATTCTGGAGGACGGTGAATGGACTTCTGCAGAGGACTCAAGCACCGACTTCATAGACGCCGAAGACAAAGTAGAAGAAGAACAAGTATACCTGACTAACGAATCAGGTGAGAGAAAGGCTACAGGAAGCTACTACACCCCAGAATATATCGTAGAATATATTGTTGAGAACACTGTCAAGCCGAAGGTAGAACAGAAAATTGAAGAGGCAGATGACGATGAGGAAATCCTTGAGAAGGTCAAAGAACTGAATATCTGCGACCCTGCAATGGGTTCAGGACACTTCCTGACAGAAGCAACCAGCTTTATCGCACACAAAATAGCAGAAGAAGCCCAACTCGAAGGAAAAGTAGATGAAGAAAATGAAATTGTCTGGCTGAAAAGACAGGTAGTCCAGAACTCCATCTACGGCGTAGACATTAACCCTCTGGCTGTAGAACTTGGAAAGCTATCGCTCTGGATTGAGACGATGGCAGAAGGAAAACCTCTTTCCTTCCTCGACCACCACCTCAAAGTCGGAAACTCTCTTGTTGGCACATCCATCGAAGAACTGGAACATCACCCAGAAATTGAAGAAAGACCAGAAGCAGACTTCGAAGAGATTTTCGGTGTTCAGAACGCCAGAGATGCCCTTCACCTTGAATACAAGAAAATCGAGGATATGGAAGAGGAAACTAAAGACGATGTCCACGAGAAAGAGCAGGCATATCGAGAGTTCCGAGAAGAAAACTTCTACTACAAATTCCTCAAGAAGCTCTCCAATGTCCATACTTACCTCAGCTTCGAAAACGAGCTTTCACCGAAAGAATACAATCAGATAAGAAACGAGGTAATGGAGATAGATGAACACGAAGGCGAGGAATGGTATAATTCAGCACAGAATGACGCTGTAGCACGAAATTATTTCCATTGGGAGCTTGAATTTCCAAAAGTGTTCTTCAGCACTGATAGTGGGTTTGACGCTGTAATCGGCAATCCTCCATATGCACGGATACAGTCTCTGAAACAGCATTTCCCTGAAGCAGCCGAATACTACGAGAAAAAATACGAGTCCTCAACACAGAACTTCGACATCTACGCCAACTTCACAGAGAAAGGATACAATCTTCTCGGTGAAAATGGTCTTCTGGGTTACATTGAACCTCACAAATTCTTCCAGGCACGATTCGGTAAAGGGCTGAGAGAGTTTATTTCGGAGAGAAAGGCAATATATGAAATCACCAGCTTTGAACACCACCAGGTATTCGAAGAAGCATCCGTATATACCTGTATATTAGTGCTTTCTAAAGGAGAGCAGCAAGAATTTAGATATGCAGAAGTCAAACCTGACAATATTGAGAACAATATCGAAATCTCTTATCATAACTTAAATGCAGATTATGGGTCTGACTCCTGGCGTTTCTATGACCCACAGACTGAAAGTGTCCTGAATAAAATATCTGATGCTGGGGGCACTCTGGATGACCATACTCGGAAGATTTTCCAAGGCATAGCCACAGGAGCTGATAAAGTATTTTTATTGGAGAAGGTCAGTGAGACGGAGAATTACATTATAGCAGAGGATAGAAAAGAAGGAGAAGAATGGAAATTGGAGAAAGGTGTAGTGAAACCTGCCTTGACGGGTGATGAAGTTCATAGATACCAGCCTCTTGAAGCCGAATATGTTATGATTATACCTTATGATTTCGGCGATGAAATTGAATTTGTTGAGGAAAAGAGGCTGAAGGAGGAATATCCTAATGCTTACGAGTATCTTAAGCAAAATGAGGATGACTTAAGAAGCCGTGAAGGGGGTAAGATGGATAATGAAAGATGGTATGACTTGAGCAGACCACAGAATCTACAAGAGTTTGAAAAAGATAAGATAGTCACCCCCGAGATAAGTAATGGTTCTAACTTCACTACAGACACAGAAGGATTTTTCCACAATACTGTAGTCTATAGTATTCTACTTGAAGAGGATGTATCTTTCAGCGGCGACTATCTTATTTCTGTTCTTAATAATCCTCTGCTTTGGTTCTTTATCTCGAACACTGGTGGCGGAAATGTCTTGAGAGGTGGTTATTTCCGATTTAAGACAGATTATCTGAATCCTTTCTCTGTTCCAGAGATTGAATTTGAAATGGAGGAAGATGAAAGGCTTGAGTCGGTTGAAGAGCTTAAGAACGGCTATAATACTTATTTAGAGGGAGGAAATCAGCCCGAAGCAGATAGAAATGATGGAGTCCTTCACGATTACTTGGAGTTCCTTTCTCAGCAGATGATTGACCTGAATGCTGACCTGGACAAGATTAATCTTAAAATTAGAGATTATCTTGGAAATTACAGTGAGGGGGAGACTTTGGGAGAACTCTATACTCAGCGAGCTTCAGGTGTAAAGGATGAGCCAGTCTCCGATACTGGAGCAGACAAGGAAAAGCTTCAGGTCGGCAGTGTTGATACTCATAGAGATGGAAATGATGTCACACTCCTTATTTCAGCTCGTTTCAAGCCTGAGAACAAAGCAGTATATGAGACTGATAGATATGGCTATACAGAAACTGATTTGATACCTACATTAGAGTTCCACGACCTGAGCGAAGTGGAAGCAACACTTGTAGAAGAGTTTATTCCAGTAGCTGTCGAGGAAGCAGGCGGGTTCGCAGGATTCAGGAGCAGTGCAACAAAAACTATGTCCCTAATAGACAGGTTAGAAAAGCTTACACTTCCTTCGCCAAATGATGTAGAAGATGAGCTCCAGAAATTCATCGACCAGAGAGACAAAGCAGATGAACTGCAGCGAAAGATAGAACTAACAGATAATTTGATTGATGAAATAGTCTACGACCTGTATAACCTGACTGAAGAAGAAATAGAAACGGTGGAGGAGGCGATATAGATGGGTAGAAAGGGTGCTTTCAACTTCAATTTAGCTGTAAAAACCTTTCTAATATTGCTGGCGATAGGGATAGGGCTTTTGTATGGCAAAAGCCATACAGCGACAGTTGCAGGACTATTAGTCTTAGGCGGTCTCGGCTTCTTCGTCTATATGGCGTGGGGCAATTGAAGAGGTAATAAACAGTGAAATTGAATATCTATGGCGTCTCTCATATAGCCAGAAAGGATAGAATGGAAGAAGAAATCCGAGATTTTATTGAAAATAAAGACTTAGACGCCGTATTTCTGGAACGAAGAGATAGAGATGCAACTTTCAAGGAGGAATTGAAGGCTTCTGCAGTTAATCCTTCAATAATGCTATGGAAGGTTATCTACCGATTTTTAGGACATCTCATAGTTTTCTCAAAGAACCTGCTGCTAAGACGAGAGCTTAATTGGCAAGCTGACGATGAAAGAATTACAGAAGAACTATCCGAGGAAACAAATTTGCCAGTCCACCGTGTAGATAAGTCGATGGAGAAATCAGTATTAGACCAAGGAGCAGCTTGGAGTATCTGGAGCTGGCTAATTTTTGTAACTGTAATGTATGAACTTTTCTCTTATTCTTTCTCAGTTCAGCCCAGCGAAACCATTGTTTCAGCTCTGACAGGATTCATTATCGTATTCACAGGGCTATTTTTCACCATCAATATATTCATCGCACTTCCATTCATATTCAGCGATATAGAACCAAGAAACATCTATATGTTCAGCAACATTCTGGAAATCAGCCGAAGTAAGGATTATGAAGAAACACTGTTGGTCACAGGAAGCAAACACGCTGAAGGTTTCGAGGAATTATCAGAAATCGGGGAAATAGAGACCGAAACAGAAAAATATAGAAAAACCTCTACCAAACGAGTTATAGGCGATATTATTGGCAAATTTCGATGATTTGGAGGATGCCTTGGAAGAGGTTTTCTTTCCTATAATGACGCTTTCACTATTCTTTATAGCAATATCTATAGGTCTAAATATTGTTGTAGATATGTATGGGCTGCCTTTTTCGACTCCAGGCTTTAGTAGCTCCATAATAGCAGCTACGGCAGTAATGTCTCTTTATTTGGCGTGGAAAGAATTTATTCATAAGAACAAAGTTTACTTGGAATATGATTGGCAGTTCGAAGAACCAAGTAGAGATGAAAACGCTAAATTAGTTCTTACAAACACCTCAGATAGAATAGTCCGTCTTAACTATATCAATTTCTCCTATGCTTCTTGGGAAAGAGAAAATCACGAGGAAGATTCGCTAAGGTTCAGGAATAATGAGATGGTCTACTTTGATGATAAGACACTTGAGCCAGGTGAATCTACAGAGAAAATTCTTGCTAAGAACCTCATACTATTTGATGCGAAAGAACTGCCTGTTCGAAACTGGAAAGGAGAGAAGGTCGATTTAGAAAATAACCTCGCCTTCCTTGAAAGAACTCTACAGAGAACTGACATATCACCTGAAGAACTTCGACATAACTCTCCAAAGATTCGAAAGATATACGAAGAAGTCAAAGAAATAGACCACGACTTAGGAACTCGCTTCAAAGTATCTGACATAAAGGAGAAGACAGCAGAAGAGTTGATGTCCATACACAAGGAGTAGACATCTAAGGTCTAAGAACTTGTAGCGTTCAAAAACCGTATAACAGTTTATGCCAGATTTCTGACTATGTCTAACGATTCTAAAATATTCAAGGAGCGGATGTCTGATTTCTTCTCTGAACCTTCAAGCCCTAAACTTCGACAAGTGCTAAAGGATTTCGATAGTGAGTTCCAAGACCTTGACTACAAGGAAGAATACATAGACAAGACCCAACTTGCGAAACACATTATGGCTATGATGAACAGCGGAGGAGGAGCAATAGTCTTCGGAGTAACAGACAATGGAGAACCAAAGGGTCTCGAAGAAACTAAGGACGAGTCAGAACTACAGGCACAGCTAAACAAGTATCTGCCAGACGAGATTGAAGGAAAATACTATATCCTAACCTACAACTACGAAGAGACAGAATGGGGAAAGCTGCAAGGCAAAAGCTTCCAGGTTATCCTCATAGAATACGACAAGTCTGTTCTACCTGTAGTAAACCAGTCAGATGCTAAAGCCTTGAGGGAAGGTGACATCTACACACGGAACAAATCAAGCTCCGAAAGAGCAACATACCACCAAGTTCAACAGATAATTGAAGAAAGGATAGCATACGAAAGAAATAAGCCTACAGAAAAGCTGGAAGAACATTTTGAAGAGCTGAAGTATCTCTACAGCCACTATCCAAATGTTCCTCAAGAAGGCAGCTTGCAGGCACAGCTCCAGAAAAGCCTTCCGAACATAGCAGGTAAGAAAGACTTAGGACGCAAAGATTTTCTTAAATTTGTTCAAGAGATGGCTGAAGAAAAGAAAGACCAGATAAGAGAAATTCTTTCTCAGAACAAATGAGGCAGTTAATATGTCAGAGGATTCAGATACCAGAAGACAGCATTATGTCCCTCAGTCATATCTTAAGGGTTTCGAAAACTCTTCAGGGAATATCTGTTGTTTCGATAAAGTCGAGAAAAAATCTTTCCAGACTAATACGCGGAATATAGGTCAAGAGAACTGGTTTTATGATGATGAAGGAGAACAGGAGACAGAAGAGAAACTATCTGAGCTGGAAGGACAGTTCAAGCCTATACTTGAACAAATACTTGGAAAGGAGAATATTGATTGTTTGAGTCAGAGACAAAAGGAGACTTTAGCTGATTTTCTTGCAAATCAAGCTGTAAGAACCCGTGAGAGACGGGAACATATGAAACAAACACTGAAAGGGCTGAAGGAAGAATTGGAAGGCGAAAACCTGCAGGGAGCTATGGAAGCCTTCTATAAGACACTTGAAAATGAAGAGATTCGAGAAGATAGGTCAAGAGACCTACAAAAAGAGATGCTTCAAAATCACATAGATGAAATCAAAGAGCTGCTGCTTCAACACGACTGGATTCTCTTAGAAAACAATTCAGACATCCCGTTCTGGACTTCAGATAATCCTGTAGTAATGTTTAATCCTTTGAATCAGCCGAACCGTGGAAATCTTGGATTTGCATCTAAGGGCATCCAAATTTACTTTCCCCTTTCACCGAAATTTTGCTTAACAGTAGTAGACGGTTCAGCTTATCCAACTGGCGGACAAGAAATACCTTCTAAATATACCCATGAGATACCAGACTCGATAAAGAATCATAACCATATGCAATTGAAATGGTCAACGAGGCAAGTTTACTCAAAGGAGGAGGACTTCAGCTTGGCAGAAAGAGCTTTGCAGGACGAACCTGAACTCGGAGACTTAGATAGAGTCAGGATTAAACAGCCTGATTACCAGCAAGACTACTACGAAAAGATGCTCCAAAACTGGAAACACTATATCCGATGGTGGAGAACTCGAAGATAGATTTGAGCCGAACTCGGTTCTACCTGTTTCCTGCCTACTTGACAGGGGTAAGCGTGGAAAATCCACCTTCCGATTTTTAGAGGATTTCTAAGTTATAGTTTCACAAACTGGTGTTTCTGAAGTAACAGGATTCTGAATAATATAACATTCACATCCTTATTGATTCTGATATGAGGGCTGTTCTTTACGCCAGAGTCTCAACCGATAACCAGGAACTGGAGAATCAGGTAGAGAAACTCAAATCTCACGCCGAAAACGAAGACTACGAATACGAAGTTGTCTCAGAGAAAGTTTCAAGCATCAAGGAAAGACCAAAATTCGAAAATATAATGCAGAATCTGGAAGACTACGATAAGTTTGTAGTCACAAAGATAGATAGGTTCGCCAGAAGCATCCGAGACTTCAACCAGAGACTCAACAAACTACAGGAAGCAGATGTGGAGTTCGAAGCTACAGACCAGCCTATCGACACCGAAGATGAAATATACGGCGACTTCCTTCAGAAACAATTAGCACTTTTCGCCGAACTGGAAAGAAAAATGATACGCAGAAGAATGGAGGAAGGATTCGAGAAAGCAAAAGAAGAAGGAAGAGTGGGAAGAAAATCATCTCTAACAGATACAGAAAAAGACCAAGTAGAGAGTCTATACAAGGAGAAATCATACTCTTACCAGAGTTTGGCAGAGGAGTTTGATGTTTCAAAATCTACAATTTACCGCACCTTGAAGGAAAGGCAGGCAATAGAATCACAGATATGAAACTGATTTACTGCACGAATCACAGCTCTGTATTCAGTGAGCATTTTGGCTCATACTTCGGAAACGGAGTCATCAGCGAAAGATTCTATGACTACCTATTAGAAGAGAAAGGCTGGAAAATGATGGAAATAGATGGAATCCCAAATCCTGGAGATGAACCGCAAAAAGAAACAGTTCTCAAGAATACAGATTCAGGCAGATATTGCTTCGATGAGGACTGGAGACGCAATCTGGAAGCACAATCGCATCCTGATGTTGTTGGCACTATCGAGGAAATCGGAGAAGATGCTGTAAAGTCGGACAATGGCTACAGCTACAACGAATATGGTTTAGAGGGTTTGAAGATTGTAGAGATAGAGAAATCATCACAGAAAGATTCGGAGACTTCAGAACTTCTACAAGAGATTAAAGACCGCCCTGATATAGCCTACGACAGCTTCAAGGACTACGACTACATCTATAAACTGAAGGTAGCTGGACAGGTAACAGGTGTGGCGATTGTCGATGATGACTCAGGAAACTCTACCGCTACGCCTGAAAGATTCCAGGATATTCCGCATATCAACGGGATTTTTGTCAAGGAAGAGCAGAGAGGAAACGGCTTCGGGACACTGTTGTTAAACACGCTCTGCAAGCAAGAAGATATTGAATCATTAGTTGTGGATGCAGAGACAGAGCTAACAGAGTTCTACGCTAAAACCTATCCACATATCGTATATATCAAGAGGAGACGCTCGTGACAAAAATACAGCAGGTCGATGTTGACGGCTCAAAGAATGAATTTTTGAGCGTCTACAATGTAGAAGTCGAGACAGAGGATACTACTTACTTTTTTGCCTGGGAGGGTAGCTTCTACAGTTGCCATATACGAGAAGAACGAGAAACAGTCGAAAAGGGCACAGAATCAGGACTTGAAGATATGAGCAAGGAATCAGTTTCCGAGTTCTGTGAAAAGAAAGTAGAAGAATATGAGGCGTGAAAGAGTCTTTTTCAGGAAAACAGTCCAGCGTTTCAGAAGGGAAAGACTCCTAAATAAGCTAAAAATCCGAGTGCCAATAAGACTCCTGCTGCAGCTCCAATAAACTCAAACTTTGTTTTCATCAGGGCTAACTGCTTGAAACCTTTATTAAAAAAGTTTTGAAACCAGGTCGTCCGCCTCAAATACAAGGA
This sequence comes from uncultured archaeon, assembly GCA_964604885.1. GTDB lineage: Archaea > Nanohalarchaeota > Nanosalinia > Nanosalinales > Nanosalinaceae > Nanohalobium. Next base: position 19,949 of record CAZSAB010000014.1, read on the forward strand.
AGTCTAACTCATAATTCTCCCTCCTCCTTGAAACTGTAACTTCCTTCTCTGGCGATAATCAAGTGGTCGAGTAGCTGCACACCGAAGGTCTCTAAGGCAGTTCGAACTTCCTCGGTTGCCTTCAAATCAGAGCTGGTAGGCTCACAGTTAGACGAAGGATGATTATGCACAAGTATGACTGCCGAAGCATCAGTAAGAACCGCTGTCTTTGCAACATCCCTCACATCTAAGGAGGTCTGAACGGACTGACCCAGGGAAATCAGCTTATCACCGATTACCTGGTTATTGTTGTCAAGATAGACGGCGTAGAGATACTCTTTCTGCTTCTTCCGCAAGTGCTGGTAACGCTGCCGAAGTTTTTGTAGAGTGGCGATAGAGTCTCTGTCGTCCTCCACTACCTCTGCTTGGACTTGGATTGTGCCAAAGCTGTATTCCATTTGCTGACACCTCTAAGAACAAAGAATGATGGCAGGCTTAGAGTTTGCCTGCCTCACCAGGCAAGCCTTTCTCGTTTCTCTCTATCATCACTACTTCTTTCTCGGCTCTTTCTCTGGCGATTGAGTCGTTCAAAGCGTGTCCACATCCTTTGCAGATGTCTCTGGTTGGCGGGTTTGTGTGGTCGCAGTTTCCACAGTCCTGTTTCGCTAAGACCTGGAAGCGGGACGGAACATCTACTTCAATTCCCTGCTTCTTCTTCCTTTGGAAGTCATCAATCTCCTCTGGGTCGAGGACATAATCCTTGACCTGTGTTGTTGACTTCCATCCGCCCTTTTGAAGGATGTCATCATCTACTTCCAGCTCGGTAAAGTAGTTATAGAAAGTTGCCATAGAATAACGGAAGCTATGCGGATTCACACGCTTACTTTCTTCCTCATTTCCTTCTATAACTAAACCTGCAGCTTTTCCAAGTTTTTCAAGTATCTGTGATACTCTTTTCTTGGATAGTTGGTCGCCTGCTTCGTTGACTTTTTCTCCCGTGGAAGTGTTGTAGCCGTCTTCCTTGGTGCAGAATAGATGTGCTTCTGGGTCTTCGCTTCGTGGATGGTTTTCTAACCAGTTCTCAATAAGATGTGTGAGCCTTGTGGCGTAGATTGTTCTCCGTGGTGGAAGTGACTTGCACTTCTGGTTTAGCAGACTTATCTGGTAGTGCGAATCGTGTCTAACCAAGTGCTTTATCTTGACATCTCGCAGCGTTTGCAGTCTCGAACCTGTTAGATAGAGGAAGAGTGGCATCAGCTGGTCTCTTTTGTTATTAGCTTCTGCTGACATCTCCATTACTTCGTCTGGGAAGATGAAGTCGTAATGCCTTGTTCTATCTCCTTTGTCTGGGTGTGTGGTGTCTGTGACATCGGAGTTCAGTATTCGCCAGATTCTCTGTGGTCTCTCTGATTGTGGGAATACTGTCTTGTAGAATTTGTTGAGGCAGACTCTTCTGTCCCTTTTGGTGTCAGGTGCTACATCCTGGTTGTTGATTGCTGAAGCCAGAGGACGAATATCTTCCATCTGTGCCTCCATCAACGGGAAGTTGACAAACGGCAGAATCTGTCCGAACTGAGTGATATACTTCTTGATTCTTCCGTCCTTGATGTCTTTGTCAGGAACTGCTGAGAGTTCTTCTACGAACTCTGTAATTGCGTCAGCGTCCGACTGATAGATGTCGTGTTCTGTAAGAAGTTCTCGGGTTTTGCGTTCGACTTCAGGCGATACTACGCTTGAATCGATGTCGAGTTGAATTGCGTGTGATGTGTCGTCTTCTTGTTCTTGGTGTTGTGTTTGCATTGTTGAGGTCACCTTGTTTCAGTGACCTCTCGGGCTGATTGTCGCCAATCAGACTTTCGGAAAAGACTGCGTCTTCTCCTTAACTTTCACCATTCACCTCTCTTCCCCACAAAGAGGTGCGAATGCCCACATATCGCCGAGAGGGCGTATCGGATGTGAAAACCTGCTTCTCGAAAACCCACGAGCTGTGGGCTGTTGAAGCAAATTTTCACGAAGCCCCGTCCGAG
>CAZSAB010000015.1:0-17278 GCA_964604885.1 uncultured archaeon
CTTCTACTCCGAAGCCTACACTATCTGAGCTCCTGTATCCGCTGTAGGCACTTCCTCTATAAGCCGTGGCCGGATAGATGCCTGTATCTCTCGAAAGCACCTCTGTATGCGGATGGCCGTTTCTCCATTCTCCCCATGTAGTGATTGAGGAGAAGATAAGATCAAGCTTCTGCGGAACCTTTTCTCCGACTATCGCCTTTCCTGATATCTGGCTCCAGTAGCTCTCCGTCTGCCTGTCATACATCACCAGGTTCGCCTCGTGGAGCTTGCCTGATACTCCGAATTCCAGTATCTCGCCGTTAACCTCTCTTGAATAGGCGACTCCGGACCGGCATAGAGGACAGTAAGTAACAGCTACAGGCTCTCCACCGACCCTATCGTTGACAATTTCATGCCTGCTGAGAATACTCAGGGGATAAGCTCTAGACTCATGATCCATCTCAAGTCCGATGATCCTGTCCTCTGAATTCAGCCAGTCTGCCTCCTCAGCTTCTACGTATTTAGGATCATCTATCGAAGGAATACAGTCCAATCCCGGGCAACCCTGGACCAGTTCATCTGGGTGAACAGTATATTTTTTCCCTGCACCTGTGGTCCTGAAATTTTCCGAACCGTTCAAGGAAACAGGATTAGATCGGTCTGTTTCAGGGAAATTTGTTCCTTCACTCATGATAGCTGACTCCATAGCTATTCCCATGATAATTGCTACTGAAGTCAGTAATACTGTTCCCAACATAATTTGCTTATTTTCCACGTAGTAAGAAAGCGATCTCCTTGTTTTTGAAACAGGAGCTAACTCCGATGTTAGTTCTTCAGGTTATCTGTTCGAATATACCGGGGATTGAAAATTGAAGGCCACAAAATTATCATGTGATATTTCCTTGAAAAAGAGAAACTTCAGGATCGGCATGGCTCTGATAATCGCAGGTATAGGTCTTTCGCTCTGGCAGTTCGGATATCTAGAGGCATCTCAGAACGATCTAAATAGTTCTGAAAACGTCCAGTCATCTCAAGATGAGATATGGAAGGAGAATGTCACGAATCAGACGCCTGTTAACGCAACTTTCGCCGGAGGATGCTTCTGGTGTATAGAGGGAGCCTACATGGGAGTTGAAGGTGTTGAATCAGCTGTAAGCGGTTACGCAGGAGGTAGAGAATCCACAGCAACGTACGACCAGGTTACAACCGGGGAGACGGATCACAGGGAGGCTGTGAGAGTCAGATACTATCCTTTAATCATTTCGTATGAGGAGCTGCTGGATATTTTCTGGCGCAGTATTGATCCGACTGATGCGGGGGGCCAGTTCTCCGATAGAGGCCCGCAGTACACCACAGCGATATACCCACATAATGAACAACAGTACGATTTGGCTGTACAGTCTAAACAGAATCTCTCGGAGTCCGGCAAGTTTGAAGAGCCAATAGTCACGGAGATAGAAAACTACACAACTTTCTTCCGTGCAGAAGACTACCACCAGAACTACTCAAGGAAAAACACTGCACAGTACAAGGCATATGAAAGAGCTTCCGGCCGGACCGGCTTTGTAGAGAAAGTTTGGGAAGGAGGCTCTTAGGCCGAATCTTTCACAAATCTTTCTGATTAATATTGCCGGGAAAATAAATGTGTTGGAGTCATAATTTTCTGTATGGAGTTAAGGAAGTACTTTTCGAAAAGGAGTATTTTTGCAATCCTGATTATTCTTGGGGCGGTTACAGGTGTATTGTTTCAGCAGAAGATTGTGTCAGGTGCTGCCTGGATGACTGGTACACAGGAGCTTGAGCTTGAAGATTCAAGGTTCACTGGAGAGGCGAATGAAAGCTCCAAGTTTTGGGTTCAAGAGAGCTATAAAGAAGAGATAGAGAATTTATCTGCAAGAGAGCATCATGTTACTCAGAAAAACGGTACCGAACCTCCTTTCAGAAATGAGCTTTACGATGAGAAACGCTCTGGTATTTATGTTGATGTGGTTAGCGGTGCTCCTCTCTTCTCCAGCAAGCACAAGTTTGATTCCGGTACCGGATGGCCTAGTTTCTACAAACCTCTGGAACCAGATAATATAATCGAGAGGAAAGATCCTGGGCCGTTAGGTGTTAGAGTTGAGATTGCTTCTAAGCATGCGAAAACTCATCTAGGCCATCTCTTCCGGAACCCTGATACACCCACAGGATTGAGATACTGCATGAACAGTGCATCACTTGAATTTGTACCAGCAAACAAACTTGAGGAAAGAGGATATGATCAGTACGTCTCAATGTTCGAGCAAAAAGAATAGTAACCACCGTTATTCAAGCTTATCAAGCAGTTCCTCTTTGTCAGGTACATCGTAGCCCTGACTAACTTTCTTACCGTCAACTAAAATTACGGGTGCATGGTACCCTCCCTTCAGAAGCGGTCTCAGGAAACGAGTCCAGTAAGACTTGACCTCTATCTCAACCTCTCCTTCAGCCTCCTCCGCTGCTCTTTTCGCTGCCTGATAGAACAGATTGCATTCCTTGCAGAAACTTTCCGGTATCCTGAAAAATCCGTGCAGACCCGTAACCACGTAGATCTCAATTTCAGCTTTTTTACTGGTAAAAGGAATCAAGGAGGCCGTAAATTCAAACTCTTCTTTTTCAGGCTTAATCTTTCGAACTATCTTCACTAAGGTGTCAGTAATACTGTATATTAGGAATAGATGGAAGTAAAAGCGGCCGAACTCGTAAAGTAGACTTCCTGCTCCGGTAAGAGGGCTTCCAAGATAATTTAACTGCTGGAAAAGTCTAGTGGATGCAAGGAATGAGAAGTTCAGTAGTTCTATCACCGGAATTTTGAGGCCTGTCAGGAGAGAAAGAGAAGTTAGAGAGAAAACCAGTCCTGTAAGTGTAATCGAGGTCTTTTTGCCTGTATAGAATGAATTCAGACTGTCCAATGGCTCTTCAACTTTCCCAATTAACTTCCAGACCGGAGTCCATAGAAGAATCGAAGTGCCAAAGCCGAGTAGAGATATCAATGATGTGTTCGTGAGTGCGAGATAACTTGTGAGGAGCAGAATAGCTGTAGAAGATGAGGCAAATATAACTGCGCCGGCTAAGATAATTTTTTCGGCAGTTTTCATACTTTTATCACGTTGAAAACTACGATCAGGTAGTAGAGAGATACCGTGAGCATCACTAATCCGGATCCTCTATGGATGAGGGAATCATGTTTCTTCAGGAATCCTATGACTTCCTGACTTTTCGTGGATGAGAGAAGGGAGAACGCCATAATTGGGAATCCTATCCCAAGTCCGAACAGTGAGAAGTTCGCCAGGCTTGTCAGAGGAGTCTCGAAGAGAAAGGCTCGGGCGAAGAAAGTTGCGATGAAAGCCGGGTTACAAGGAATGATTATCGCCCCGAAGAAAAAACCGAAGCTGTAGGCATTCAGCAGAGGATTTTCGAGCTCAGGACTGCTTTTCGAAGGGATGTATCTCTGAAAGTCTATTTCAAATATCATAGCCAGGCTCATCAAACCCAAGACGCCAAAAGCCACGGGAGATAATATACCAATAACGCTCGTAAGCGAAGCCTGTATAAACGTAGAGAAGATCAGGCCCAGGGCCAGCATAAAGCTTATTACACCTGCAACTACTACAGTTCCAAACAGAGCGTATGTTCTTTGTGTCACATCCCCATCAAGCTGTTTTGAGAGATATGATATGAAACTCGGATAAAGAGGAATGATGCACAGCGCTGTCAATGGAGTAGCCAGTCCGAGAAGGAAAGATGTGATTAATTCTGGCGTAGCCATCTAACATCCCTTCTCAACTTCGTCTTTCAGTTTAGAAACAGGTTTTACACCGTTTGAAAGTTTTCTTGTACTGTTTTCGCACACAAGTACTGCTGGTGCTGAAGGAGGATTCGCCATTGAGGGTCCGTATTCCTGCACCAGTGCTCTGGTCAGTTCGGTCGGAGAAACCGCGTATCTCCAGTCAAACCCGTTCTCCTCTATGTGTTTCCTCACCTGATCCTCGTCCTCATTCGAATCAACGTTCAGCGAGACCGAAGTAACATTCGAGTTTTCATGAAGCTTCTTGATCTCCTGCTGCTGCCTCGTACAGGTAGGACACCAGACAGCGAAAGATTCCACCAGCATAGGTTTCTCCAGCTCCGAAACAGTGAATATTTCGCCAGAGTTGACATCTTCAAGCTCGATGTCCTGCCAGTCTGTCACACCCGAAGAATTTCCGCTCCTAATCTCCTGAGACATTCCAAAAACTACCAATAACACCAAAACTGTCGTCGAACCCAGCAGAATGTAGTCTCTACTGTCAAGTCCTCTCATCAGTCTAATTCCTCCAGCTTCTGCGAATACATCAACGCAGTCTTGATGAAAGTAGTATGAGACCAAGTTAAAGGACCGACTGATTTGGCCTCACCTGTGAACGGATCGACCTGCTCAGGAAGCAATCCTGTCTCCAGAGAGTTCTCGCACGTCCAGTGCATGTAATCTCTGGCTTCTTCCAGTTCATCCGCCGTTTCAGCCGTCTCTATCAGGTACTGCGCGACCCAGAGAGTGCAGATAATCCACGGATTGCCGGGTACTTTGTCGAAGTCATCAGTGACATTGTGGTAGTAGTCTCCTCTGTAACGAGCAATACCGCCAACCTCTGTATCCGGTGAAAGATCGTATCGGATCGCATTCATACTGTTCTTGAAATACTCATCCTCTTTATCTACGAGACCGAATCTTTCGAGGAAGAACAAGGGAGCGGAGACCTCATCCAGCTTCTGGCCGTCCTTAATGCCACGAACGTATCTCTTGGTTTCATCGGATTTCAGGTTTTCAAGCCCTTCCTTCCTGATCTCTTCGGCTCTGTCAAGATACTTTTCCCCATCTTCTCCGATTTCATCGGCTATCTCTCCTGCTGCTTTCAGGCCCGCATAGACTCCTGCAACGGTGAAAGTTGAGATATAATGTTTCTCCTCCCACAGATCGTAGCTAGGCCTTGGCAAATGAAGGTCTTCATCGAAGTATTCATGCATAAATTCGGCGGCAGGTTTTACCAGGGAACTCCATTTTTCTTCCAGTATTTCTTTGTCGCTTGTTTCTACGTAGTATCGGTTTAATGCCCAGATTACCAGTGCGGTTTCATCTTCTTGTATCGGCAGCCTTTTGTTTCCTTCTTCGTCAACCCATGAGTGCCAGGAACTCCCCAGAGACTTGTCCGGGTTGTACTTGTGCATCATGTAGCCGTCGGAATGGATCACATCTTCCGCAAAATCGAAGAAAGGTTTAACAAGGTCCGGGTAGCCTGCCTCGGCCATGACCTCTGCGACAAGTGCGCCGTCCCGCGGCCACATGTACCCGTACTTGTCCTGGTTGTACTCCAGATTTGAGGAGTCGTTTGCAGCAGTTATAGCGCCGTTATCGTTGGTTTGACCTCTTACCACCAGTACGGAGCGATTAAACTGCTCTGTGATATGTTGATCGAGATTGTCTATCTTGTCACCTGTTTCTCCAACGAAACCTCTCCAGCACATCTCCGTCTGTTTGAAGAAGTCCTCAATTCTCCCATCTACCTCGTCATTCAGTTCCAGCAGAGAGTCCAGGTCTTCCGCCATGTTTATCCAGTAGTATATTTTTTCCGAGCTGTTCGCCTCGATACTGACTTTGATACTGATTGCTGACTGAACGTCTCCCTGTGCGATCGGATTCGAGTTCAAGTTTCCTGACTCCATTTCTTCTGAGGGATTGTCTCTGTAGATTCCGTACTGCTCCAGATCGCCGCACCTTCCGTTTTCGTGCTTGACCTCCGCCATCACATATTTGTTCTTCTTGTAGTGGATAACACCAGAGTGATCCGGGTGGTAGAAACATGTATCCGCCATTCCAGTACCGTATAGATCAAAGTCTTGGTGGAAGAATAACTCGACCTCTCTATCATAATCCTCCTCGTTCTTGATCTCGATTTCCCTTAGAAAAACGTTCTTTTCGCATTCTACCGTGTCTCGAAAGGTCATTTCTAGGTCTTCCATCTCGTTTCTGGCCTTTGATTCTCCAAGAATTGTGTCCTGTTTATAATCTGGGTGGGTCTCCCAGTTCTCGATCCATGAGAAGCCGTTCGCCTGTATTCCGATCCTGTGTTTTCTTCCTCGGACATGGTTCTCCTGGCCGGCGTACGGGAAGTACAAATCCCTGAGTCTAAGCGAGTCGTCAAGATTGACGAGTAGAGAACCGTTTCCCAGAGAAAGATATCTTACCATATTGCAAATTAGATTCTTCTGGTTTTTATTGAATCGGCTTACTCCAAACTCAGTACACAAAGATAAACCATCACAAAAGAAAATGTGTTCATGGAGATGATCGATGTCTCAATGGAGATCAGCGAGGATATGACTGGGTGGATATACCGGACGAGGAACTTCCGGAAGGTGCTAACTTCCTGACTCTGGATGATGGGAAAGTGCTTGCAATATACAACTCCGACGAAAACGGAGATTACGACTCGGAGATAAACCAGACGATAGAAGAAATGAAGGAGCATGGAGTTGAGGTAGTACCTGATGGAGTTGGCATGGACCTAGAGAATCTGACCACCGGCTACGGAGTAGCACACTGCATGACAACCCCGATTAACAGGAATTAGGCAGAAAGGCGTCCGCCTCATGTTCTTCATTTTCTATTCCAAAAACACTTTAAGTTATCCTTAGCATGTGTAGACTGCTGCCGATATAACACGGCAGGTATTCTCAACCTCTGCACTGTTATACTCAAATATTAACTCTTCTTGTATAGACTCATTTCTCCTATCGGCCATGCCCCTCAACATTTCAATTGCTTCTTCCTTGACGTCTTCATAACTTCTGTTTGATCCAAGAATCTCTACATTTACACCGTACCCAGTTTCAAACCTACATCCAGCTACAGCAGCAAATCTTCTTACCAGGCGTTGAGCTGATTTCCTTGCTTACTACAACAGGATAGAAATCTCCTGCGTCGATTAAACTGTTTAAATCATCTGAATCTGCGTTTTCAACTAGTTCTGCATCTTTAGGTATCACACTGGAAACTTCCAGGATATTTGCGTTATGTATGCCGCATTTTTGAAGTGCTTTATCAAATGACATCAGCTCCATGCCCGCTTCAGCGCAATGCCCGATAAAATGCACTGCTTCTGCTTCAGGTACAAACTTGTTCATAAGCTAAAGTTGTCAAGCTAAGATAAAAAATTTTAGAGAGTATAAAGGACCTTAGTTAACTAATTTCTCTAAAAAACTAGAGTTTGTCGACCAGTTTTTCACTTATGTTCTGCAGAGGCGGCGAAAGCTGTTTAGATGGTATCTCTTCTGTATCGATCCATTCTCCTTCTTCAGGGTCTCCTTGGATTTCCAACATAAAAGGCTGACAGATAACTTCATCATCACCATAGTCGAAGCTTGTCTTGAATTTCTTGATTTTCCCATCATCGTCTCTCCTTACTTTCTTCAAATAATAATCAGGATTTCCCATATTAGGGACTGGATCTGTTTGATTATATCTTGAATTACACTTTACTGCAATGATTTGGAGAAAAACTTAAGATAGATAAGAGAGAAATTTTTGTAAACCTCAGAACAAGTCTGAGAGTTTATTCAACAAACTCTACGTTTGTTGCCTTTGGACCTCTGTCGCCTTCTTCCTGCTCGAATTCAACAGCGTCTCCTTCTTCAGGATCCTCTGTATCTTCAGGCAGTTCACTCATGTGGAAGAATACGTCGTCATCCATTTCTTCCGTTTCGATGAATCCGTAACCGTCTCCATCGTGGAAGAACTTAACTGTACCTTGCATAAACCATAACACCTCCTTTCAAACTTGTAAAAAACCATTTACCCGCCACTCTTATAAGGTAGACTGCAGAAGCAGCGAGGAAATACAGAGAAAACCAAAAGGTAAAACGTTTAACCTGAAAGTTTCATTTTCTTTTCTACCTGTGGTCGAGCCCGTATTTGAAGTGCTCGCTCGGTGTTCTCTTCCCTTCGTACTGCTGGTTTAATTCTTCCTTCAATTCCAGGAAGTCATTGGACAGGAATTGTTTCGTTGATTCGTTGTTTATGGCTATGTAGAACTCGTCTACAAGCATTTCCTTGACCGTGGAATGTTTTTCGTTCTTCATGTAGGATTTGATATAGCCTTTCAGGAAGCTCTCGAAGTTTCTCGGAGTCACAGGTGTCTCTCCTGTCTCCTCTTTCCAAAGTCTGTACCATTCTTCCGCCAGTTTTTCGAAGTTTACCTTGTATTTTCTAGGATCTGAGTCCTTGACTACTCTGAGAAAGTTTTCCTCGGAAGATTTGAGTATTAACTGTTCTGAGTGTTCATCATCTAAACCATGTTTAAGTTCAAGTTGAACACTGTAACTTTCTTCGTCAAGGCAAATATTCCTGAAAACCTTGTACGAAACGATCGATCTCGATAGCTCCATGTATCATTATCAAATTTTCTATGAATTAAATCTTTCCTCGAATCACCAGTGTTCCTCAATCAAGGCCGAACCAGCCAGAACCAGGAATGAAAATACAGCCAGTTCAATCCAGACGCCTTCATACAGAATGGAGAAGGCTATCAGAGGGACAATAACTAGGCTCTCTAGTAAAAGAAACTTGGTAAATATACCTGCGTGATAAAGCCTGATGTTCGGACGGAGCTTCGTCAGCTTTTCCGCCACAACAAGACTGTACATAGATGTAGTATAGCCAAGAAGCAATGCTAAACCTAGATTACCAGGATAGAAGAGGTATGCTAGACAGATTAATATAGTTGTCAAAGGCAGAGTTAACACAAGATAGGCTTTCTTCTTTGAATTCACAAGTTCCTGGTACTTTACAGGCAAAAACTGGTAGTCTTCAAGTGAGTCAAACCGGTTTATCCAGTTGTATACTGACAGATTGACGACTCCAGTCATCACCGCAAAAGAAAGCAGAGGATTTCTCAGGAACGCATTGGCGGTCGGGAAGAAAAGCACAAAGTACCAGTAGAAGAAAGTTAACAGACCGAGTGAAAAGATCAGCTTCCATATCCCGCCTGAAGAACGTGAAATGTCTATAATCGCCTTGTTTGTTAAGGAGTCCAGTGGAAGATTCATTCCTGGAGAAAAGATTCTCTTCCGTAGGAGACCAGTCAGAATAAGGCTCAGGGATGAGAAAATTACGAACAAAGCTAACATGTGAGGAGTCTTACTTGGAATTGAAGGATTGAAGATGGAAAAACCTGCTACTACTGGTAGAATCAGGATGAATGAGTAGTAGATAACATCTTTGATCAGGAATGATGCCGCAACCTTCTTTGGAGAAATAGGAAGTGTTTTGGTTGTGTGGATCAGGTAGTTTGTTCTTCCAAGTATATTTTTGAACGCATCTCTTCCGTAGAATCCGACAGCCCCGGTGGCTAGACCAAAAAGGGCTCCGAGAACAAGCAAACCTGTTTCAAGGACCGGTGTTCCCAGATTCGAGAACTTCAGGGTGAGGTAAGAGAAAAGCGATGTAAGAAGGAAAACTGTTACCGGAAAAAGAGCAAAGCTTCTGCCTGCATAAAGCCTTGAATGGGCTCTCCATTCCTCTACTATCATCATCCAGACAATCTTCAGGAACTGCTTCATTCTTCCTTCAGGAACTTGGCCTTCAGGTTTTCAACTTCATCTATTTTTTCGACTATCTCTCCTTCCTCAAGGAATAATACTCGGTCACATAGTTCTTCGGCCGGTGAAATTACGTGGGTGCTCAAGAATACTGTCCCTCCGTTATCCCGGTGCTCTCTGAAGATATTCTTGGCCTCTTCCTGGATAAATGGATCTAAATTAATCAGCGGCTCATCTATCAGAACAAGTTCAGGTTTATGCAAGAAAGCCTGAGCAATCATAAGTTTCTGCCTCTCACCTTTTGAGAGATCCTGAGTAAGCTTCTGAAGGTCATCACCAAGATTCAATCTATCAACCCATTTACTCTCAACAATATCTTCTCCTCTAACCTCCGCACAGAAATCCAGAAACTCTTTCCCTGTCAGAAAGCTTGGAGGATCCTCCCTCTCAGGTAGAATCCCAAGTTCCTCCTTCAGTTCAGCTGAGTTCTTTTCTGGATCCTGCGCCAGAACTTCGACGTCTCCTCCGTCTCGAGAGTACTGGCCTGATAGAATCTTCATCAAAGTAGATTTTCCGGCTCCGTTAGCCCCGAGAATTCCTACAATCTCTCCCTCTCCTATCTCAAAAGAAACGTCTTCCAGAGCCTTCAGATCGCCGAATTCTTTCTTCAATTCCTCTGTTTTGACAACCGTCATATACATTAATTTTGCTTGGCGCTTATTGAAGTCTTCCCCTGTTGAAAAGGGTTTAATATTCTGGGAGTCTGACAGATCCATGTGAGAAAAGAAGTCAAGATAGGTGACAAGGAAGTAGTTCTGGTAGGTACAGCTCATGTCTCCGAAGAGAGCCGTAGAGAGGTTAAAGACACTATAGATGAGGAACAGCCTGATCTTGTAGCTGTTGAATTAGATGAGAACAGGTTGAAGTCACTGAGAGAAGACTCCGGATGGAGGGATCTAGATCTCTCGGAAGCCATTAAGGATGGACAGGCGCCTTTACTCTTCACCAATCTACTGCTATCAATCTATCAGCGTCATTTAGGACTGGAGCAGGGAATGAAGCCAGGAGAGGAAATGCTTCAAGCAGTAGAAACTGCTGAAGAAGACGGTATCAAGTACACTCTGATAGACAGGGATATCAATGAAACGTTGAGCAGGGCTTTCTCGGAACTCAGTCTCTGGGACAAGTTGAAACTGCTTGGATCGGCCTTTGTGCCGGCAGGTTCTGAAGAACTAGATGTAGAGGAGCTAAAAGATGAAAATATTTTAGATGCCTTAGTTGAGGAGCTAAAAGATGAATATCCGACTTTGAATAGAGTTTTCCTCGAGGAGAGGAACTCTTACATGGCTGAGAAACTGATTGAGGAGGATTTTGAGAAAGCAGTAGTGGTGGTCGGGGCTGCACATGTCGAAGGAATGGCAAGGCAGCTGGAGGATCCAAAATATGAGGTAACAGATTCCAGGAGTATTCCATGGAGCAAAATTTTCGGATACGGTCTTCCAGCAGCTATAATTGCAGGAATCGCCTTCAGCTTCCACTCGGGCTTCTCTGAGGGAGTCACCAACTTGAAGGTCTGGTTCGCCAGCAACAGCATACTGGCGATGCTCGGAGCCTTGGCAGCAAGATCTCATCCCGTGACGTGGCTAGTGTCTTTTGTTTCATCTCCCTTAACCTCGCTCAATCCGGCTATACCAGCAGGTCTTGTAGCGGCATACTCGGAGTCAAAGATTCATCCTCCTACAGTTGGTGAACTGGAGGAAATCGGAAAGATAGAAAGCTACAGGGAACTATGGGACAATCAAGTAGGAAGAATTCTACTTACCTTCTTCCTTGTCAACCTAGGAAGCGGAGGAGCAGCACTGTTCTCCGCAGTATTCATCTTCCTGTTCTCAGTAATCGGAATCTAAATTTCTCAAGAAGTATAAACATACCTTGAAAATTAAGGATCATGAGTGAAGAAGTCGGTAAACACAAGGGCGCAGTAGAAACACTACTACACGAGAAAAAAGAACTTTCAAGGCTGCTTCAGATAGTCAACTCTCAACTGGAAAGGCATCTCTCGGCCATGGAAGAAAAAGGAATAGACACAGACCAATTCATCCAGCAGATCCAGCAACAGGAAAATCAAGGCCAAGAGCAGGAAAGAGGAGCCTCCAAGTCTAAAGGCAGTGATAGAGGTAAAGGAAAACAGCAGAATAGGCAAAATTCACGCAGAAGAAACAATAGTAACTCAGGTGTAAGTAAAGACGGGGGATCAACCGATAAAGATGGTTCGTCCGAAGACTTCCTAGAGAGCGATGAAGATGATAGGGATTTCAGCCCTCTCTAATATTATCGTACTAATCAGTCCATCATATATTTCTCCTCCCAGTTTCTTATTGTCTGTTTCCATGACTCCTCCTCCAGATCAGTCTCTATATCTTTTTCGTTCTTGCCGTAGCTCTGTTCACGTATTTGGATTCCAATAAAAAGTCCTGAAACTACTCCTAACAGATGAGCCTCGTTTGCAACGTTTGTGGTAGCAGTCAAACCCGATAAATCAATTAATATATAGGTAGCCAGAACTGCCCACATAGGAAGAGGCACACCAAGCCCTATTCCAATCTGTCTCGGCCTATAGACTGCTAGAGCGGCCATTACCCCCATCCCTCCCGCTGAAGCACCGATTATAAAGGAATCTGGATAGAAGATGAATGCAGCAAGATTGCCAAAAAGGGCTGCTGCCAGAAAAGTATAAATAAAAATTCTGGGGGAGGTCCACTTTTCGTATATTGATCCGAAGAGTCCAAGGAAGAAGAGGTTGTTTAATAGATGTTCGATGCTTGAATGTCCTAGAAAGGATGTAAAGAACTTCCAGATAGGTTCTCCAGGTTTGAAGCCAGGATTAATATTTGTAAAACTCTGTAGCAGGAATACTGCTGAAAGTAGAATGCATAGTTGTAGGGCGACAAAACCAAAATTAGAGTCCTTCATCTATCTAAATACATCTACTATCTCTGGGTATGTCAGATTTCTTAGTTTTTTAGTTTTTATTTTAAGTACAGCTTTTGGGGTGCCTGAAGCCGCCCAAACTTCTTCATAGTCAGTAAGCTTTGGATCAATTATTATTCTAGTTTTCCATGTGTGAATTAAAGCAGGAACCCCTCCAATACTCCACCCGGTCGTCTTCTTCACTTCTTCAGGATCTGCAACTCCAGTATTGTCGACTTCTAGATATTCAGATAGTTTATCCATATCAACTTCGTTTATTCCACTGGTTAAAACTATAAAAATGTTTTTATCAGCTTTTACTACTATACTCTTAACTATCTGCCCCATTTCACATCCAATGGCGTCTGAAGCGTCTCTAGCAGTCTTTGTACCTTCATTAAACTCTCTTATTTTTGGTTCAATTCCATACTCATTCTTCACTTCTTTCCTAAACCTTTCAGCTGTCTCCTGCATAATACGAAGTATGTATTCAACTTCTAATAAAAATAATTAATGGAGCTTACCTTCCCTGACATTTTCATCGTAAGAAAACAATGCGTAGCCAACTTCCTCAGGCGTAAATTCGGTCTCTATTGCTATTGATCTGATAGCTTTCATCATCTTGATGTAGTCCTCTGTTCCAAAGCTTTCCTTTCTTTCCTTGAAGTATCCAAGCCTCTCTAGTGATGCCCAGACTCTTGTATCAACAATAGCATGTTCTTCAGGATCTAGAGCTGTTAGGACGCATGAAGCGGTCGGAGCCTTGAAGCCTTTGAGAGAAGAGATAAGCGCCATCTTTGAGTAATCTCCATTGACTTCTAGTACGTTTTCTGTCACTTCTCTACATCTTTCCTCTGGATTGCTTTTGACGTGATATGCGCTTCTTGTGGAGGATTCGTATGCGATTTCGTAGAGCTGTTCTTGTGTTAGGAAACCTTGACTCCTGTATTTCTCTCCGAAATCAGTGATTTTCTCCGGTAGAATTCCCTGAGTTTCTAAATAGTATTCAAGATATTTCTCTATGAATTCACTGTCAGCTTCCATTACCTCACCTTTTCAGCTAGTTTCTCGGCTTTCTCCCGCGCCAATCTCTCGGCTCTTTTCTCGAATACTTCTCTTCCTTCGTCATTTCTTTCCACAAAGACTTTGGCGACTTTTTTCTTCTCTTCCAAGTCCATTATCTTAGCTACTACTTCTTCTGTGAATTTTTGATCGGTTCTCATAAGTACGAGAAAGTTTTCTTTACGGCTCTGTGCGATGCTTCTGGGAATATTGAGGGCCTCCGTCTTTTTTACTTCAGGATCTACTCCGAAGTCTTTCATCTGGGAATACGCGTGTTTTCCAAGTTTCAGGTCTGTAGAGTCTATTACTGTAACCATGTTTCCTTTTTATCCTACCAGCGATAAATTTTTTGGTGAAGAAAAGAAACTCAATTACTTTTGGTAACAGTAATAAAGCCGTGGGGTTAAATAGTTATCATGGCTGATACAAAGATAAAAGCAAAATGTGCAGGAGATGAGTGGTGTGAGATGACTGCGGCCTCTAATCTTCTGGGTAAGAAGTGGCATCCTGTGATACTATCCCTCCTTGTAGACAATCCTTTGGGTTTCAACGATTTGAAGGAACAGATTGAAGGAGTATCCAGCAAAGTTCTAAGTGAAAGTTTAGACAATCTGCAGGAACATGGTTTAGTTGAGAGAGATGTTGTCAGCGATCAGCCTTTCAGAGTTAAATACTCAGCTACAAAACCAGCCAAAGAGCTGGAACCAGTACTTAACAACTTAGAGGACTGGGCTGAAAAATATTTGAAACCTGTCGAAAAATAGAAAATAGAGGCTAAGTAGTGAAAGAGTTTCTCTGGAAATACTTGGTAGGGCCTATAGTAGCTGATTCAAGGAATGCTGAGGAAGCAGTCTGGCAGGGAGCAACAGCTTATACCGGGTATAATCCGGTTAATACATTTGTTTATGCATTGACAGCGGCAACCATGCTGTATCTAACTTACAGATTCTTCAAATGGAAGGATGTGGAACTTGATTCTGGATTGGCCTTTCACTCGATACCATTCATGTTCCTCGGAGGAACTCTGAGGTTCATTGAGGATGCACAGATAATATCCTCTCCACAGAATATAATTCTGATAACGCCTTTTGTCTACTTACTTATCGCTTTGGTGTATATTCCAGCTGTTATTTTCCTGAATGAGAAAAAACTGTCATACCTTGGACTAGGGCTTTTATTTCCTGTTCTTGCAGTTGCTTCTCTGGGCTTATCCGGTTTTAACACTATTTACCTGCTTGCAGTTCTGGCTCTATCCGTTTCGCTTACAGGGATATACTATTGGGTTTTAGATAAGGAATACACTTCGAAGGCTTTGACAGCAATGGCAGGCTCCCAGTTATTTGAAGGTTCTTCATCGATGATGGCGGCTTTCATTGACTACAACCCTAAACAACTTCTTGCACAGCAGTTCAACTCTGTGCTAGGCCCTCCCGGAATTTTGGTTATGAAACTTCTAGTACTGGGTCTGGCAGTGAAAGTAGTTACAGATATAGAAGATGATAAGATGGAAGGACTTACTTTCTTGGTGCTTTACGCAATCGGATTCGGCACAGGTTTCAGAGTATTCCTGAGAGCTCTTGCAGGAATCTAGCTTATCAAAACCTATTTTTAATAATATGAGATGCTCAGTGTTCATGTAGAGGGATTCAAAGATAATGAGAAAATACATGGCTTTAGTGGTTCTGATTCTGTTTATCTCTTTCTCTGCGATGGGTTTTCAGACAGAACTGACGTCTGAAAAAGAAGTTGCAAATACTTCTTCACCTGCTATATATGAGCTTAATATTCAGAACGATAATGCGGTCAACAGTACGTACAGCATATCCCTTCTATCGCCTAAATCATCGTGGATCTACTACCCCAACACCGTTCACGTACCTGCTGGAAAAAACAGGAGCGTGGAAATCTCAGTAAGTCCCACTGAGAGAGCATTGCAGGAAACCTACGGCTTTGAGACAAAGGTGAGGGAGAAGTCCTCAGGAGAGATTCAAAGTCTGAGAGGTGCATTCAGAGTTGAACAGCCCTACAGCGTTGATATTATAGGTCTGAGCAGGAACAAACAAGAATTTAATCCTGGAGAAGTAGTTGAAACGGATTTAAGAATAAAGAATCTGGAAAGCCAGGCAGTACAGGATTATAAAGTAGTAAGCAGATTTGAAGGCGAACAGAGAACAGAGACAGGAACTTCCATACTTCCGGGAGGAGAGAGATTATATGAATTCGACTACAGGATTGGTGAGGACAGAGAACCTGGTGAAATTTCTATCGATTATCAGGTTCTAATTAATGGAGAAACTGAAAGAGAAGAAAGTCAGAACATCTCTGTTTCTCAAATAAAAAACGTCTCAAGATCTTCATCTAACGAAAATAAGGTTATATCAGTGACGAGGACCAAAAATGTAGAAAACAATGGTAACACGCCGGTAAATACCAGTGTTACTGCGGAAGTTCCTTCTTATCTTGCCTCTATAACTTTCGGAGATCCTCAGCCAGATAATATTAAGAAAATAGATGGTAACAATGTTCTGACGTGGAACGTGGAGTTAGATCAGGGCGAGGAATTCTCGGTAGAGTACACGACAGAGTACTGGATACCGGTAACGGCATTAATGCTTCTATCCCTTGGACTAGTTGCTATCAAGAAGATCGGAAATCAGGTGAGCGTAAGGAAAACTGCAGAATCAAAGCCTGGCGAAATCAAGATCAACCTGGAGATCAGCAACAAAAGTAATAAGAGTTTCGAAGAACTTAAACTCGAAGAATTCATACCTGACATCGCAACAGTCGACGAAAAATTCAGTATGAACACGCCCAAAGTGAGAAAAACCAGCGAAGGCACAAAGCTATCCTGGAAGATTCAGGATCTACAGCCGGGCGATCAAAGAGTAATACAGTACAAGATCAAGCCTAAAGTAGATGTAGAAGAGGATATAAGCCTTGAATCAGCGTTTATCAAGGATGAAAACGGCCAGAAACTGGTTCAAAGTAATGGATTGAGCACAGAGTTCACTCCCGACACCACTTAAAAAATTCCCTTCCAACCACTTCTTACTTATACCCGACTTAGCTCAGTCTGGCAGAGCGTCCGCCTGTAGAGCGGATTGTCCCAGGTTCAAATCCTGGAGTCGGGACTCGGACTATCCATTTACTTCCCTAATATAGTTTTGTTAACTAGTAATTAAATGAGTTGAGAAAACGCTCAAAGGAAGACAATGCAATACAAGGTTGACATTGACGAGGAGACAGGTGAAACCACTGTCTCAGGTCTAGGAGAACTACATATTGAGACAAAAGTCGAAAGACATCTTGAGGAAGAGGGAATTGATATAGAGGTATCTGAGCCAATTGTAGTGTTCAGAGAAGGAATTACAAAGAACTCTCCAGAAGTTATGGTTAAGTCACCAAACCGGCACAATAAGCTTGAGGTACATGAGGAGAATGTTTTTGTCAACTCCACAAGAGGAATTAAAAACCTACGTGAGATTCAAGAATACTTGCTTGATGCGTTTAAGGAGTTCTGTGACGAATGTCCTCTGGCCGGTGAACCTGTAATCGGTTTGATCGTCAAGCTGCATAATGCAAAGCTGCACGAGGACGCAATCCATAGAGGTCCTTCACAGATGATCCCAACCACTAAGGACGCAATGAGAAATGGCTTTCTTCAAGCTGATCCCGA
>CAZSAB010000016.1:0-9598 GCA_964604885.1 uncultured archaeon
GACCACAACAGCTTTGGAGGAAAAGGATGAGTGAAGGGAAATCTGCACTGCTGATACTACCGGACATGGACATCTGCGGGGGCGGCGAGAGAGTAAGCTATAAGAGTGGCCAGAAACTGGCTGAAAGGAATTATAATATCAATATACTGGCCAACGCTTTCGATACGCCGGAGGAAAAAATCTTGGACAAGCTAGAGGATGCATACGGTGAACACGAAAATTTCAGGAATTCGGTTCAGGACACACACGTAATCTCAAACCAGAATATCAAGAAGTTCGTCCGCTCCAGGTACAAGGAGTCTCTGCAGTGGAGGAAAGCGAAGGAGCTACATGAAAAGAACTCTTACGATCTTGTGGTCACCCATTACTCCAACATACACTTCATGCCCGATTTTTCTGGAGCTGAGGTCGTCTACTTCCTCGGACCAGGGCCAAAGCTCGGCAGCGCCAAGCTGAGAGCAGCTCTGAAACTCTACCTGACTCCATACAGGCTCGCCAACAAGCTAACACAGAGAAAACAGGAGCCGGAGAACTACACCTTTATCTCGGTCTCCGAGTTTTCCAAGAGGATATTCGAGCAGAGGTTCCAGAAGATCGATTTCAGGAAGATCAACCCGCCTGTAGATATCGAGAGCTTCAGGTACTCCGGGGAGGAAAAAGAAAACAAGATTCTGAACTTCTCCAGGATTTCACCAGACAAAGCCAACCACAGGCTCATCGATGCAGTCGCAGAACTCGATGAAGATACGAGAGAAGGCTGGGATTTCAGGATAGTAGGTAAGCTACGTGAATCCGAGAGAGGATACTACGAGAAGCTCCAGGAGAAGATCCGGAAGAAAGATCTCGAGGATACCCTGGAGATCAGGAAGAACCTGTCCTTCGACGACCTGAAGCACGAGCTGAAGACATCAAAGCTGTACGTCCACACCGCAGTAGACGACACCATGCCCTCCACCCCGATAGAGGCGATGGCCGCCGGGAACTCGATACTCGTCCACAGGTCAGGAGGACCCTGGATCGACGTCGCAGAGGAAGGAGAACACGGCGAAGGATGGTCGGAAACCAGAGAACTCGCGGGAAAACTACAGGAATTCGTCCAGTCCGGAGATCTCAAACCCGAGAAAAATATTGAAAGAGCTAAAAACTTCAGTGAAGACAAATTTAACAGGGAAGTTGAAGAACTTCTGGATAAAGTTGAGGAGAAAGAGAATGGATGAACAGCTAACTGTAATCTACAATAACCCGGATCCACAGGCCGGAGGAATTCCGAGATATGCTCACAGGATACTTGAAGGCTTCAAGGACAGGGATATCGAGTTCCAGGAGATAGATTTCACCGATATCTCGTCCGACAACGTAGTCGGGAAGGTCGCGAACCTGGCTTGGAGGAGGAAGAGACACAGGCAGAAGAACGCGCACAAGCTCCGGGGAACAAACCTTTTCGTCCAGCCCGAGCTCTACTGGCCGACGCAGGGAACGGATATCGTGACCGTCCACGACCTGTTCATGAAGGAGTACCGTGCCTCAGGAATCTATGGGAAGATCCGGCAGAAACTGTACAACATCAGGTTTCAGCGCGCCATAAATCACGCCGATCACTTCATCTCGGTATCCACACAGACCCAGGACAAGCTCGTTGAAGAAGGCGTAGATGAAGACGATATAACCGTCATCAACCTCGGCGTCAGGGAAAAATTCACTCAGGAAAAAGAATACTCGGAAAGAGATGACAGGATTGGATATCTTGGAGACTTCCGTCCAAGAAAAAGGGTTGGGAAACTCCTCGCAGATTTTGAAGAGAACAAAGAGGAACTCGAAGATCTTGAACTCGTCATCGGTGGCGGAGGAGGAGACCACGAGGAAGAACTGAAGGGAAAATACTCGGGCAAGGAAAAGATCGAGTTCGAGGGCAAGATTCCCGAGGAGAATCTTGTCTCCTGGTACAACAACTTGAAGGCATTCGTCTTCCCGACAGAACTCGAAGGATTCGGCCTCCCTGTACTCGAGGCAACCGCCTGCGGGACACCAGTATTCGTCTACGAAGACGCGGCAATCCCGGAAGAAGTCAAGGAATACTGTTATGAGATTGAATCTGTTTCCGAGATAACGAGGAAATTGGGCAACTCCAATGAAGAACTCAGGGAAAAATCTTCAGAAGTAAAGAAAAAATTCAACTGGGATAAAACAGTAAGAGAAACCTTAGAGGCCCTCAAAAATGAAGGATAAATCAGTAGTTTTTCTCTATGAGAATGAACCTCACCCAGTTCACAAGGCTTGGGCAGAATCAGTAGACGCAGATTTTCAGGAAATTCATCCTGGCTGGAAAGGATTTCTAGATCCAAAATCTTTCAAGATGAGAAAATATGACATAGTCTTCTGCGAAGACGGATATAGTATGAGGCTTGCAGCCTTTCAGAAGACTCTCGGAGCTAAATTCAAAATTTTTCGCTTGATAGGGACTGCAGGTCATTATAATCTGGCTGAGAAAGGTATCTCTCTAAAAGGAGAGATATGGGCTTCCAAGAAAGTTGACGGTGCAATTGCGATCTCTGAATGGATTAAGGAGTACGCAGAACCATACTTCAAATGTGAGATTGAGGTTGTCAATCCATTCATCTCTCAGGAAAAATACCAAGAGCTTGGAAATCTTGAATACGAGCCTGATACAGGTAAAATACTTTTTGTCGGAAGACACTGGAAGAAGGAGGGAAGTAGAAAAAGTCTTGATTTAATAGAGGACGCGATGAAAATTCTGGAAGATAAAGGGTACGACTTGGAAGTTCTCTCGGTAGGCAATAGGGGAGAAAAAATCGACTACGACGCCAATATCAAGGATCTTGGATACGTAGAAGATGAAGAACTCCTCAATTTATTCGAGGAAGCTGAACTATTCCTCCAACCTTCAAGAAGAGATGGATGGTCGGTAGCGGTTTTAGAAGCTATGAGATCAGGAACACCACCTATAGTGAGTGAAAATGTCGGCAGCAAAGAGGTGGTTAAAGAACTGGATATTGAGCTTGTCTGCGGTTTGAATCCCGAATCTTTAGCAGAATCAATCAGATACTTTTTAGATAAAGAAAAAAGTCAAAAAGAGCAACTTTCAGAAAAAGCAAGTCGACTTTCAGAGCCTTACTCTCAGCAAGAGAAAGTTTTAGAATTTCAAACAAACTTTCGGAATTCAATCATCAATAAGTAGATACTATGCCAGAATTAGATATGGACAAAATAAAGGACGCAATAGATGAGGGAGGTCTTAGACTTCTGTTTAAACGATTTCTGAGATTTGCATATAGTGAATATATTATAGAATACATGCCGAAGAGAAAAGGTCGCTTCAATGATGTACAAGTTTATTCTGCAGAGATGTTTTCAGATGTATTGGATCTAAGAAGAAGGAATGACTCCGAGTATGAAGAGGGAATGGTTAATGCTCTACACAAGTATGCTGAGAGCGGTGATGAAATCACAATTATAGGGGGGGGAAATTGGAGTCACCGCAGCCCATGCCGCTAGAATAACAGAGCCCGGAAAGGTAACTGTTTATGAAGCAAGTGAGGAATGCTGCGATAAAATTGCTACCACATTGAAGATGAATGATGTGGAAGGAGTCAATTTAGAAAATTCAATCGTGGGGAATAAAGGAGAACTATTTGGAGAAGAGGGAGATGCCGACAGGATTAAACCATCAGATTTACCGGAGAGTGACATATTGGAGATAGATGTTGAGGGCGCTGAGATTCCTATATTAGAGCAATTAAAGATCAATCCTGATATTATTCTCGTAGAAAGTCATGGGTTTCTAGATTCTCCGACTGAGGAAGTCGAGAATACCTTAGAAAGTATCGGATATGAAATTTTAGAGGTTAGAGAGGCGGAGACTAAACCTCATTTACAGCAAAAGGATATCAAAATTATCGTAGCTAAAGATATTTGAACATTCTCAAGGTTAGTGTCTTTATGAGAATCCTTTTTATCGGAAATTACAGCGATGAGCCTGCCGGAGGGACGGAGTCTTTAGAGACCTTATTTGAACAATTACAGAAGGATCAAGAACACGACTGCAGATTTTTGAGGCGCCACACTGAGTTTGAGAAGAGAGGTAAGGAGTTTCTTATCAAAGATCGTTCCAAGTGGCTGAGGCACAATCTACCGATGGAAACAAGCCGGTATGTCACTAAAATGATGCCTATCTGGCAGAGGAATTTTGATAAGCACGCGGAAGCTTTTGATCCAGATATAGTTGTCGGACAAGGCGCTGCAGCTCATTTTGCAGTAGAATACTGTAAGGAACACGACTGTAAGTCATGCGTATTCTTGAGAGACTGGCAGCATCTTTATTCTGACTCAGGTTATCATAAGGGAAATTTCTTCCTTTCAAAGATTTTGAATCGATACTTTAGGAGAAAAAATATTGAACTTGATTCGGATCTTCTTTCATCTGCTAATCTTTTGATATCTGACAGTAATTTCACGGCTGAGAGGTATAAAGAGAGAGCTGATGTTGATACTGAGGTAGTTTACGAGTTCATTGATCTTGAGAAATACAAGGTTGAGGATACAGGGAGCAAGATACTTCATGTCAACCCTATCGAGAGGAAGGGCATAAACATAACTTTGGAGTTAGCAGAGAGGATGGAGTCTGAAGAATTTATCATAGCCGGAACCTATGATGACGAAGATGTTAGAGAGAGAGCTGAGTCGCTCGATAATGTAACTTCGCTGGGTTATGTTGAGGATATGAGAGAAGCTTATAAGATGTCAAAAATTGTCCTAATGCCGTCTAAATGGGGGGAGCCTTTCGGCAGAATACCGCTTGAGGCGGGAATAAGTGGCTTACCGACAATAGCTTCTGATAGAGGAGGACTTCCAGAGTCGGTAGGGGTAGATGATCTCACTGTAGACTATGATATTGATCAGTTCGAAAAGAAAGTTAAAGAGGTAATAGCTGATTATAAGCGCTATTCTGGCCTTGTAAGGGAAAATGCAAAGGAGATGTCATTGGAATCTACAGTTAAAGACTTCTTGTCGATTATAGAACAGTCATGACTCTTTGCTGGAATACCACTCAATAAATTCTTCAACCGCTTCTTCAGGATTGGTTCGCGGTTTCCAGTCAAGTTCCTTTTCAGCTCTATTTATGTCTGAGATATATACTTTTTGATCCCCCTCACGCCAATCTGTAAACTCTATGTCTGTTCTTTTCCCTGTTTTCTCCTCAATCATATCTAGTAACTCAAGTAGAGAAATTGTGTTATCTGGTCCTCCACCCATGTTGAAAACAACTTCTTCGGTATCGCTCTTCAGGTAGCTGCTAAATGCACTAATTAGGTCTTTGACCCACAGTACATCTCGAACTTGTTTTCCATCACCAAAAATCGTCAAACCCTCGTCTTGCAACGTTGAGATAATAAAATGTGCCAACCATCCTTGATCCTCTACACCATACTGTCTTGTTCCGAAGATACAGCTCATCCTAAATATAGCTGCATCTATTTCACCTCTTTTTGCATAATCTTGGACGTAGAGGTCTGCAGAAAGCTTTGATGTGCCATAAGGGGTATGCTCGCAGTCATCTATTGATAGGTCTTCTGGTACACCGCTTCTAAATTCCTTTTCATACTGGTATCGATTTTTTACTTCTTCCACTTTTATCTCGTTAACATTGTCTCCATAAACCTTGTTCGTTGATGTGAAAATCAACTTTGGGTCTCCCTCACACTTTCTCATAGCTTCAAGTATGTTGAAAGTCCCGCGAGCGTTGGTCGAAAAGTCTTCTTCAGGGTCCTCTAATGAAGAAGTGACTGCTACCTGTCCTGCGAGATGTATAATCGCATCTTTTCCCTGCACCAAGTTTTCAACCAATTCTTTGTCCCTAACGTCTCCCTCTATTTTCTCTACGTTTTCTAGACTATCCAGAAATTCCCAGTTTCTACTTGATGTGTCTTTCTCATCATCTGCGTCTGACAATGTTTCTGCCCTGGAGAGGTTATCTAAGACTGTAACGTTGTGACTGTTTTTAGAGAAAAACTCGGCTGCATGGGAGCCGATGAAGCCTGCTCCACCAGTAATTAGTATATCCATATTCTTCACCTCTTGCTTTGAAGTTAAATTAGTTTCCGGAATATATTGAGAGTCAGTACAGGATTTAGTAGTTTTTCAGGTTTCTTTGAGGCTACTCTGCGATAGATTTTGATATATTCTCGTAAGCTCAATTCCTTTTTATTTTTCAACATGTAGTAAATATCTGACTTTAGCTCTATCTCTGACTTAAGGCTTTGAGGAGTATCTAGAGGCTCTCCAGATTTTTCTTCAATTTCCAAGTTTTCCCATATTTTCTTGCAGTATTTCTCGCTTGTAAAGGAGACTCTTTCTGAATTAAATCTTTCACCTTCTTTTAGCATTTTCATATACTCTTCTTTTTCCATACTAGAAATTTTTCTGTGTAGCTCCTTGGGATCTCCTATCTCCCGGTAGTCGATATAACTTCCTTCGGGTACGTAATTATCGATATTTGTTGCACCCCAATAGATAGGAACGACACCATATCTGAAACAATCAATTATTTTTTCAGTTATGTATCCCTCGCTTCCAGCCATATTCTCAAAGCATAGTGCGAATTTATGGTTTGAATAAGGTTCTATTTTCTCGCTTCTGCCTTCCCAAACGGAATAATTATTGTTTCCGAGTATTTTGTGTTTGAAACGTCTTATACTATCCTCTAAATTTTTGCTTGAAACGAAATGTGGAGACTCATTCCAATTCCCCCCATACAAAGTAAACTTCTCTGGATGGTTCTTGTCATAATATTCTACCACTTTCTTCCTTTCCGTGTATAATTCATCAGGATGGCTAGATTGAAGGTTTGTTGAGATATTGACAAGAAGTTTCTGGTTTCGGAACTCTCGAGTTAGCTCACTTGACTTCTTTGGAACAGGCCAAGTATAATTTATTATGTCCTCATGGTTTCTGCATAATGTGTCGTTCCAAGAGAATATCTTATCGAATAGTTGGATGTACCTCTCTATGTTTTTTACAGAACAGTTTTCATCAACTATAGCTGGTTCACGTTGAACTAAGTATAATTTAATATTGAATTTACTTTCTAAGATAGAATTTAGAGAATTGAAATTGTCTTTTAAGTCATAAAATAGAATTGCATCTAAATCATTGCTTATTTCATTATCTGATTTAATTTTAGTTAGTTCTATCTTTTCTCCAGACAGCTCTTGTAGATGTCGTAAATCTATATTATGAGCGCTGAGACCGTACTCTTCCTTGTCTTCGCTATTCAGGATAACAGGTCTTTGAGATTTAATTCCTATCTTACTCATAGTATCTTGCTGTCTTCTTCAGGCCTTTTTCAAGAGAGATTTCAGGAGTCCAGCCGAGTTTTTCTTTCGCACTTGTGATATCTGGTCTTCTTTTTTCAGGATCGTCTTCAGGGAGCTCTTGATGAACTATCTCTGATTCTGTGTCCAGTACTTCTTGTACTTTTTTCGCTAGTTCTAGGATTGTGTATTCGTCCGGGTTTCCGAGGTTGAAGATTTCTCCTTTCTCTGATTCCATGGCTTTTCGGATTCCGTTCACGAGGTCGTCTACATAGCAGAAGCTTCTGGTCTGTTTTCCATCTCCATAGACCGTTAGAGGTTCATCGTTTAGCGCCTGGTTGAGAAAGTTGCTAATGACCCTTCCGTCTTCGGCTTTGAGTCTTGGTCCATAGCTGTTGAAGATTCTGATTATTCTGTAGTCGATCCCTTGCTTCATGTCATAGCTGACGATCGCGGCCTCCCCGAATCTTTTTCCTTCGTCGTAGCATGCTCTTGGCCCCACAGGGTTCACGTTTCCGTTGTAGTCCTCGGTTTGAGGGTGTACCTCAGGGTTTCCGTAGACTTCAGAGGTTGAAGAATACATGAACTTGGCTTCGTGTTCGTCAGCCAGTTCAAGCATCTTCAAAGTGCCCTCCGAGTTTGTCCTCAGTGTGTGGATCGGATGCTCTTGGTAGTCGTCAGGAGATGCTCTTGATGCAAAGTGGAGAACGTAATCAAGCTTTCCCTCAATCTCTAGATCCTCAAGGACATCTTGGTTCTTGAAGGTAAAGTTTTCCTCGTCTTTGAGATGGTCTATGTTGGATTCCTGTCCTGAAGAAAGGTTGTCTACGACTACCACTTCGTGTCCATCTTCAAGAAGTGATTCTGTGAGGTGGCTGCCGATGAAACCTGCGCCCCCTGTTAGTAGAACTCTCATGTTTTACACCTATGGCCAGGTTACTCCTTCCTTGTTTTCTTCAGGGATTTCGTAGTCTGGTCTCATACCTTCCAGGATTATAGGTTCATTCATCTCTCTCAGTTCTTCAAGTGTGATTTCATCGAACTCTGGCCAGTCTGTGACAAGTAGTGCTGCGTCAGCATGTTTCATAGCTTCCTGTCGCGTCTCGCAGTAGGTGATGTCTGGATGGTGTTTCTCCTTCATGTTTTCCATTGCTTCGGGGTCGTAGGCAGTTACTTCTGCTCCTTTGTCCTTTAGCTCTTGGATGATCGGAATCGCTGGTGATTTTCTGATATCATCTGTACCTGGCTTGAACGCTAGACCGAGTAGGGCAATTTTCTTCCCTTTTACATCTTCTACTCTGTTTTCAAGCAGTTCCACGAGCTTCGTCTTCTGGTCTACGTTGACATCTATTGTGGACTGTAGAAGCCTTGGTTCAACTCCGTTCTCATCCATGAAAGAGATCAGGGCTCTGACGTCTTTCGGGAAGCATGAGCCTCCGAATCCGTCTCCAGAGTTCAGGAAATCCCTGTTGACCCTGTGGTCTAGTCCAACTCCGTCTGCTACTTCGTATACGTCTATACCGAGTTCCTTGCAGAGGTTTCCGACCTCGTTGATGAATGAGATCTTTGTCGCAAGCAGGGAGTTAGATGCGTACTTGATAAGCTCGGCTGCCCTGAGAGAGGTCCTGAGGATTGGCGCATCGAAGTTCTCGTATATTTTCTCAAGAGTATTTCCAGATTTTTTATCGTATTCTCCGATTACAATTCGATCAGGTTCCAGGAAGTCGTTTAGAGCTGTTCCTTCACGTAGGAACTCTGGGTTCATGCAGACCCCGAAGTCTTCTCCAACTTCCTTTCCAGACTCTTCTTCGAGTATAGGTATTATCTCGTTCTCTGTCGTTTTAGGTACTACAGTGCTTTTTACGACAAAAACATGGTAGCCATCTTTTTCTTCAAGACCTTCTGCTGCATCTCTTGTGGCTTGTTTCATGTAATCAAGGTTTATGCTACCGTCTTCCTGCATAGGTGTTCCAACTGATAGGAACGTGATGTCGGAGTTCTTTATAGCATTCTTTGTATCGGTTGTGGCTTCAAGTTTTCCTCCAGAGACTACCTCTTCTAGAAGTTCTGGAAGTCCTTCCTCGAATATAGGGCATTCTCCATTATTTATTTTCTCTACTTTCTCCTCGTCGATATCGACACATGTTATGTCGTGTCCATGTGATGCCAATCCTGCTCCCGCGGGAAGCCCAACGTATCCGGTTCCGATTATGCTTACTCTCATACCTTAGAGTTAGGTGCATAGGCATAAAAAATATAGAGAATTATTA
>CAZSAB010000016.1:9698-16184 GCA_964604885.1 uncultured archaeon
GAGTACCAGCTAACCGATGCGATCGACAGGATGAGGAAGCACGGCTACGATGTCGGCTACAAGGAGATAATCGGCGAGTATATCGATGTAGGTACTCCTGGAAGACTGAGAGAAGCGAACAGAGAACTTGATATCAGGGATTAAGGGATGAAGGTTGCATGGTTTGACGCAGAGGAGTGGCATGAGGATTACATTGATTCAGACCATGAGATCCATTTTTTCTCGAACTCTTTGAACCCTGAAGATTTAGATGATTCCTTCGATACTATCTCAGTCTTTGTCGATTCGGAGGTCAGTAGGGAAATAATAGAGGAGGTTCGTCCTGAAAAAATTCTCTGCAGGTCATCAGGTTTCGATAACGTAGATCTAGATGCTGCGGAAGTGTTTGGGGCTACAGTATACAATGTACCGGACTACGGTTCGGAGACAGTAGCTGAGTATGCCTTTGCACTCCTGCTCCATATCGCAAAGAGGCTGGATAAAGATTTAGGGAAAAATCCGAATGAAAAGGATGGCGTTCAGGGATTTGAGCTGAAGGACAAGGTTCTTGGTGTTGTAGGCGCAGGTAAAATCGGTAGAGAGGTTATCAGGAGAGCCAAAACCTTTGATATGAAGGTCGTAGCCTATGATCCTTTCCATGATGAAAAAGCAGCTGAAAAACTGGGTTATACATATGGAGATCTCGAAGAAGTGCTCTCGAGCTCTGATTTTGTATCTATACACTGTCCTCTGAATGAGTCCACAAAGCATCTTCTGTCTGAGGATGAGTTAAGCTATATGGATGAATCTTTGCTCGTGAACACAGCCCGTGGTGCGGTTATAGATTCCGAAGCACTGCTCAACGCTCTTCAGGATGGAAGCGTGAACTATGCGGCGCTTGATGTGGTGGAGGAGGGATGGTACGATCAGCTTTCCCAGATGGATAAAGTCTACATCACCCCTCACAATGCGTACAACACGAGGGAGGCCGAGAAGAGGATAGTTGATAGAACTATACAGAACCTTAACGGTCAGAAGGAAAGTATTGACTCGTAATTGTTCACAGCAGTTTTTCTACTATCTCGGCGAGATCTTCTTCCAGTTCTTCGGATGCTTTTCCTGGTGGTAGCGCGATGTATGCGGTGGCTGCGCCGGGTTCGGTGAAGTCGGTCTCCACAAGATCTCTTTTCTCATTCACTACCTTTCCTCCGGCGTCCTTTGCTATCTTTGCGGCTGGTGCGAAGTCCTGGGCGAATGGGAGTCGTTCCCTTTCCTTCAGCGCCCTTAGGTCCATGGCTATCGACTTGTCTGTCACTGTTCCGAGTATGTCGCCGGTCGTGGTTCCGTCGGCCTTCAGGGACGGCCATTCACTCTCCTCCAGATCGTATAGGTCTATCAGGCGGTCCATGAATTCGGCATAATCTTGCGCATTACGGCCTATCATCTGACCTCTTATCTTGGTTTCGTATCCGACTCTGTCGAGCGGCCTGGCTTCGAACCTGGTGGAGTTCCTGACCTGCTGTCTCGGGTTCTCTGCCTCAGGTTCGAAGTTGATGTAGGCGTCTTCTCCATCGCTCAGGAAAGCTGTGTGGTCCCATCTATAGATGACTGCGCTTTCTATACCTTCGAGAGCGGGGGTTTTTCGGATCTATAGCTGCCAGAGTGGTATAACGGTCTCGATTCTCGTAGTTCTTTGTACCTTCCACCTGATCTACAATAAGAGCATAATCCAGATCTTCTATCTGATCGACTAGTTCGCTTTCTATACCTGTCAGCCATTCCTCGCCCCATTTAGCGTCCTCAGGCTTTAGAGTACATCTAGATCATAGTTCCCGGCCTCGGACCCGAAGTAATCTACGATAGCATCCTCTGCAACCTGATCAATATCACGCTTCTCGTCGCCGTAATGGCCCTCTCCGGTAACGTCTCCAGGACCCTGGTTTCTGGCGGCTGATGCTCCAGCCTCTGCTATGCCGTACATTAACTCCAGCAGGTTTTCGTTATTCATAGTTTTCAATAATAAGTTTAATCTTTAGAGGATAAGCTCTGTTTTGACAAAAATTAGGGCTTTTGAAAATAGAAATATCTATTTATTCGTAGAACTATAATTAATCAATACATGGATTATATGTCTATCGTAAGGAACTTCCCAAGAAACACTGAGAGATATAGAGGTTTTTGGCGAATTTATTTGGCTAAGACTTTCGGCGATTATCCGATAAAATTAGGTTTTCGCGGATCGGTCTATAATTTCTTTCTTAGGGAACGGGATCGTCCAGTATTTGATGAGTTCTATTTTGCAGATGGTTATGACGATTTGAAAGAGGTAATTGAGGGTCATGATGTATTAGTTGATATTGGGGCACATATTGGGCTGTTCTCTATTGAGTTTGAGGGATTTTTTGATGAAATTCATTCTTATGAGGCAAATCCTAGAACGTATAAACTTCTACACAGGAATGCTGAATTGAACTCTTTGGATAAGTTGAACTTTTATAATAGGGCTGTGACCAAGGAGGAGGTCGTAAGGTTGAATACTGGTGAGGATAGTGGACTTGATACAGTTTCGGGAGAGGAGCGCGGGGTGGAGGTTGATATGGCTAATTTAGAGGATGTGCTGGATGAAATTCGTTCAGGAGATATCTTTCTTAAGATGGATTGTGAGGGTTCTGAATTTTCTATTATCTTAAATTCTGATTCCAGCACTTTAGAGAGATTTGATACCATTTTCTTGGAATGGCATAGTGATAGAGGAGATCCTGAGAAACTACGCCAGAAACTTATCGATTCTGGTTTTGATGTTAAGGAAAGAGAGGATCCTAGAGACTCAGAGGGGGGGGGAAAAGAAGTAGGATTCTTTCTTGCGACCTAAAAATCCGGAGATTTTTTACGTATAAGTATTGATTCAGACAGTATGGAATACATTAAAGCAATTAAAAAACCCCAAAGAATAATCTCTTTTCTTAAATGGAACACTATTGGTCGTTTAAATTCGTGGTTATCGAAATTTGAGTACCCTTCTCAGTACTCTAAAGTTCATGATAATTTACTTGAGGAGGATAGATTTCTTTTGATTGTTCTTGACGCCTGCAGGTATGATTATTTTGAAGATCATTACGAGGAGTTTCTCGAGGGAGAATTAGATACAGTATTTTCTACTGGAAGGAACACTTTCGAATATGTGTCCAATCTTTGGGACGGCGAACATAATGATATGCTCTATATTTCTGGGGCGGTAGTAGTTAATTCCACGGCAGGAGAAGAGTGGGGGCAGAGAGGAGAGGCCAGTTATGTCAATAATTATGTTCCTAGAGATCATCTAAGAATAAGTAATCACTGGAGGGAGAATTGGGATGACGAAGTATACACGACTAGGCCTGAAGGGTTAGTTGATGAGACTCTGAATAAGGCGAATATTGAAGATAAGATTGTAGCGCACTTCTATCAACCTCATGATCCTTACATAGGAGAATACCAGATACCTGAAGTCGATGGTTCTGGACCTTTAGATGCCGAGGAGGCATTTAAGAGACTTGCTAAAGGAGAGGTTTCGGAGTCTGAGGTTAGGAAGGCTTACCGGGCGAATCTATTACTGGTGATGAATGAGGTGAAGAGGCTGATCAGGGAATTTGATGATAGAAGGATTGTGGTAACTAGTGATCATGGAGAATTGTTCGGCGAAATGGGTATAGTCGGACATCCGAAGAAGCACCACCATCTTCTGAGAGAAGTTCCTTGGCTCGAGGTTGAGAAAACAAAAGAGTAGATGTGGTAACCTATTTCAAGCTTCTATAATCTTCCAAATATATGGATGGATCGAAAAAATTCATTTTAATTACTATCGATGATTTAAGGAGGGATAGGACTTCTCTGGAACATGAGAGAGATACAACTCCGTTCCTTAAGGAATTTGCTGAAGATAATTTCTATCAAGATAATCATTTCAGCAACGGAACTGTCAGTCCAACTTCCTTCAGGACTATTTTTACCTCAACTTATAGTCATGAATATCATGAAGACGGTTATCTTGCAAGTAAGAGACCTTATTTACCTGAAATTCTCTCCGACTCTGGTGTGAAAGCTGTTGGCTTGTCCACTAATCCATTCGTTTCTGAGTACTACGGTTTCGAGAAAGGATACGACGAATTTCTGGACGCGACTCTGGATTCTTCCCATGAGGAGTCCGCTGTTGATAAATTGAAGCAGAGTGTAAAGAATTTCGTGAAGAAGATGCCGTTTTCCAGTGAGCTACGTGTCCTGAGAGACAGGTTTAGAGGCCGAGGAACGCCCTACATGGAGGGAGAAGAAGTTGTAAATAATGCTGAAGATCTCTTGGATAAAGATGATTCTGAAGAGGATACTTTCTACTGGTTCCATTTCATGGATACTCACTCACCTTTCGTCCCTCCTGAAGCGACAAGAGGGACATGGTCGGACTTCGGTTCGAGGAGAGAGGTGTGGAAGAACCTCAAGAAGGATGAGCCAGAGCAGCTCTTGGAGCTTTACGACGAATGTATGCTGTACCTTGACAGGAACCTGGAGAAGCTGGTGGAGATCCTGGATGAGAAGTTCGAGGATCAGGAGTACGAGATCCTGATAACCAGCGATCACGGCGAGCTGTTCTATGATGATGAATGGGGAGCGCACGGACATCCGAATATGCTGAAGGAAGAGCTTTTCGAGGTACCTCTATTCAAGACCTTTGAGCCTAGAAGAGACTTTTCCACGCACGTGGATATCGTTCCAACTGTTCTTGACTTCTTCGATGTTGACGTTCCCGAAGGTGTGAGAGGGAGGAGTCTTCTATCTGAGAATTCCAAGGAGTTCGACTTCGTGGAGACTGATTCGAATGGTAATGAATGGCTTGAGCAGAAGTGGAGAGATAAGAGAGCCGCAAAAATTGACAGGAATGGTATCGTTGAGATCATCAATATTACTAGAGCTGAGGAGCCTGAAGATGAAGATCTGAAACATCATCTTGAGAGGATAGGAGAGAAAGAAGGAAGTTCAGAAGATGAGTCAGATCTCTCCGAAGAGGAGGAAGAGAAGGTTAAAGAAAACTTGAGGCAGCTGGGTTACGACGAGAAAATTAAGTGAGCTTCGCGAGTACTTTCTTGACCTGTTCCTCTGAGTCTATTTTTCTGGCCAGTGTCATGATAATTTCTCTGTCGTAGTTGGTAAGGCCGCCTATCTTCAGGAATATCATGAGATGTAAGAGGAAGAATACTCCTGCTGCGGGTAGGAGCGCCCAGTAAGGTGTTACTTTGAAGATATTGTCAACTATGAAGTAGATCAAGGTGATGGAGGTCAGGCCGCTTATCACGGTTTTCAGCATCTTTGGATGTAGGCTGATGACATCCTCGTATCTGTAGGTCTCGATGAATAGCAGCATCTCTGCGAGAATGGCTGATATAGCTGTCGCGATTGCTGCCCCTGTTATTCCGTACTTAGGGATGAGGTAGATATTCAGTGCGAGATTCACGACAACAGTCACGAGCGTGTTGTAGAATATTATTTTAGTATGCCCCTTGGACTGTAGGTAACTCGCGACGTTTCCGACAGTGGCGGAGATGAGGTTGCTGAATGCAAGTATCGCGAGTGCCGTTGCTGCGACGCTATACTGGCTGCCGAATAAGATCTTGATTACCTGTTCTGAGAAAAACACCATTAGCAGGAAGGCAGGGAATACAAGTGCAAAGCTCCAGTTTGTCAGCGTTTTCAGCGCCTTCTCCGGCGATTTCTCCTTTTTCGCGCCTAGTTCGGAGATTGAGGACAGTGCCAGAGATCCAAGCGCCTGACTTGGTATCATTATCAGCATAGCGGTCGGATAGGCCGCGTTGTAGAATCCGACGTCGGCGTTGCTCATGAAGTAGCCGATCACAGCGGTATCTGTCCAGTTCTGTGCCTTGGAGATCACGCCGGAAAGTAAGAGTGGATAGCCGAACAGCGACACCTCCTTGTGTTTGTAGTTCGGTTTCACGTTCGCCGTCAGTACAGGACCGAGTTTTTTCTCGAGGAAGTAGAATGCGAGCATTGAGCTTATGATTACGGCCCCCATCCAGGCCCAGACAGCACCTATAAGTCCGAAACCAAATAGGAAGACAAAAGTAAGAGTCAGGACGACTTTTGCGATGTTCTGGAACAGGTTCTTGGTCAGTACCTCGTACTTCGTCGTGTTGAAGCCGAGAGAGGTTTCGATTATCCTGTCGTAGGGCGCCTTGATTATCCCGATTATGCCGAAGATCCTGATGATGTTCGTGAGTTCGGGGCTCTTGAAGAACTCGGCTGCGATGAAGTCCGCCGATACGAAGATTACAGCACCCACTATTATCGAGAGTCCGAGCGAGATATGGATTGTCGAGAGTGTCACGCCCTTTATCGATGCCAGGTCGTCTTTTTCCCGGTACTCTGGTATGAATTTCTTCAGGGCGCTGTCCATAGGTGATGCACCAGAGAATGCGCGGGCGAACCCGAGTATCATTATTCCTATGGCGAGCTGTCCGTAGG
>CAZSAB010000017.1:0-15576 GCA_964604885.1 uncultured archaeon
TCAATACTGATTTTCTATATAGAAAATTCGATGGCCAGAAATTTTCTGGGTTTGCTGATAGGCGCAGGATTTTCTCCGGTATTTACCACGGAAAGAGATGATTCTAACAGCTATTTCTTTTTGTGTGCTGTTTTTATCATATTTACATTGATGGAGCTGGCAGGTTTTCGCTGGCCTTTAATCATTGCTTTCTTCGTTCTGGCTATCTCAGCACATGGAGAGTTTGAAAGCAGGGCTATGGGGGAAAAGATAAGAAGTAAAGATGGAGAAAATTGACTCTTCTACTTCAGATTCATCACGGCATAGAATGTCGTCAATGCTCCAGCTATCAACAGACCCATTCCCTGAACTTCTACAGGCAGGAATGCTGGAACACTGAATCCTAAATCAACTTTGGGAATCAACATTCCCTCATTCGTAATCAAGGTCAGAACTCCCAGAAATTCAAGAACGGTCCCTACTGGAAGCAAAAGCTTAGCTTGCGTCGAATCCATAAATGCCAAAGCAAGAAAAATATTTTTCAAAATGACATAATATCTGCTGATTTTTAGCCAAGACTTATTGGCTCTGAGTCGGGGTGTCTCTCAGGGCTACCCATTATTATTCAATTTCCTGGGGCTTAGAGAACTAACTTGAAATAAATCTTTGATTCCCAGAAACTTTAACATCATTCAATTGTCTTAAGAGAGTCTCCAGATAAATAATATCAACTTTGCTGGGCAAACTGAGGAGAAAGAAATTGATACAAAATTTTAATTGCTCTTCTCTTCAAGTTCTTCCTCAAGACCCAGCTTCTCTGCGAGTTCTTTGTAGCGGTTCCTGATAGTTACTTCTGTGACACCGACTACGTCTGCTACTTCTCTCTGTGTTCGTTTTTCACCTTCTAGAACCGCTGCGATGTAGAGTGCTGCTGCTGCAATTCCTGTCGGTCCTTTACCTGAGAGTAGGTCTCTTTCACTTGCTTCCTTGATTACTTTTCTTGCTCTTGCTTGGACTTCTCCACTTAGCTGGAGTTTTCCTGCGAATCTTGGTACGTAGTCTTGTGGTTTGGCTGGTAGGATGCGAAGTCCTAGTTCTCTTGCTACATATCTGTATGCGCGTCCGATTTCTCTTTTCTCGATTCCAGATGCGTCCGAAATTTCGTCTAGAGTTCTCGGGGTACCTTGTTTACGAGCCACTATGTAGATTATGGCTGAGATAATGCTCTCCATACTTCTTCCCCTGACCAGCCCTTGGTCAACTGCTTTTTCGTATAGTCTTGCGGTTTCTTCGTGGACTGATTCTGGCAGGTTCAGGTTTGAAATCATGGAGTTGAGCTCTGACAGAGCAAATCCAAGGTTACGGTCTTTAGACTTCGTTAATCTCTTGTGCCATTTTCTGAGTCTGTAGTACTGTGCTCTTTTGTTGCCTGAGACTTTGTATAGTTCTCCTGAGCCTTTTCCGATCTCTGTTGAGACTCCCATGTCGTGTTTTGTATAAGTCAAAGGCTGGCCTGCTCTTGCTTTCTTTTCTTTTTCTTCTGCGTTGAATGCTCTCCATTCAGCGGATTCGTCGATTCTGTCTTCGTCGATAACCATCCCACATTCTACACAGATAAGTTCTCCTTTTGCAGAGTCTTCTTCGAAGCGTTGAGAGTCACATTCTGGACATGTTAGTACTGTGTCTCCTTCTTCTGCTTCTTCTTGAACCACTTCGTATCCTTCGTCTTCTTCTGGAGCTGCGTCTTCTTCATCTGGGAATTCTCCGTCCGGAGTTTCATCTTTTTCCTGTTCTTCGTCCTCTTCCCATTCTTCCGGTACTTCGTAGTCGTCTATCTGTCTTCGTGGAATATTTTGTGGAGCTTCTGACATATTTTTTAGAACACCTTAGTAAAACTTAAAACCCGCCGCAACTTTTAAATAAGTTAGTCTGAAAAATATTACTTCCAAGTGACAAAATACTTATGAAACCTAATTTAATGCTCAAAAATAAATTATGAATACATCATGGATAAGGATTTGAGGACTAAAAGGGAGACGTTAATTGTTGCTGCCTTGCTGGTGCTGGGGAGTTTAGCTATAATATATCCTTTCCTAGACGCCATTCTGCTTGCGGTAGCAGTTTCCTACATTTTGGCTTTCGCTCACAAAAAACTAGATCCTTATATTGGAAACGAAGTGCTTTCATCAGTTATAATAACATTCTCAGTGCTTGGCTTAGTTTTCCTGAGTATATACTTCTTTGTGAATAACTTTTTCGATATTCTGGCGCAGTTTAACGTATTTACGGGTTCGCTTCAAGAAAATATACTAAGTGCTCTCGAACCTCTTGGTCTCCCCGAGAGCTTTCTAGATAGTATCGAGGAATATCTTTCAAACTTTTCCAATACCCTAACAAATTATCTAATAGATATATTTGTATCACTTCCAGCAATCCTAATTGACGTCGGAATATTTCTCGTGACTGCCATCTTCCTTTACAAAGACCGGAGCAAGATATCCTCAAAGGCAGATGAAGTTCTCAACAGCCTCCCTGAAACTAAAGAACATATAATTAGATCACTTATAGACTCAATTCACGGCATCTTCCAAGGAGTATTCATTACACAAGCTATAGTAGCAATAATACTTGGAATTGTTGCAGCAGCAGGATTCTATATAATAGGAGTGCTCACCACTCCAATCGATCTCCTACCTATTTGGGTAATACTCATAATGATAGCCTCTCTGCTACCGCTAGTAGCCAATTTCATGTTTTACATGCCGCTCGGACTCTACTATCTCATATTGGGAGCTGAGCCAGTGAAAGGAATACTGATAATCTCATTCGGCATAGTATTCCTCCAGATACTGCCCGAGTTACTCCTCAGGCCCTGGGTAGGATCAAAGAGCCTTGATGAACACCCACTCATAATCTTCCTAGGATTCCTAGCTGGCCCGCTGGTACTCGGAGTAAAAGGTTTGATACTTGGACCGCTGATTTTGATACTGACTAAACAATTTGCTTTCAACTATGCTGACCTCGTTTCCGATTCACAGAGTGAGAACCACAGCTAGGACACCGAGCATCTGAAACCTCATTTCCACAGTTATCGCACTCTTTCCTCCACCTCCTCTTCTCCGAAACCTCATCGGTATTGAAACCTTCAAAATCAGCTTCTAAATGAAGAGCCAGATTCTGAAGAGCCTTATCATCTGTAACTAAACTTAAATCTTGGTCAAGAGCCAAAGCAAGGGCGCTCTCATCTTCAGAGCTTGTAGGAGACTTTATCTCGCTCGACTTATCACGAACTCTATCCAGCGACCTCTCCGAGGGATTCACCTTAGAATACTCAAGTTTTCCCAGAACCATTCTTCCTGAAGTTGATTTTATCTCTTCAAAAACTTTTTCAGTAATGTAAACTTTTCCTACAGGAATCTGGCCTCTACTGTGTATTATTACATTTGCATCAAGGACTGCTGCCTCGAGGGAATGCATATTTTAAAGTGTTAACCGGGACTTTAATTACGTGATTAAAATGAGCCTACCAAACGCACCCGTAGAAAGGATTCTCAGAAATGCCGGAGCAGAAAGAGTTTCAAAAGACGCAGTAGAAGAACTAAGAGAGGCTCTTGAAGACCTAGGAGGAGAAATCTCAAGAGATGCAATCCAGATGGCAGACCACGCAGAAAGAAACACAGTCAAAAAAGAAGACATCGACATGGCCACACAATAAGGCCATTAGTCTTCTCAAAATTTTGTATTAACAGAGTTGATTTCTAAATGCCGACCCAGATGGAAGCAAGCGACGCATCAGAAGGAACATACCTAATGATCGACGGAGAACCATGCGAAGTCCGAAGCATCTCCATGAGTAGTCCTGGAAAACACGGAAGCGCCAAAGCCAAGATCAAAGCAAGAGGGGTATTCGACGACAAAGACCGGCACATCACCAAGCCCGGCGACACAATGATGATGAGCCCAGATGTCGACAAGAAAATCGGACAAGTAGTCTCACGCGACGGAAACATCGCACAAGTAATGGACATGGACACATACGAAACAGACGAAATGGAACTACCAGACGACCTCTCAGCAGGAGAAGGAGACGAAATAGAATACTGGGTCATCGACGACAGAAAACTCGTCAAAGGCCTCGAAGAGTAGAAACAATCAGCATACTCATATATTCTATTTCCCCTTTCCTCAACTCCAAGTTTTTATACGGTACAGACACCCAAACTTCTCTATGAACTGGCAAAGACTTAGAGAAAAAATACTGGGAGACATATATCCGGATGAAGAGGAGCTGGAAGAGTCCAAGGAGCTTTACCAGAAGATCTCCAATTTTATAGCTGAGGAGTACGGCTTGGAGACGCATTTCGCTGGAAGCACTTCCAGAGAGACCTGCATGAAGGGTGACAAGGACATTGATATTTTCGTTTTATTTCCTGAAGATACAGAACGTCAAGATCTTGAAGATAAAGGTCTTGAAATTGGAAAGAATACATTTAGAGAGTTTGATGGAGAGTTCGAGGTTGACTATGCCGAGCATCCGTACACCAAGGGAGAGATAGGAGGGCATGAGGTCGAGATCGTTCCCTGTTTCAACGTTGGCCCTGAAAACATTCAATCGGCCGTAGATCGGACTCCTCACCATTCCAGATGGGTCAAGGAGAACCTGAGTGAAGATGAGCGGAAGGATGTCGTTATATTGAAGAAGTTTTTGAAGGAGGCAGGTCTTTACGGTTCTTCTCTCAAGGTGAGAGGTTTCTCCGGTTATCTATGTGAGATATTGATTTCAGAGTTCAGTGGTTTCAAGGAGCTAGTTGATTCTGCTGGAGACTGGAAGGAAGAGAAGCTTCTTGATCCTAGAAACCATCATGAGAAATTGCCAGATGGACTGGAAGATAAGTTTTCGGAAGATTCTCTAATTGTAATTGATCCTGTTGATTCGGATAGAAACGTTGCCTCCGTGCTATCTACGGAGAACTATGCAAAGTTTGTCTATAACTGTTGGAAGTTTTCAGAGGACCCTGGATTAAGCTATTTCCAGGAGGAAGAATCTGACTGGACGAAGTTCGAGATAAAGCAGGAGGTTCAGGGTCGTGAAGACTTCATCGCTGTGGGATTTACGCGTCCTGACGAGGTGGATGACCTGGTTTATCCGCAGATGCGGAAATTTATGAGGTTGATGAGGAAGAAGCTTGAGAAACGTGATTTCAGGATATTTGAGTCGGGATTCCAGGTAGAAGAGGAAAGTGTGAGGTTCTTCTTTGAAATGGAGTCTATTCTTCCCGTGGTTGAGGAGATTGAGGGGCCTAAGGTTTTCCATAATTCCAGGCATCTTGATGAGTTTACCTCCAAGTACGAGAATACTTTTGTCCGTGGAAACAGATTATATGCCAAAACCGAGCGCGACTTTACGAATGCGAAAAAGTTTATACAGAACTTCCTTGATGATGATCCTAAGGAATTGAAGCAAAAAGGTGTGCCAAAGCATGTTGCAGACAGGATCATCGATTACAGTTTCTTCGATGTGCTGGAGGGTGATGAGAAATGGTTAAATTACTTGGCTGAGGATTTAAATCTATGAGCGAGCACAGCGTAAACATCTTGGTCGGTCTTTCAGGAGTTGGAAAAGGAACGGTTCTTGAGGAAGCTATGATGCTTTCTAATGAAGAATACAAGGTAATCAACTATGGCGACAGGATGGTTGAAGTTTCCAAGGAGAGAGGGCTCGTTGCTGACAGAGATGACTTGCAGGAACTGGATTCCTCAAGTTATAAAGAAGTGCAAGAGGCTGCTGCCGAATCGATCTTTGACGATGCAGAGGACCAAGACGTAATCGTAGAAACTCACGCAGCGATTAGAAATCCTTACGGTTACATTCCAGGGTTGCCTAAGTGGGTTATAGAAAACCTAGATCCTGCTAAAATAATAATGCTGGATGCTTCATCTGAAGCAATCCACAGAAGGATTCAGGGCGACTCCAGGGACCGCGAGGTAGACTCTCTTGAGGACATAAAGGAGTACAGAGAAATTGCAAAGCAGATGGCATCAGCCGATGCAGTACTCACGGGCGCTTACTTCAAGATAATTCAGAACAAGGACGGCCAAGCCGAGAAGGCAGCTGAAGAACTGGTAGATACCCTCAAAGGTTGAAAAACCTTTCTTAATTTTCATAAATTTATATTCCATCTTAAAGGTTCACAACAGTTTGTTGTCATCTAATAGGGACAAAGAAGTTCTCTTATTTGGGTTAAGAGTAGCTGAAAGTTGCGTTACGTTAATAAGAGTTTATAACACCTGCAGTAATATGGCGAGCCTCTGGGACATTGGCAAGAGCAAGAAGGAGAAGCTCGCTGATGAATGGAAAGAGAATGGAGTTCTAGAAGAGAAGGTCCAGAAACACAGGGACAAGTTCGAAGAGGAATTCAGGAATAACATGAATGAGAAAGTTCCAACCCACCCATACAAGATCTACAGAGAGATAGTGGAAAATAACGACCTGACAGAAGAAGAAAAGATCGCACTGGAACACATGAAAGACGAATTTTCAGAGCAGTGGCAATCACTCAAACAAACACACTCAAACTAGAATTCATCGGCAAGCAAGCTCCTGGGGAGGGGCTCACAAATTCTTATTTTTACCTATCTTCTTTTCCCGATTAGAGAAAACTCCTAATCCAGATACTTGACCATATAAGGGCCTTCCTTCTCATAACCAAACTTCCTGTAATACTCACGAGTCCCCACAGCCGAAATAACTACCACCTTGTTCCTTTCAAGTTCTCTAGCCTTTTCCTCAGCACTCTCCATAAGTTTTGTACCATACCCTTTGTGCTGTACATCTCCTTCAGATCCTATATCAGTTGCGGACCCCATAACCTTCAACTGGCGCACAATCAACGAATCATTGTCGATCTCATCTCTGAAGGACTGGCTTGGAGCACGAAGACGAGTAAAACCCAGAATTATATCTGCATCAGCGTCCTCAAAGCTCTGGAAATACTCATGTCCTC
Source organism: uncultured archaeon (assembly GCA_964604885.1). Classification (GTDB taxonomy): domain Archaea; phylum Nanohalarchaeota; class Nanosalinia; order Nanosalinales; family Nanosalinaceae; genus Nanohalobium. The sequence continues at coordinate 6,984 of CAZSAB010000017.1, forward strand.
CAGATGCCTCATAGTCCCTCTCAATTAACTCTATATTCTCTTCCTTCGGCTCTAAATCATGTGTTCTCTTGACATGCCCTACTTCCCTACATCGGATACATCTACAGCGCTCTCCCTCATCTCTTAACTCTTGAAGCGCCATCTGACGCATGTTTGTGAGCTGTGGGCCTGCGTCAACCTCAGTCGAAGGAATATCACGCATCACCCTCTTCACCCTTACATGAGGCGGAATTATATCTTTCTGTGCCTTTTTCAAACGCTTTTTAGCTTCCTTATCATCTATCGGCTCAAACTCTCCCTCTTCATACTGTCTGTAAAGTTCTGTTCCCTCAATTACCTCACAAGGATAAATCTTTATCTCGTCAGGTTGATAGTTAGCGTTGCTGAAGACTTCCTTGAACTTCTTAATGTCCTCTTCGTAGCCTTCACCAGGAAGACCAAGCATCAAGTGGTAAGCCACTTTGAAACCAGCATTTTTCAGTTTTCTGGTAGCCTCAACGACTTTGTCCATTCCGTGACCTCTGTTAGTTATCTCGTGTGTCTCGTCGAAGACTGTCTGGACCCCCATTTCTGTCCGGGTTCCACCCATTTCTAGTATTCGGTCGATGTGTTCTGTTTCACAGATGTCAGGCCGTGTTTCGAATGTTACCCCTACATTTCTGATTTCAGCGGTTTCATTAATCTTCTTGGCCTTCTCCAATGTGTCTGCTTTCTCATTATCTGAATCTTCCGGATAAGTATTGAAGCCATTGAATGCTTCCTTCAGGAACTCTTTCTGGTAGTCTGGATCTTGGAACGGGAAGGTTCCCCCCATTATAATTAATTTGGATTTGTCGATGCTGTGGCCGTTTTTCTCGTACTGGCCAAGTCTATCATGGACCTGATCGAAGGGGTCGTAGCCGTTTCTAATTGCTCTCCGGGTTGCTGGTTCCTTACCCGTGTAGCTCTGTGGGGCATCCTTTCCTTTTGGACAGTAAATACATCCACCGCCGCAGGGTGCTGGCCTTGCCATAATCGCAATGTTGGCGATGCCGGAAATTGTACGCATTGGCTTCGTCTTCAAAACTTTTTGTGCTTCAACTTCGTCCTCTTCGGCAAACTCCAAGATATCAGAGTTTTTTGGCATCCCTCCAAATCCTAGCTCACTGCAGAGTTGTTTTTTCCTTTTTTCTACTTCTTCTTTGTCGCTAATTTCCCCGTTCTGGATCTCTTCGATAATTTTTCTGGAGAGGTTTTCAAGTTCTGACATATATTTACCGAGGCACGATGAGACTTAAAAATAGCTGCGCCTCCAATTATATCATGAAGAAGATAATACTAATCAGTCTTTTTTTATTTGTAATAGCGTCTACGGCAGGATTCAGTTTTGACCAGAAAGGTACAGCCGCACTTATCGATCTATCCGGAACTATAACTCCTTCACAGAGCAGTGGTCTGGGAGCTACTTCAGGTATAACGCCCTCCCAAGTAAGGGAACTGAATAAACAAGCAGAGAGAAAAGGTGCGGACGCAATAATATATGAGATAAACTCTGGTGGCGGCGCAGTAGTAGCGTCGAAGGAAGTCAAAAACAGTATTAAAGATGTGAACGTTCCAACCGTTTGCAGGATGCGGGATGTAGCTGCGTCTGGAGGTTACCTGATCGCATTGGGTTGCGATAGAATACTGGCTGATTCATCGACACTTACAGGCAGTATTGGAGTTAAAAGCTCTTACATCGAGTTTGCCGGCACTTTAGACAAATATGGAGCCGAATATATCAATATTTCAGCAGGAGGCAGGAAGGAGATAGGCAACCCATTTATGAATTCTTCAGAAGCTGAAAAACAGGTTTTACAGGAGAAAGTAAACATAATTCAGGAAGATTTTTTGAGAATGGTGGAAGAGGAGAGAAACTTGACAGAAGGCCAAATAGAGAACGTTAGTTCTGGAGAGCCATTTCTAGGTAGTGAAGCCGAAGAACTCGGTCTAATAGATGAAACCGGTAATAGAGATAGAGCAGTGCAGGTCGCAGAGAACTTAACGGGTGAAGACTTGGATGTGTCCAAGGTCGAAAGTAGTCCAGAATTTAATTTCCTTTCTCTTTTAACCGCGGACCTCTCAATCGGAAGCTTTCTGAAGAGTTCTGCCCCTTTCAGATCAACACTGGGATACTAAAATTGAGAAATAAACAAGATAAATAGAAGAAGCTACTCTGGTACATCTCCCGGCTTCTCCGGTGCTCCTTCCTCAGGATCTTGGCTGTGATGCCATAGAACATCAAATACCGGACTCAGCATTGACTCTGCCATGTGATCGCTCTTTGACCAGAATGCTGTATCCTGTGTTGAGTGGACATCGTCGTGTGTCATTGACATTGTCAATGCGTTGTTATCGACGATTGTTACTCTGCCATTCGGAGCTTCAATACCTTCCAACTTCTCTTCTAGCCCGCCGATATGCTTGACATCTGCGTAACCTTTCAGAGATTCATAAGCGTCTCTATTTTTGTCCGATACAGGTGCTAGAACTTTTACATTTATTCCTTGCTCTTTCGCTTCCTCCAAAAGACCTTGGTGGTTTTCCCTTAGATCATTGAGGCCTTCCTCAGAAGTCATAATCTTGATGCTTTCCTCAGCATCCTTCATCATAGTTCCCTGATGCTGATTGATCTGATGCTCCCCCTTGAGTGAACCAGACATTTCAGCAGGATCAACAAGTTCGACACCTTGATCGTACAGGGATTCAAGTTCGTCAACAGCTTCTGAATCTTTGAAATCTTCCAACTTATCGAGTTTTTCCTCAAGTTCTTTTTTGTGCTGTTCCTTGATATTTTCGATGGCCTGTTCCGGAGGAATTGCCACGTACTCCATCGGCTTGGAGGATTTGATTACTACTAAGCCTTTCTCGGCCAGTGATTCTAGGACATCGTAGGCTCGTGAGCGTGGAACATTAGTCATCTCTGACAGCTCTCCGGCTGTTGAGACGCTTCTACCTAAAAGTGCAGAATAAATCTTGCGCTCGTACATGTTTAGCCCGATGTCCTCGAGCTCGTCTAAAGTATCGTTGCTTGCAACCATTTTCGTTTTGACACCTAATATTTAGCCTTTACTAACGGCCGGTTATAAACTTTATTTCCGGCTCCTCAGTAGGCTCGGGATTTTATCATCCACTAGTAAATAATCCGTCTCAAATATTTATAAAACCTCGTCGGTCTTCCGCTTCAACCTTGTTAAAAACCCTTTCTTTTTCTTTCCGAATATTTCTCTCTCCTCCCGTAAACCTTTCCAGTGAAGTCCATCAAAATGACTCTTGATGTGAGCACCGTACTCATCATAGAATACAACTTCATTCATTCCGAACTTGGGTTCTGAGTTTATCGGGTGATCAGTGTAGGCGAATGAAACAGTAGCCATAGGCTGTTTTCCATCCGGAACGTTCAATTGGCCTCCGACAGTGTTTGAATCAAACCCTGCCTTCCAAACTGAGCTTATCCCTTCTTCTTTAGCTGCAATCCTCATGTTCTGGACTGATGTCGCGGCTTCGCCCATGCAGAAGTTTTCGAAGTTGGCTCCGACTTTTCTTCTCATCCGGTCATTATCTGAGATTACTACAACTGTCAAAGGTGCCTCGCCAATCCTGTGATCGCCGAGCGTTTGAGATAGTTGGTGAAGGGTTTCTTCATCCTCTACTGCAATAAATTCTAGAGTCTGGACGTTTCCAGGGGAAGGAGTGTTTCTACCTGCTTCAAGGATTCTTCCAACTTTCTCCCTTTCAATTACTTCGTCTCTGGCCTCTCTGAAACCTGTCAGATTAAGTATAGTTTCAAAGCTAGACATTAATTTAGAATTCTGGGCGGTAGGGTTTAAACCTTCAGGAACAGATTTCCGTTTGTGGAATACTCCAAACTAGCCGAGACCTACAGGAGACTGGAATCCACTCAGAAGACTCTGGAGAAGACAGATACACTGGCGGAACTATTCAAGGACTCAGGCGAGGACCTCAAGTATCTTGTATTACTGGCTAGAGGAAAAATTTACCCAGAGTGGAGAGGAGAAGAAATAGGAATCTCAAGTCGGATGATGCAGGACATCATCTCTGAGGCAACAGGATATAATGAGGAAGAAGTTGAAGAACTGTGGAGAGATGAAGGAGATCTTGGATTAGCTGCAGAAGAGCTTGTAAAGAACAAGAAGCAGCAGAAACTTGTCTCAACTAATTTGACAGTGGAGAAAGTAATTGAAAGACTTAGAAAAGTTGCAGAGATGAGTAAGGAAGGTTCCAGCCAGTCAGTCAGCCAGGATAAAAAGAAGAAAGAAATAGCCGACCTGATCTCCTCGGCAGAACCAATAGAGGCCCGATACCTGACGCGTACCGTACTTGGACACCTGAGAATAGGAATAGGTGAGGGGACAATCCGAGATGCTCTTTCGGTGGCATTCCTCGAAGGAGATTATTCTGAGCAGATCCAGAAAGCTTATGACTTCACCAACGACTTTACAGAGGTTGCAGAAGCCTGCGAAGAAGGTATCAAAAAAGTAAAGGAACTTGAACTTGAGCTCTTCCGTCCTGTTAATTCGATGCTGGCGAAAAAAGTGGAAACCATTGAGGAAGGATTCGAGAAAGTCGGCAAGCCTGCTGTTGTAGATTATAAATATGATGGTATGCGCTGTATTTCAGGTTTTACGCCCATATATGTGGAAGGTAAGGGCATCACTTCTATAAAGGATGTGAATATTGGAGATAAGGTGCTTACGCATGAAGGAAGATTTAAGGAAGTTGAAGAGAAAAGTAAGCGGGAAATTGAGCCAAATGAAAAGGTTTTTGAATTCTCAACATATTTAGGAAATGAATTCAAGATCACAGAAGGTCACGAAATATTTACAGAACATGGATGGACTGCTGTGGAAAATATAGAAGAAGACACAGATGTGGTTTTCCCATTACCTCAGATAGACCTAACAGAGGATAAACCTGAAAAACTTTCTTTCAAGAGAAAGGGGGGTTATACAAAAGAGATTATACTCCAGGAAGAGTTTTGGAGATTCGTAGGTTTCTGGGTTGGAGACGGCTATTCAAATAAAGCAAATGGAAACCAAAGAATTGGCTTGATATTTAAAGAGACAGAGGAAGAAGAACTTTTGAAAGAGTACAGAGAGATAGCTTTGGATATACTTGATGAACCAGAAGAAAATATCAGTACTCATTCCCATAATGAAGGCAAAACATTATACTGGACAGACCCTCCACTACTGAAGTGGCTATCACAAAATTTCAGAAAACAAACTCAATCAAGATGGAAAGACAAAAAAATACCTGAATGGTTTTGGAATCTAGATAAAGCAGAATTTAAGTCATTCCTAAACGGTTGGATAGAAGCAGATGGACAAAGAGATGAAAAAGGGAATTTCAAGAATGTAACCACCAAAGAGAAGTCTTTAGCGACCCAAGCTCAAATGATAGCTATTAAACATGGTATAGCATGCGGAGTAAAAAAGCTAAGAATAGAAGACGAGACATATTATAGATTGAGATTTACATCCTCAAACAGAAACGCAGAAATAAGAGATGGAGAGATGAGAGTGAGAATACTGAAAAAGGATGAATTGTCAAGAAACTCTCCGAGAGAAGTTGATCCGAGGCAGAAAGTTTACAACCTACAGGTCAAAGGAGATGAAAGCTATTGTACAACCACAGTATCCCTTCACAACTGCCAGATACACAAAAAAGGAAATAAAATAGAATTATTCACTAGGAGGCTGGAGAATATTACTGAGCAGTTCCCAGATGTAGTTGAGAAGGTAAGAGAGCATGTCGACGCGGACAACTGCATCTTAGACACTGAAATAGTGGGATTTGACCCCGAAGATGGATCCATGATAGAGTTCCAGAAGCTTTCTAAGCGGATAAAAAGGAAATACAATATTCAGAAGCAGGTGGAGAAAATTCCAGTCGAGGTCAAACCATTCGACCTAATATACCTGGATGAACCGATTCTCGAGGAAGAGTACAGTAAGAGACTGGAAAAGCTTGACAGTATAGTCGATGAAGAGAAGCAGGAGCTAAGGCTTGTAGATAGAGAAGTTACAGGTGAGGAGGAAAAAGTCCAGAAAATGCAGCAGAAATCTCTTTCAGAAGGTCATGAAGGAATAATGATGAAGAAACTGGACGCAGAGTACAAGCCCGGAAGCAGAGTCGGCTACATGGTCAAACTGAAGCCAGTTATGGAAACACTAGATCTAGCTATAGTCGCCGCAAAGTGGAGCGAAGGCGAAAGGGCAGGATGGCTGGGAAGACTTTTCCTCGGATGCTACAATGAAGAAACAGGAGAATACGAAGAAGTCGGAAAAATGGCAACCGGGCTGACAGAAGAACAGCTAGAGGAAATAACTGAAAGACTGAAACCTCTGATAGAGAGGGAAGAAGGTAGGAAAGTATGGGTTAAACCAGAGATTATTGTAGAAGTAGAATATGAGGAAATACAGAGAAGTCCAACATATTCCTCAGGATACGCCCTGCGGTTCCCACGTCTGAAGTCCTTCAGAGATGACAAAGAAAAGGCAGACGGGATTGAGAAAATTGAAGATCTATACAAAGATCAGAAATAAAAAATAAGGAAAAAATAAAAAGTAAGGAAAATTCCAGAAGCTAGTCAATCTGTCTCTCTAAGTAGTTAACTAGTGTCTTCCTGTTCTTCCCATTTCGCTCTGACTCCAGAAGTTCTTCTACATCCAGATCTCCTCTATCTGAAACCTCTTCCTTCACTTCTCTAACTGTTCCTGAGAGAATTTCCTCTGGATCAGGAGTAGTGTCTTGAGCCTTGACAGCCTGCTTGATTTCCTGTGCTGCCTGCTTTGCCTGTTCACTGGAATTTTGCTGTTGTTCAAGTGTCTGCTGTCTCTGAAGTTCATCTTTAGTTTTCTTGGATTCTTCTCTCTGAATCTTAAGCTCGTCACTTTCAAGCCATACTATGAAGGCTCCTACGAGAACCAGTAGAGGGCCTAATCCTCCAAGAATCAATGTTACCAGTTGACTTGAGAATGTAATCGATGTAAAGACTCCTAGAACCATCATAAGTGCTCCGACAATAATTTTCAGTATTGGACTCATTTTTGTATCACAACTAAACAATAACAAAAAACTCTTATATGGTTAAACCTGATGGCAGCACGAACATTGAGGGATTTATAATGTTTTTGCGACAATTCGTGGATACGAGCTGAACATTTATGAGCTACTACAAATATGCAAATGAGCAATACGAACAGCCTAAGGAGAATCTCGACGAGGTCTGGAAACAGCGGCTGCAAGAATGGAGAAGAGAAGAAAAAATCAAGAAAATGGAAGGACCAACCAGAATTCCAAAAGCTCGGCAGCTCGGATACAAAGCGAAAAACGGATTCAACATAATTAGAACACAGGTCGACAAAGGAGGAACCAAGAGAAAAAGACCTGACGCAGGAAGAGCACCAAGTAAAACAGGACAATCAAGATACTCACCGAAAAAGTCCAAGCAGGTAATAGCAGAACAGAGAGCATCCAGTAAATACGAAAACCTGGAAGTTCTCAACAGCTACTGGGTACTAGAAGACGGAAACCGCAAATGGTTCGAAATTATCATGGTAGATCCAGACCACCCAGAGATTGAGTCAGACGATGACATCAACTGGATCTGTGATAACCGCAATCGAGCAGAGAACGGTCAGACGCCTGCCGCAAAAGACTCAAGAGGCCTAGACAACAAAGGTAAAGGCGCAGAAAAGGTAAGGCCTTCACAGAACGCCAACGATGGCAAGACCAAATAACTATATCAGTTTCTTTCTGATTTCAAAATTGTAATGGCAGAATTCCATGACTTTTTCATCTCTCAGGAATTTCAAGAGGATGCTAGTGAAATTGGCTGGAGCAGTGGGAGTATTGAAGCTTCTGTCAAGGTCCTTGAGGCAGAAGACTGGGGTGAACTGAAGAGAAATTTAGGCCAACAGAGGGAAGAACACGATGTGCTGGCCTTCCGCGGAGGCGACCACGAGTTGAACAGGAAGGTGTTCTCTGATCCAAGAATGGACGTGGTTTTGCATCCGGGAAAAGGTAGGAAGGATTCTGGCATGAATCATGTTGACGCGGAGAAGGCCGCAGAGAATGATATAGCAATAGGTTTCTCATTGAAGGAAGTTCCAGAAGATCAGAAAAGGCAAAGCCACAAGTTGAACGAGTGGAGGAAGAACCTGAAACTATGCGAGAAATACAATGTTCATTACATTATTACTACGGAGGCGGAGAATTTCTCAGAGCTGAGGGCTCCGAGAGATATTGGATCAATAATCGATTCATTAGGATATAATGGCAGGAGAGCTGTTTCCTATTCTCCAGAAAGAATAATCGAGAAAAATATGAAAGCTAAAGACGACTCCCAAGTAAGACCAGGGCATGAGGTGTTGGACAAATGAAGCAGATTCCTCCAGCTATTCAGGAGAAAGAGCATTACTTGAAATTCAGAGTAAGAGGAGATAAGAAGGAGTTTGGAGAGGTTGTAGATTCAATATGGAAATCTGTAAATTGTTTCTTGGGTACAAAAGGCTCCAGTCAAGCCGATGCATGGGTGATAGAGAATAAG
>CAZSAB010000018.1:0-14140 GCA_964604885.1 uncultured archaeon
ACAGTGAATAAAGCATGAAGAAAAAGGACATCTTCAAACAGTCCCTGAGAAACCTCCAGCAACAGGGACTCAGAAGCTGGCTCACCGTCTTAGGCATAGTTATAGGTGTAGCCTCAGTAATAGCTATAGTCTCGATTGGTTCAGGCCTACAACAGAGCATAAACAGCCAGACCGAAGGCCTTGCACAAAGAGTAGGAATTGTAACGCCCGGAACCAGTGGATTCTCTATAGGCCCTGGAGGCGGTGGAGGCCCTCAGGCCTCTGAAGATGATCCTGTAGTAGATAACATAGATTTAAAGGTTATTCAAGCCTCTCAGGGGGTTGATGTTGCTTACGGCGAGGTAGAGGCGGATGCTGATGTTTCAAGCGGGGATTTGTCGGCGCCTTTAACCGTGACAGGTGTGAATCCTAGAGACTGGCGTGAGGCAAATACCGATGTTGAACTGGCCAAAGGTAGGTACTTGACGAGTTCGGATCGTAACTCGATTCTTATCGGGTGGGATATCGCGAAGGATCTATATGATGAAAACATCTCTATTAACAGCCCTCTCAACATCGATAACCAGAGTTTCACGGTCGTAGGAATTATCTCAGAGGACTCTGACAGACAGGCCACCAGCATAATCATGACTCCGGACCCTGCCAGAGGAATAGCAGAGGATTTAGAAACCGGAGAGTACAGCTCAATTGGATTCATAGTGAAGGAAGAAGCAGAAGTCGATAACACTGTTGAAAGAGTTGAAGATAACCTTATGGATTCCAGAAGCGTCACAGAGGACACAAAGGATTTCTCCGTAACTTCTCTTGGAAGTCAACTTGAACAGATAACCAACATAACAACCACATTGAATTACTTTGTAGCAGGGATCGCATCAATATCACTCCTAGTCGGGGCAGTAGGCATCGCAAACACAATGTACATGTCAGTCATGGAAAGAACCAAAGAAATCGGCACACTCAAGGCCTTAGGAACCACAAGAAGAGAAATACTTGAGTTATTCATTACAGAATCAGCGCTTATAGGCCTTGTAGGAGGATTCATAGGAGTATCCTTAGGTTTCTTCCTTTCAGGCATCATAGGGGTTATATTCTCGATAGTCCTCACCGATATACCGGCCTCAACATACATCAGCCCGTTCATGGTGATAGCATCTCTGGTATTCGCTGTAGTCATAGGAGTTGCATCCGGAACATTCCCCGCCCTGAAGGCAGCACGTCTGGAACCTGTGGAAGCCTTAAGATCAGAGTAAATAATTAGGCTGCCTTACAGATGGGCCAGATCAAGCTTTTTTCAAAGTAAACCTTAGAATTATATTTTATGTTTAATTTTGGGCCAAGATTGGAATTGGGAAGTGAAGATGGCAAAGGTTCGCTGATATCGAACATAGCAATTATTTTGGTGGGTCTTGGACTTATTTTCTTCGGATACAATACCTATACGAGTCAGAATCAGGCCCTGGAGAATCCGGTTAATATCTCTGCTACCGTGACTGATACCGGTATCGCTGAGGACAGTTCCCGGAGAGGGGGGATAGATTATCAGCCTCAAATCATGTACGAATACCGGTTTGAAGGCAAAACTTATACCAGCAGCAACATGCATCCTGGGGGTCAACAACCAGACGACTATAACGTCGAGTCAGAGGCAAGAGAATTAATACAAAAATACAGTCAAGGTTCAGAAATCAATGTATTCGTACCTCCGGAAAAACCAGGAGAAGCCTTCATTCAACCGGAGAAAACTAGTGACCCATTGATTTTTATCGCGATCGGAATCCTCTTCTCTGGAATGGGGGCTTACAGATTCTTCAAAGACAAATACGTATGAATGAAGAGAAACCAAGAATGGGAGTATTAAAGAGTAAATGAATAGGAAGAAGGAATTTTTGGCTTAATTGTGTTCAGGTGGTGCATACATCACTGTTACGACCAGTTCTTCCTCTATGTCTACGAAGTGATGGTCTGTTTCAGGACCTAGATGTATTACATCTCCAGGGTTTACCTCGTTTTTCTCTCCCTCAACCTCTAGAGAGGCTGAACCAGAGTCTATATGGTAGATCTCATCTACTTCATGCGCATGTTCCTCATCCTTGTCTCCAGGTTCAAACCTCATAACCTCCAGGCTGAAGGACTCGCTCCGTAACTTTTCATCGTAGTTTTTACCTTCTGAAATACCGTTTGCGACCTCAGTCACAGGGAACTTTTGCACAATTAAAATTAGTTTTCAAAGTGTTTAAACATATGGTCTTCAGGCATAATCCACCAGTTACTTCTCAGTAATCTTGCTATAGAGAACTATAAGGCCTATCAAAGTTAGTACAGGTATGATATACTCAATTAAGGTAGTTAAACCAAGTTGAAGGTTTCTTTCTATTCTAGCTAGAGCTGGGAAACCGTTTTCTGTAGCTCCTAGTATCGAAGTAAACCAGAAGTTTGAAATGAAATGTATTCCTATAGGCATCGCGATACTATCTGTCAATACATAGGCTATTCCGAAGTAAAGAGCTGCTACAGAGGCCTGAAAAACTGCAAAGCTTGGTGAAGCACCTTCAGCTATTGCAGAGATGTGTGGTATTCCAAATATAATTGGGCCTAATAAAATTGCTATTATAGTGGAAATTTGCCTGTGTTTCAATCTTGAATTCAGAGCTTCTGAAGCGTTTTTTATCAGCACTCCTCTAAACATCAGTTCCTCCCAGAAAGCGACAGCAAAAAATCCAAACACTGTTGATATAAATGCCGTCAACCAGAGATGAACCGGGACACCTGTACTGAAATTAAACACGCTAATCAACTCAGCAGAACCGTTTTGAATCATCAGAATCGTGATCAAGCCCTGAAATATTGATCCAAGAACTATACCTGCTACTAGATCCTTCAAATACTTCCTGTTTATCCCATACTGCTGGAAGAGGCTCTTATCAAAAAACCTTCCTAAAACTACTTTCAGGCTTATCGTGCCTACTGCTACGGGTAAAATCACTGGAGCATTGGTCAGTATGTCAGGAGATTGGATTCTTCTCTGTAGAACTACAAAGACGAAGAAAGGAACCAAGAAGGCTGCAAAAGATATTATCAACTCTATTATAGGCCTCGAGCTATTTTCACTGGTGTCGAAGAAATTATCTAAATCGATCATATCATTGAATTCAACTTCAGATAGGCTAATGAGGCTTTTTCTGTGACTTGAGCTCCCAAGATAAATATTACTATACCTGCTAGAAGTGCTCCGCTTAGCTCAACCGGGGTATTCAGTATGTTTCCGTAGATCTGCAGGTCTACATATCTGTAAATTATTGGTGCGGAGATGAGTGAGGCACTTGTACTTAAATAAGCTGTTATGAATGCAAGTGAGGCTAGTCCAATCGGAAACTTTACAAGAGATAACAGAACAGCTTTCCAGGATTCTCTGTCAAGGTAAAGCTGTTTGCTTGTCTCAAGAAGGTCTCCAGAATCAACACTTGGTAAGTCTGTCAAATTGAGGTCTTGGTGCTCTGCTTCTTTTCTCAGGCCTTTGAACTCTAGGTTCACAGCTTCTCTCACGATATAGATGGTTGCTGCTCCTGCAAGGAATCCAATCGGTGCCGTTATTATTCCTGCTGCAAGGCCTAGTGCCGCTGAAAAACCTGCTGTCAGAAGTATAAAGTAAATATTTCCTGTGGCGAAACTTGAAAGCATTACTGCATGGCCTCTGAACTTGTTCGGGAAGATTAACTGTTTTATCTTCTCAAAAACTGTGTTTTCCATTCTTAATTCGCCTCATCAGGTATTCTTGGTTTTTTCCAGTCGTATTTTGATTCATAGACCAGCTCGTCGAGGAAGTATTTGTGGCCTGAACCGACTACAACCAGTACTCTCTCTGGCTTTTCTTTGTTTATCTCTTCTTTCATGTTATCAAACATTTTTTGGTTTCTCAACCAGTAATTTTCCACCTGTCGATCCCCAGAGTTGTTCATATCTATACTTCTTAGCTCTTTTTCATAGGACCAGTACTGAATTTTCATCCATTTCTTGGAATTGCTGTACTCCAATTGGTCAATCAGTTTTTTGCCTTCCTCGTGTGCATCGTATTGGCGATCAATCGCGCCAACTTTTGGCATTATAGGCCAGAATTCCAGTAAAGCGTTTAGCCTGCCGTTTTTCAGATAATTCAATCCCTCATAAGGAATGAACCATTTTACATCTTCTCCTCGGTAGTCGAAGTTTTCTACGCCTGATATGTTACTGTCTCTAGCTACCTCAAAACCAATCTTGGACATTTCATGGCTATAAAGATCGTTTAGAAGCTTGTCGTGTATTTTCTGGTCTTGTTTAATTTCTTTACAGTCTGAATACTTCCATTGATATGCAGCGTTAGGATAGTTTCCGTTTAAGAAATAGGCTTTCCCAAACTCAAACAATTTAGATAAATTTTCAAATTAAATTATTCATTCAGCCTCACTTGAATTGATTTCACATTTTTCACTGAAATTTTGATGAAAAATTTGAAATTAAATTTATACTAACACCGAAGAAGTGTTTTAGAAGAAAAAATTATGTTTTAAAATAATCTAGATCCGTAAATTTAATGTGAGATTAGCAGATTGGTATAGTAAAGTTGATCTTAAAGATGAAGTTCAGGAAGTTTATCTTCATAGGTTTCTTTTGCAGTTAGGTAAGAAACTTGTAACTATTTTTGTACCTCTTTACTTGCTGAATTCCGGTTTCTCACATATCCAGGTTCTTTTATTTTATTCTGTTTACCTTGGAGTACCTATTTTATCTTCATTACCTTCAGCTAAGATAGCTTCACGGATAGGTTATAAGAAGACGTCTTTGCTGTCATCTCCGTTTTTGTTATTGTTTTATATTCTGATAAGAGATATCGGTCCAGGCACTTTAGAAAGCTATTTAATAGCTTTAATAGGAGGAATAGGATTTAACATGTACCCGATAGGGATGAACCCTGAAATGGCAGCCAGTAGCGACTCAAAAAAACGAACAGAAGAGTCAGGTTATTTCTTTTCGATGAGTTCTTTGGCAGCTGCAATCTCTCCTTTTCTGGGAGGATTATTGCTAGCTGTATTCAATTTCAATATACTCTTTTTGATTGCCACATTTATGATCTTAGTTTCTTTCCTGCCTTTTGTCTTCAACAGTGAACATAAGGATGGGATGGGCTCTGATTTTACAGAGTTCATTAAACGATTTTCAAAAGCAGACTTCGGCACATTTTACATAGCAGGATCTATTTTTCTCGGGAAGATGCTTGTTTGGCCCTTCTATTTAGCAACATTTATTGAGGGCTCTGTAAGTATCGGAGGTGCAGGTTCAATTGTAGCTATAAGCAGCGGTATTGCCAGTGCTTTTGTAGGAAAAATATCAGATAAATACGGGAAAGTTCGCGTAGTCACTATAGCATCTGTAATAACAGCCCTTTCATATATAGGAATGTCCTTAGTAATCACGCCGTTGCAAGCATTTTTGATATCAGCTGTCAACGGTTTAAGCTTCACAATATTCAATGTCCCTATATTCAGTACTGCTATGGATCACTCCCAACACTCAGATAAACTGGAATACTTCGCCGTAAGAGAAATAGCTCTAACACTAGGTAGACTCACTCTCCTAGCATTATTCACAATAACCTTCCTAACTCTAGAACTAAAAAACAGTTTCACTGTATCCTTTACAATCCTAGCAGCCTTATCAATACTCCTGCCTTATCTAAATAATAAAATGATCAACTAAATCTAATTTAACTTTCTATATTAATTATTTAGGATAATAAAATCAACAACCTAGGTCACAGAGTATTTATCTTCAAATATCATATATTTTTAATTTGTATAAACACATACAGTGTTTTATGCACCTTCAGCCATCGTAGAGATATTTCATTTAGCCTGATTATATTCGGAATACCTCATACCATATTAGTTGAAAGTTGAATGTGTTCCAATTTCGAATTCAGAGCCTCTAAAGCGTTTTTTATCAGCACTCCTCTAGACATCAACTTTTCCCCCCATAACGTCAAAAATCCAAAAACCCTCGATATATAAGATCAATCAGAGATGAACCTGGACACGTGATTATCCCTGCTTTTATCTTGAGATGTCTTCACTCGTACCGAAGAAATTATCTAAGTCGATCATATTATTGAATTCAACTTTAGGTAGACTAATGAGGTCTTTTCCGTGACTTGAGCTCCCAAGATAAATATTGCTAGGCCTGCCAAGACTGCTCCGCCTAGCTCAATCGGAGTATTTAGTACAGTTCCGTAAATCTGAAGCTTTACTGATCTGTAAATAAGCGGTGACAGAATTAGAGAGATATCCATGTTAAGATAAACTGCAATGACTATTAGAGAAACTAATCCAATAGGAAACTTAGCAAGAGATACTAAAACAGCCTTCCAGGATTCTCTGTCCATGTAAAGCTGTTTACTCGTCTCAAGAAGATCGCCTTCGTTAAACCTTGCAACCCTGATAATTTAATATCATAGTGTTCCGCTTCTTTTCTCAGACCTTTGAATTCGAGGTTCACAGTTTTTCTCACAATATAAATGGTTGCTGCTCCTGCTAGGAATCCGATTGGCGCTGTTATTATCCCTGCTGCAAGACCTAGAGCCGCAGAAAAACCTGCTGTCAGAAGTATAAAGTAAATATTCCCTGTGACAAAACTCAAAAGCATCACAACATGACCTCTGATCATGTTCGGGAAGAATAACTGTTTTATTTTCTCAAAAACTGTGTTTTTCATTCTTAATCCTCTTTAATCAGGAATTGGGAGTTTATCTGTGGTTTTAGGCTTCCCTGTGTGTAGTATATGTATCCTGTAATTAAGATTGCTGTGATCATGAATCCTGCTGTGTTTACAACACCGAATAACTGTGTGAAGATACTAAAATCTGTGAATTCAGGTCTTACCAGCATAGGGGCATTTTCCGAGCCTTCTCCTGCCGCTGCTAATCCCCAGAAGTTGTTCAATGCGAAGTTACCCGATAAATGCAGTCCTATAGGAAGTGAAAGCGAGTCCGTCCACAAATAGGCTGCACCCAGTACTAATCCCAGCATCACTCTGTAAACGAAGATAAGGATACTACTCGGGAAATGAAGCAGACTAAAAATAATAGATGAGACAAACAAAGCTGCTGTAACAGCGTTCTTTCTAGATAGAGAAGTTGAGTCAAATCCCTCTAACGTATTTGTCAGTATAATTCCTCTATAGATTAACTCCTCCCAGAAAGCCACAAAAACAAAATAAGCAAAGAATCCGAAGAAAGAAGACCAGAAGGATAATGAGTTCTCAGCCATGCCAGCTGAAAATGTATCAACCACTGTAGCCCATCCCATAAGTAAATCGACTCCCAAAACAACTCCAAGACCTATCAAACCGATAACAAAACCTGAAATCATATCCATCTTAAACCTTGATCCTTTCTTGAGACCGTAATCTCTCAACGACCTCTTATCAATGTATCTAGAGAACAAAAATGCAGTAACTAATGCTGTGAACGCAGCAAAAAAGTTAATAGCAAGCGAATTCAAAGAAGGCGGAAGCTTTAAACCCTGAAGCAACAAAGGAGGAATAATGAAAACAGCCAAAACACCAAAGATTGCCGCTAACAACACTCTCCACAGGGGCTCTCAACCTTGATTCCCCCCTACTCCATTAATAGCTCAAGATTTTATCCTTCATAAATTCTGATTTGCTTGGATTAAAGTGAAAGAGGTTTTTGACTCTCTATGCGGGCATTTGCTAGATGAATAATTCCATTTTACTGTAGATATGTGATGATTTCAAAGATAGTTCTTTAGAAAGAATGTAACTTTATCTCTCCATGGTAAAGATTAACTAAATCTGAGCTATATTTAAGACTTTGCCATATCTGTTTCCTGAATTCAGTCCCTCCTTTGAATTCCTCCGTATACTTCTCTGGATTCTCCGGAGTTAGTTATGTATACTGTCATGTTTTCAGGTCTTTCGGGGCACTTTCCGGTCTTGACGGTGTAGTTTCCTGTTATTATTTCGTTGTCTCTTATGGTTTCTCCAAGCGGTCTTTCACCTATATTTCTTACTTTGACCTGGTCCTTCAGTTTGTAGTTCTCCGTTTCTCCTCCATCTATCATTTTTTCCTCATCGAAATCAATCCAGATGCCATCTCTCATGGTTTGATTGTAAGCCAAGCATCCATCATATTCTGGTAGTTCGATATTTCTGGATAGCGGGAAACGGTTCGCAACTGTAAGATCCCCCAAGACAACCTCCGAATTATTTACCGAAACTTCTTCCTTCAATTCAAGTTCATGTTCCGGTTGAGCACCAGTCACGTCAAATACTAGTATTAAGGCTAGGAAAACACCTAAGCCAGTCAGTAACTTCTTCGAGTTCCCATCGCCTAGTTCAAATCCTTTTTGGCTTCTGAGATATCCGATCGCTGTAAAAATCACTGAAGAAATCGCCAGTAAACCGAAGATAGAGCTCTCTGAAGGCTTAAATCTCAAGATCACGTATATCAGGAAGCTGAGGTATGTCACGCCTGAAAAGAGGTTCACAGAGTTTCGAAGCAGCTTTGAGTCTGTAAGTTCGCCTGAGAGTAGAAAAGCGGCTGAAGAACATATAAGTACAGCTGACTTGACAGTCGGAGAGAGATCAAAAATAAGTCCAAGCCCGAAATACAGAATAGATATTACACCAAGCAGGGCTCCTGTACCGTACAGAAACCAGCTGTCATCAAAATCTAAATCCATAAAACTATTCCTCTTTGGCCTATTTTTCAGCCTGATTTCGATATCAGACTCTTCAACTGATTTACCTCACTTCTCAGATACCAGAGAGCCACTACAGCGATGAAAACCAATACACCTATTGTTTCGAGGTCCATAGAATGAACATACTCCCTCCGAGATTTAAATTCTATCCCAAGACCGGCGTCTTCAGTTCAATTGAATTAATTTTCAGCTACAGCAACCCGATAAGTATTATTCTGATATTTTACATACCTATTCTCGATCCAAGCCTGAAACCTTACATCTTTAGGTATTAAGGTGTTATTATCTGTTTCAAGCTCCTCAGTAAATACCTGTTTTTGACTCTCAGTCATGTTACTATACCTGAGAAACTTGGTTCCATTTTCTTTTACGTCGGATTCTTCAACTGTAAGATAAGATTCTAGCTCAGGTCTTTCCTCTAGACCTTGATCTATCAAAGGATATGCTACAGCAAGCGCTATTACTCCAAAAGTAATCAACCAGTTCTTATCCATATAACCTAAACTTACAGCCTTTGACTTATAAGAAATTTCTCCGAATAGGTTGTCTGATCGGTAATTATTCCAAACCTGAAAATTCAATCCTCGAATTAATGGACTTCATGATCATAATCAAATAATGCCTCGTTAAATACTTCAAGTGTGAAAGGTCATCAAGACTGAAGCCTTTGCCTAATACTTGACTTCTCAAACGATGGACCGGATTGATTGCTAATAATACCCGAGAAATAATTAGACAAACTGAGAGAAGTATCACCATTCAATACATCTACAATCCTAGCAAATCGTCATTTAACATATGTCTGGTTTGTTCGAATTTAATCGAACAACATAATATTGATTAAAAGGTTAATGTTGTAAAACTTCCACATGTTGAATCAAAAACTGTTTATAGCAGTAGCTTTACTGTGTTTGATGGGCTCTGTAGCCGGAAGTAATCATATTATACAGGAATCCGTTACTTTGGGTGAGGGAGAATCTCTGAAGTATCAAGGTTTTGAAATAAGATTTGAAAACTTTGAACGGTCAGGCTACTCCCTTGATTTTGAGGACTCTGACGGTGTTTTGATAGATCAGCTGACGAGCATTGAATTTTTTAAACAGTTAGGTCAGTGGAAGAACTTGTCCGAGGATGTAAAATTTAAACCTGTTTCTGTTGATAGAGAAGAAAATGAGTTGAAGGCAAAGGTCAGGGTTCCAGAAGGTTCTCTAGGCAAGTCCAGCATCAACTTTACAGCACCAAATTACATCGTTAAACAGGCTGGTGAAGACTTCACTGTTTCAATCAAGATAGAGAATGAAGGCGGTGTGGAGGAGGCCTATGAGATTGAGGCTGATTCAGAAGGCGGGATCTCGACTTCCTATCACTATCAGGGTTATAATATAACGAAGATAGTCGTTGAGCCTGGGAAGGAGAAAACAGTAAACACTGAGATAGATCTAGATGAGGAGCTTAGGAATGGCCTATACAATATCAACTTTAGTTTTTCAGATGAAAGCGTTTCGAGCAAGAGTTTCAGTTTCCAGGTGATTAACTCAAGTGACGAGGATAGAAGTCTTTCTATGAGGCTGGGCCAGAGTTATGTTGAGAAGGCAGCAGGGAAAGAGATCTCAACAGAGTTCCGTGTCAGAAACCTTGGAGAATCAAATGTCGAGGATGTGAGGCCTGAACTCTCAGTTCCGGAGAACTGGAACTACTCTGTGAGCCCTGAGGAAGCTGAAAACATCAGCAGTGATGAGTTTCAGGACTTTGAACTGGATATGGGTGTTCCATCTACCGCGACTTCCGGGGATTACTTTGTTGATATAGGTTTGAAGAATACTGAGGATTTCGATGAGAAGAATATTAGAGTCAATGTCTCCGGTCAGAGCAGCGGCCTAGGGATATTCGGTATAATCCTGGCTTTGCTTGCAGTTGTACTGGTTGGAGGAGTTTACAAGGTGTTCGGCAGAAGGTGATTCACAATTACATCAGTTGAAATACAAGACTTATCGAAAAGTTACGACGGCTTTGAAGCCATTCAAAACCTGGATATGGAGATACAGGAAGGTGAGGTCTACGGATTATTAGGTCCGAACGGGGCCGGAAAGACCACACTGTTCCAGACAATGATGGGTCAGTTGAATCCTACCTCAGGTAAGGTGGAGATACTTGGAGAGGATGCTTTCAAGGACACTTTCGAAGTCTCAAAGGAGGTTGCTTTCCTGCCGGCCGACATTCGTTTCTACGAGAACCTGACCGCAAAGAAGAACCTTGAGTACCTTGCCGATCTAGTTGAGGAAGATCCTGACATCGAAGAACTTCTACAACTTGTTAATCTAGGTGATGTAGCAGATAAGAAGGTCTCAGGGTTCTCTCACGGAATGCAGAAAAGACTGGGTATTGCTCAAACACTGATTAAGGATCCAGAGATAATTTTGTTTGACGAACCAACTACAGGCCTAGACCCAGAGAGGAAAGAGGACTTCAAGGATCTAGTGACTGATATAAACGAGGAAAGAGGTATTACTATGGTAATTTCCTCTCATATCCTACATGAACTTGAGGACATATGTGATAGGATCGGCATCTTGAAGGATGGAAACATCGAGATCTCAGGAGATACCGAAGAACTTGTCGAAGAGGAGGAAGGAGTCTCGACACTCGAGGAACTTTACCTTGAGACAACAAGAGGTGATTACCGATGAAAGCACTGACTGTAGCAAGGAAAGAGATCGCAGATCAGATGAACAGCAACAAGTTTTTAATCGTATTCGGGTTAATGCTACTGCTTACCGCAGCCACATCCTTCCAAGGAGCAAAGACTTATCAGGACAGCATGGACCGGTTCCAAGAGTCCCAGAACTCCGAAACTCAGGTGCCTGCAAAGTACGCGCCTGAGAAGCCTACAGTACTTGATGCCTTCAACACGCTTACCCGTGGCGTAAACTTCCCACTTGTTGGGGGATTATTGGCGCTGATACTCAGCTTCAATACCGTCTCAGGAGAACGTGATAGGAATACTTTGAAGCTGCTTACCTCTTATCCGTTACACAGGGACAGCATCATCAACGGTAAGTTCATAGCAGGAATATTCACGCTGACCTTGGCCTCGGCAGCTTCATTCCTCGCAGCATCAGGAATAATTATTTCGATGACAGGTGCAACAGTGACTGCAGCTGCAGCAACCAGACTCCTGCTGATGCTTGGAGGCACAGTCCTCTACATGTCAGTGATCTATGGACTAGGAACTTTGCTATCAACACTATTCGATAGCAGTTCAGATGCATTGATGGGAGGCATCCTAGCACTGATCACATTCTCACTGATCGTACCTCAGATGGCGTTTTTCGTCTCAGACCTGTTTGTCCAGGAACAAGAAGACGGTATAAGCGAACCAGGTCAGGGGCTGAGTGAATCCTTTGAAAAAAGAATGGACATACAGTCCACGATCAGAAAGGCCACTCCCTCTGGAAGCTACACACACTTCATGAGTTACATGCTCGGCCAAGATCCATCGAAAGTCACGACCTCAGCCGGACCGGAATCAGATCCAACGATAACTGAGAGTCTTAACTCCTCGCTGGGAGTGCTAGGCTTACTGTTCGGAGAACTTGTAGTACTCTTCGGAGGAAGCTACATCCTTTTCACAAGACAGGAAATCTAAAAACAGAGAGGGAATTTTCCCTCTCTTTCATTTTATGAAAAGAAAACACGAAACAATAAACAAGAATCAAACAATGATAACCATGAACTACGACAAGCAAAAGTTAAGTCTTCTAACCCTGTTAGCATTGACAATTGTTGCTTCAGGATGTATATCGAACAGCTCTGAAAATCTGAACAAGGATTTTAACGGAGAATACGCTTCTATAGATTTGAATGTCTCGGGAGAGTCTGTACTCAACGAGACGTTCTCCAGCACACCGGAAGATTACGATATGCATTCTAAGACGCAGTTGCTTTTCAACACTCCAGTAACTTCATTTAGACTGAACCTAAGTTCAGATGGAGTTTTCCAGCAGAACATGTCTGAGATCACCACTACTACCAAGATAGGTTTGGGAGCAATCGATGGAGAAGATAAATCTGAATGGCCAGAAAGAACGATTGAAACCAGTGGAGGCAGATCCACAATCACTGTGAATGCTGACGGAAACCAGACATCAGAGACAGTAGACGCACTTAGTGATGAAGAACTCGGTCTCTCAATCAATGCTTTCAAACAGATTAATTATAGAGATGTCGAAGTACTGGGTGCTGCTGGGGACAACCAATCCAGAATCGTTCTTGAGATAGATGCAGACAGCGCTGATTTAGCAGAGAACTATGAGAAAATCTTCAAGAACCACGCTGTGAATGAAGAAGAATCATCGATGGAAGGTGAAGAAGAAATTAGTAAGTTCAACACGACGGAGACCTATGCCGTAATCCATAGAGATGCGGAAAGGCTAGAGAGCTACTCTTACTTTGGTTCAGCAGCTAATGGAAGCATGCAGGTAAGAGTTGATGCAGAGTTTACCTACAATTAACAATAGAGTGCATAATAGCTCAGGCCGTGCATAAGTAACATCCAAGACGACAGAAAAACGCTTCATATTTTTACCACTTTTTTCTCTTATCGTGCTTTCAACTAGTTTGTACCGGCCGATGCCAAGATGGACGCGAGAGATGTAGATAACGAGGAAATTGCCGAACTGAAAGCGGAAGATTTCAGACACTTACACTATATGAATCTTGGTATCAGATCAGCGCTTCTTGATGGATATTCGAAATTTCTTATAACTAATCTAAAACTTGAACGTTCAGTGTCTTATACGCTCTATTAATAAGCTATAAAAGCATTATCCTAAATATGTTGGAATTATGATAGAAGTCAAAGACATCAAGGAGGCCTTGAAGTTTCCGTTTGAACAGGATGACTGGTTGAGAAAAGCGGTAATTGGTTCGATTCTGGCTTTGGCTTCTCTATTTATTATACCTGCACCTTTCCTCATTGGTTATCTTCTGAGATTATTTCGCAACGATTCAATGCCCGAGTTCAATAACTATCTGGATATGTATAAAGAGGGTCTGAAGGCCTTCCTTGTGGTTGCGCTATACATGATTCCTGGTTTCGCAATTATGGCAGCTTTCGATGGAGCCCTATTGCTTGCAGGTGGCTTGGTATTCCTCATACTTTACTATGCCCTGGAATCAGGCCTCTACCATCTGGCAAATAACGGTTTGAGAGAAGCCTTTTCGCTGAAAGTTTTGAAGGACGCTTTTAGCCTCAATTATCTGTTAGGAGCATTAATCTCTGCGTTAGTAGCTATAGCAGTGTTCATAGTCTGGGGGTTCTCGACACTATTGATCCTCCCGGTATTGTTATACCCAACAGTTAACTTCTACCAAGGGGTTTTCAGGTT
>CAZSAB010000019.1:0-14033 GCA_964604885.1 uncultured archaeon
AACTATTTCAGCGTTCCATAAGGAATAGACTCAGACCTGATACAAAGCCTAAGAGCGATATAAGTGAAAGCCACTGATAAGTGGATTTTGAGCCTTCAACATTCTTCTCCAGCTGTTCCGAAGACTGCAAAGCCTCATTCGCTTTATTCATACCCTCAATAATTCTGACGACTTTACTCTCCACATTGAGAGCATTAACCCGCCTCAACGCCTGAAGGCTGCTGTTAAAGCTATTCGAGTTCAGAACAGCAGAGGTTTGGCTTACCTCACCTTTAACATCCTGCAAACCTTGCTCGATATCGGAGAGACTGTAAAAAGCATTTAGAGACACCAAGAAAAGTGTGAAAGACGCAATGAGCAGAACTTTTCCAAGCTCTTGCTGGTCAATACTTAGGCTTGACAATGATATATCGTCCTTGATCAAATCACTATGCCTCATACTTACTCTTGTATCACGGATACTCTATAAATTGGGAGGTTGATATATCACTATGAGATCTGCACAGACATGATACAGGTAGATCTGGACTACTTTTGAGGGAATTCAATAGCTAAAGTATCATCGCCAGAATTTATATGGATGGTGACAAAATCAGAAAATAATGGAGTGCAGATTTTGCGGCGAAGAGTTCGATTCAAAGAGAGGATTACACGTACATCAAGCCCAGTCACATTCGAACGTAGATAAAGAGTACAGAACCTTCCTAGACAGACCTGCTGATAAAATCAAAACACAGCTTGCTGAAAGCAAGTTTAGTGCGGATGAACTTATTGAGGCCGAGGAGAAACTAGCGGCTCGTGAAGAGGTAATAGACTTCTTACAGGATACAGGAGCTGACGTTTCAGTTGAAGACCTTGATAAAAAGATAGAGACTATAGACAAGATAGAGAAGAAAGTTGAGAAGTCGCTAGAAGTCAAAGATAAGAGAAACAAGCTCAGGAAACGTAAAGCCAAGCTTGAGGAGAAAAGAAACGATCTGGAAGAAAAGTTATCAGAGCAGGAGAGGATTAAGCAAGAGAAAGAAGAGGACTTAGAAGAACTAAGGGAAGAAAAGGAAGAATTAGAAAAAGAGACAGATAAGTTAAAACAAGATATTGAAGAGCTCATGGAACAGAAAGAGCAAGTTAGGGCCGATATAAATACATTTAGACAGAAAAAAGACAAATTGAGGAAGAAAATAAATGAATTGTATAAGAAAATATCCAAGATCTAAGCTGTGGTAATTTATGACAGAAAACCTGGAAAACAAGCTTCAAAGACTTGACTCAAAAATTGAAAGGCTAAAAGAGGAGAGAAACAGACTGCTGTACTCCAATATGAAGATGGTAAATCTTCTCACAGAACTCGAGGAGTTTCTGGATCATGAGATGAGAATAGGTAAAATCGATAGATCGGAGTTTACCGGTGAGTATTCACCAGATTCATCCACCAAACTGGATATCGAAGAGATAGAAACACAGATCAAACAAGTTGAACAAATTATAGAGGAAGTACAAACAAATTAAATAGTCCGATACAATAGGACAACTATGCCAGATGCACACACTTGTACGGTATGCGAGGAAAGCTTTGACTCAGAAAAAGCACTTCATATTCACGAAAGCAAAAAACATCCAAGCAAACAAGCTCAGGATTTACAGGAACTGATCCAAAGATTTGATGAAGAGGCATCACAAGTTGAGGACTTAAAGGCAAAGAAGGAAGAGCTGGAAGATAAACTTGAAAAGGAGAAAAGCAGGAATGAGGATCTTTCGGAGACAGTTGATCATCTCAGAGAGCAGAAGGAAGATCTAGAGGAGTCTGTAGATACTAAGACTGAAAGAATAACAGACCTAGAGGATCAAATCAAGCAGGAAAGAGAGAATGAGGATGAGCTTGAGTCAGAACTTGAGGAAAAGCAGGAGAGAATATCAGAACTTAAGAATGAAAGGAACTCTCTTGAGAGCTCACTTGCTGATACAGAAAACCTGATCAACAAGTTTGAGACACAGGTCGACGAGATGGACGAGAAGCTTTAATCATCCAGCTTTTCTCTCCACTTTTCAACCTTGTTTGTAAGTAGTTCGAGTCTCATCAGATATCTGTTTCTTAGCTCTTTTTTCCTCTTAACCTCTTTCTCCAGTCTTTTCTTCTTGAACTGGAGAGCCTCTTTTTTGTTCCGTAGGGAGTTAACATCGCCAGCCAGACCGAATTCTTCTCTACCTTCTTCAGCGTCCAGCCACCAACGAAGACGTCTCCTCAATTCCAGGACTCTTACACGTACCTCCTCAATAATATAGGAAAGCCTGATGTCAAGTGTAAATAAGGTCTTGAGAAGAGGATATCTAATCAAGTAGAGGCTTGAGAGAATCAGAATGGCCTTGAATAGCTTGACTAGCTGAATATTTGGGAAGGTGTACTCAAAGTTGAATTCCCTACTCGTGACTGAAGCATCAGATGTAGTGTTTTTCAGTCCTACTGTAAAGATGCTGAAGCCGTTTGGCGACGCTGCCTTAACAGTGAGATTAGAAGCTGACTCATTTAGGAGCTCCGTAGGTAGAGTTTGAATTCTTGAGGAGTTCTTCCACCTGTTTACAACCAAGTCATTCTTTGTCGCGTTATTCTGTGATAGGAACGACTTCTGTACATTGTAAATAAGTTCGGCGTTATCTGCTTCAACATCTGTAGAAACTTCTGTAGCCTTGTATATTTTGTTTTCCAAAGTAATGTTCAGTTTACTCGGATTTTCAACCGTTGTAACGTTGATAGCTGAATCCTCGCTTTTTTTCTCTACTTCAAAAGATATAGACTCTAACTCAATTGAATGATCTTCTGTAGTCTCCGAGTCTTGAGAAGATTTACTTGTTTGGCTATCGTCTCTGGGCTTTTCCTGAAGGTTCAAGGATACTGTCTTACCTGAAGAGACGTTTTCCAATTCCACAGTCGCTTTAGACTCGTTCTCCGACTCAAGGCTCACATTTACTGATATGCTGGAAGACCTATTGGTATCGGACAGAGACACATTCTCTCCATTTGCCGCGTCTTTGTCTTGTGTCATATTGTTTGGAGATTCTGTCCCGTTATCTAGGGCTTGAGTTTGGTTCTGCCCTCCTATATTTCCGATTCCACCGCCTCCACCTCCACCCAAATCATCATCTGAGACCTCTTCATTACCATCATTGCTATTTCCATCACCATCGTTTACATCATCAGAATCCTCTCTGAAGAACTCGAGCACAAAATCAATCAAATCTGCAAGCTCTAAGTCGAAACCTACAGACTGAGTAAAGGTGCGAAAAAAACTTATACTGGAAGAGTAATCTGAAGAAGCCTCTAAAGAAGTATCTTGGCCACGGGAAGCTTCCATAACCTCGTTTTGTCGCCCTTCTACCCCTATCAACTGATCTATGAGTGCTATAACCCCGTCAAATACTTGGAAAGTTTGTGTAGTCGAGATACCGGTTCCTAATATTCTCGAAACAGAATTACTTCTTGAAACCAGGACTGACGAATCAATTCCCTGATATTCACTTCTTCCGAAAAAGGTCTCTGAGTTCTGACCCTCACCGACCAGTAAACTCTCTGCAAGGGATCTGAAAATACTGGGCGAGCCCACAAAGGATTGGCCTACTGACAGAGGCTGAGTGGCAGAGCCAAAGAACATTCCGGTACTTGAAAAGCTGTTTTGAGCAATTAGACTCTGATTGCTTCCTCTGGAAAAGCTTGAACCTGTTGAGGGAGAGTTACCTGCGATAAGATCCGACAACAGTATCCTTGTAAGTTCTGCACCTGACCTAATAGGATTAGAGGTAACTCCGAAAGAGTATCTTAAGGTTCTTCCAGTAAGACCTTCAAAGCTTCCAGAAGCCGAAACACCTTGATTAAAAGACCTGAACAAAAAACCTTCAGATCTTGAGGCGTCAAGACTCTGTGAAAATGTATCTAGAATTAATCTACCCATAGTTAGAGACTGAGATGTGCTGAAAGAACCTGTTATAGTGTCGTTTTCTGATCTCTGTAGACTCTGATCTCTGAACTGGCCGGATTCAAGTCCGAGATCAATTCCAAACAATCTCAGTATATTTTGCTGAATCTGTATCTGTGCAGCAAGCGTTAATCCGGAATTAAATGACCTGACTACTGCGAGACCGGTCGACGTCGAGGAGTCTACGTCTAGACCTGTCTGACTCAACCTATCCACATCCGTCGACCTTTCTTCACTTGGTGAAAATCCCAAAATCAATTCAAGTGTTCTCTGGACAATGCCTTTGCCCTGTGAAATATCAAGTCCGAAGGTCTCAGTGACTGATCCATCGAAGATTGCTGTGCCCGAAGAAGAATCCGAAAGTTCAAAAACAGAGTTCAACTTCAGAGCGGTAGAGTAAATATCAGATACGGTTGACCCTGTAACAATACTCGAGGAGAGAATAGGAAATGTAGACTTAAAATTCGAACCAGACCTAGAAAACGCCATACCCGTAACCATATTCTTATCCAGACTCTGCTTCCTATCCTTTCCAGAAGAAAAACCAAGCGACTCAGTCAACAACCGATTCGTGAAAGACTTGGTTAAACCACTAGAGGCAAAGCTCAAACCGGTAACCTGAGACTTGCCAAGAGAAGTACGCCTGGAAGTATCCTTCCTGCCCATAGAAATACCCTGGGAAACATTCTTCTCCACCAAGGCCTTCTCAGTCGTATTATCAAGTTTTGATGAGATATTTTGGTTCCCTGAGCCATCTTCTATAAGTAAATAAACATCGTACGAGGTATCTTGTGAGAGTTTGGAAGCCGTAAGATTAGCTGCAGAACTGGCGGTTATAGTCTTTGAACCGGAGTCCCTTGCAGTACCGCCAGAAGAATTTTTTCCGTTCTTGATTTCATTAGCGCTTGGTTGACCCGAATTGTTTGAAACAGTCACAAAATAAGCTTTACCTGCTTCATTGGATTTTACGGTTATATTGAAACCTGTTTCATTTTTTGAGGCAACAAAAGGATACCCCTGCGAATATTTTGGAGGAGTTAAATCAATTCCTATGCCTCTAGAGGTAGCACCATACTTTTTATTTGCGGATATTGAATCGCCATTTTGGTCTTTTAGGTTCTTTACAGTGCCGTTATTGAGATATACCCACTCAATATTCCCACTTTTATCAGAATAGACGGCTTCAAGTCTATCGTCCCCTCCCATGTCATAAGCAGCTACAGGAGCTTTATTCACGCTGGTTTCACTGATCGCTTCTTTGTTGCCGTCTGAGTCAATCATAGCAATTTGATTGCTTCCATCAACAACCATGGCTCTAGGCTCCCCATCTTTATCGAAATCGCCGACAGGACCTGCTCCATACCCATTATTAGATCCTATACTTGAGTATCCTGTACTTCCATCTTTAGAGCCGTCCTTTTTCATCCATTTGATGGTCGAAGAGGTGCCGGCGTAAACAACTTCTGTGTTCGAGTCCTGATCGAAATCGCTCAAGCCGAAGACAGCTTTCGCAGATGCACTTGTAGTTAACTCAACAACTCCTTCTCCACCATACTCGTATTTGTGTATATATCCGTTATTTCCTCCCGGATAAAATACTGATATCTTACCATCATTATCCAAGTCACCGGTGGCAACAGTGGCTTTGGAACTTCTTCCATTACTTGCCAACTCTTCCGTGTTTCCATTTTTGTCTATTATTTTGAGATTTCCACTTGAGTCAAGGTAAGGTAATTCGAGTAAACCATCCTGATCTATATCCCTCATTTCCCCCTTTGAGTAATGAATCGAAGAAGTAGTCGTTGAACTTCCATCTTCAAAATAGAACTTGTTCGTTGAATCAAATGCTAAAATCGGATGAGGTCCAGAAGCTACAGCTGATTGAGTCATCAAAATCACTATTAGAAAAAATAAATATCTCGAGTTTCCCAACCTCATAATTCAATTTGTGTCGCTCCTCAAATAAAGGATTTATACTAATCGCAGTTAAATCGTGTGTTATGGATCTCGGTTACAGGAATTTGATTCCAGTTATAGTTTTGTTCTTGTTGCCGTTGTATATTGGTGTAGTCAATACCCTACCTTCTGATGTAACTTACGGTAACTGTGGCAACCAGACACAGGAAGGGTTGACGGAGAATGTAGGTTTCTGCACAGAGGTATCAGCGACGGTACAAAGGAGTTATTACATGGGTTTAGTTGATATGAAGACCAGAGTACTTGGATTTAATATCGACCCTGTCTCGAAACTTATGCCGTGGATAGTACTGTTTCTATCGGCAACCACCTACAGGATATTTAAACAAGGACAATTACATATTACCATATGAACATAGGTAAATGTCTAGGAGGGGTCAATCAGGCGCCTGTTCTGGCCCTAACACTTGTAATTGCAGCTGGTGTCGGTTTCTCAGCAGGAAATCTAGGGAATTCAGGTAACGGCATGGACTCGGGAGTTGAATGGAGCAATCAGATAACTGTAGAGAAAAACGGCGAACAAATCGACCAGTTCCACAACAAGTTAACAGATCAAGGGAAGCAATACATAGGAGGTAAACTATTCAATACCTCAGCACCAGACGCGCTTCACACTTCTAACAACTTCACTTACATATCACTAGGTAATGGTTCCGATGTCGGTTCAGAAGATGTAAAACTAGACTCAGAGATATCAGACTTCGGTCTCTCCAGGTCAAAAGCCTCAACAGTCGACTCAGACGGAGTAGATACATACATACTGGAAAAGAAATTCACCGCAAGTTTAGGCAATAGTGATCCTTCTAGCATCAAAGTAAATACTACCGGTCTCAACTTTGGAGCTACCGGAGATAAACTAATCTCTGGAGGATCTTTCGACTTTGCAAACCTTAAGGATGGAGATCAGATAACAGTCACACATGAAATAACGATTAGCGGTAGTAGCTAAGTGTAGAGAACTCCCTCAACTAGATGAGTCACTTTTTCTTTTTCCACTCTTTCTGAGGAGTCCGTGTTATCTCCTTTCACCAGGAGGTATCCCTCCGTGTCAATGTAGTTTGCTCTTACTCTGTGTATA
Source organism: uncultured archaeon (assembly GCA_964604885.1). Taxonomy (GTDB): domain Archaea; phylum Nanohalarchaeota; class Nanosalinia; order Nanosalinales; family Nanosalinaceae; genus Nanohalobium. The sequence continues at coordinate 7,021 of CAZSAB010000019.1, forward strand.
ATATGGCCTCCGTTTTCTGATCTGTATCTGATTATCTGACCGGCTTCTATTTCCTCGTCCACATATTTATCGAGAAGGACAGTGTTACCTGTGAAGATTGTAGGCCTCATCGACATTCCTTCTGGCCTGGAGACAGCATCAACTTCTATTTTGAGCGATTTCTCTTCCTTGGTGTATGAAACCTGTGTTTCCGGGTTCTGTATGTAGTTATTTGGTTCCGAACTAGCTCTGAGCTCATCTCTTTCTTTTTCGACCGTTTTATCAACCTTTACCACAGGATCCGGGCAGGAGAGATTATAAGTTGATTTTTCCTGTGTTCCCTGAATACTGTTTAAGGTGGTGAATGATCCTATAACAAAACCTGTAGTTATCAAAAAGACTACCAGAAGCAGTTCTGCCACGGCCAGATTCTCCACCAGGTTCATGTTTTTACCTTAAGGTAACAAACGTTTAAGTTTCTTTACCCGGATGGCGCAGTTAAAATAATAAATTCTTTCAACCAAAAAATTGGTTGTGAGAGGTTTCTTTGTAGCAGTTATAGCAATCGGAATACTTTCTGGAGCTATGTTCGGTCTAAGCCATTTATCAAGTCAGAACCTTCTGACCGGCAATTTCTACAAGATGGACAACACATCAGATTTGGAAAAGGAGTATAACTCGATTGACTGGAATATAACTTCTGAGAAAGATGAGTACGCTGGTTCGGTCTATTCTGATTCATTCGATAACTTGAACATTACTGAAATATCGATAGAAAACAACTCAGTCAATGTAAGTTCGGAAGAGGCTCTCAGACTTTCCAACCGAGGAAACAGTTCAATAAATATCACATTTTCCAAAAACATTCTCGGAATAACCGGTAAAAACATATCTCTGAATAAAACATCGGACCTGAAATTAAGGCTTCGAGACAACGTAACCCTAGAAATTGAATCCAAGAATAAGACATACTCTAAATACATCAAAACCCTTCTTCCTGATAGAACAAGTTCAGAGAACCAAACAACGAGAACCAAAACTAGAAATGAAAGTACTGGATATCAAGGCGAGAACGAAACCAAGACGATGGTACTGAATCTTACCAATAATATGAGCAGAACTATCACATCTCCAAATAGTTTGGAACTGATCAATAACCGGAATTACACAGTAAAATTGTGGTCAAACAGTTCTGATAGTATCAATGGAACAGAGGCAAAGATCGGAGGAAAACACAGCCTCACCTTGAACACCGCGGATGAAAGAAACATCAAAATCAAATCACAGAATAAAACTAGATACGACATCAGCTATAATACGACTAGAAACCTTTCAGATGAAGCTAAAACCGATAATAGTTCAATTTTAGACTCTAGAGATGCTGAAAATACAACAGAAAAATCAGGTTCCAGTGATCAGAACGCTACAGAGTTAAATGAAACTCAAAGAAATCGATCCAATGCCTCAGCCAGTATCGGAAAAAGGAACAATTCAATAGAGAATAGAACTCTAAAGCACGAAAACCCGGAAAGAGGTGGAAAATGGGTAAAGATTAATTCAGAGAGACTCGAGGATTTCTTCATCTTCAAGTATGAGGCCTCAAGAAAAGATGCAAACTCCACGAGTGAAGGCCAAAGCAGTATACCTTACAGCCAAGGAGGAGTAAGGCCATGGAACGAGATCAGTCAGAAAGAGGCCTCTAAAGCATGTGACAGACTTGGAGAAGGTTACAGCCTGCCTACAAACAGGCAGTGGCAGGCAGCAGCATCAACATCTGAGGTAGAAGAAATCAAAGGGAATATCAACGGGGGAGAGAAATCATCCAGCAGGGCCTGCGAGACTTACAGAAGAGAAGGTCCGGAAAAGATCTGTCTGACAGGTTCGGGGCCTGAATCGTGGGAAAACAATGAAGGAATTGAGGATATCAAAGGGAACCTGTGGGAATGGACAGATACAGTTGTGAATCCGGAAAAGCTTGAAAAATCCGGAGAATCAGGGTACGTAAGCAGTTTCAACGGAGAGTTATTGAATCCTGAGCTTTCAGACAAGGAAGGAAGTCTGGATAGTTCATTTTATTACTCCTCGCCGAGAGAGGTCCGGGCTGTGAGAAGAGGAGGCGGTTGGAACAGTAAACGAATTTCAGGACTATACTCAACCATAATAGATAGAAAACCTGGCTACAGCGCAACAACTATAGGATTCCGCTGTGTATACCAGAAATAGAATGATGATTACCTTTGAATTTAAACCAGTAAGAGAGTAAAGTCAAATTATGAAGTTATCAAAATCAAGAATATATGGATTGAGGTATAACTCGTGGATTTGAGTAAACTAACATCTTCTCTGATCCTAGTAGGAATGTTTCTCAGTCTCATGGGTACTGCCTCCGCCAACCTCAACTGTGCAGGCGTAGGAGAATTAGAAAATAAAGACTCTGGAGATACCTGTGTCATCGACAGCACCGTCTCACCTCAAGACATAACCGGTGAAACTCTTACGGCCGAAGGAGTGGATGTTGTAGTTCAGCAAAATGGCAGAATCTATACCAACCGCAAAACACCTTCAAATAATCCAACCGCGAAGATCTCGCTGGAAGAAGGGGATCTCATTGTTGAGTCTGGAGGAGCTGTTCACGCTAACATGAATATTTCTGCCAGAGATGTTGTAGTTGAGGATGGTGGAGTAATCGATGCCTCAGGTCTGGGTTATCAGCCACAGGCAAATAACGAAGGTCTAGGTCCTGGAGGAGGTGAAGGCGCTACCTCTAACAGCGGTTCAGGGTCCGGAGGAGGGGCTTATGGTGGTCGTGGAGGCACCTTTGACAATTCAGGGAATACAAACTTGGCCGAAGGTGGTGAACCTTATGGAAGTGCTTCAAACCCGGTCAGATTTGGTTCTGCGGGTGGTGGAGCCTCAAACCTAGATGACTTGACAGATAGCGAGTACTCAAAAGCCAAGTTTGGACACACGGACTTGGAAACATTGGGTGGCAACAGTCCAAGCCCGGAGCAAACTGCGAAAGCCATTCTCAAAGGGGCTACATTTGGTGATGGAGATAAGGATGATCCTGATGACGACGGCTTTGACAGCGACCACTGGGTTTCAACAGAGGATGAATACAGACGTAACAACCCTCATGCCTCTAGTATATTCTTCGGGGCGGGTGGTGGACGTCTGAGGATTGTAGCATCCAAAGAAGTAGTGGTCGAAGGATCAATCATATCAAATGGTATAGACGCATCTCGTGACACCTCCTCCGGAAACAACGGTGGAGGCGGTGCAGGAGGAGCAATCTACATCGAAACCGGCGGTGTTTTTGGGGATGGCACTGTTATGGCAAAAGGGGGATCATACGCCGAAAGGACAGACGGAAGTAACAGTGGAAACGGAAAACAGCAGCACCAAGCAGCAGGAGGAGGGGGAAGAATCTTCTACGGTTACTCAATAAAAGGAGATAACTGGGACTGGGATGTTTCAGCTGAGATGGGCCAGTCCCTGATCAGGCCCAAATACTCTGACGAGTTCGCCGAAGGAGACCTAGATAAGGATTTCTCAGGCAACACTTTGAAGCAGGACTCTGGCTCCAGAGGAGTCAGCTTCGGACCAAGCAATGGCACCGTAAGAGAAGAAATTCTCTTCTCTGCAAACATAAACGAGACTATCTTCAACCCCGGCGATCCGGTATTCATAAACGGAACCTCTTCATCGGACGTAATCATAAATATGACTACACCTACAGGAACCAAGACATATGAACAACCTCTGGTACCTAATCTAAATAGAGGTGGAAAATATAGCGGTGAAAGGAATGTCTTGACCCGCTCCGAACTCAGAAATGAATCCGGCGGAGTTGAATACGGTAACTACACGCTCGACGCTACTTCTTCTATATCAGGCATCACAAGAACATCTTCCTTTAAGATATCTCACAGAACTGTTGATGTACAGCAGGACTCGGAGTACCTACTCAGACCTGGCGAAACAGTCAACATAGATGGAATTATGACGTTGAGGAAGGAGAATAATGAGATATACTCCAACTCAGATTACGATCTGACATACTTCAACGACTTCAGCAACTACACCGATATAGGTGACGGAAACCCGGTAAGAGACGAAGGTGATGGTTTCACAGGTGGAGATGGAGGTTTCACGTATTCCAACTTTATACAGCCGGATAAAGGCCTGAAGTATTATGTAACGGAGACTCAAACCGGTAACAGGATTGAGGGCTTCAACAGGAAAAACTTGGCCTGGGTTGATGTTAACACGACTATAGTTGATCCTGGCCAACAGATTCAGATAAACGGTTCATCCCACAATCACGTCAATGTTACGCTTGAGTCACCGGCAGGTGAGGACTTGAAGCATGCAAGCCTTGAATTCAACGATGATGAAACCCCATACTTTGAAGATTCTATACAGTCTCTCAACAGGTCAGAGATAGACGAAGTATCGGATATAGGAAACTATACACTTACATTCAGGACCAAACTGAACGGAGAGATTAGAACCGAGGAGTTCGAGATATCACATAGAGAGATAGAGATAAGTAACAGCCCAGACTTTTTCCTGAAACCAGGTCAGGATCTAGTATTAGATAACAATGTCATCTTGTATGATGAAACCGGAGAAGATAACTATAATGGAGACTTAGACCTTGATTACTTTAGCCAAGGTTTAGTAGATGAGAAGAGTGAGACCCTCGAACCTACATCAGGAGAATATTCTGTTAATATTGGAATTACTCCCAACCGTGAGGTAAAGTACTATACAATTGAGACTGTTAACGAAAATGGAATCAATGATAATGTAAGCGACAATGACTTTAACAACATAAACAATAGGTCAATTGCCTGGGCAGGTATAAATGATTCTATAGTCGATCCTGAAGACGCGATAAAAGTGAATGGCTCCGCACACAACACAGTTAAAGTATTCCTAGAGAATCAGACCGGCGACTTCGAGAGACGAGATACATTAACACCAGGCACAAACGGATACTTTGAGACATCAATTGAGTCTCTCGATATCAATGACGAAGCCAACTTTGGGAACTACACCCTGAAGATGGAGACAGAGCTCAATGGTCAAACAAGAACCGAAAAGTTCGAAATCTCACACAGAGAGATAAACATTCAAAACACTCCGGATTACCTGCTAAAAGCAGGAGAAGACCTTTCTCTAGACAACCAAGTAGACTTCTACAAAGAAGATCCTAATAATCCGGACAACGCGGTTAACATCGATTATACTGATGGCTTCACATTCAGATTGCTCAACCAGTCAAACGAAAGAATCAGCAGGGAAATAGACAGCACAGGAGGAACATACAGCTTCAACCAGAACATACAGCCAACCCCGGGTCTGAAAGAGTACAGAGTCAGAGAAATCAATGAAAACGGTATCACAGAAACAATCCAAGATCAAGACTTTATTGAAAACGAAGAGAAAAACATCGCCTGGCTGGATATAAACGACTCGATAGTTGATCCTGGACAGCAGATTCAGATAAACGGTTCAGCACACAACGATGTTACTGTAGAGCTAGAGAAGCCTGACGGAAGCTATGAACCGAGAGATACGATTAGTCCAACAGGCACCGGTTCTTTCGAAGAAGATATACAGGTACTGAACAGAAGTATAATTCAGGATTATCAGGGCCTTGGGAACTACACTCTCAGGCTTAAAACTACCCTTAATGACGAGGTAAGAACTGAAAGGTTTGAACTGTCTTACAGAGAGGTGGAGTTCTTCCACGGCACGGATTACCTGTTGAGACCTGGCGAGGAGTTTATCGTAGACGGTGGAGCCACTATTTCAAGAGGAAACGGTATTGCAAACGCCTCTTACAACAGTGCTGAGTACTCGGATGCTACAGATGAGTCAGGGCTGGACTTTGAGTACAGATTCTTTACGGGATCCGGGGAAGTTTCGAAGACGCCCGGTATAGATGAGACAGGAGGGTTCAGAATCTCCAATCAGATGAGGGATGTAAAAGGAAATAAATCATATCTAATCGAGCATATTAACAACAACGGTATAAACTACCTGGAAGACGATAATGATCTGAATAACAACTCCAGAGAAAGGCTTGGCCTGGTATCTATAGATGACTTTATCGTCAATCCAGGTGAGAGGATAGAGGTGGAGGGGACTGCATATGACACGGTTTCAGTTTCTATCGGAAACGATGTTAAACAGGTTGAAAGAAACAAGACAAACGGGTTCTTTGAGACCGAGTACAAGGTCCCTGACTTTGAGAATACCCAAGACTTTGGTAACAGGACCTTATTTGTCAACACTACCTTAAATGGAGAGGAGAGAAGTGAAGCCTTCAATATAGGTATAAGAGGCCTTAGATTCAACTTCGACGAAGGAACCGTCAAGAAGGTAGATCCCGGCGAGGAGTTTGATATCTCAGGTAACGTGACCAAGTTTGTTGACGACGGGACAGGAGGAGCAGAAGAGGTAAGCTACAACGGGACGCTGACCGCCAAGTACTTTGGAGAAGATGGATTGATCGAGGAAAAAACATACGACATATCTGAGAATCTGGGGGATGGCGACTTCGAGATAACAGGATTTAAATCACCTGAACTAGCCGGCAACAGAAGACTTGTGGTAGAAACAACTAATGAAAACGGTATTACTAGAAGCAAGGAGCAGACTGTCAGAACGAATATTCTGCTTGAATCATCTGAAACTGTTTCTCCTGCCAAAAGACTGTTTAAGGACACCAATCTAAGGCAGACAAGATTCATCAACCCTGATCAAAGCGTGACTTTCAACCTGCAGACGGCAAGAAGCCTAGACTACATCAACAATGTAACCGCCAGAGTAGAGACCCCTACAGGAAACATAAGAACAGTTGACCTTAATACAGACTCATTTACAGGAACAGAAATCAAAAACACTCAAGACTTTCAGTCAGGAAACCTGAACAACATCACAACAAGAAGAGGAGAAGACAGGAACACTGACAACATCAGCCTGGGATTCCGGAACACTTTCAGAGAAGATACTCTACTACA
>CAZSAB010000020.1:0-13943 GCA_964604885.1 uncultured archaeon
CCTTCACGCTGGAGGGAGAACAATCCACTAGTCGCGCTGGAGGCAAAAGCCTATGGAAGCGCTTTGATAGTTTCCGATCGCGGAGGCCTCCCCGAACTTGTAAAAAATAGTGAGACAGGATTCATATTCAAATCAGAAGATGTTGAAGAACTTCAGGAAAAACTTTCTCAGGAAGTTGGCTGGAAAACACTTGGGGAAAATTCTCGTGAGGACTACGAGAAAAACTACAGGCCAGAAGTACATCTTGAAAAACTTCTTGAAATCTATAATGAAGTAGAGGAGAGTTAAAGTGTCTGAAGATAGAGATTTCAAAAATATTTTTATTTTCGTGTCAGATGCATTGGCGTACTCTCATCTTCCGGAGAAAATCGCCGAGGAAAGTGATTCAGGTCCTATCAAGACTCTGGCACCATCTCTTCACAGTCCTCAATCATTTGTTTCAATGATGACTGGTGTAGAGTCGCCAAACCATTCGGTGGGAAACTTTGGACATAACCCCACTGAGAGAGATATAGTTCTTGATTTCTTCGAGAACTCGGAGTTCTACGATAATTCTCACTCAGGTATTCGGCATTTACTAGGATTTGAGACAGGGTCGGAACCTCAGGAACTTGAGGATATGGAAGAACCATTCGTATTCGTTGAGCGAGCGATGGAAACACATGAACCCTACGGCGTAATGAGCCATGGCAACGATCTGCCAGAAGAATACAGCCAGGGAGGAGAATACTACAAAGACAAGAGTAAGGAAGAGTTGCACGAGCTTTACTCTGACGCAGTTGAAAAAATGCAGAAACACTTTTTCAGACATGTCGAAGAACTAAAGGAAAGAGGATTGTATGAAGATACTCTGATAATTTTCACATCCGATCACGGAGAACTACTGGGAGAAAGGATCTGGGGTAGAAAAAGACACGGACACAACTCACCACCAACCCATCACGTCGGCCAGGTACCAACAGTATTCCTCAACGCAGATCCGGAAGTAGACCGCATGAGATCTGTAGATATTGTTCCTACAGCACTGGATTATCTCGGAAAAGATTGGATGATGGAAACTGATGGAGTAAGTGTTCTGGTGGAGACAAGTGATGAAGGATACTGTCTAACACCTATGAGACTCTTCAACCTGAAATGGAGATGGAATGGAGAAAACTGGGAACCAAAATCCAGGACCCAAGCATTCATCGAAGACAAAATCTACAGAGAACCGGTGAAGAAGCTCTATGACAGGATAAGACCTGAAAGGTAGAAAAAACCATGTTAGGAAAGATTTACACACAGTACTGCAGAAAGATCTACAGGAACTACAAACACAGGAGAGGGACCTGGAGGATAAAGCACACTCTTACACAACTTCTCGACAGATCACTTGAGTCTTACGAGAAAACTCCAAAATCCGTATTTGGAGAGGACTGGGATAACCTATTCATACTTGACGCCGCCAGACACGATCTTTATGAGGAAGTTGAGGGAGATACTGAGAAAAGAACAACTCTTGCAGGTCAGAGCACGGAGTACATAGAGAAAAATTTTTCCGAAGGAGATTTCTCAGATATAGTCTATGTCACCGCAAACCCGTTTTTCTCAGAATCACAGTTCAAGGAACTGACAGGTAGAGAACCAGAAGACGTTTTCCACCAGGTCTTCCACACCTACAAGACCGACTGGAGCACAGTACACAACACTGTTATGCCAGAATCTCTCATGAGAGATGCAAGAACGGCTAAAAAATTATTTCCAGACAAGAAAATCGTGGTACATTTCATGCAGCCCCATTACCCGTTTGTAAACTCCAAGTTCACAGATGAGGGAATAAGACCGGACCTAGATCACGAAAAAGAAGGATTCAGCATATGGGAGCTTGCAGAAACAGGAAAATACGACAGGGAAGAAATCTGGGAAGCCTATAAGGAAAATCTTGAATTAGTGCTTCCAAAAGCAAAAGAGCTGGCTGAAGAGCTCGGAGGCAAAACCGTGATAACAGCTGACCACGGAAACCTTGTCGGGGAAAAAGTACTCTACGGACACCCAAGAGGAGTAAAAGCAAAACAGGTCAGAGAAGTACCATGGCACGTGATAGAAAATGAGTGAACTGAAAGAAAACACAGAATTCGCATATACACTCTCCAGCAGGAAATTAATGGTGCAACAGGCGATAAGATCTATCAAGACCCTGAAAAACTATGTTGAGCCAGAAAAAATCAACGTATTCTACACACCGCCTTACGATGAACACGACGAAAAAGAACTGGAAAAACTCGGTGTCAATTTAATCAAGGAAGAAAACGAGACAGAAGGTTTCTCAATAGGTTCAGTAGAGGAAAAAGGCCACTACGGGGAAAAAGCAAAACTCTGCGGGCTTGAAGCTGAGAACGTAGTATTTCTGGACTGCGACACAGTTGTACTGGAAGACATCTGGAAAGTTATCGAAGGAGATTTTGACTTCAAAGCAAGGCCAGGAAGCGAAAGCCAGGAAACAGAAGAATGGAGGAAAATGTTCGAGAAAAGAGACGAAGAATACATGGGCTGGATGCCCAACGCAGGACTCCTCATCTTAAAAAACAATACACACAAAGAGATAGGAGAAAAATGGTTAGAATACATTAATTCACAGATAGAATACCAGGTCAGCGATATAAACCACCACGAACAGTACGCACTCGCTTTGACAATTTCTGACTACAACTTAGAGAAAATGACTGAAGACGAATACGTCATGGAATGGGCCGACAAACCTAACGCATCAGGAACAGTCCACCACTACATCACACCAAACAGACAGACCTTCCTTGAACATTTGATAACCTCGGCAAACAGGAATCTACCGTTTGATATAGGGAAATATTTTGAATTTAGTTAGGCTCGTTTTTCAGCACAGGTTTGTTTGATAGGATTTTCTCCATAGCTGAGTTAAGTTCCTTGTGGCCAAGAATTTCTTCTTTTGTAATATTTTTGATTTTGTTTAACCCATCACCTTCATCGTAGAATGGGAACTCGATATGTTTGGTTACAAAAAGGAAATAAGAGTATCTCTTGGCTCTAGAAATCATTTCCTCACTCATTTCTAGATTTTTATCCAACATATCAAAGTATTCATCTTTGGTTTTTGGATCAAATGTTATATCGAGATTTTTGTAGTGTGTATCACCAGAAACTACCACTGGAAATCCGTTATAAGCCATTTCCAAACCAATAGTAGAATTCCACACTAGACCTTTGTCTACATTCTCCATTAATTCGTATGGACTGACTTCCGTATCTGGAGGAAGAACCTCTAGATTTTCAGGTAACTCTTCAAAATTCTCTTCTAGCCAATCCATTACAGTCTCATTCGTAATTCTATCAGCTTCAGCTGGATGGGTCTTTAATATAACTTTTACATCTTTATCTTCCAGATAGGTCAAGATTGATTTCAACCATTCAAAAGGTGTCTCGAAAAGGTTTTCTTCTGTTTCTAGAGAGCCATCCCACATTAAATTTGTGAAAATAGCGAATGTTCTATTTGAATTAGAATCTACTGTCTCATCAGCTTTCGAGATAAGATCGCTTCTTACAGCACCTCCATCAGCTCTACCTTTCATTATGCTTTCGATTTTATTCTCCTGATTTTGAGATAGGCTTTTATCTAAATATTCGTCTATAGTATCTGTTCTTGTGAACTGTGGATGAGGCACTCTATTTTCATAGTTTCCGAAAATTAGCGTCTTATCTCTATAACCTCTTCCGTATGAGTAGGAAGGTATATCGGCATTAGCACAGACCTCTCCGTAAATCCTATTTAGGTATACTGCATCGTGGACTAAGACTGCTTTGACGTCTCTTTCCTCTATAATTTTATGGCATACGTCTGCTATTTTAGCTGCTGCCAACTTAAAATCTTTATAGACCTCTTTGTGTTCAGATTTCTCTAGATCTATATTGAATTTTCTGAAATATTTTCTGGACGTCGCTTTCGCTACTCTATCTATATTTAGATCTCTATATTTTTTCTTCTCTAGCGATAAATTTGGAGATTCATAACCTTTGTCTAAAAATTCCTCAGTTTTTCTATAATCTGAATTAAATTTTTCTAAAATGAGTTCCATCCTGTATTCTCTGATCTTTTTTTGAACATTGTCTTCATGGAACTTCGGAGATTGTTGGTATACCCTACCAAGATTTCGGTGAGATAAAATCAAAGGAGTATATCCTTTTGATTTGAATATTGAAGCTATGACCCCCCCTCTGTAATAGTTGAGAGGGGTGCCTTCGATCGGAATTAGAATTACTCCTTTATCCTGTTCTTTTTCTATATCTTCTATTCGTTTGTAGATAGAATTATCAAATTTTAGGCTATCGTACTTTCTGATAATTTCCTTTCCTAATTCTAACTTATCCGCAATCTTGAAAATCTCTCTCTTCATGTTCCCTTATAAACTATTAAGCTTGGATGTTTCTATAAATCCTATGGACTTAGATTCAAAGAAGATTCTAATCACCGGTGGTGCGGGTTCTGTAGGAAGGAATTTGGCTAAAAATTTTCTTGATAATGATGCTGGAACAGTTAGAATCCTAGATAATGATGAACCCCGCCTCTCAAAGGCTAAGTCCCAGATAGATGACTCGAGAGCAAGATTTCTATTAGGAGATATCAGGGATAAAGATAGACTAGATAGGGCGATGGAAGACGTTGATATTGTAATCCATACCGCTGCGATGAAGCATGTAGATATTTCGGAGTATAACCCTTTTGAGGCCGTTAAAACAAATGTTGTAGGTCTTCAGAATGTTGTGGATTGTGCTATAGATAATAATGTGGATGATCTGGTGTTTACAAGTAGCGACAAGGCTGTTCATCCCGCTAACACGATGGGAGCTACGAAGCTTGTAGGGGAGAAGCTTTTCTCGGCCGGCAACGCACATAAGGGGGATAGAGATATCACCTTCTCATCGGTAAGATTTGGAAATGTGATTGATTCATCCCAGTCGGTTGTCCCCCTTTTCAAGAAACAGATCCGAGAGGAAGGCAAGATAAAATTGACTAGCAGGAAGATGACCCGTTTCTTCCTTACTTTTGACCAAGTCTCGGAGCTTATCATGGGTGCACTGGAGCACGCTAATGGCGGAGAGATCTTCCTGAGGAAGATGGAGGCCATCAGGATTGAGGATCTAGCGGAAGCAATGATCGAGATTTACGCTCCAGAGTATGGCAGAGACCCTGAAGATGTGGAGATAGAGATAATAGGGAAGAGGCCTGGAGAAACCTTCCATGAACACATAATGACTGAGAAGGAAGCTGCCCGTGCCAAGGAGAACGACGACATGTACGCCATCCCACCGGACAGCTCGACAAGCGAGATGCTGAACCACACAGGGATAGAAGGATTCAAGGATACGGAAAAAATAGTTGTATCCTCAGAAAACGAGGAAAAACTCAGTCAAAAAGAGATTAAAGAACTCATAGAGGAGTGATGTACTGTTATGTATTCTCTTGATCAGATAATCAAAGGTATTAAGAATCCTATAAAAAAAAGAGAGAGTTTAGTGAAATAGTTTATTGGAAAGGACCGCAGTATCTTAACCGTAAGGTAAATGTTCTTAGATCTCGTGAACGAGTAGATGTTATGAAGGAGGACTGGGATAACTTAGTTATCTTAGATGCTTGTAGACATGATGCCTTCGAAGATCTGAACGAAATTAAGGGAGATCTTGAAAAGAAGGCTTCCAAAGCATCGATGACTGTTGAGTGGTTAGAGAAAAATTTGAAGGAAAAAGTTTTCCTGATACAGTAATTGTCTCAGGCAATCCCAACTTGGAGAATATAGAGGCAGAGTTTGCTGACGTAATTAGATTATGGGAAGAAGATTGGAACGGGGAAAAAGGTACTGCTATGCCGGAAGTAGTGAAGGAGAAAACTGTGGAAGCCAAAAAAATATCCGAACAAAAGGGTTATATCTTGGTTTGTGCAACCTCATACTCCATATTTAGGGTCTGCATCAGAGAACGTAGAGACGGGAGGTTTTACTGGAGGAGGCGTTATCAAAGACGAAAGGGAAATAAAATCTATTTTCAAAAGGCGGGCATTTAGTGAGATAGACGTAAAACCAGTTCGAGAAGCTTATAATGAAACACTAGAAATAGCTCTTGAAAGCGTAGGAAACTTGGTTGATGAATTAAATGGAAAGACTGTTGTAAGTGCGGACCATGGCGAAGCTTTTAGAGAGAGGGATATATGGCCATCCAAGAAATGTTCATATAGATACTTTGATTCAAGTGCTTGGTTAACCACTGAATATCAAGGAAGAAAGCATATTGAGTCAAATGAGAACACTATAGGTACTTCGTCAGAGATGAAGTCGGAAGAGATAAAGGATAGATTAGCTGACTTAGGTTATAAATGACTCTAATCCTGTATAAGATTTTCTAGGAAGTTAAAACACTCTGATTTATCTTTAACCGCTTCTTCTGACGACCTCTCTGTATTTTGGTCGTCTCTTTTGTCTTCGCTTCCTATGATGAAAAATTCTTCATTTTCACTACAGGTCTCTGATTCGTACTTGGTCATTAATTCCTCGTGTTTCTTTTCTCCTGGTCGCATACCTACTATCTTTCTGCCAACATCGTATTTTTCCTCGAAGAACTCGGCTATGTGATCTAACCTGAGTGAAGGCATCTTGATTACAAAGGTTTCTCCTCCGTCCGAGAGCTCTGATACCTCATAGATTCTTTTCACTACTTCTGCCTTGGATATGAAAAATCGTGTCATTTCTGGAGAGGTTACTGGCAGATCTTCACCTTCTTCTGCCAATTTTCGGAAGTACGGTATGACAGCTCCGTTGCTCATTGCGACGTTCCCGAATCTGACATTACAGAAACCTGCATTTGAGGCTATTCTTTCTCCTATTAGCTTCGTAGCACCCATAACGTTAGATGATTCTACAGCCTTGTTGGTGCTGATATTTACTAAAGTCTCGATATCGTTGTGCTTTGCTGCCTGTACAATGTTTTCAGTTCCTTTCACGTTGGTTTCGTAGGTAGTTATAGGGAAGTTTTCTGAACTCGGTCCGTGCTTTAAGGCCGCTACGTGGTATACATGGTCTGAGCTTTTCAGAAAATTCTTTAGGACTTCAAGATTTCTTACATCGATATTAGCTATATCTATGCCCTCATTTTCCCTATCGAGGCTGGTGAGCTCGTTGATGTTGTTGTCAAGAGCGACCACATCATCGTATTTATCAGACAGATACCCACAGAGCTCTGAACCTATAGATCCGGCGCCGCCCGTAACTACAGCTCTCATATATCCTCACCTTCAAAGAACCCTTTTACAGTTTCGATAATATAATCCATCCTCTCCATATCTAGATCTGGGTAAATAGGTAGAGACAGGACTTTTTTGCTGATCTTTTCTGTTGTTTCTAGCGAGGAGGTTTCTATTTCCTCGAATGCTGAGTAGTGGTGTACTGGCTCGAAGTAAATTTTACTGGCCACGCCATTTTGATCTAGATGATCCATCAGGTTGTCTCTGATGTCTTCAGGCACTCTAATAGTGTAAAGCTGATAGACGGCAAAGTATTCTTTCGAGGGCTCTTCAGGAACTTTTACGCCGTCAACTTTATCTAGCTCCTGGTTGAGATACTTTGCTTTTTCTCTCCTTTTTTCTATCAACTTATCTACTTTTTTCATCTGAGAGATTCCAAGTGCGGCGTTCATCGTAGCCATACGTAAGTTCTGTCCGGGCTTAACGTAGTCTAACTTACTTTCTCCTGAGAAATAATCTCCTTCTGTTTTTCGCCCGTAGGATCTGACTAACTCAATCTCATCCTGGATTTCTCCGTCATCTGTAACTACGGCTCCACCTTCCCCTGTCGAAAAAATCTTGTTCTGGCAAAAACTCAAGACGGCAGAATCTCCGAAGGTTCCAATCATGTTACCATCAAGCTTTGCTCCAAAGGCTTCAGCGGCATCTTCAATAAGTACAATATTGTGTTCCTCAGCAACCTTCTTCAGTTCTCTGATTTTGCACGGCATTCCGCCATAGTGAATTGGATAAATCGCTTTCGTATCTTCAGTGATCTTATCTCTAACATCTTCAGGATCCAGACCAAGAGTTTCTTCCTCTATATCGGCGAAAACCGGTTTGGCATCAACCTGGAGCGGCCAGAAAGCTGTAGCCACAAAAGTAAAGGAAGGAACGATAACTTCATCTCCTTCACCAATTCCGTGAGCTTTCAAGACTGCGTAACCCGCAGAACCGCCTGAGTTAAGTGCTGAACAATAATCTGTGTTGAGATAATCTGAAACCACTTTCTCAAATTCTTCTATTTCGGGCCCGTTGGCCCAGTAGCTACCGCGTTCTATAACCTCTCTTACGGCCTCAATATCGTCTGCATCTGAATGAATTTCAAACAAAGGTACTTCCATAACTAATCTTCCTCCTTTATTTCGATAGGAGTTCCATAAGCCTTCGAACCAGAAGGCACGTCCTTATTAACAAAGCTATGCGCTCCTACCACGGCATTCTTACCAATTTCCACTCCCGGCATGACTGTTGTATGGGATCCTATCTTTGCATTTTCTCCTATAACAACTTTTCCTTCTTTCCCATCTATAGTTGATTTCGAGTAAATAGAGCAATGGGATCCTATCTGAGCATTTTTTCTAATTTTAACCTCTTTAGAAGCATTGATGTATGTAAACGCTCCGATATCTGTATAATCTCCTAATTTGAGTTTATCAGAACCTTGGACTAGCCAATTATATTCTGTAAGCTCCCCATCTTCAATCTCAGGTTTCTCCCAATTATCGAATCTTTCTTCTCCTTTCATACTAATACTCAATTTGTTTATTTAGTAACTCATCATTTATTTCTATTTCTTTGAGATTTTGTACAATTTTTTTGCTGGCACTTCCATCCCCATATGGATGTTTCGAGTTTTGGATTCTTTCATTGAAATCTTGGTTCTTCAGAGCCTTCTCAATACCTTGTTCTATTTCGTTGGCTTCGTAATCTACGTCGATAACGTTGTTTGATTGAGTTCTATTTTTCTGTCTAGGCCCTATATTGACTGCTGGCAGATTGAAGTATGGTGCTTCGATTATACCACTGCTAGAATTACCTATCATGACATCAGCAATCGATAATATGCCTAAATATTCTTCGAATGTAATATTTTCGTACCAATCTATACTATCCTCTTCCTCGATTTTTTCTATTATTTGGGTTCCACCAGGATCCATGTTTGGGTATATCCCTATCTTCTTACCTGAGAATTTATTCAAGGCTTTAAGGGTCTCTTCGAATTCTTCCACTGAAGATTCAGGTGAAGTGCTTACGGGATGCTGCACAAACAAGAATAAATCTTTTCCCTTCGGTATATCGAATTTTTCCCTGATTTCTCCTTCACTCTCTATATCTGTATTTTTTATGGTATCTACAGAAGTAGATCCAACATTGAATATTTTATCAGGATCCTCTCCCATCTTCTTAATCCTTTCAGCGCTTTCTTTGGTTGCAGGGAAATGTAGATGAGCTATCTTTGTGACTGCATGTCGGGTATATTCATCAAAACCCCCCTGTGTTTTGTCTCCTCCGTGAATGTGGCCTAGAGGAATTTTATTATAGGATGAAGCAATTGCAAAGCTTAGGATTTCGTACCTATCCCCCAGAACTAACGATATGTTTGGTTTGAGATCTTGAATACTTTCGTTAATTCTCAAGATACCTTTACCTATTGAATTTACCATCTTGGAGGTCTTTTCCTCTGGTATTTCCAGTTTAATTTCTTTTTCTATTTGGAATCCATCTTCAATTATCTGATCTTTTGTTTTACCAAATCTTTCGAGGAGATGGGTGCCTGAAACTATTAATTGCAGCTCTAGGACATCGGAATCTTGAATTCTTCTAAGAACAGGTTTTAATAAACCATAGTCTGCTCTCGTGCTTGTGTAAACACAGATTTTTCTTTTATGTTCCATCTAGCTTACCCCAAGTTATAATTTCATCTTCGTCTATATCTTCGCCAGCCTCTCGTCCTAAAACCTTTTCTAGATGCTTTGGAGATATTCCGATTGCTGGTCTTTTCACAGAAATTTTGTCTTCTGTGATTACATCTCCTGACTTCAGGGTTCTCCCTGCCACAATAGACTTCCTTACCTCTTTTGATGTTTGAAGTTCTCCTTCTACAGGTTTCTTAACGCCATCGCCTAGTGCTTTTTCTGTCTCTCTGATTTCTTTTATCATCTCTTCTAGTTCTTCAGGTCTTAGAGAGGCCTTGTGATCCGGGCCTTCAAGAGATTTGTCGAGCGTGAAGTGTTTTTCTATTACTCTTGCTCCTCGGGCTACTGCCGCTACAGGAATATGCGTGTCCGTTGTGTGATCTGAGAACCCGGTAGGTACATCAAAGGCCTGTTTCAGTGTGTCCATCGCTCTCAGGTTGACTTCGTCAGGTCTTGTAGGATAGTTCGAAACGCAGTGTAGTAGCACGAATTCTGCATTTTCTTGTTTCAGGACATCTGCAGCTTCCTCTACCTCGCCGAGGTCAGACATACCGGTTGATAGGATGATGGGTTTACCCTTCTTTGCTATGTGTCTTAGAAGAGGGATGTTTGTGATCTCTCCTGAACCTATCTTAAATGCTTCAACTCCAAGATTTTCGAGAATATCGGCGCTTCGCTTCTCGAAGGGAGTCGACAGGAAAGTTATATTTTTCTCGGTGGCATAATCTTTCAGTTCTTCAAAGTTTTTCTTGGTCAGCTCCAGTTCTTTCAGCATCTCGTACTGGCCGTCATCTTTGTCTTCTTCTTTCTGATAATCTACTTTAGAAGCCTCTTTAGACGTTAGATTTTCTGCATTAAAGGTTTGGAATTTTACTGCGTCAGCTCCAGCATTCTTGGCAACATCAATTAACTTCTCGGCTTTTTCTATATCTCCGTTGTGGTTTACTCCGGCTTCTGCGATGATGTACGTTGAGGATTTTCCCGTTAATTTCTCGAAATCTAGAGTCGTCATTTTACAATCCACCCTCCGTCTACGACAAGGTTATGTCCGGTCACATAACTGGAAGCGTCTGATGCTAGGAATACTATTGCTCCTTGAATATCTTCTGGTTCTGCCATCCGTCCTAACGGCACTTCATTTTCATAGTTTTCTACAAATTCCTCTTTTTGATTGTTGAAAACCCCTCCAGGACTGATAGAGTTTACTCTTATGTTGTAATCTGAAACATAAGAGGCAAGATATCTTGTGAAGTTGAGGATGCCCCCCTTAACTGCTGAGTACTCTGCGGGGCTCGTCATGTCCAAATCTTCGTATATATCAAAATCTGGCGCCTGAATTCCGTAGACCGACCCGGTGTTTATGATTACTCCGTTCTCTTCTTCCATCATTCTCTCACTCACTTTTTTTGTGATATTGAAATAGCCGTTTAGATGTAGGTCTATGTTCTCCTTCCAGCTTTCTAGGGTTATATCTTCATACTTGCATCCGTATTTCTCGTTCCTAGGGTAAGCGTTATTCACTAGGATATCTACGGCTCCAAATTTCTCTTCCACATCTTCTATTGTGGATTCTATAGATTTCTCGGAGGTTATATCTGTTTTAACAAACTTGCAACCCTCTCCTAGTTCATCCTCAAGTTTACTTGATGCCTCCTCATCTACATCTGCGATCACCACATTTGCACCGTACTCATGAAGTGCTCTGCACATGGACTCGCCCAGAAGTCCTGCACCACCGGTTACTATAGCTGTTTTACCTTCTAGATTGAATAAGTCTACTGTCATTCTGTTTCCTCCATGAGAAATTTAGCGAATTTTAGATCTTTAGGAGTATCTATATCAACTGATCTCTCTTCAGGCATCTCTATTATTTTGGTCCTTTCTCCATGTATGCTGTCTGTACTTTGGAGAAAGTCCTTTTCGTAAACGTATACTGCAGCGTTCATTCCATAAACTTTGGGCGTGTCCTGTCTCCTCAGGAATTTGTCAGATAAATTCTTAGATAGGTGGGCGTAACCATCTTCTTCTAATTCCACCATGTTGAAGTAAGGATTTTTGTCGGATTCGTATACCGAGTAGACATTTTGGGCGTCAGTATCTGTTAGTTTTTGGAATGCTCTTTCAATATCTTTAGGTTTTCTTAAAGGTGCCGTGGAGTCCAAATCTATTACAATATCGTATTCTTTCGATTTAGCCTTTTCCGTCTCTTTCAATGCATGTTTTATGGCCGGCAGTTTTCCGGATTCGTCAGTCGCTAATTCTTCCGGTCTTTCAAACAGGACTTCCGCACCATATTTTTCTCCAGTTTCTCTTATCTCCTTGTCATCACTAGAGATAATTATATCGCAGTCCCGCTTCCAGCTCTTTGCGTCCTCAATAGCGTGTGCGATCAAGGGCTTTCCTCCCACTTCTCTGACATTTTTTCTCGGTACTCCTTTAGATCCACCTCTCGCACATATAGTAACTAAGACTTCCATCTGCTATCCTCCTTAATTCTATTTGCTAGTTCAAGAGTTTTTATTCCTTCTAAAACATCAACGTCAGTTTCTTTGTTCTGCTCCACTTTTTTTAGAAAATGCTGAAGTTCCTTCTTGTACGTGAAATCGCGGTCTATATCGAATTTTTCAGTTTCTTCCCTTTCACCTTCTATGTTGACCTGAACTTCGTTCTCAATTAGGTCGCCGATAATTGATCCGTTCTCTCCTATCACCTCTATCTTTCTCTCAGGATCTTTCCTAAAGTAGTCAAGGTGAAGGCTGCAGGTTATCTTTTCAAAATCAATTATAGCTTCGCATAGATCTTCTGTCTCTATTTCGAGGTGGCTGAATTGGCCGGTCACTGATTTTATATTTTCGACATCACCGAATATCCATCTGAGGTAATCGATTTCATGGCTCAAATCTAGAACCACGCCACCTCCTAGTTCTTCCTTTGCACTATAGCTTTCTCTGTAATCCTGTTCAGGCCGCCACCCAGGAAGGTAGGAAGAGGAGACTGCTCTTGCGTAATAAACTTCGCCTAATTCACTAATTTTGTCTTTAATCGTGTTTATGACAGGATGGAATCTGAGATTATATCCTACCATTGTAACCAAGTTACGTTCTTCTACAATCTCCTGTAGAGTATCTGTCTGATCTAAATTATGGGATAAAGGCTTCTCAATGAACAGATGACAGCCGTTTCTTGCGCATTTAAGGGAGTAATCTATATGTTCGCTAGTGGGATTGGTTATGAAAGCTATATCGGGGTCTTGTTCAAGAGCCGTTTGGATATCAAAGTACTCTTCTACTTCTGCTGGATAATCCTTCTCGTTTCTGCTACTTCTATAGGCTATAAACTCTGCATCAGGTTTCATCTCGTTCAGTAGCCGCAGGTGCCTTTTACCTATAGATCCTAGACCTATAAAAAGAATTTTCATCTCGCATGATAACCTTCTCTTCTGTTATTATTTTATCCATTGGGATATCCTATTTCTTTGTAGGTATTTTTTATGATGTTTATAATCTCTTATCAGGCTAGTATTGATAGTAGTTTTTGAATTTCATCTTCGTAACCTATTTTCCGTCCTGTAGTGATGATTATTTCTTTGTCGTATTCCTTTAATCCACCTATCTTTCCGAATATTACTGTGTAGACTGTGAAGAAGAGTATTCCTGCTGGTATGAGTGCCCAGTAAGGGGTTATTGGGAAGATTTGTTTGAAGATGATGTAGGTTATTCCCAGTGATGTTAGTCCGGCGAGGATTGTTTTGAGCATGTTTGTGGAGAAGGCGTTTATTTTCTCGTATCTCCAGACTTCCGCTGTGAGCAGTAGGTTCATGGCGATGGTGGATCCTGCTGTTGCTACTGCCGCTCCTACTATTCCGTAGATCGGGATTAGGACTACGTTAAGCGCTACGTTAAGAACCAGGTTTACTGTGGTGTTGTAGAACAGTATCTTTGTTTTGCCTGCTGATTTTATGA
>CAZSAB010000021.1:0-12807 GCA_964604885.1 uncultured archaeon
AAGTAAGAAGCCAGTTTACCTACAGAAGATCAGGTCAAGAAATAGAAGATAATGAAGAACACATTCTGGATAGTGATGAAATAAGAATGCTTGCAGAAACAGGCAAGGATATAGAAGATTTCTACGGTCAGACTATGGATATTGAATTTGTTCTCAACAGAGACGAAGGCGTCTATATAGTTCAAGCAAGGCCGAAAACAGGTAACAACTTCGATGACGCTTTATTTGATCTTTCAGATGTAGATGAAGAAAGGCTTATAGGTCAAACAGATATAGTTGCGGGCGAAGGTAGATATACAGGTCCTGCACTGGTAATCGACGATGCTGTGCCAAATCCAAGAGACAATGGATTAGGCTACGAGATGAGAGGTGAGCAAAGCCTAGAAGATTTGGACCAGGAACTCGAAAATTATATTCTGGTATCGCCAACTCTAAACCCCAACATAGAAGTGAGAGCTGAAGGCGCGGAGGCAATAGTAGCATATGAATCCGGTGTAGCAAGTCACGCCGCAAATGTAGCTGATGAGAGAGAAATACCGATGATAGGCGCAACCGCTATAGAGACAAGTTACGACGATAATGGCAGCATTGCGATAGATCAAGGAACTACTGCCACGGTAGAGGTAAACGGCCAAGAAGGAATATTCTATGAAGGTGATTTCGATGGATAGACCTGTAGATGTTGACGTAGAAAACAATAATCAGCCCAGAGCTTATGAACCTAGAAGCTCTTGGGATTTGGAGAATGTAATAGATGGAATGGAGCTAATAGAGGATGGAGACGATGAGCTTGAGGAAGCTGTAAATAATATACGTTATAAGGTCAATCAATGGTTGAGAAATACTTTAGGTATGACCAATCACCCATTCGCGATTAGATCTCTAAACAATCCTGAGTTGAATGAAGTTGAGGTTAAGGATAGATTTGCTGATAGCCAAATGAGGACGGAGGGTATAGAGGATATTGGAAATCCAAGAATAGGAAGAGAAAATGATGAAGAAATTAAGAGAAACAATCTTATAGAAACAGATTTTACGGCAGAAATAGCTGGTGAAGAATTCTTCGGAATAAATAGACATATACCTGAATTGGGAGATTATCGAGACCTACAATGGTGGGTTCTCCAAGAAAATGGCAGCTGGGGAGAAGAGGCACGAGTAGGAACACCTGAACATTTAGTCAATCCTCGGCAGATAGGGGAAACATACGGATTTAGAATCGAAGCTGATGGAGAGCAACTGAGCAGAGATGAAATAATTTCCATGTCAGAAAATATTGACAGAAGAGAGATTTCTACTCCTCAACTAACAACTTCTATACCTGAAATCTTCATGCAATATGAGTCAAAGTATGAAGTGATTGAAAATGAATACAATGGAGACAGCGATGCCTTTGAGCAGGACCTAAGGCTAGCAGAGGAAATGGGGATGGTTGATGACGATGAACTTACCCTGATGGGTTATCTCACACAGTTCGACTTCGACGAACGTTCACCCGATAGGAGACAGTTAGTGAATCTGCTTAGCGGAAATGGAGATCTTGATTCATTCTCACAGCGAGAATTAGAGCAGCTGAATGGACTGATAGATTTAAACGGATATGAAGCAGAGATTTCTCTGGAGTATGATGGAAGAGGGAGAAACACAGGTTTTGATCTAACTGAGGTTTTTGATATAGATGTTGGCTCTTCAGATGTGGAAGTTAGTAGTAATCACGGTATGTTGAACATTTCTTTCCCTGTCGATGTAGATCTCGGTTCGGGAGACTTGGAAATTCCGGCAGCTATGGAAGAATTAGTTGAGCGATACGGCAGACAGATAGGTCTAGACCCTAATAACCCTATGGCTTTAATGAGAGATCAATCTGGAAGTATTGATCTAGGAATAGTCGAGATTATGGATCTTTTCATGGACGGAAATCCTCAAATAGACCGTCAGTACATTCAAGATAATCCTTCTACGTTCCAGCGTCTCTATGAAGATGATTTTGTCAGGGTAACAGATGCTTCATTGGACGATGTAAGGGTTACTTCTATCAGACAGGAAAGTCATGAAGAGAGTCTAGACGCTGGTTTTCTCGATAACTATAATACTTCAGATTTAATGGATGAGATAAGCTACGAAAGTGAAAATTCGAATGATAGTTACTTAGAGGATGATGATTCTATCTATAGTTTAGATGATGATTTATATTTCGACGGCGGACTGCCTCAAGATCCTGAGGCAATAGCTGAAAATCTAGAGGGACTAACTGCAGAAGAAGCTGTAGGATCTTCCTCTGAAGACCTCGAACAGGTTATTAATCAGGCGGTTTCTCAAATTGTGCAATCAGGTGAAGATTCCTTTGCAGTCTCCACTGAAGATGGAGACTATAATGCTTTAACTCGCGGTCTTATTAGCGCTTTAGTACCGGACTACGGAAGAAATAATGATCCAGGTGATAACACTGGAATCGGATTGTTGGAAAATTTGAATCAGACCTCAAGTTATCTTGAAGCATATAACGATCCATTTGGAAGCTCTGACTCAGGGAGCGATCCTGTAGAAGTTGAAGATGGCTCGACCACATTTGAGCAAAATGGTAGTTTCAGAAGTCAAAACGAGTTAATGATTGATAGAGGAGTCCTAGAGCTTATGCCTTACCAAGATACTTTGGAAGATCATGGTATGGACGTTCCTAATCCATATGGAAACGAGTTCAGAACAGAGACAATTAATGACTATGATGAACTTGACGATGAAACAAAAACAAGGCTTAGAGCCTTAGATGAAGCAGATTATATCAGCCTGATGGAACAAGATGGCACTGCAACTGTAAGGATGAACAGAGACGAACGCCACACCAAAGTCGTTCTAGATATAGAAAGCGAGTGGACACCAGAAGAAGCCCAAATAACAGGAAGTGATAGATACAGAACCTCAGTAAACCATCAGGTTACAGATATAGAATATGAGGAATCTGAACTCATAGATACAATGAAGGGAATACTGGAACCAACTACCACAGCCGATCAATCCTACAGAGAAGCTGATACAGGCATTACACTAGCCTCTTAAACATACAATTACAGTTTCTATGTCGTAGGTAAGCTGCATGCAAACAAACAGAAATCGCCATATTGGTAGGAGGTTGTTTCCCGCGACGCACGCGCCCGTGGCTACAACCTCCATGCAAACCGGATCTTATCCGCTTCAAATAATTATCTGTAACTTCTGTAACCAGTAGTAACCAGCTTTCTGGCTGTTTCCGCGATGCGTCGCCGTTGGTAAAGCTTTTGAAGTAGAGGAATCACTGTTCAAACAAGATGAACAAAGCCTGGATTCGAGCTATCAAAGAATGGCTTGATGAGAACGATCATAACTACAAAGAACACAATGTCGGAAAAGATGAAGAACAAGCCAAAAGAATGATTCAGAGAACTGGCCAAAGAGGAGTACCTCAAACATTCATAGGTGACGAAGCCATCATAGGATTTCAGCCAAATAAACTCCAGGACGCGATAGACGAAATAAAATCCTAAAACATAAATTTTCCCTTATTTCTGGAATCGATTCCTGGAGAGAATGCCAAACTTTGAAATGAGATATCGACAAATAATCAGCGACTTAATTTTCTAACCTTTGTCTATAGATAGGTATTTAAAAGTTAATTAGAATGTTTAGATAGGCTAAATGCCTTAACAAACGAATTAAAACCAAGCAAAACGCCTAAGGCGTGTCCCCCGCAAACTTAACTTTTTAACTTCAGATCAGTTTCTGGGTATACTTCTCTTGAGAAAAATTCTCAGTTTGTTAATTATTTAGTCTCACAGAATACTATGTTAAATCTTTTAAATCTTTACAACGCTTACAGTATTGTTATGTCTGCGACGAAGAGAATTCCGGTCTCTGAAGAAACCTGGAAAGAACTTGGTAAAGAGAAAGAGCCAGGTCAGACCTGGGACGAACTACTTGAAAAGCTTCATGTTAAGGCTATGAAGAACCAGGTAGCTTCAAAGGCTAGAAAGGCAAAGGACGGAGATCTTGAGACAGTGAGCCTAGATGACGTATGAAGTAAGGATCGATGTACATGCTGCTGACTTTCTCAACTCACAGGCTGAGAAGACTCAGTCTATAATTAAAGATAATCTGGGTAAACTGAAAGAAGAACCCTATCCAACACCCAAAGCTCAGTCTGGAGATCGGGAAAAAGTAACGGTTAATGGCGAAGAAGTCTACAGGATGCATATATCCAGGAGCTACGCTGCGTTCTACATTGTCAACGAGGATGAGCAGGTGGTTGTTACCGATATCGTTGATATTGACACAGCGCACAAAATGTATGATTAAGGATTTAAAATAAACAAAGCAACCTGCTTAATTTTCTAACCTAGAGCAGTGAATGGATATTTAAAAGTTAGTAAGAACCTTAGATAGGCCAAGCCTTAACCAAAAACAGAGTATGACGCATAAATCTTGTTAAATGCTCCAGTATCTCTACTTCAGTTTTCAATAGTTATGTGCCAACCTGGCTTATTAATCATGTAGAAAATAGCAGAAACAACTCTAAAGCTTCCATGTGTTAATCGCATAATTAAACTGATTACCTCTCAGTAATAGGATAAATCTCAAGAACCCCATTTCTTTAATCTGTACACGTAAAGTAAAGTTTATGACGTCAGGAGATATAGATCCCCACGATTCCATCATCCAAACCACGACATAAACACACTTTTCATTGAGAGATGGTCTCCAAGAGCTTTAACTCGTGAAATGACTGAAGGAGACTTGAAGGCGCTTTTTGAGGCTGCTCGCTGGGCTCCGTCCAGTTATAATAATAAGCACTGGAGATTTTTGTATCCAACACATGAAGACGAGCAGAGGTATGATTTCCTGAATCTCTTAGACGATTTCAACAGGGAATGGGCGAAAGAATGCTTTGCTCTAGTTTTGGTGGTTTCAAAGCAGACTTTTGACCATAATGGGGAAGAGGCCAGAACTCATTCATTCGACTCAGGAGCAGCATGGGAGAATCTTGCCCTTGAAGCCGCTGACAGGGATCTGGTAGCACCTGGAATGCAGGGATTTGATTACGAAGAAGCGAGAAAAACCATGGATATTCCAGAGTAATTTACAGTACAAGCAATGATTGCAGTAGGAGGAAAAGGAGACGAAAGCAATCTGGATGAAGACATGCAGGTAGAACCAAACGGCAGGAAAAAGCTAGAAGAAATTATAACTAGAGGCCGGTTTGATTTCTGATTTCCACTTCACTCTCTTTCTTTCCTATTGATTAGCTGAGACAATTTCAATAACATCTCTGTGTTCCAGTTTGTGATCGGATCCTATCTGTCTGTTCTCTCTGCAATCCATCGCATGAAGGAATCCTTCCCCCAGATCCGAATGGATTGTGTAGGCGAAGTCCTCAGCAGTAGAGTTCTCATTTACCAGAAAGCAGTCAGGTAAAATGTTTCCGTGTTCGTCTCCCAATCCGTCTGCTCCGCCGGGAAATACTGCCATGACACCAAGCTCCTCGAAAAGCGCTTCTTCCAGTGCTTTCTGAACTCCAGTACCTCCATACTCCTGCATGAAGCCTCTAATTTTCTCCAATCCCTGCTTCTTTTCCTCCGGCAATTCATCTGCCAAGATTTCGAAGTCATCGTCTCCTGGATAATAATCCACTACATCCTGTTCTGCTGCATTCTTCAGAGCCTTTTCAGCATGTGCCGAAGCAGGAACGAAATCAAGGTGTTCGTATTCTGAGTCTGAAGTAATTTTTTTCCAGTTTTCTTGAGCTTTTTCAGCATCCATTTTGTTGGCTGCTATAATCATCGGCTTCGTAGCTTTCCTGATGCTTCTCGCCAACTGTCTTCGATCTTCTTCTTTCCAGGTACCGGGATCTAATTCAAGCTCCTCCTTTAAAATTATCTGTTTAATCTGATTCTTATTCGTCTTAAATGCAGACATCTGTTCTGCAAGTTCTTCCTCAAGCTTCACATCCTTCTTATTATGTTTAGTCTCGTATCTCTCGATCCCTTTCTCCAGTATCTCCAGGTACCACATATCCAGTTCCTCTTCCAAGAAGTCGATATCTTCTCTTGGATCATGGCCTTCAGTCGGCTCTCCTTCGATATCTGTCTCTCCGGAGAAGTCAACAATATGTATAAGGACATCTGCCTCGTTAAGATCCGACAGAAACTTATTACCCAGTCCTTTACCCTCATGCGCTCCCGGAATCAGTCCTGCGATGTCCACAAGCTTGACGGGTACGTGTCTTGTTCCATCATGACAGAAACCGACTCTTGGGTCACAGTCTTCATCGAAATCCGGTGCAGCACATTGAACTCTCACATAGGCCTCTCCCACTGATGGATCTATAGTGGTGAAAGGATAATTTCCTTCATCTACTGAGTTCATCGTAGCTGCATTGAAGAAAGTACTTTTTCCGACGGACGGTTTTCCTACTAGCCCGATTTTGTATGACATAATCTCTCCGAGCCCTCAATAATTAAATCAGTTAAAGCTTAATCAAGATATGGTAAGTCAAGAGAAATTTGATGAAGAGTTCCAGCAAAGGTTGGAAGATCATGTTGAAGACGACATTGAACTCTCTGAGCCGGAAACAGATAATGTAAATGAGAAAGCAGAAGAATATTTGGAAGATGCTAAGTCAGAGATAATCTATGCAAAGAAAATTTTTGATTCAGTGAATGGAGAGGAAGACGTAAATGTTACACATGAGGATATGAACTTATCTAGAGATCTACAAAAAAGTTAGAGTTTGATAGAGGATTTGGAGAATGAGTATGGTGATCTAAAGGCTTTCTTGACTGACTCGGAAAGACTGGAGCACGAAGTGGAGAATATTATAGAACTGAGTTTCTGCCTGATTGCAGTAATGTACTTGTGCAAAGACGCAGGCGGCAAATTAAAAGGTGCTTCGAAGTTATCAAAGGGACGATAAGATGTAGATCGATATAAAGACAAGGCTGTCTCAGTAATGAATGAAGCCGGCAGAGAATTGAACGACATAAAAGGTAACATCGTTGTCCTTTATCAGGAGCTTGACAGTATAGAGGATAATACGAGAAATTTCAACAGGTAGGAAGAAAGACATGTTTTAGAGCCGTTAAAGAATATGAATACTCATATCGAAAAAATTGAATATTTCCTCGAAGAAGGTGAAGTTCCTGATGATGAATGGGGGAAGGAAAGTCATGGATCTATACAATCACATTATAAAAGTAGCTAAAAGCATCAGAGAAGAGCTGAGTAGGGATTACCAAAAAAAAGATGGAAACATAGAGATAATGATGTTACTGTCTAGTTACTGTTTTAGATTTTCTTCTAGTTGTTTGTTATGGATTTTGAAGGAGATATAACTGCCATCGATCTGGAGTCTAGTAATTCAGTAGATGACCGGATCTACAACATACTTAACAGACATAAGGATTACAGCGCTAATTTAATGGAGGCGGTGGGTTATGCAGCTTGTGAGAATTTTGAAATTCTGGATGAACTTAATTAATATATTAAAGATAGGCTTGGAAGAGCAGAAATCCTTAAAGAACAGTAGAAAAAGTCTGAAGATATAGCTGTCCATTCAACATCCAATAGAGAAGCGGCAGAGAGGGGTGCTCGAGATAGATGGAATGAAATCAAGGATCTCCTGCAGCAAACTCATTTCTACGCTCAAGCAGGCATGGAACTGAGTCAGGGAGGTAAAAGAGAGAATTTTGAGGAGCTAGTGGACGAAGTACATAACTCAATGGATGATTTCTACAATAAAAAGTTAGAGCGAATTCCTCAAGAGACTTAATTTTAATATATAAATTTTTTCTATGAGAAAGCTCAAACTCCCGGGAAGAACTTCAGAAGGTCCTAGACTTGGAGATCAGGACGTTCAGATTATCAAGGAAATAGGTATAGAAGGTGTTAAAGAGCAAACAGAGAAGATAGTGGAAAAAAAGGTGAGCAAGCAACCAGAAAATGATGGAAGTCAAACTCCAAAAGCTGGTAATCCGGTCTACAAGGCTATGCATGCGTGCGGATGTTCTTCAAGGAAAGAACTATCCAAGACGCATAGGATTCCGGCAGGAAAAGATATATCGGACAACAACTTTGAAGCGGTTGTCAACCTTCTGGTCCGCTGGATAGTCCGAGAATACAACTTCTACCTAGAGGAGGAAAGGGCAAAGCAGAAGAGCCTTGAAGAATATGCTTAAATTTTTTGTGACTAAGAAATCACTATGGATAAACAAGATCTCTATGAATCTGTCGAAGGTAGAGAAGATGGTGTCGGTATAGAGCCTCTTGTCAATAATTCGACTGAGAAAGGTGAGAATCTTGAGACCACTCTATCAGATGCGGTAAATTACCTGAGATCTGAGGGAGATACAGAGACTGCGTATCATCTTGTCGATAATTTTAATTCCTTCCTAGAGGCTATGAAGTTCAACCTGAAAACGATTATCAGGATTTAGTCGAAGAATTAGAAGACTAGATTAAATTCTCTTCCTCTAAATGTTCGATTACTTCATTCTTGCCCAGAGCCTCTTCATCACCTGAATCCATGTGCTTCATCGTCACTTCATCATTCTCCAGATCACGTTCCCCCACGATCAGAACACGTTCTGCGTTGATATCATCAGCGTATCCCAACTGACTTCCAAACCCTCTTTCAGCCAAGTCCGTCTCCACAGTTAGGCCTTTCTCCCTCAACTTGGTTGCATAATCGAGGGCAGTATCTCTCACCGACTTGGACACTGACAGCACAAAGACATCGGTTTCAACCTCGCTGAAAGGCCACCGGTCCTTCTTCTTTAACAGTTCAATCGTAGTAGAATAACCGAAGGCAAATCCGACAGCAGGAACTTCTCTATCACCGAAAGTTCCAACAAGTTCATCGTACCGGCCTCCGCCGAACAGTGCACGAAGCTCTCCTTCACTGTCGAATGCCTCGAAAACAAGTCCTGTGTAGTAGGCAAGACCTCTGACGATCGAAAGGTCGAAGCGGCTCATCTCAGCTACTCCATAGGATTCAAGTGCCTCGCCCAAGCTCTCCATTCTGTCAACTAGGTCCTGGACTTCCTCTGGAGCCTTATCCCGCAACTCATCGATCTGACCAAGAATTGGGCCTGAAATATCAGTCAGTTCGTCTACCTGTTCGGCATCATCTCTAGAAAGACCTCGCTCCTCTAAATCTTCAAGGAACTCCTCTCTACTTAACTTCTCCTTGTCATCTACAACCTTCATCGCTTCCTCAGTATTCTCAATTCCATGACTCTCAAGAATAGACTCAAGAAGCTCTCTATCATTTATCAGGAACTCCACACGGTCATCCAGCTTTAGTTTCTGGAAAATAGTTGCTGCGGCAGCAATAACCTCGGCATCAGCCTCAACACTCTCTATTCCGAAGATGTCGAAGTCGCCCTGAAGGAATTCTCTGTCGCGGCCTCGCGTAACATCCTCATATCTCCATCTCTTGGAAGTATTGTACCACTTCACGGGCGTCTTCAGATCTTTTCGTTTCTGAATCAGTCGAGCCCTCGTAGGAGTCTGCTCTGGGACCAAAGTAATTTTGTTGTCTCCTTTATCCGTGAAAGCATACATTTCATCAGTAACGGAGTCCTCATCTTTCTCCGTCCAGAGCTCCTGTCTCTCAATACTCGGCGGATCAATCTGCCTGAAACCAAACTCTTCAGCAGTCTCACTCACCACTTCAATCAGTTTCTTCCAGTTCGCCCACTTATCAGGATATCTGTCATAAGTCCCCTTCAAACTCTCTAAATTAATACTCATTTTTGCTTGCCTCTATTAAACTCTGCTTTCCAAGAGTTTAAACAGGTTTTGAATTCAGTCTTCAGAGCTTCCCTAGCTATTCTTGTGAACATTTTTGACTGGTTGCCTGCTGAGTTCTTGATAAGTTTGCCTCTACATTCAGAAGACATCACGGAGAGTTTTTCTTCGGTGTAGTCTCCTGTTCTTGGCTTGGAGCTTAAGACCATAGCTACTGGGGCATACATTACAGGAGATGTCGATTCTTCCTCACTGCAATACCTCTTATATGGTTTCACCAGTTTTTTCAGGAACTCTGAGTTCTGGAAAAATTCTCCTTCAACTCTAACTTTTCTACGTACATCTAAAGGCACTAAAAACTTCTCTCCTTCTGCCCTTAAAACCTTATCAGCAGCTTCTGGATCACAACTGAAATTAAATTCAGCAGAAGGAGTCACATTTCCTGAAACGTTGAAGGCACCTCCTATTATCGTTACTTTTGCAAATTTCTCTAAGAAACTAGAGCTCTGATCTAAACACCGAGCAATCTTCGTAAGAGGTCCAAGACAGACAAGATCGACATCATCTCCTTTGAAACTCTCCAGAAACTCAATTGCATCTCCATCTGCCGAAAATCCTGAAGGCTTAAATTCTCCAAACCCTTTCCCCCACCATGAGAATCTGAAGTTTCAAGATCTCTATCTACAGGACTTGAACTACCAGCATAAATCTCAAAGCTAGCTTCAAGCTTTTCTCTCATGAGGCAGGCATTCTGAACGCCTTGTTTCAGCGAGGGTTCCCAGCAGTAATTTTAACAGCCTTGATATCAAAATTTTCAGCAGCATAAATCAATGCTAGAGCATCATCAACGCCAGGATCACAATCATTGATAACTTCATCACTCACAGAGAATCACCTCAAGAACCTTGCCATCGAAACTGAATCTCTTGACCTCTTCAAGTTCCGAGATAAAGCTCATGGCAGCCTCCTTAGATTCTAATTCTCGCTGAATTACTTTCCCTGATTCAATCTGAAGTGAAATCTTCTCACCAGGCTCAACACCCAGTCTATCTCTGATCCTAGCAGGTATAGTAATCCGTCCCTTGGAATCAATTTTCCCTGAGAAACGGATGAACCCGGCCCCCTTAATTGAAGCGGACCGATCGATAGAATTAGAGCTGTTTAGAAGATTTTGACTGTTATTCGAAAACTTGTCGTTCTCCCGTTTTTGGGAGATGATCGTATTCATCGTTCATTGGTAGATCGCCTGCATTTTACGCGGGAATTATCATTTTTAAACCTTTTTGGGAGGGATGTGGGAAACGGTTTAGATCAGGGCAGGTAGCAGGGCGAATATTCCGAGTGCGAAGCATATCCAGGCGATTTCTGCTCTGTCTGCGACTTCCAGTACTGCGTCGATTGTGAGGTAGCCGACTACTCCGGAGACTGCTGAGGCAATGAGGTACACTGGCTGGAATGAGAACTCTGTGAATAGTTCGAGGCCGATGCTTCCGGCGGCGACTGCTGGCACGCTCATCAGGAAAGAGAGATGGAATGCGGAGCGGGCGTCGAAGTCCCTGAACAGGAAGCCGAAGGCTGTGGAACCTGAACGTGATACACCTGGAATTATGGAGAATCCCTGCAGGAATCCGACGAATACAGAATCTTTCAGGGTTACCGAGGAATAACTCCGTGTTTCAGCGTTCTGGTACAGTCTGAGCACCCCGGTCAGGAACAGGGCGGCTGACATCAGGATGTAGAATACTGTGGGGTTCTGGACTGCTGCTTTCAATCCTGTGAAGTAGATTGATGCGCCGATAACACCGGTTATAGCAGTTGAGATTATCAGGAAGGCTGTAAGTGGGCCTTTCTCGTCTCTAAGCAGGGTTTCCGGCCCATACATGATTTTACGAGGTTGGGCCGCCTGATTGAAGACGTATTTCAGTATCTCTATGTATTCTTTTCTGAAGTAGATGAATGCTGCGATCATTGTGCCTGTATGCAGAAATATTGAGGCGTTTAATGCCTGTGCAGGATCTGTTCCTAGGCCTTGAGTTAGGATTAGTGTGATTACTGCTTCGCTGGAGACTGGCAGCCATTCTGCAACTCCCTGGACAATTCCTACTATCACGGCCTCAAGAACATTCATATAGAAGATTTGGGTGGATTAAAATTAAAGTTTATTTAAAGATCGGCCCACTGAGTTCCATTCATAAGGTGAGTATCTAAAATGGCACAGAAGTTTGAAGAAGCTGAGAACAGGCTTTTCGGAGACATCTACATCTGCAGAAAATGTAACGCAAAGAACAGAACCGACAATCCTGAAGAGACAAGCTGCAGAAAATGTGGGTACGCAAACTTAAGACACAAAAATGAACAGTTCGCCGGATAAGTGTTTCTGCTAGTTTATCTCCCCAGTATTTCATCTAATTTTCTCAAATATAGGTCAGTTAGAAATCTGCCCTTTATCTTAGGTATTCCTGAACCTGATTTCCTGACAAATTAGGAGTCTTCGAGAAAGTCCAGGTCATCTCCCGTGAAATAATTTTCTTCACGCAATTCTCTAACATCCATTTAATCATTCCGAACTGATCTTAGAATACCTATCCGGGTATCATCCGTCTGTTTGAGAGGTACAGCCACATCTTAGACACTTCATTCCTTCGCGGTAAAGGCCGCTCAATTCCGCTAGAGCCTTCTCAACGAAACCAGTCTCCTCCAAAATATAATTATTACAGTATTCAAAGCCACCCTCATCAAAAACAGTCATCTTCCAGAAGGGAACACCAATCCTTAAACACCTACAAATAATCAAATCCAAAGATCTCCTACAGACATCGACAAACCCATTTAAAGAACTTTTTAACCAATCCATCAATAACAATAGCGCCCCGTTAGCTCAGCTGGTAGAGCACGTCCTTGGTAGGCTTGTTACGCTAAGCCAACGCAACAAGGCATTCTCGCAAGATTCCTTATGGAATCTTCGAATGCCTTATAGTAACAGGACACAAAAAGGACGAGGTCCCGGGTTCAAATCTCGGACGGGGCTAC
>CAZSAB010000022.1:0-12652 GCA_964604885.1 uncultured archaeon
ACTACTAATCGTGGGTTCTAATCCAATGGAAGACACCAGCTTGAGCTCTATTCTAAATACCTCAAGTCTCGGTTTTGTCTGGATAGAGGATGAAGAACTTACATTATGTCACCGGTTCTTGAGTGTTCGAACCCTACTATTTTTACCACTTTCCAAAAACTTTCTGAAATCTTACTATAGTCTCATAAGTTTTTCTGTTCATTAAGTTGTTACTTTGGAGATGGTGTGGCTGTCATCGCTGCCGTCGTCAACTTGGACGGTGTAAGTGAGTGAAAGTCCCGACCACCCCATTAAGATGGAAATACGCGGAGCCGGTGAAACACCTGTCTTCCGAGAGGAACGGACCTCAAGCATAAACTGCTGTAATAAGTAGTGTAGTGAGGGGCGTGGGCATCAGAAACGACACGTTTCTGGCCGGAGCGATGAGCTTTTGTGAGCGTTTGAAGGCCAGAGGATTCGTTGAAACGTGGCTCGAACCGTGTGGCAAGCCCTGAAAAAGCGGGTGCAAGGCCAGACCGCGAGTCTGGATGGAGTTAAATGCAGCGTGCCTCGGCAGGGGCACTAAGAAAATCCCTGCAAAGGGTTTTCTGGCATAGCAACAGAATCGGGCTTACTACCATCTCCAATTATTTTTAGCAGCTATTTTTTGTGAAGGTTTTTCAATCTTTCAGCGTATCTGTAACTATGGCAAAGGAAGAAGGTGGTGCGCTACCCTCAAGTCAGGGGGGACTTGTCCAGTACATGGAGGCTGATACAGGTATAGAGGTTGACCCGAAGACTGTTATCGCATTTGGATTTCTAGTGTCGATCCTGGGAATTGGACTGCACCTGTA
This sequence comes from uncultured archaeon, assembly GCA_964604885.1. Taxonomy (GTDB): domain Archaea; phylum Nanohalarchaeota; class Nanosalinia; order Nanosalinales; family Nanosalinaceae; genus Nanohalobium. The sequence continues at coordinate 834 of CAZSAB010000022.1, forward strand.
AAAAATACTTTTTTGTAAACTAATTCTATTGTCTGATCTATTCCTCTGGAACGAGTATTTAAGAATTCCAGCCGAACCTCACAATAGAACTGCATGGGCCCGTAGCTCAGCCTGGACAGAGCGCGAGACTTCTAACTGCCGTAGCAACCGAAAATCCCAGATTTTCTGGGTTCTCACAAACCGTATCGCGGTTTAGAGCAGTTAGAAATGCTGGATGGTTTCACTGGAAACCATCTCTCTTGTTTACGGTGAGAAGGAAATCTCGTTGTCGAGGGTTCAAATCCCTCCGGGTCCGTAACTTATTTTGGTTTTGCATTTTCACAGTTTGTTATGGATTTTGATGACTATCAAGGCGAGACTAGGAAGACTGCTGTATACCCTGAAGAAAATGCTGTGGAGTATCTGGCCTTAGGGCTGAACGGTGAGGCAGGAGAAGTTGCAGAAAAAATTAAGAAGTCAATAAGAGATGATAAAGAACTCGGTGAAGAACTTCAGCAGGAGATAGGTGACTGTCTATGGTATATGGCGAGACTGCTGGATGAACTAGGATACGGTTTCTCCGATACTGCTGAAGCTAACCTGGACAAACTCCTGGACAGAAAGCAAAGGGATAAGATATCAGGATCGGGAGATGATAGATAATTTATGGAAGTAAAAAGCCCTGAAGATTCGGATATAATTATTCAGAAGATTCCCAGCGACATGGGTATTCACAGGAACCCTCGGAAAGGAACACTGAATGCTCCGGAAGTGATTTTGGAAAGGTTCGAACCCGAAAAGAAAGTTCTAGTCGATGAGGTTTTCCCTGATGAATTTGACTTGGAAGAAACTCATAACAGAATCTACGACAACACTTTTGACTTACTAGATTATGATAAACCGATCATTTCTGTGGGAGGTGACCACTCGGTCTCTTTCCCTGTTATCAAGGCTTTGAAGGAAGAGAATCCTGAGATGGAGTTGGTGTGGCTTGACTCTCATCTGGATTTGAAGGAGAAGGTTGATGGACATGTTTCTCATGATGTGTTGGTTAGAGAGCTTCTGAAATCTGGTTATTCTGAGGATGAGATAACTTTTGTAGGAATAACTCGTGTCGATGAAGATGAACAGATTTTTCTGGAAAATCATAGTTTAGAAGTTTATGGGGCTGACGAGGTATCCAAGTTCTTTGAAAACTACGAGTCCGAAGATTCAGTGTATCTAAGCGTCGACATAGATGTTTTGAAGGAATCTGAAGCATCTGGAACTGGCTACCCGGACGGCCAGCTCTCCACAGAAAAGTTGGACAAAGTAATAGAAAAAGTAGATCCGGATTACGCTGATATAGTTGAGGTTGCGCCGCCTTTCGATAAAGATGGAGAGACAGTTGAAAATGCTAGAAAGATTCTCCGTGAATTAATACAGGTTGTTCACTAATTTTGAACCCTCGCTTTTTGTAGGGAACTGTTTTGAAACTTCACAGGAAATTGTTCGTATGAAGACTATCAAAAGAAAACTGGCTTCGCAGCTTTCGGAAAAACTTGGCACAGAAGTTACAGAAGAAGATATAGAGAGGCCGGAACCCGAGCACGGTGACTTTGCATACCCGGTTATGAAGGCAGCCTCGGAACTAAGTGAGGACCCGAGAAGATTAGCAGAAGATACGGCTGAAGATTTCGTAGAAACTGATTTAATCGACTCTGTCGATGTAGCTGGACCAGGTTATCTCAACTTCCATCTAAACAAAATGGTGTTTGCTGAAAAAGTTCTGGACCGGTTTGAAGCTGAAAAATTTGGTGCCAATCAGAGAGATGGAAAGTTTCTGGTCGAATTCTCTGCACCTAACCTCGCCAAGCCAATGCATATTGGCCATATGAGAAATAATTGTATAGGGGATTCTCTGCAGAGGATTATGCGTTTCGTAGGATATAATGTTACCTCAGAGAATTATATTGGTGATTGGGGTACAAAGCACGGTCAGGTTATCTATGCCTTCAAGAAATGGGGCAGCCAGGAAGAGTTTGACGAAAATCCTATGGAACACATGTATGAGCTGTATGTCAAGCTTCACGAAGAATCAGATGAAGAAGATAAGGAAAAGGCCCGCGCATGGAGTAAGAAGATTGAACAAGGCGATGATGAGGCAGTAAAACTGTGGGAAATGTTCAGAGAAGCTACAATCGAGCACAACGAAGAAGAATACGAGAGAATGGGCATACATTTTGATCGTTGGACAGGAGAATCAGTAGTGGCTGAAAAGGCTCAGAAAGTAATTGAGGAAGGTTTAGAAAAAGATATTTTCCAGGAAGACCGTGATGGAAGCATCTATGTCGACTTTGAAGATGAAAAGTATCCTAGTACTGTAGTAAAGAGGAGTGATGGCTCAACATTGTATCTTTCACGTGACGTAGCTAATATTAAGAAGCGTGCAGAGGAAGGATTTGACTACAATGACTATGTCGTGGCTAACGAGCAGGATCTGCATTTCCAGCAGCTGTTCGAAATAACTGAGATGTTTGGTATTGAAGGTATTCAGAACGAGCATATCTCTTATGGAATGGTTCATCTTCAGGATAGCTCCATGAGCTCCAGTAAAGGAAATATAATCAAGCTATCAGATCTTCTGGATAAAGCAGCTGAGAAAGCAGCGGAAGTAGAACAAAGAGATGTTGACAATGCTGAAGAAGTAGGGCTAGGCGCAATCAGGTATGCTAATCTTTCTGTCTCGCGTTCAAAGGATATAGAGTTTGACTGGGATCAGGTACTAGACTTTGAAGGTGACTCAGGTCCTTACCTACAGTACACTAATGTCCGTGCGAAAAGCATCCTCAGAGAATCAGATAAAAAAGGTGAACTTGTCGGAGAGCTTAAAGAAGAAGAGTATAGATTAATTAAGAAGATGGCAGAGTTCACCGAAAAAGTTGAAGCAGCAGCAGATCAACGAGAGCCGGCAAAGATCGCAAACTATCTCTCAACTCTTTCGGAAGAGTTCAACAGCTTCTACCACAGCTGCCAGGTAACAGGAACGGCTGAAGAAACAGAGAAGAGAAGACTTAAACTGGTCGAATCATTTGTAGAAGTGACTGATCAAGGCCTTGAACTCTTGGGTATTGAGCCCCTCCGGGAGATGTAGCTTGACTTATTTAAGAACTGAAACGGTTAATCACCTACGAGGAAGATCAAAGTGGGAGAGGAGAACAACTACTGGATAATCGAGATCTACGATGGTGAAACCGCTAATGTCTCAATAATGAGCAGTGAAGAAGCAAATGCTATCGAAGACATGGAAGACGGATTTGAAGATTGGCAGAAGGCACCGGTTTCAGAAGTAGATGAGGACGAAATGATCGAAAGAGCAGAAGACCATGGATATGAACATGATCCGTGGTAAAACAGATTTAATCTGCTCATAACTCAATCAAAGATCTATCAATGAGGAATACCTATAACCATTTAATTAATGTTAATTATCAGCATCTTCACTTCTTCTGTATTAAAACATTAGAGTGATATCTGCTTATCTTCATGTAAATTTCGTTAATTTAGTGTTGTGGATTCGTTTTTGCTATCTTATTTGTCTGAAGCTTTTCTCGTTTCTCTGCTATCCCTTCCTTTCAGTCTCATATACTGTATTTTGTATTTTAACTCTTTCATATTTTGATAAGCCTTTAATTTTGGCGTAGTAGGGACGAAGTATAGATGGTTCTATTGTACCTCCTCTTGCTTTATCTTGTCTTGAGTCTATTCTAATTGTAAGATTTTCTTTATTATCTTCGAGAGTTAAAGTTGGGAATTGATATGGGGCGCCTCTAAAGTATCCTTCCACCTCAGCTGTGTCATTGTTGATGTATACAATTCTATGGTCTTTTCTTTCGGACGTGAGGGTTCTTTTCTCTATATTGTGGGAGTCGTCAAACTCTATTACTTCAGCGTGCTCGGATTGAATTTTGAACTGGTTTTTATTGGGTCCTTGAACATAGAACATTGTCACTGCTAATGTAATTAACATGGAAACTATCGCAGCTGCGAGATATTTCCTTTGGGAGTCTTTAATTAAAAACATGTTTTTATTGGCCGAGCCCGGATTTGAACCGGGGACAACTCCATCTTCAGTGAAGCGCTCTCCCAGGCTGAGCTACTCGGCCTTACTTGGAGATAAATTACTTGATGAAGGTGAGTTTTAAGAAATAAAACCTTCTGTAATAATTCGCTTCTATGCCGTTTACCTATTTCCACTTTGGCCCAGCTATACTTATTGGACTCATCCTGTACCGTTACCTAGATTTTCCTACTTTTGTAGCAGCGAATGTCTTGACTGATTGGAGAGCTTTTCTAGTCTTCTTTGGTTTTTGGCCTCCGCCTAGGCACAGCTGGGTTCACACCTATCTGGGAAGCTTTTTCTCCGCCCTAGTTTTCGCATCAGCGATGCTCTACCTGAGGCCTAAAATCCGTCCTTTGTTGAAGAAGATAGGAGTTGACAGTGAATTCTCAAGTGAAAAGATATTTTATACGGCTCTTTCAGGGGTAACAGTTCACGTCACTCTAGATGCTTTTCACCATCCAAGCATGAATCCATTTTATCCAATAATGAATAAACCGTTATACGGTTACCTTTCAAGTTCTGAAACCACATTATTTGCTCTTTTGCTTTGCCTGGCTGCGATTCCTGTTTATGCCTGGCATCTAGCTGGAAGGCCAACTCATATTACGCATATAAAGAAAACTTCTGATTAAGTTTCCATGACTAACGAAAAGAACTCCGAAGATACGAAAAAGCATGTGATACCCGGAACCAAGAAGCAGTTCACAGGTGAGGATGTCGAAGGATATGATTTTCGTGGGGAATTTGACCTGACGGAGATGCTTGAAAAGTACGGTACTACAGGTTTCCAAGCTACACATCTCAAAGAAGCTATTGATTTGGTCAAGGAGACGAGAGACGAAAATGCGAAGATTTTCTTGACATTCACATCCAACATCGTCAGTTCAGGTCTGAGAGAGGTGGTTGCTTACCTTGCCCGGAAAGATTATGTTGATGTGATCATTACTTCCGCAGGAAGTCACACAGAGGACGTTATCAAGACAAAAGACGATTTCAAGATGGGAGAATGGAAGTCTGATGAAGCACAGCTGCGTGAAAACGGCATCAACCGTTTAGGCAACATCTATGTTGAGTCCGATCACTACGTTTGGCTCGAAAAATGGTTGAATGATGGATTCTTCCAAGACTTTTTCTCCAATGAGAAAATCCGAACGCCTTCAGATTTAGCCCACGAGCTTGGAAACGCGGTGGGAGAGGATGATGATCTTCATAAATCAGATTCCTTTATCTACCAGTCTTACAGCAATGATATTCCTGTCTATTGCCCCGCTATGATCGATGCAGAGATAGGTGACTTCATGTTCTACTACCGGCAGGAACAGGACGAGGATATCGGAATCGAAATTTTGGATGACTGGGACAGCCTAATCAACGAAGCAATTGAAGCTGAGAAAACCGCGATAATCTCAGTGGGCGACGGCGTGCCTAAGCACCAGGCAATCATGTCGAACCTGTTCAGAGGCGGCACCGACTATGCTGTATATATCTCCACAGGAATGGAAGGAGACGGAAGTCTATCCGGTGCCCCTCCAAAGGAAGCAGTTTCCTGGGGCAAGATCAAGGAAAATACGAAGAATTATACTCAGGTTGAAGCGGAAGCCACGCTGGTATTTCCTTTATTGGTGGCGGAGGCTTTCAAAAAATACGACACGGAAGAATAAATCCTATCTCTTCTTATTTCTCTACATGAAGATTCTGGTAGCTGGGAAAGGATTCATTGGCAGCAAGATAATTGAAGAGCTTGGAAAAGAACACGAAGTCAAGACTCTGGATAGGGCTAGTGCGGACTATGAAGTCGATATAACGGATGACTTTGAGATTGAAGAAGAGTTTGATGTAGTATTTCACACTATAGGGCTTGCTCCTGGCACGGAATCACGGATGAAGTATGAGGATGTACACGTAGATGGAACTAGGAATCTTCTAAACGCTGTAAAGACTGATAAGATAGTCCATCTCTCTGCTCTGGGTGTTGGTGAAGTTGAACATAGTTTCTTCCAGACAAAAAAGATAGCTGAAGATGTGATCAAGGATTCAGAAATGGACTATACTATTATCCGGCCTTCAACTGTGTACGGTAGAGGCAACAAACTCCTTGGGATGATTCGAAAGGCAGCTCCGCTACGCATCTTTCCAAATATTCAGACTGAGACTCAACCCATCCATATAGAGGATTTGAAAGAAATACTTGTCCGATCGGTTTCCGGATTTGATAATCAGACTCTGGAAGTCGGCGGTCCTGAAGTCATGAAAGTGGGAGAAATGGCTAGGAAAATCTACGCTGAAGAAGGATCCAGTTGTATACTCCTGCCTGTATCAACATTCCTCCAGGAAACCGGACTGAAGCTTGTGCCACTTTCCGGACCCTTCAGCAGCGAAAACATCACTCTATTGCGGCAGCAGAACACGGTAGAAGATAATGATGCCGAACAAATACTGGGGAATCTGAGGAGTGTTTAGCGCCCAACCCATGCATTGACTGTTTTGTCAATGTGTTTGGTCACTTAGTGGGTATTTTATCAATATAACTAGATTCTTTTATAAGTAAATCAGGTTAGATCTGTAACCAATCCAGAGACACACCCTGACATCGGTATAGCACTAGCTAAAAACTGCAGCAGCGGAACTCACTCAAATATCCTTTCGACTATAAACTGAGACTTTATATTACTATAGGGTAAACACAATTATTATGGGTGCAGATATTCTATACTTGGATGATGACCCAGAATTTAGAGAGCTCGCAAAAATGTATCTCGAGAAAGAAGACTTCGATGTCCGTACGTATGGCTTCCCTATAGAAGAATTATACTGCTATCAGGGCGAACCAGTAGTCGTCACAGACTACCGATTAGGACAAATAACAGGAGTGGATGTAGCTGAAGCACTTGGAGATGAAGCACAAGTTATAATGTATACAGGATACGAACAGAATAGGGTAGAAAGTGAAATTGGAACAGAACTACCAGAAAACACACAATTCTTGACGAAAGGAGGAGGATTCAAGGAAGTTGTCGAAGAAGTTAAACAGGCAATTGAACGTTAAACCCTGAAACCAGGTTCAATCAACTAAGTTGGATACCGAATCTGCCAAATTTGAATACTTTGACTTCTCCCAGATCCTCTACTTCCATGTGTTCGATGCCAAACTTCTTCATGTATGAGAATACTGATTAACTGATTTATTGATTTTTCAGGTTCTTTCTGACTAGAAAAATTCTACTCTCTTATGAAAAGATAACAGCAGCCCAACTTGAAAAATGGAAATCTATTGGTATCTAATCTATATATAGGAAAGCTCGAATTTTTTAATGTTTGGTTAATATCCAAAATTATGTCATCAACGCAAATTGACAGTCCAAATTGGTTTGATAAAGAATATGTAACTCAACACTTTGATGTTAGCGATTTTTCAAATAGTGAGGTAGACGATCTTTACGGATTTGTAGATGGGTTACTGAACAACAGAGCCGAGGACCCGGATCAAGTTTTAGTAAGTTTGGAAGACGAGGAATATGTTGATGAAGTTAAAGAGTTCGCTAATTTGGTAAATGAAGAGTCTCTCAGATACACGTTTAGAGGTGCGAAAGGAAGCCCGGATCATATAGGTAGGCAACTGGCAGACCATCGGAAGAGCAGATCTTATCCTTCGAACCGAACCAATAACCTGAGTAGAGATTCTTCAAGGACTAAAAACCCAAATCCAAAAAATTCCAGCTTCAGTTCTGGAAGAAATGTGAATATTGACAGGCTAAAAAAACACGGTGAGCTCAGTGAATCTGTCCATCACGATGTGAGAGATGACCAAGATGAAGTCATGCTGATTTTGGAAGGAGAGTTGGAAAACGTTCACTCAGACAGAATTGAGCTCACCAATAGTAGATACAAAGATCTTACATTAGAGGAACTAGTGGAAGAATACGGTGAGCCTTTTGAAGAGATAAAAAGCCTTAAACAAGGAGAGATAAAAAGCGACGGGTCATTTTCCAGCGTCTCTACCGTTGTATACGAAGATGTAGTTGCTGAATAGCAGCAGAGCAATATGATTCTATGTTTACTATCTTTATATTTTTAAATGAGTAAGGTTCTCCTAAAGAAAACCCAAATTGAACCTTTCCACATTCGAATTAATATGGGAGAGCACAGCTATCTACCGCACCAATTTTAAAACATATTCTTGACCGGAGAGCGGGGAGACCATTAGAAATCAGAGTGAGGGTGATATTGAGATAGAAGGTCCGGATCCTGATTTATTTGAAGTTATTTACAGCCTTGAGATGTCCAAAGCCATGTATCTACAAGGACGGATAAATGGAGAAGCCAAAGAGCTAGACCTAGAACGCATGGCTATGATAGGAGAAAAAAGACTGAAAATAAAACATCAAGGCAGCAAATAGATGAAGAAACTCGAGACCGACCTATAAAGATAGTAAACGCAGAACTAGAGGTGTAAAGCAGTGAATACCTCTTCAAACATATCTTCTCCACCCTTCTTTGCCCAGGGTAAACAGGAAGAATACATGCAAGACCACACACTTCAAGAACAAAAAAAGCAGTAGAAGTCACAACAAGCAACACATCCTAGTGAAACCATATATACCAAGTCAAGAACTAACAGAAAAAGACCTCAAGATTATAGAAGACTTGAGATACACCAAAGACGAATAAAAGAAAACAAAGCCCATAGCAGAAAAACACGTTGTAGATCCAGCCGAAGTCTTGGACATGTCAATTGAAATAGGATTAATTTACTATCAAAAATTTGGGTACAATTAGAGAAAAACTATCTTAACGAGGAAAAAAGGTAAAGTGGAACGGCCCAAAAGTTTCTAAGTGACTGAACCAGGAAACGCATCCAAGGCCTTCGACACCCTCTTTGATCTTGCATATGCTCCCTAACCTCCTCACCTTCACTGTTTTTAATTATCTTCAAAATCCTAATCTAAATTTAAATCAATTTTCGGATAGAAACTTGGTAATTACTTTCTTCACTATTTCTTTTCTTTTCTTTTTCTCCTGTCATTTGTAGTGTAATTAGTATAAACATTCTGATTTCAATTGAAGATTCCACGAAGCTCAGGCTAAGTATTCATGTCCCGAACTTATTGGAAATCATATTCTCGATTGGAAAATCTAGAGAATCACCCACACCTATATAAATTTTTGTTACTAATGGGTAGTTATGAAAGAACTAGCTGAGAATCTAGGTGAGGCATATGAAGCGGCATGCGGAGAGCCTTATTTAGACGCAGATGAAACATTAAATGAAGATTTGCAAGGAGATCTTAAGGATGCTGTAGCATCTGTGGCACATCTTCAAAAATTTGTAGAAAGGGATCTTACTGGAGATGAAGACTACGACTTACTTGAGGAACTACAAAGAGGTTATGAAGGTGCTGCAAAGGCATTTGACACCTTCTCAAAAGCAAAAGTAGATTACGAAGGACCTCCATGGCACTACGGTAATATTGGTATAGATGAATTAAGTGCAGCAGCACATGCAACTCAGACGATCTGCGACCATTTCAACGGATTGAGATCGGTAATGGAGGCTAATTTCAATGGAATTATAGAAAAAGCTGAGCAAGAACGTGAAGTGTACCGATCTATTGCAGAAGCATCTGAAGAATTAGCCGAACAAGGAATTACACTAGATACTGATGACGCAATAGAAATGTTGCCAAACCGATAAGAAACACCATATCTTTCCATTTTTCTCTCATAAGGCGTGTATAGACCAATAATGTTTTTATTTCATCAAATCCATCACTTCGCTTTTATAAATCAAAGAGGTAAGACCTAAAAATTCCCTTAGACACTGCACCAGGAAACGGACATACGGTTTGTGGATTCCTCTTTCATTCTGAATGTATCTTCTAAGCTGTGTGACATCTTCACTATTACTGAAAGCATAATCCAGATCTGTAGAAAACTCATGCCAAAAAGTCCTTACAAAAACATCAAACCTAGAACCACTTGAAACATAGATCTTATGATGCCTTAACTCATGCCTCTTCATGTACTCAAAGCCCTTAGGAAACTGTTTCAACTTTCCATCAAGTACCACAGTCTGCCTATCAGCATCATAATAATTGTTAGAGGTATCAACTACTTCTACATCAACCATCTTTCAATACCTAATCCCCTTCATCTGATCAAGTTTTTTTCTTCCGGTAAATTCCTTCATGCGTACATGCGTATAACAACTATAGTTAGTATATTCTAAGGCCATAGGGGTGGGCAGACAGACGGAACAAATAACGGATCACCTACAACTTCCTAACTTCCTCGCTTTCATCACTGTTTTTCTTACTTATCTCGAATAATCTTTGACAGGATCTGCACTGAAGCTTTGCCGGAAGCCTATACTGGCCTGAATACATCTAGGAATAACCACAGTGACCGCATTCAACTTCTATTTTCTGATTCAAAAGGCAACACCATTGTTTCTATACGCGTCTATACCATACATGCCGAACAGGTCAAATCCCTCAAATCCTTCAAAAAAAACAAGGAGGGGAGATCACTTCCTCTGTATTCATGAATAGTGCTCCTCCATTGATCCCTTCTTCACAGCACCTTTTGGCTCAGGCTTCTTTCTTCCATAATTTATCTCAAGTTGATTGACTTTATCTTCAGAGACTTCCAGGAACTCTGCATACTTTTTCGGGTTATCCTCAACCAAGAACCAGGTTTTAGACTTGGGTTTACTGAAGGCAAAGTTCTCAATCAGTTCTTTCACATGGAAAGGACTTGGTAGTTTTTCAGGGTCGGTGTAATTCTTGCCTTATGTCAGTGTGAAGTTTATCAAGTCTTCTCCTCTGGACCTGTCTTCTACTTTTAGTTCCTCGCTGTAGCTTTCAAAGAAGTCTGTGTACATTTTTCTGATTCCTTTCTTAAACTCGGCTTTGGTGCTTTCTACGTATGGTTCACCGTTTTTCTTGGTTATCTTGTCGGTGTTCAGGTCTCCTATTAGCTCGGTTATCTTCGTCTTTGAGACTTCTTCTATCTGCCAATCTGTATGTATAGAAATTTTCTTCCAGGATCGCAGGTATCTTATTATCATGGAATTTGAGTGGTTCTTAGTCTGCATGTGTGACAGGAAACTTGGAAAGCTGTTATTTCCTTCTATTAGAATCTATTTATCTCTTTCAGTTATGTCAGAATTGGTTTTAATCAGTTCTTGTAGTTTTTCAAGTGAACCTTTCCGGTTGTGGATGTCTCCTCTGGTCATGTTTCACAGTTCTCCACCCACTTTTAGTTGTGACCGAATCGGTTGACAAACCCAATACGCCCAACCCAGAGTCGGAACGATTTGTGAAACCGACTCGGCTCAAAATGCCGAACCAGTTTCATACCTACTAAATCGCCCAAGCCAGGGCTGATTCTGAATGTGAAACTTCGTTGGCAACTTTGTTCGCCAAGTCTATTTCACACTGAGTGAAGCGCCCAGACCAGGGTGAGTTTCGGGTGTGAAACGGTGTCGGCAACCTGAAACGCCGAGTCAACTTCACATTCGTGTAATCGCCCAGGGCAGGGCTGGACTCAAATCTGTAAGTGCTTCGGCTATCTTAACGCCTCAGCTTTTCCTCTGATAATAGTTTTAACAAAAATATTGAAATAAGTGGTTGAAGATTCGGCTCTATTTAGTTGATAAAGTTGCCTAAAACAATCTGCATTCGCTTACTGCCTCGTATCTCATCTTCCAATTCGTTAAAGAACGCCGCAGTATTATCTG
>CAZSAB010000023.1:0-12439 GCA_964604885.1 uncultured archaeon
AAGTACGGACTTAACCTTTTTAACCGGTTGTCCTATCCAGGTTTTCACCCTGTCAGACTCGTCCGCATACTAGTATATCTGGTTTAATTTTATATATGGTATGTGAATGCCTGCTGTACAGATACTGATTACTTAAAAAATTCCCTGTGGAACTTGAGAATACGGATAGGGGCCCTTAGTTCAGCCTGGCAGAACGTCCCCCTTGCAAGGGGAAGGCCCAGGGTTCAAATCCCTGAGGGTCCATAAATGTGTAGTCCATGTAGGAACAAAAACACATCGGTTAACCGTGCACAGGATTTTTACTCAATATATCTTGTTAGAATTGCTCGATGTTCTGCTTGAGGTTTTCCATGTTTGAGGATATTTTCTTGACGTCCTTCTTGAGGTCTTGCTTCTGTTGTTTTAGACTTGATATATCTGTTTCCAGACCTTTTTTTCTCTCCTCCAGGCCTGTAGCTTTTTCGTCAAGCTGCCTTACCTTCTTTTTGAGCTTCTTCGCCTTGACTTTAATATTTTTTATACCCTGTTTTTCCTCCCGCTTCTGCTCCTGTAATTGATCTATCTCAGCTTTCAGGTTCTTCTTATCTTTGCGGAGGTCTTTTAGTTCTCTTTCAGCTCTTTTCTTCTCTTCCTTAGCCTCCACAGCTTTGGCTATCTTTTCATCCATCTTGTTTACCTTCTCAATTAGATCCCCTACATCATCGTCTTCGTTTATTTGAGGGTCTTCGCCGTCTTTTTTTTCTTCCTTGGAATGTTCTTGTTCCGCACCGGATTCAGTATCGACTTCTTCCCGGCTTTTCCCACTAGCTTCATCATCTACGCCGATATTATCTATGTCTATATCAGACACATCTACATCCTCCACACCGTTTTCTTCAGACTGACTTTCCCTCTCCACCTCTTGTTCGTTACTTATCTCTTCTTGTTCATCCATCTCTTCTTCCATGTCTTTCTCTGGTTGACTCTCTGAGACACTAGGCGTGTCTTCAGTAGCATGAGTTGCATTTCCTTGACTTGAGCCGTCTGACTCTTGTTCCATCGACTGGCTGGCCTGCGAGTCACTTGTAACCTGAGAGCTATCGACCTGCGTGGCTTCCTGATTATCTTGTTCTTCTTGCTCTTGTTCATTCTTCTCTGCCTGTTTTATCTCCTCTGGAGTGTGCTCCTTCTCCTCGTGAAGTTCTAATCCTTTCTCTGAGCTCATCTTTTCTTCGCACACAGGGCAAACATACGTCATATTATAGTCTTCTATAGTTCACTGAAAAAAGTTTTTAGTCGAAGTCAAACTGGGACTTAAGTGTGTCAAGTAGGTGAGGCTCCTCAGAGCTTAGAGTGTTTCTGTGCTCTCTCAACTTGTGTCTCAGGAGTTTTTTGTGTAATGCAAATTCTTCGCTGCAATAAGGACACCGTTGAGGTTCCTCCGAGTGAACATGCCTTTTATGCTTCTGAAGGGCTTTTTCTGATCTAAACTTCTGCGTGCACATATCGCATCTGTAGACCTCAACATCATCTTTCTGAACTTTCCTACCTTCCAACAATCTAATAGCTTTTGATTTTAAATACTGAAGTAAGCTTTTTTCACCCTCTTCTACTTCAATATGGAATAAGGACTCCTCTACAACGGAGAGCCTGTCCTTCATAGGAACTATATCTTCTTTAAGGTTGTCTCTTATTTCCTCTACCTTCTGTTTCTCTTCAATTGAATCTGTTATCTCCTGAATTTCTTGTTTGTTTTGCTTGATTTTGTGATCCATTTTAGCCATTTTCTCATGGACTTCTATCAGCCTCTCCTTCGTGTCATCGCTCATTCCCTCCTGAACTTCATTAATCTCCTTCTCAAGTACTTGGGCTTGGCCATCGCTTACGGCCCCTGAGGAGGTGCTTTGGCTAATATTGTTTTTGAGATTTTCTACCTGTTTCTCTAGTCTACCAATCTTGTTGATTTTGTTTGTGAGCTGGTCAAACTCCTCTTCAGTTACAAAGCTAGCGTTCTCGTAGTCTTCTATATCCTCTACCGCTGATTCCACGGTAGGGATGAGTGTTTCAATTTCGTCGCTTTTCTCCTCCATCTCACTTTTTAGCTCTTCAAACTCCTGCTTCTCGGGAAGGTCGTTTACTTTTACTTGGACGTCATCGAAAACTTTTCTGAGTTCGTGGAATCTCTCATCTAGATCCTGCTGCTGTTCGTCAATCTTCTCTATTTGAGATACTTTTTCCTGCATCTCAAGGAACATGTCCTCTACCTTGTTGGCTTGAGCATCCATCTTTTGTTCCTTCTGTTTGGCTTTCTGAAGGTCCTGTCTTACATCGCTCTTCATGTCTTTGATCTGATCCAGACCTTTGAAGTCCTGTACAGTATCTCTCAGGTTGGACAGATTGCTTCTGAGATCCTTTATCTGGTCTCTAGTCTGATCGATCTGATTGTTTGCTTTATCAAGCTTCGCATCCCTTTCCTCTATCTTTTTACTCATCTCCTGAGGATCTATTTTTTCAACTAAATCAAGGGCCTTCTCCGCCTTTGACTCAATCTTACCTATCTCCTTCTCGTTCTGTCTGGCGTTCTCTTTTGTGCTTCCAAGCCTGTCTGAGAAAGTGTCTATCCGTTCATTATACGAGTTGATTCTCTCCTCGAGACCTTTGACCTTAGTATCTGTCTTCCGATTACTGTTCTTGAGGTTGCGTACCTCTTTCTTTAGCTCCTTTACTTCTTTGATCAACTCTTCGTCTGATGAATCACTTTTTACTGGTTTATCGAGATCTGCCCCTTTATCCTCGGAATTGGAGTCGGAATCTCCGGAGTCTTCATTTGAGTGAGCCTTGTTCTTGTGTACTTTCAGACCTCTCTCAGAATCGAAATCCTGTCCGCACACCTCGCACTCGAGAGATTCTTTTTCCTCTTCGGAAAGCAGATCCATGAAAAGGTATTGCAACTGGTTAAATAACAGTTTTGGGATGGGAGCTCGTTTCCATTATAGATCTAGCGCATCATTCAGATCATCTTCCAGTTCATCTAGGTAAGTGTCCACGAGGTTGAAGCTTCTCTTCCTGATATTCTTCTTCACTAGCTTCAATTGTGATTCGTATTCGAATACATCTTCGTCCTGGTCTTCAAGAATGGATATCATATCCTCTATCTCGTCAACCCTGCGGTTGTATTTCTCGAACTTATCGAGTTCCTCATCGCTTAGACGTTCCGGACTATGTTTGACAGGCCTGAAGTCAACGAAGTATGGTCTACCATGGTTATAGGACGAGTTCTGAATCATCCCTGTTCCTGTGTCTGCCTTGGTTACACCTTGAGTAATATTGTTTCCATACTTCCTTTCGATCCTGTCAAGATCTCCTTCGTACTCTGTACGCATCTGGATCTGTGTACCGATGTTCGCTCTAACCTCCTCAGGGAAGTCATCGATCACCTGTGATATCATCAGCATTCCGGTACCCCATTTTCGGAACTCTCTGGCACCTCTTTCAAGCTTCTTCACTCCGTCTCCTGTTCCTCCGAACTTTGGAAGTACTCTGTGTGCCTCGTCGTAAACAATCAGTGTCTTAAGCTCGTCCTTCTCCTCAGGATTGTAATCAAAGATTTGTTGTATCGTATCTGATAGATACTCTTCAAGCTCTGCGTTCTCTAACTTGTGCATGGAGAACACGTGTATGCTTCCTTCGTCACCGTCAGGCCTCATTATATCGGTAATATCTATCGTATCCTGGTCAGCGTCAACAGCTCTGATATTACCTTGATAGCTTCTGGCATCTCCCTCTTTCATACCGAAATCGTCGTAGAATGCAAAGAACTCGTCGTTCTCATTCTCATCCAGATAACCTGACCACTGCCCAGTAGGATCAAGTACAATTACATTCACCTGCTGCTCAAGGGCTTCTTCCACGATTACCTGTGCAGCTACCGACTTACCGGCCCCTGTGGCCCCTGCAGTCAGACAGTGTGTCATTAAATCGTTCAAGTCTATGAATGCTCTGGTTCCTATCTCTGATAGCTCTCCAACAAATGCGGTTCTACCTGCTTCCGACGGTATTGCATCATTGTCAACCTGCTCTTCGAACCGGCTTCTTTTCGCTTCAAGCTTCTTCTTCCTGTAGTACCAGTACCCGCCTCCTGAACCTGTTAAAACGAGCAGTATGGATAGGATAGCCCAGTAAGTGTTTGCCAGGCCGAGGGTTGATCTCTCCCAGAAAGGCCTTTCTACCTGAACTTGGCCTACAGCCGTTGCACTCCTGTTTCCAGGTATGTTTGAGTACTCAACAGACGCTCTGGCTTCATATGTTCCAAGATCGGTATCTTCCGGTATCTTGAGGCTGACCACTTTGTCAAGAGTGGTCTGAACGGCGTAAGTCTGCGTTTTCTTGGCTACAACGTCGTCGTCGGTTATATCAACGATCTTTACGGTTGTCTCTGCGTCAACAGCCCTAGTGAATCCTTGGTTGCTGAACGAGAGCTTAAGACGAGCTGTCTTTCCTGGTCTGAAGTTATCCACGGTAGGCTCCAGAGTGACGTCGAGCAATCTGTTCTCTGCACTGGTAATCTCTATGTTGACAGGTATTGATCTATCAGTCTCATTGCTATCTATCTGTATAAACCCGCTGTATTCCTGAAGCTTTGTTTTATTGGACGCGTTTATAGAAATCCTGATGGTTCTGAACTCTCCTGGACCCAGATCAATCTCTTTATCATATGATAACATATCTTCTATATTTTGAGTGGGTGTAAGCTCCAGTTCCAATGATTCAGTTCTTGGGTTCTGCACTGAGATAGCTGTTGAAGTTTGCTGTCCTGGCTGTACTGTAACTGATATCTTGCTGTTACCTATTGCGACATCCTCTGTATCCGATTCATTCAGTTCGGAGGCTATCTCCTCAAGAGGTCCGCTAGCTCCTGTTGATCCCCCGCCTCCTCCATCTGATACTCCGCCTCCTCCGGATGACGAACCGGAGCCTCCCGAACTCCCTCCCCCGGATATGTCTTGTGTGTTCTGAGCGACTTCCTGCAATAAGCCATCTAGATCTGAAAGCTCCGAGAGGGAACTTAGATTACCCAGCTCACCGGTCAGGTTGACGTTTAGATTACTATCTTGAGAAGATGATTCATCTTCCACAAGTATGTAAGATGAGAATCCTGATATATCGTCTACTGCTAGTGTACGGGAGTTTGAATCTATGAATGTGCTGTTTGCGCTGACAGTCTCATATCCTGACTGACATGGGGTGGCCTTTGATATGTTGTAATCTTCGCATTTCATAACCTGTAGATTGCCCTGGAAGTCAACCTGGCTGATCTGATCGGAGTAATCAAAGGAGACTCTTCCGGAGACATTTTCAAACGTCTCCGATACTAGACCAAAGCCGGATAAGTATTCTTTGTCCACATTTACCAAGTTTTCATTTATTCTGGCGTCGAACCTTGGCGGGCTCTGATTGATTTTACTAGCTTCAAGAGAATCTAGAGTAGCAAGCTTGTCGTCCGTCACTTCAACCTCTGCCTCTGGATACTCCCCGCTCTTGATCGTGGTGCTGTAGTTTCCGTCTTCTGGCTTGACTGTTTCAGCGGTTTCTCCTGCTCTATCAACCAGCCTAATCTCTGTTTGCTCACTTGGCTCGCCTGCATCCCCTTCAACGGTCAATGGCTCAAACACTCTAAACACTTCAAGTTCTGACTGACCTTGGTTGCCATTAGTATCGCTGGCATTTAGCTTCAACTCGTAAGAACCTTTCTGAGATGTCTCCGTAAAGTTTGACTTCCAGGTCCTGGTATCAGCCTGATAAAGCCTCTGATCCTCCACAGGACTTAGGTCAAGGATTTCTGTGGAGTTCGGAGTATTTATTATGGCCTGAACAGCCTCACCTGTAATGTTGCTTTGATCGCTTATCTCAACTTCTATGGTTGAGTTCTCATCCTGTAGCACGGATTCTGCTGAAACTGTCTCAAAGGACGGCGGTGAAACGTCCAAATACTCCACATTTGCGGTGTTACTGATCTCGGAAAGGAATGCATTTGAGGAGACTCTGTACTTGAAAAGATGACTCACACCGTCCTGAATGTCCGGTGCTTGGTATGTTGCCTCCCAGAGCTGGCTGGTCTCATTGTAATCCGGCTCAAGCTGGATAGACTTCTCTGAAACTTCAAGCCTGATATCAACAGCTTCTCCCTCCGCGATAGGGCCGTTATCATCCGTCAGATTGAATTTTGTACTGAGTGTATCTCCAGCCACTATATCTCTAGATTTGTTGATTGATTCAACCTCGAATCCGATGTTTTGGAAAGTGATGTTTATCTTAGCAGTGCTGTTTATTCTATCTACAGCAGCACTGTCGCCGATAGTGTAGTTTATACTTTTTGGACTCTGTATGAAGTCAGTGGCGGCCTTAACGGATATATCTCTTGTATCGCCTGGGTCAAAGTCTGTTATCTCTGCGTCATTAGGCCTTGTCGGGCCGACAAAGACCTCTCCTGAAGTCTCGCCCTCACTTGGGTTCTGTATGTCTAGAGCAGGAATAGGCTGATTACCTATATTTTCGATGGTGACGTCTGTAATGTTAAGGTTTCCTGAGTCGATAGGGAGGCTTGTTCTCTGGAACCTTGGCCTGAAGGTAACTGCCTCATCTGCAGGCACTACCACGGATACATTTGCAAAGTCTGAATCGGCTGCGGACTCGGCTTTGATCCCTATTTCTCGTTCTCCTTCAGGATCTCCTAGGAACGTGCCCTGATCCACGGATACGTTAACATCCAGTGTCTCAGTAGTTCCTGGAGTAATTATGCCTGGAGGGTCCTCGATCGAAGTACTTATATCTCCTGTCTCCCCGAAGCTACTTAGTTCCAAGCCAGATATCAATGTATTCCCTGTGGATGAAACATTGAGTTCAATGTTCTTTGTGTCTCCATGAGCCACCGTTGTGAAGGACTCTGTTTCAGCCTTTAATACAGGGTTAGTGGAGATAGGTAGATCGACGGTTGAAACATCCGATTGCCCACTGAACTGGGTTGGTTGATTGATGTATCCGACGTTAAGATCTACAGTAAATCTTCTGTTCAGCCCTTCTGCTACTTCGATATTGTAGGAGAAAGTTAGGTTCTCTCCTTTTGTTAGCTGTCCATCTCCAACCCTGATTGAGTTTCCGGTAGGGTTACGTGTAAAGTTGATAAGGTCAGGGTCCTCGATTGGATTTCCTTCCTCGTTTTTGAACTCGTACTCCAAGTCTACCAAACCTACAGGCACCTTGGTATCGTTTATCGTGCCGTTCAATGTGACGGTATCCCTGGATGTAGACGTTACATTATCGAAGGTAAGTTCTTGTTTTTCTAGGTTTAGATCTAGGTTTGAATCACTTCTTACCGTAATATTTCCTAAGCTGCGAACCTTTTGTTTACCCTTGTTGTCAGTGGCCTTGATGATTACTTCAAAGCTGTGATCATTTCTATTTGATCCCTTACCTTCCTTCCAAGCCTTAAACTCTTGGTCAAAGTTCAGGGGTATAACCCCTAGATTTATTTCCCCGGTCTCTGTGCTTCTCTGTTCAGTGATGACCTGGCCGTTATCAAGGTATTTTTTGACTTCTACCGTAACGCTATCAGTCTCCTGGTTGTCACTGACTTCTCCCGAGACCGTGAAGGTTTGGTTCTCACCAAGAACAAGATTGGTTTCCTGTTCAGGCTCAATCCGGTCTCCGCTAACTCTGACGTCTCTAAATTCTGGAGCCGGATTCTGTACGTTTCCTACAATCGGAATACTGATCTGTTTCGGCTTACATGTCTCACCTTCTCCTCGTGCGGTGCACGTTATATTCAGGAACTCTCTGTAAGGGCCGGTCTCAACATTATTAATGTCAGTTGCATATCCTATGGTTCCTTCACCATTATCAAACCCGAACTCGTAGCTGTCCTTCGATTTTATCACGGAGCTGAACTCTTCCACCTGGTAATCTGTGGCTTCGGCTATCTTAGATCTATTCTGATAAAACACTCCTTTGCTTGTAGTGCCAGTGCTACTATCGGTGCTAAGGCTCAGGTTCCGGTTCCCCGTATTCTCAAACGTGATATTGAACACATCCTCTCTGGTATTCAGGTCTATCTCTGATATGTTTACAGGTGAAGTAATATTTTCCGAATCTAGTGTATCCAGCAGATTTGTATCCTCAGTCGTGTTCACGCCTTCGGTTAGTGGCTCAACAACAGGCGTCCATTCGGGAGTATCCTCTACTTTGACTTTCAGGGTTGAGCTTTGGGTTCTGAAGGGTTCATCTGAGAAAGGCCTCAGTTCTGTGGAGTAGTTTCCTGGAGGCGTACCTTCAGGAATCTTACCGTTTATCTCCCTGAAATTGAATGCTGTATCACCTCCTGACTGCAGTCTTTTAGTCCCATTATCCCTTGGATAATCTAATTCACCTTCTAATGGTCCTATAATGTCGAAGCCTTCTTCTTTTCCTACCTTGATCCAGTCGTTGAAACGAGGATTCTCTATCACCCATCCTGCCCCGGTAGCACCCGAGGTTCCGATATTGCGCAGTGAAAGGTTGACGGTTCTATTTGGCCGGATGAAGTTTCCGCTGAATCCAGGTCTCCTCACTGAAGTAACATCGTTTGAAAAGGCCGGTATCACACTGGGCTGTAAGTTTAGCTCTACTTCTTTTGTGTCGGTTTTAGTGATGCCTCCGCTCGTCTGGAACCTAGTTGAAAGGTTAGCAATGTAGTTAACGTCTGAACCGCCTTTTTCCAGGGTAGCTCTTGATATGTTGACTGTCGCATTGACTTCCTTTTTGGTTCCGGCAGCGACGTCATATGTCCTGTTTATTGATGACCAGTTTGTTGCACCTTCTTCTTGTAGAATTGTGCCTTGCTCTACTGTTGGAAGGTTTCCTGCGAAAAGTTTGATGTCTCTGGCTTCAGTATTGCCTGTATTGTTCAGTATAACAGAGATATTCTTTATCCTGTTGTCTTCAAGAGTAACACCAGCGAAGTCTATAGGTGTATTGACTCCTAGACTCGGTGTCAATGTAAGATCTGTGCTATTTTCGACATTGATCTGTGTCTTGTTCAAGGCTTGAATGCCTTCATCCGTCTCGCCTTTAACGTTAATATCGTACGTCTCTTCTGTCGAGGGAGCCTCCAACTCTACACTATAGGTTCCATCACCAGCGGGAACCGTCCTGGTATCCTGACCCTGTATCGTCACGTTGACGCTTCCGTTATGGAGTTCACCGGAGAGATTCTGCCGTAGTTTACCTGAAATCGTGAAGTTTCTTCCCTCTCCAACAGTTTGATCACTGAGTTCAGAGGTGATGGTTGCGTTTGTTACATTGAACTCAACTTCTGGAGCGTTCAGCTCTGTGATACCTGATGCACTTATCGCGTTGAACTCTGCGGAGTAAACTCCTTCCGAGTCGAAGAAGTAGGATGTCGAGTTAGTTGTGTTCCAGAGTGTACTGCTTTCTTTCGATAGATCTACCTCTCTGTAGTTTCCTTCAGGTGTTGTGATGTTTGCGTAGACTCTTTCAACCTCCACGTCTCCGGTTTCTGCCAGCGTTACGTTGAACTTTACCTTGTTTGGAGGCGAATAGTCGAAGACTTCGACGCCGTTTACAGGATCAGATACGTCTTCAGACGTTATCTTCAGGTTTGATACCGCTCTTGTGCTGTTAAACCCTCCTATTCCGTTTTCAGCTGTTACATAGTATCTAACGTCGTTAACCCCGCTGACTCCTGGCACAGTAAAGTTAACAGCGTACTTACCGGATTCGTTGACATTCACTGCAGGTTTCGAGTTTTGCTCACTCGCCAGCACCTCATCAAACTTGACCTCCAGACCTGTGCTTCCGCTTCCAACGAGCACTTCACCGGTATTTAACCCCGTTTCCAGTCCTGTAAGAACCGTCTCTTGTGATTCACCGCCTACAACCTTGCCGTCTATCCTGGAGTTGTTCCCAGCAGAAGTATCCAGGTTCAGTGCAGGATCTGTAGTTGTTCCACGTTGCTTTAGCTTCACCTCTCTAAGAATAGGGGTTTCGGAGGCGTTTTCAGTAAGCATCTCAACCCTCAAGCTGTAGTTCTTGGAGCTGACCATGCTTCCGGTTCCAGGTATCTCGTAGATCGTCCTCTCATCATTAATTCTTATGTCTCCTGAAGACTTACCGCTTCCATCAATCACTGAGATGTTCAGAACCTGGTTATTTACTTCTGCATCTGTCTGCAAAAACAGAGAACCAGGCCTGACGCTGGTTGAGAACTCCTTTTCAGATGTCCTGATAAACGGTCTTCCAGCGCTGACCTCTGCAGGTGGAAGCCCTGAATAATCCCTCAATCTGTACTGGCCTTTGGTATTATTGTATACTCTCAGTTCATCTATGTGGCCCGAGAACTGTTCTGAACCAACTGTTAATCTGGAATCACCAAGTGTTACTGGATTCTTTGTGATTGAGCTGGTGGTGAAGAATCCCTTACCAGATTGCAATCCAATCTGAGTATCGGCATCAAATTCAAAGTAAATATTAGACCATTTTCCAGCTTCTATTGCGTTCCCTGTCTCCTTAGATACTTCGCCTTCGTGAGCCAGAGAAGCTTCGATTTTTCCGCCTGACAGGATTGATATGTTCAATTTTTCTCCTACTGAAAGTACTCTCTGTTTGGATGATACACTTTCTGGCTTGACCCAGAAATGGACACTAAATACATCCTCGGTTCCAAGTAAGTTAGAGGATATTTTGTCGTCTTGTTGTAGAAAAACTGAACTTGAGCTTAGTAAGCCTTCGCCTGTGAGTTCTGGAGTACCGGTCTTCTGCAGGTTCTCAGAACCTACAGAATTGTTCAAAGGGAAGTTCCTGTCGTCAAGAGAATAGTAATCGGTCAGGTGCCGGGTTTCAGGATTGTCTGACCCTCTAATTGGATAACCTAGCCTCAAACTTTTCCCATTTTTGCTTGAGCTTTCAACATTTCCTGTCAGCATTCCGAATCTGTTTTCCGGATTCCAGTCGTTAGAAACTTTCCATGCTATGCTTCGCTGGACGTTTTCATATACACCTGAGAATATACTTCTATTATTTATCGGTGACAGGGTACCATTGACAGGAATTTTAACACTGCTTCCGGTAGTTAATTGCTCGAATCTGTAACTTTCTGGTGTAATTCGGTTACCTCTGACATTTCCAGCATAGAAAGCGTTTATGTTTCCTGTGTAGTTACTTACATTTACCCCTCCCGAATCATTCCTGCTCAGTACTTCAACCTTGCCTTCAAGTTTAATCTCCTGACCAGGGCTTACCTGTATCTCGTCAGACGATTCAACTCTCAAATCCCTTACAGTGAAATTCGATACCTCAGCCTGTGTTTCCCCCTGATTGTCACTGAAATCACTGGCAAGGTATGTTACATCGTAGAAACCCAGCTTATTATCCAAATCGAAGAAATCATCAACACTCTTTTCTGCTTTCCATTCCACGCGATCCGATAGCCTGGCCTTGAGATCAAGCCTGCTTAGAACCGGTGATTCGGTGTAATTACTTGAACTTAATTCTGCAGTAACCTTGACATTCTTTGTAGGGCTCTCTAAGTCTCTGATAGGCAGGACCTTATCTGATGGCTCTAACTCAAATACCCTCGAAGATTCCTCAAATGTTCCATCGTCGTCTGGATCGCTGAGAACGCTTAGAGAGATATTCTGTGCGTTGAAAGTTTTCTCGAAATTGATTAACTTAAGCTCGTCAAACACCTCGTCTTCTAACTCTATTCTACTGGTGTTGAAGGTGCCGGTTCTGCTGGTCACGCCCTCCAACTTACGGCTTGAAAGCTCATCCTCTATCAGAACTAATTCATCTATCGAACCTTTGAATTTTCTTGGCCTTATGTCATCTCTCCCTGTGTCGCCTATAAAGCTCTTAGCATCTATTTCAGGTAGGTTTCCTTCAAGGTCTTTCGTTCCTACATTCTCCCCGTTTCTGTAGAACTTTAACTTGTTTGTGCTTGAGTCGTTGTCATATGTCATGGCAATGTGCTGCCACTCACCAAATGTGACAACGTCTTGGTTTGTTGATCTGGTATCGCCTCCATAGTTAACGTTGAGGCTGCCTTCATCGCCAATAGATACTTCCAAATTGTAATCACCGCCATCGGCCGATTTTGAATAGATTGTATATGGCTGCCCATTCCCCTTATCTTCGGGCTTAACCCAAGCCATGAAAGTAAATTCGTTTCCGGTCTCCAGGTTTAACTCGCTGTTTTGGATGCTGAGGCCTTTCTCTTGATTACCCGTCATCCTAATACCCTTAGTCGAGAACACTCCTTCTACTTTACTCACGTCACTATCACTTGCTACGATGTCTACTTCCCCTCCATTAGGAGATATGTCTTCCGGCTTTGTTGAGTTTTCCATAGGAAGGTGTAGTAGAGTATCTTCTCTGAAAGTGTTCCGGAATCCCAGGCTGATGTTGTCAG
>CAZSAB010000024.1:0-12303 GCA_964604885.1 uncultured archaeon
TCATCTTCTCGTGGGTGTAGTCTCTCGCCGCCTTATACGCTCTCCTGTGGAACTTTTCCTCGGATTCCGCCCTGACAGTGTTCGGGTTTCTGCCGTACCTGAGCTTGACGTAGATATCCCTCAGCGGGAGGTCCGCGTAGCCGTTCAGAAGGCACCAGCTCCACGGCGGAGTCCTCGGGGTATGGAGCTCCATCAGGTTCACGGCGAAGAAATGATCTTCTTCCTCATCTCTTGAACCCATAACCTTCAGCGCCTTCTTCAATCCCGAGTCGCGGAGGATCTTCGGCATCCTGGTCTTGTGCATGTAGACCAAGCCGTCCAGAAGAAGAGCGGGATTCTTAACAGATTCTTTCAGGAGCTGTCTAGTGGAATCCCGGAAGCTGCCGTGCTCGTGGCGGATCTCCTCGAACCTCTCCTGGTTGAACGGCACCGAGTTCTCGAAGTCGTGGTGCTCGTCGAAGTCGTCGAAGCCGAAGTTCGGCTGGAAGAAACCGTTCGTCGAGACGGAGACCGTCCTGAAACCTTCTTCCGAGAACGCGGTTGCTATAGTATCTGTTTCGACCTTGCCCTGGGCGCCGAGCGTCCCCACTTCTTCTGCCTTCTTCTCCGTTAGAAGCGCGTTGTGCGAGGGAAGGCTCTTCGCGAAGTTTGAAACCGCCTGACCCGAGCGCTCCATCTCGGGGAACATGTCCTCAGAGTAGTCCTGCCTCAGGCAGTCGATTATTATTAGATAATAATTACCGCCCATAAAGGAATTTACCTCTCCTAAATACGTCCAGAATTACCTGTCAAATGCAAGATTTTATCGTGAAAATCTGTAATATGGGGCTTTTCTTCAGGAAAGAGTTCCTTATTACAGGAATAGAAAGCTTTCTTATTATGACCATACTTCTCCACTAATCCGTGATCCGACATGAATATTATGTAGTCATAATCATCCGCTTTTTCCCTGATCTGCCCTGCAAACTTATCCAACTTTTTATACCTTTTTCTAAGCCTGTCTTTGTCTACATGGCCTACACTCAAATCGCCATATTTATGCTGCATCTTATCTGGACGATGAAAATGAACCATTAGAAAGTCTCTTGAGCCCACGATATCATTTTCAAGTTCTGAAAAGAACTTTCTCCTTCTCGTCTTGAAATCATATTCCCACTCCATCTTGAGCTGATCATCGAAATCATTTCCAGAGATATTTTGAAACTCGTTCACATTGAGAAGAGTTATAGCAGAAGGATTGTATGAAGGAACGAACATCGATCTAGAATTTGAAATCTTCTCAAATAAAGTTGGAATCTCTAAGTCCTGTTTAATGTAGTCCCTATCTTTTACAGCAAGGAGATCCTTCAATATTTCTTTGGTCCTGTAAACACCTCTTAAATTCCTCTCAAGCGCTTTTGGTAAAATTTTTTGTATGAAACGTCCTCTCTTCTCGGGAACAAGCTTTGATACTCCAGTCACCCCATGCTCTTCATGGGTCTTACCTGTTATGAAGGATGCAAAGAGCTCACCAGTCTTTCTTCCTGTCATACCTTTGGTGTTTTCCAATCAGCCCGAACTCCTCATCTATTATATTGTCTAAATCAAACTCCTCAACTAACTCCTTGTCCATCCCATCAAATGCCACTACCAGCACATCTTGTGAATCCACGATTAGAAGTCACTATATCCGAGTTCTTTAAGATTTTGTTTTACTTTCTCTTCTTCATCCTCAGTAAGATCTGAGATATCCTCTGTTTTGTCTTCTTCCGAGGCAATCTTATCTACGAAACCCCTGAAATGGTCCTCGTCCGGGGTTTCTCCTCTCGTAAGATTACATATATTGCCTATTCCATCAGAACTGACTTTAGCAACGCGATGTTCTCTCCATTTTTCATCGAGGAACATATTATCATTTTCGTTTGCCTCTATAAAATCCTCTGTTTTCCCTTCATCAGAGATTAAGCTTTTTCCTTGCATCTCACTGCCATACTCAATTGAGAAATAATCTAAGATGGTAGGGACTATGTCTATATGCGTAGAAAAATCTCTGGCAGGCTGGAACGTCGAAAAAAGAGGTACTTCGAATAATTTTTCCTTGAGAATACTTGGATGTCCGTGAGCGCCCCAATCTTCGTCATAGAATAGCTCGCCATGGTCACTGGTTATTATTATCTCGTATTCCTGATCAAAACTTTGTTCTATGAACTCAACCAAGTTCCTTAGATTTCTGTCTAGATATAGTAAGCACTCATCGTAGAGTTCAAGCAACTGTTCAGGATCCTCTTCATCCAAATTTTTCCATATTTCAAGCTGGGATTCAAATTCAGACCATTTACCAGATACTTCCTCCGGAGGTACAAAAGGTGAGTGAGTATCCATGAAATGGAACCAGTAGAAAGAACTTCCAGAGCCTTTGTTTTGTTCAATCAATGTTTTTGCTTCCTCCACAACCTCATCTGCCTCCATATAAGGTGTGCTCCTTCCTCTCAAACGGTTTCTTACCATTCTCAGTTCATTTGAAACAGGCAAGTTCCTCAAAATACTCTTGATTTTGTTCTCAAATTGCTGTATGAAACCATCCTCTTCATGGGACGAATCAAGAACTACATCTTTGAAAGAATCGTATCCCTGATGAAAACCGTAATACTCTGATACGAAAGGATTAGTGGAGAGCCCCGCGGTATTAATTGACTCCGAACTGAGGATCTCAGGTAGATAAGGTCTTCCTTCTGACAAGTAATCATAGTCGCGGAATTGATGAGGATACGTAGAGGAAAATATTGACCTGAACGAGGAAGGACTTGTGGACGCGTTACTGTAATGATCGCTTTGATAGTGGTTTTCTTCAGAGAATTCTCTCAAGAATGGAGTAGTGTCCCTTTCGTTTTCCAGTGAAGTCCTATCCCTTCTAAGATCATCGACGGTAATCAGGAAAAAGTTTTTCGACTCTGACATAGTTTGTAAATAGAAGGTTGACTATTTAAGATACGTCACTTAATTTCCAGCCAAGGAACTTCTCTCAATAGGTGATGTTCTTTTCTAGGGTGCGCGACTATACCACATTCGCCCAGCATCTCTCCATGATCAGCAGTGACCACTATCCTTCGGTCATCAACCTCCTCTACAAGTCTCTCAACTTCCTTTAGAACCCTGACAAGATTTGATCTGTAGGCTTTTCTCAACTCATCCTGTGTAATTACTCCGTTTCTGTAGAGATCCCAAGTCTGATAGCTGTTCAGAGGTCTGAACTCTTCCTCACCAAGCACATCCTGCAGCCTGTAATCCCCAATATAGGGATCATGAGGCTGCTGGTAATGGGCCACGATCTTATCCTCCTCTTCAATACTATCCATAACTTCCTGAGTAATTTCTTCTGGCGGAACAGCCTTTAACTCCTCACTCCAGCCTTTGGAGTTCACATCTTCAATCCTGAGATTATTTTTGGGAACGTAACCTCCCGGGTAGTTCGTCTCAATTTTCTCAGCCATGTCCTTATCAATTCTCGAATTTATAACTCCGATACCAGAGATATACAGGATGTCCTTGTAATCTCCCTCCCACATGTTGGCCACGTACTCAAAAGTCAGTCTACCAGTAGAATAGACCTTCTCAAGGTCCCCCTCATCCAGGTAGATATCATATGTTGCTTCGAAAAAATCATAGCGACAGGAATCCAGAACTATCATCAGAAACTTATCCTCTTCAAGCAAATCCTCGTGAACCTTCTTGTACTGGCTCTTATTCTTAAATCGAGAGATAAGTGAAGTCAAACGGCCGTAGGTGTTCCACTTCAGGAAACTCACTACCCTACCAGGTTTGAAGATAGCTTTGGTTAAATCCATGTACAACCTTTTCCTTCATTTCAGTTTTATACCTACGGAAGAAATCTGCATACATGAGTGACCGGGAGAAAAAAGTGCTCAACAATCTCCTGAAAGGAGCAGGATTCACGGTTATGGGTCTTTTCTTCTCGAAGGTCATGGGCTTCCTCTACCGGATAATAGTCGGTAGATACATCGGGCCAGAGGCCTACGGTCAGCTTTCTATAGGAATAATGATCCTGGGCTTCGCAAAGGCTTTCTCCGGAGGTTTCCTGGAAAGCGCCCTTAAGAAGTACATACCTGAGTTTCTGGCTCAAGATGACAAAGGGTCTATCAAAGGAATAGTAATCTCTTCGGTAGGTATAACCCTCCTAATATCTATAGTGATAGGTTCAGGAATCTTCCTGACTGCAGAATTCATAGCCACCGAATTCTTCGGAAGTAAAGGGCTAACCTGGATAATACAGATATTCGGGCTGTTAACGATAATATCAAGCCCTTATGACAGGCTGATGGAGGCTACAGTTGGCTTCAATACGGCTAAATGGCGCAACCTAATCCCTAGAGTTTTCCAAAATATCGTACAGGTTACCGCCGCATTCATTATCGTAATACTGTTGGGTGAGGGATTGGAGGGGGCTGTACTAAGCTGGATAATCGCCACAATGTTAAGCGCGGTAGCAGCTTTCTACGTATTAGAGAAGAAGTTGGGGCCTTTCATCCTCTCAAATATAAAAACCAAATACCATACAAAAGAAATACTTGTATTCTCATACCCTCTGCTCCTTTCCGGCGTCATAGGAACGGCTCAGAACTGGAGCGATACCGCTCTAATAGGCTATTTCATGACCGAAAGCGCTGTAGGTCTTTACAATGCTGCATTTCCAATAGCTATGCTCGTCACCATACCGGCTCAGGCTCTGGGTGCACTTGCTTTATCATCACTTTCAGAACTATCAACTAAGGAAGAAAGTGCAGCCGTAAATAGCCTTAAAACCATCACTAACTGGTCCTTCGCACTAGTATTCCCGGCCTTCCTGCTTTTAGCTCTTTTCCCAAGAGAAGTAATACTCCTACTGTTTGGAAGAGAATACACAAGCGTAGCTTTGGTAGTACCCATCTTAGCCTTTGGAAACCTCTTTACCTCGTCTATAGGGAAACTAGGAGACTTCCTCCAGACTAAAGAACACACAAAGCTCATGTTCTATAATACAGCAACTACTATGATACTAAACATAGCCTTAAACGTGATCCTGATTCCTAAGCTGGGTATCTTAGGCGCCGGCTTAGCAACAACCACAGCCACGTTACTCGGCGTGACTCTTCTACTGACGGAAGGCTATGTCTACGAAGGGATAACTCCTTTCCACAAAAACATGATAAAAACAATCTTCAGCGGAATCCTAGCAGTCATAGGAACCTACATAGCAGTAAACGCCGTCTTCCAGTCAACACCTCTTTGGGCCCTCTTCCCGGCAGGTATATTCTTCATGACCATTCATCTACTAACCTTCGCACGTATAGGAGGACTAGAAGAATACGAGAAGGAGATCATAATCACCTCAGCCAGAAAGATCGGATTTGAAGAGGAGATAAGAAAGATTCTAGAAACACTGACTCCTTAAAATTCAATTTCGCCCTTAGTACCGAAACGTATTTTGATAGAGTTCGGCACATCAACTGTGTCAAGTAACTCTCCTTTACCCTCATCTCTGACCCTATATCTATAATCTGGAAGTTCTGTATTCCTGATATATAATTCACCATCTTCTACCACCGCTTGAGATTCATTGAAATAATAATTCCTCTTTTTCTCGTTCTCTGGTACTTCTCCATCGCCGAACTTCTGGTCGAATCCCTGAACACCTCTATATTCAGCAAATATTTTTTCTTCAGTGAGTTGTTCCGGATTCTCCCCTTTTATTATATCGTAGACTTTTCTGAGAGAGAAGTTCTGTTCAATCGTTCTGTCCTCAACTCCAGGTCCTGCGACTATAGCAGGAACCCTCAGAAGCTCCTCCCATATCCCGCTCTGGTGCCCCCACATCTGCTGATCTCCGAGCATCTCGCCATGATCACCGACCAGTATGAATACAAAGTCCTCAGACTCCTCCTCAACCATCTCGTATAGTTCCCGTATCTTATCGTCAAGATATCTAATCGTGGTATCGTAGAGATCCTTAGAAACCTGTATCAGCTCCTGGTCGACATCCTCGCCTTTCAGCTCGCCAAGGCCGGGACCCCAGACCTCTTCCATATACCTCTCCTTGGCCTCATCCGGATCTTCCAGGAAACCGGCATCGAACCCTTCTGGAATCCTGAAAGGTTGGTGGGGCTCCATATAGTTTACAAATAGAAAGAAATCGTCCTGTCTTTCCTCTAGTTTTTTCTCCACCAAATTATTTGTCATATCTGCCCCAGCATCACTGTAGATACTGAAATCCTCATTCAACAGCTTGCCAAGGACAAATCTCGACCCTCCAATTAGAGATCCTATATCCTTTTCTTTCGCGGATATCTTCAGAAAGTCCAGATATTTTTCTTTCTTAGAGTCGTACTCTCCTTCAAGCTCATTCAGGAAAACCTGCTTGAAAGAATCCCATCCCTTCGCCTCCAGATAGATGCCGTCGTGAGCCTCGAAGAAATCAAAACCTGCATCGAAACCCAGCGTCCTGCTCACCAAGTAATTATTCGAAACTCCAATAGTTTCGTAGCCCTCTTCAGAAAGCTCCTCGACAACAGAATAAGCGTCGAAGAACATGTCTTCCGAATGAGTATCACATACATCCGGCATCTCACCCGTAAACATAGATGCATGTACGGGAACCGTCCAAGAACTCGTCGCGTAAGCCTGCTTAAAAAGAATATTCTCTTCGGCAAGTTCAGTCAAGAATGGAGCTGTATTCTTTTCATAACCATAGAAGGGGAGATGGAACGCCGTAAGTGTATCTGCAACAACTAAAACTAGATCGTTCTGCATACTATTTTTTGCGGGACTAATAACATAAATTTATAGAAGGAACTGAGATATGTGGAACTGAATAAGAAAAGGATAGTTATCGATATAGATGGAGTCCTTGCAAAGAAGGATTCAGATAAGAAATACAGCGATAGAGAAGTTGATGAAGGAGTTTTGTCTACTTTGAGAGAGTACCATGATAGAGGATTTTACATCATATTGAATACCGCCAGGAATATGCGTACTCACGAAGGTCGTATCGGGAAAATCAACGCTGAGACTGCTCCTGTCCTTCTCGAATGGCTTGATGAGCACGACGTTCCATACGACGAGATTCATTACGGTAAGCCCTGGTGTGGACACGAAGGTTTCTACGTGGACGACAAGGCTATCCGTCCTTCGGAGTTTGAAAATTTGAGTAACGAGGAAATTAGGGAGCTTGTCGAGGGAGAGGAAAGATGAGCAAGACAAATATTTTGCTGGTTCCTTCAGCCACCCTTGTGCCCGAGGAGATGAGGCTGGATCTTGGTCCTATACCGATGTGTATGATTCCTCTGGAAGGAAGACCGGCTCTTGACCATATCTCCGAGAAGTACGCTGAACTTGGAACTGAAAACTACGTTGCTACCATGGAGAGGAGGGAAGAGCTTGAGAACTACCTTTCTACTTCAGGAAGACACTGGAACGAGAAAGTAGTCGATTCATCCTCACTTGCAGAAACCGTTTTCCAGTCTCTGGAGAGTATTGAGGGTCTGGAGGACTCCTATCTGTACATAAATTTCGCAGATACCTTGGTAGAACCTCTGAAAGAGTCAGAAAGGGATCTTGTCTACTTTGATGAAGTGGAATACACGAGCAGATGGACAAGCTTCACAGAGGAAAACGGAAAAACTGACTCAATCACTGAAAAATTTAGCGAATTCTCAAGCGGGCCTAAAAAGGTCTTCACAGGCGTTTTTGGTATTTCTAACCCTTTGAAATTTCGTGGAGAACTCTCGAAAGCTCTGGAAAGCGAAACTGAACTCGCTCCTTTCTTCCTAGCATTGAAAAACTATCTGAACGGCGGAAACTACGAGCTCGTCAAGACAGAGAAATGGACCGATGTCGGACATATCGACACGTACAACGAGGCGAAGAAGGATTTCCTGAATACTCGTGAGTTCAATCATCTTTCTGTGGATAAGAAAAAGAACATTATCACGAAGAGAAGTGCCGACATGGACAAATTAAAGCCTGAGATAGAGTGGTACGACAGGATTCCTGCAGAGCTAAAACCGTATACCCCGCGGATCTACAGGAGCTCGATAACCGAAGATGGCGCTGAAATAGAGATGGACTACACGGGTTATCCTTCACTTGGAGAGCTTCTACTCTACGGTTCCCACGGCATACATATCTGGAGGACAATCTACTCGAATCTCTTCGAGATGCTTCAGGAGTTCCAGAGCTACGAAAAAGGGATATCTAAAGAGGAAATAGAGGAAAGCCTGAGAGAAATGTACTTGAGGAAGACACAGAGACGCCTCGAAAGAATAAAAGATAGCGAGAAGTTTTCAATTTACTTCAAGAATGAAGGTGTAGAAATTAATGGGCAGAAGTTGAAGTCAGCGGGATACATACTCGAGAATCTCGATTCTCTGCTTGAAGAATCAGGCCTTTATGACTCTGATGGTTTCAGCATAATTCACGGTGACCCTACTTTCTCAAATATCCTCTACGAGGCAGGCTCAGGAGTAATTAACCTGATAGACCCTCGGGGAGAGTTCGGTGAGTTCAAAATACACGGCGACCCACACTACGATCTAGCCAAAATGCGGCACAGCGTCAGCGGAAAGTACGACTTCATAATCAACGATATGTTCGATGTTGAAATCGAGAGCGATTCTGTCCAATACCAGGTCTTTACAGATGAAAAACATGAGGAAAGAGAGGAGCTTTTCAACCAGATACTTTCAAATGAGTATGGCGAAGAGGTCGGCAGGATTAAAGCAATCGAGGCTCTACTTTTCCTCAGCATGGTGCCACTCCACAGCGACCACCCAGAAAGACAGCACTACATGATATCTAAAGGAATAGAACTTACAAACGAGAATTTGATAGGTGATAGAGCGTGAACATAGTAATCACGATGGCCGGCAACGGCACGCGATTCAAGAAACAGGGAATAGACGAGAAAGAGAAATGGCAGTTGAAGATCAAAGACAAGACGATGTTTGAATGGGCAATGTCCAGTCTGGAAGACTTTTTCGATGAAAAATTCATATTCATCGCACAAGAAGACCACGAAGCAGAAGAGTTCATAAGAGAAAAATGCAAGGAGCTCGGAATCGAAAACTGGACTCTGATAGAAGTCTCCGAAAAGACAGATGGACAGGCCACGACAGCGCTGCTCGCAGAAGAAGAGATGGCCGAAGAAGAGGAGTTTGCAGTCTACAACATCGATACATATGTCGAAAAAGGAGAAATAAAAGATGATATAGACAGCGATGGATGTATACCTGTCTTCGAGGCAGAAGGCGAGAAATGGAGCTTCGTAAAAACAGATGATAACGGGAAGGTGATTGATGTAGCCGAAAAAAAGAGGATTTCGAACTTTGCAACGCTCGGATTCTACCACTTTGGAAACCTCAAAGACTTCCGGAAGGCCTACAACGAGATGCGTGAAGAAGTCAAGGAAGAATACGGTGAAGTATATATTGCGCCACTCTACAACTGGTTCATAGATAACGACAGAGAACTATCAATACAGAAAGTAGATGAAGATAAAATCCATGTGCTGGGCACACCTGAAGACGTTATCGAGTTTTGGCCAGAATTTAAAGAACGTCACAATCTGAATGGTTAATATGAGCCATAAACTTTCTATTCTCATTCCAAATTATAACGGAGGGGAAAACCTACAGAGGGCGCTTAAATCATGTGAAAATCTTTCTCTCCCCGAAGAAGATTACAAAATCACAGTTATCGATAACCAGTCGGAGGATAACTCCGTAGAACTCGTCAAAGAACTGCAGGAAGAAAAAGAAAACATCGAACTGATTCAGAACGAGGAGAACCTTGGTAGGATCGGAAACTGGAACAAAAGTATCGAAGTAGCTGATGGCGAATACTCGCTTTTCCTTTTCGTGAATGAGCAGATCGCTCCAAGCAACAATATTGATGAGCTCATCAAAAATATGGATAAAGAAAACGTTAATTTGGCTAAGTCAAGGTTTCTCCCTCTTTCAAAGTCTAACAAGACAACTGAGGAGTCAAATGATATAAAAAAGAGAAGTATTGGTCATAAAATCAGAAAAGATGTTCTTCTGAAAGGAAGACCTGGTCTTGGCCCTCTTCAAACATTCGTAATCGAAACTGAAACTATGAAGCAGAGTAAATTTACCGATAAATATGAAATTATAGGTGATCAAGATTATATTGTAAATTTGGCAAGGCACTTGGAGAGGAAGAGCAATGACCAAATCATCCTAACTAAATCTCAGAATATTATTTGGGATGATGAAGATAAAGAAAGGTTCCATAATTCTCTCGATAACGTAGATCTTTTACAGGAAACAGTCGCATGGTACAGAAATGAAAATATCGCATCTTACTCAAAAATTCCTCTAAGCATACTATTGACAGCGAGATTATCGGAAATAAACATTCTAGAACTATATGGAGAAGACCGCAAACGAGAAAAGAAGTTGGTAAAGAATGCCTTAGGTAAAAAATATCCGATAGCCGCCTTAGCTTCCTATTTCTACCCGCCTATGTGGTACAGGAAAGTAACTGGAATAATATGAAAGACTACCTTTTGTTGAGTAAACTCTTGGTTTCTGAAACTGTACTATTCCAATCAAATTTCTCCTTCACTTTGGGCAATCTTTCCTTATGGGTTTCATCTGAGATCTCTTCCAACTTAGCAGGAATTTCAGCAACAGATTCTATCTCGTGGCAGTATTCCTTGACTTCTTCCGGGATAGCGGCGTCCTCGTAGACGAATACTGGTGTCCCACAGGCGGTGGCTTCGAGTACTGGGAGGCCGAAGCCCTCGAGTTCAGTGGGAAAGATGAAGGCTTTCAGGTTGTTGTACCAGGAGATGAGATCTTCCTCAGGGATCTTTCCCTCGAAAGCGATCTTTTCCTTGGCCGAGTATTTTTCCTTCAGTTCTTCCTCATGGTCTCCTCCACCACCACCGATCACGAGCTCGAGGTCTTCCATTTCCTCCCTATTCTCTTCAAAATCTGCGAGGAGTTTCCCAACCCTTTTTCTCGGGCGGAAGTCACCAAGGTATCCGATTCTATTGTCTCTTTCCGAGTATTTTTTCTCGAGGGAGAATTTTTCCCTGACGCCGAGGTTGATGACGGTTATATCGTCTTCATCTACTCCTTCTTCAATGAGCTTGTCTCGTGTCTGCGTGGAGACTGCGATGAAGTGGTCGGCGTTGTCTATGGCGCGCTGGAACCTGATGTTGTACAGTTTCTGCCTGACCCTGCCGTAGATCCCGGAGGCGCGGTATTCCTTCATGAACAAGTCGTGGACTGTTACGATATCGGTTCCCTGAGTCGGCCAGTAGAGCTCCGGCTGTACGAACAGGTTGGTTCCTCGAAGCTTGTGTGCGTTTTTCTGCCTGTGTCTCTTCCTTCTCCAGGCCAGGTTGGCGACCTTCCCGACTACATTATCGGATGAGATCACTGTGAAGTCTATCTCCCGGAACTCTATATCTCGATCTCTGAACCCTTCGAGTATCCTGTGTGCGTATCTCGGGATCCCTCCTGCCTGTGGATCCGGGTTATTGTAGATTACGGTTAGGTCATTCATCGCTCCTCACTTCATCCCAGGAATCGTAATCTCCATGGCTTGTTTTTCGTCCAAACTTTATCTCGTGACTGTTAAGTCCGAGTGTTGTCATAACTTTCTCAGGACAGTAATCCTCTATAATCGCTTTTAATAGACTCTTTTTATCCATTTTCCATCTTTTCTTTTCTTCATCCCACCACCATTCAAGGTCGAAGATGTAGGGGCCCGTTGGCGAGTATCCTCTATCTGATAGTTCTTCAAGAACCGATTCGCCATCCGTTTCCATAATCCACTTCTTTTCAAGTAAATCTAGAACAGTCGACACTATATCTATTGTCCTCATTCTGTCTGCTTCTATCTCATGATTGTAGAATAGCGTAGGAACCTCGGCCATCTTGCCACAAGCAGGCTTCACGTGACCATACCTTTTTCTACCATAAATCCTTTCTCCTATAAGTTCTCCATGATCAGCTGTAAATATCACGAGCGTATCCTCAAGAATACCCTGATCTTCTAGGTATTCTACGTGTCTTTTGAAATGATTATAGGATTTTTGCTTTGCTTCGTCGTAATCCGCCCTTATTTCGGACCTTGATTTTCCTTCTCTTGGATTTTGCTCGGCGCTTTGCTTTTCTTTCTCCTCCCCATGATTATCACAGTATCCATATGGGAGGTGGGTCTCCATAGCCCTCTCAACCCAGAAAAACGGTTCCTCCATCTCCATGAGCTCAGGATTTTCCTCTCCAAGCCCAAGCATGT
>CAZSAB010000025.1:0-12053 GCA_964604885.1 uncultured archaeon
ATACTTCTACATCTTCTTCAGAAAACAGGCCTTCCAAGGAGACGAAGGCGACAAAATACTAGACGAAATACTGGAAGAAAGCCTACAGTACGCAGAAGACATAGGAGAAGACCTAGAAGAAAACATCTACCAAGCACTAGAATGGCTGGCCAAAGGATATCTAGAGAACGGAAGTAACACAGGAATAGAGGATGAACCTATTGAGAGAATACACGATAACTCATTGATTTATCTATACAGACTATTGTTCGCATTGTACGCCGATTCAAGAGGTATTCTGGGGGATCCTGGCGGACAGTATGAGTACTACAACTTCTCATCATTGGTCGATGATGTATGTGAAAACATGGATAGTGGAGATGGATATGGAAAAACAGGTAAACTAAGAAACAGACTAGACGCTATCTTCAGGATGATCGACGAAGGAAGCCAGTCCAGAGACATCCCAAAAGACGAGCTGCATATCCCGGCTTACAACGGAGGTCTATTCAACCAAGACAAACATGACTTCCTAAAAGAATACAATCTACATGACAAGTATCTAGCTAAGGTAATAGACCTAGTTGCTAGAACAGAGATGGAAGATGGAGGAAAAGCACAAGTAGACTACTACGACCTCTCTGTGAGACATCTAGGAGGAATATATGAAGGACTTCTTGAGTATCAATTGAGAAAAGCTGACGAGGATCTCGTGGAGGTAAGCAAATCAGGAGACACAGTAATGATGGAGCTGGAAAAGGCAGAAGAAAAGAATAAGCGGTTCGATGAAGAGACCCTTGTTGAAGAAGGAGATCCATATCTAGTAACAGATGATGGTAAGAGAAAGTCAACAGGAAGTTACTATACACCCGACTATATCGTAAAGTATTTGGTAGAGAACTCTGTGAAGCCAAGAGTAGAAGAAAAAGTCTCTGACAAAGAAACAGATGAGGAAAGGGCTCAAGCAATTCTAGATATGAAGATATTAGATCCTGCCTTAGGATCTGCACACTTCCTAGTTGAAGTAATAGACTACCTGGCTTCACAACTGGTAGAATATAGAGAAATAGAGATTGAACAAGCCAAAAGAGAAGTAGCCAAAAAATGTGTATACGGAGTAGATGTTAATCCTCTTGCAACAGAGCTCGGTAAACTATCAATTTGGCTTACAACCATTTCTGAAGATAAACCTCTATCCTTCCTTAACCACCATATCAAAACTGGTAACTCCCTTGTAGGCGCAGATATCCAGCTCTTAAACAAGCATCCTGAAGAGATAACGGATGAAGACATTGAACAACTGAAACAGAATCCAAAAGAAGAACAGAGACAGTCCACACTTGGAGAAGAGTTCGAAAACGGAAGCTCAGGAGTAGTAAGAGCAAATGTCAAGAAAATGCTTGAAATGTTCAAACAGATTCAGGAGGAACAAGAAGACAATCCTGAAGATATAAAGAAGAAGCAAGATCTGTACGATCAGTTCCTAGACTTCCCGTTCAGGAAGAGATTTGAAATTCTTGCCGATGTTCATACCAGTTATTATTACGAAAACGATTTCTCTGTAGATGACTACAACAGACTGCTACAGGCCTTCAAGTTCATGGAGCAAGATGAAGATGATGTAAAGTGGGAGAAAATAAAAAATGAAGACTGGGTTCAGGAAGCTGCAAAGGAGTATAAGAACAATGTAGATAGTAACCTATCTTCAGAAAAACACTTCTTCCACTGGAAACTTGAATTCCCAGAGGTTTTCTTCGACATCGAAGAAGGTGTAGAAAAACAAAATGCAGGATTCGACGCAGTAGTCGGAAACCCCCCATATGTAAAACTACAGAACCTGCCGAAAGAAGATAGACACTTCAGAGAACTACCTAGATTCAAAGTCACTAATCAAGGAAGTCCAGACCTCTATGTACCCTTCATAGAAAGCGGAAGAAAGCTCCTGAAACACGAAGGAATCTTTGGCATGATCCTGCCAAACAGATTCTTCAAAGCTAGATATGGAAAAGCTTTGAGAAAAATGCTAGTAGAAAATACTCTAGTTAAAGATGTTATCAACTTCTCTCATAATCAAATATTCGATGAAGCAACTACATACACAACATTACTCTTCCTTCAAGAAGGAGATAGAAAGAACTTCAACTATTACGAATTTGATCATATGGAAGAAAAAGAAAGAAGAAGCAAGCTTCTGAGCAAAGACTTTGAGTATATAGACTTCAGTTATGAGATGCTTGATGAAAGACCTTGGCTAATAGGCCCTGCCGAAGTATTATCGACTATTGAAGGCCTCCAAGAAAAAACCAACAATCTCGAAGATATTGTAGAAGGTATTCATCAAGGGGTCATAACCAGTGCAGATCCAATTTATATATTGGAATTAATTGAGGAAAGAGAAGACTCCTACTATGTATACTCCGAGGAGACAGATTCTAGATATACTCTAGAAAAGGACTGTATGAGGAAAATAATCTCTGGGGACGATGCCAGTAGATATAGCATGCAGAATAGTAAGGCCGTTCTATTTCCTTACAATATAGAAGATGACAAAGCACATTTGATGAGTGAAGAGGAACTAGCTTCGCAGTATCCTGAAGCATACCATTATCTGAAAGAATGCGAGGAAGATCTAAGAGAAAGAGAAGGCGGAAAGTTTGATGATGAACAGTGGTACAGGTTTGGAAGAACTCAGAATATTCATAAACAACATTTGCCTAAAATCACGCTACCACAAGTAGTACCTAAACTCCGTGCAGGCGTGGACGAAGAAGGAGAGTATGCATTACACAATGTAAATGTAAGCGGGATATTCCCAGAAGAAGATGTTGATCTTTTCTATCTTCCTGCAATTCTAAACTCCGCATTGGTGGTTCCTATTTTCCGATCATTTTCACATGAGATGAGAGGCGGATATTATGGGGCTAACAAGCAGTTTGTGGAGAGACTACCTGTAATGAAGAACGAGAATATTTCCGTTGACCCAGATGAAGAACTTTTCCGGCAGATTGAGGATATTACTGGTTCTGAGGTTTCGTTTGATAGTCCTGATGATGTTAAGAGTGGCATTGCTGAGATGGCTAAGGAGACTATTTCTTATTATGACTCCCGAAATGAAGAGATTGAGCGTTTCTTGCGCTGGATTAGGAGAGACTGGGAGGTAGATATTCCTAACTTATCCTTGAAGAGTAAACTCAGAGAGTACTATGAGTACGACTTTGATGAACTTTATAGAGTCGCCAAGAAGAATAAGAGCGATATTGATGGAGATGTCAAGTCAAGTGAATTCATGGATAGATTAGAAGAGGAATTCAACAAATCGATGAATAAACTGAATAAACTTGAGAGCCAGACTCAAGATCTAGAAAACCTAATTGACGCTATAGTACTTGATCTTTACAATATAAAGAAGGATAGAGCTGAGAGCATTCTTAAATACTCAGAGTTGTCCCAAAAAGATAGAACAAAGGTGCTTAGAATTTTAGAGAAGAAATTAAACTGAGTCAAACATTTCTTATTTTCTTTTTATTTTCAGAAAGTTGATAAGCTTAGAGACGTGAAATGAATTCATGTCGGATATTTCTGTGGGTGATCGTGTGAGATTTGGGAGTAAAGGTGTCGGTGATGTGGTTCAGATTGATGACCACGAGGATACTCGATGTTTCCATATAGTTTTTGAGGATGGCGGCCGTAAGCGGATTTTCGATACGGATACCGGGCCTGATGTTGAGAAGGTGACTAATCCTTTCAATAAGTTAACCAACCAAGAGTTTGATGATTTTTCTAGTTTTGAGTTGTTGACTCGTGCGAATGAGCTTTCACTGGCTTTTGAATATGATCAATTGCTTTCTCTATCGAATTCTCGTATTAATTTGGAGCCTTATCAGGTGCAGTGTGTTCATAAAGTGATTAATGCTCCTGAGCAGCGTTTTTTGATTGCTGACGATGTTGGATTGGGTAAGACTATTGAGACGGGTATGATTTTGAAGGAGCTTGAGGCTCGTGAAAGAGCTGAGCGTGTTTTGATTGTTTCTCCTGCCCCATTGGCTAAGCAGTGGGAGAGAGAATTGAGCGAAAAGTTTGATCAGAATTTCTGGGTTTATGATTCAAATCGTGTAGAGGATATCAAGAATAATATTAGCCGTCATAGTAAGGTTTGGAACCATAATGACCGAGTTATAACTAGTATTGATTATATTAAGCAGGATCATGTTAAGCCAATGCTCAGAGATGTTGAGTGGGATTTGATCATTTTCG
This sequence comes from uncultured archaeon, assembly GCA_964604885.1. GTDB lineage: Archaea > Nanohalarchaeota > Nanosalinia > Nanosalinales > Nanosalinaceae > Nanohalobium. Next base: position 4,234 of record CAZSAB010000025.1, read on the forward strand.
ATGAGGCTCACAAGCTATCAAAGACTGAGGATAAAGAAACTCAACGCTACAAAGTTGGAAGTATGTTGGCTGATAACTGTGAGAACCTTCTATTATTGACAGCTACACCGCACAATGGCGATCGCTACCGTTTCTGGAAGCTTCTACAGCTGATAGATAAGTACATGTTCAAGGATCCTAATATGATTTCTAAGGATCGTCTGAGAGATGTTATGGTTCGGAGAGGTAAAGAGAATATTTTGGATGCTGAGGGTAATCCTGTCTTTAAGACCCGTAATATTGATACTCTTCCTGTCAGCTTTACTGAAGAGGAACAAGAGCTCTACTATGCGGTAACTGCTTATGTCGAGAATGAGTACAATGTTGCGAAGAATGATGGCCGGAATGCTATCGGTTTTGCAATGGTTATTCTTCAGAAGAGAATGGTCAGCAGCATTGATGCAATTCACAAGTCATTGAGGAGGAGAAGAGATGCTTTAAGCGCTGAACACGAGGAATTAACTTCAGAGGATGAAGAGAAGTATGAAGAATATCTAGAGGATCCAGACACTTTAGAGAGCTCAGAAAGGGAAGAATTGGAAGATAAGATCATCGAAGGTGCTGTTGTGAATAAGGATCCGGAACTTCTGCAACAGGAGATAGACAGATTAGACGATTTAGTAGAGCATGCAGAGTCTTTGCGTGAGAAAGGAATCGATAGTAAAGGTGAGCGGTTGAAGGAGATGGTAGAGAAGATCTTAGATGAGAACTCGGATGAGAGAATCTTGATCTTCACCGAGTACCGCGATACTCTGGAATACCTAAAGGAAGGTGTCCTCACAGAGTTCAAGCAGGAAGGCCTGATTACTGAGATCCATGGAGATGTAAACATGGATTTGCGTCAGGAGCGAGAGGAGCTTTTCAGAAAAGGCGATAAACAGATCATGCTTGCCACCGATGCCGCTGGAGAAGGAATAAACCTCCAGTTCGCTCACATAATGTTTAACTACGATCTTCCATGGAACCCTAACCGGATTGACCAGAGGATCGGAAGGCTACACCGTTACGGACAAGACCAAATCGTCCAGATATATAATCTCTTAGTAGAGGATACCCGAGAGGGAGAGATTTTCGAGAGATTGAACGAGAAGGTAGAAACTATTGAGGAAGATCTCGGCCAGATGTCGGATGTACTCGGTTCTCTACTTGAAAATGTGAATTTAGAAGATCTCATAATGAAAGCAGTCACAGAGGACGAATCCGTTGAAAATGCTAATCAAAAGATTGATGAGGCAGTTGAAGAGAGGAAAGAAATGTTAGATAAGACAGATGATCTGATGATGGATATTAAGGACTTTGATCTAGAAAAATCCCTAGAGATAATTGAGAGAAGTCAGGATATAGCTTTTTCAAATGAAGATATTGAAGAGTTTGTAAAGACCTTCTTCAAAGAATACGAGGGATCTGTTGAAACTACTGTTTACAAGAATCAGTACCGGCTGAGACCTCCTGAGATCGTTACTTCCGATAAAGTTCCTAAGGAGATCGAGAGAGCTACATTCGATAAGGAAGTGGCTAAGGAAAACAACCCTAATGAAGTAGAGTTCATTGCTTTCGGCCACCCTCTTCTAGAGAATATTATAGATTTCTGTTCAGATAGAGATACCGGTATAGGCGGTTCTACAACTGTAAAGAAAACGCATTCAAGCATTTACTCAGGTGTAGGCGCACAGTTCAATTGGAAGATAAGTATTGTATCTGAAACCGGTGATGTAATTGAGGAAGAGCTAATTAAGACTGTGGTGAGCCCTGACGGGGATATTATAGATGTAGATACTCTAGAATTTGATTCTCTGGAAGGTACAAGCATAGATTTTGATGAGGAAGAGATCAGACACTACAAAGAAAAATCATTTGACAAAGCCAAGAACTCTGTTGAAGGCCGAGTAGACGAAGTAAGAGAGGAAAGAGAGAAGGAATATCAGATTAAAACCGGAGAAATCAAAGAGTATTTCGAGGGAAGAATCAAGGATGCAGAAGAGCAACTGAAAGACTTCAGAGAGCAGCCTGACGACTCTGAAATGAAGGAAGCAAATGTTGCGAGAGCGCAGAAAGAACTGGAGCGGCTTAGAAACGAGAAAGAAGAGCAACTTGAAAGAGAGAAACAGAAGAAAAATGTATATTCTGAAGCCCCGGAACTCCTTAACTGCGGCTTAATCAAATTCCAGTAAAACAGAATCAAGCCTCGAGCATTTCTTTCACTTCTTCAGCATTTTTATCCTCTTCAAAATTTCCGTCTTCAAGGCCTATATACTGAGATACTTCTGTATTATCTTCGGCTATATCTATTAGCTCCGGGTGACATGTAAGGATTATTACTTGATTTTCCTTGGCTACGCTCTCCACAATTTGCAGCATTCTTGCTGTATGCTCAGGATCAAAATTGGTCATTGAATCGTCAATGATTATAGGTAGTTTAGCATCTAGCTGTCTGATTCTAGCTATGCGTAGGGACATGAATAGTTGCTCTTTAGTAGCCCTACTAAGTTCCTCAACCTGTTGAGAATTGTTTTCCTTCAAGGCTTCAAACTCCAGGTTTTCGATCTGGTTGTTATGATCAAGGTCTTTGTAGTCCACTGTAACTTGACTGAAAATTTCCCCAGCTTCCTCTATCAGTGAACCAGCGATATCCTCAATGAACTTCTGGTTAAGCCTATCAGCCATCTTCTCAGCGAAGCGGTTTACAGCGTACTCCTCGCCGAGCCTCTGAAGATCCTTTTGACCCTCTTCGATCTTTTCTTGAGCTTCCATTATATCTTCATCGGATGAAAGATTATCAAGTTTTGACTCCAGGTCGGATACTTTCCTATCCTCAGGTTTTTCTTCTTCTATCCGTTTTCTCTCTTCTTCTATCTTTTCTATCCTGCTTCCAATCTCTCCTTCATCTGTAAATTCATTAGCTTGTTCAATGAGAACATCTATCCAGTTTTGATCATCATCTTTCAGGCCTTCCAATAGTTCTACATTTCTTTTTCTATTGAACTTGCTTTCAAGCCTCTGCTTAATTTTCTCTAACTCACTAGAATCCTTTGAAACTTGATCTAAATTCTTTCCCAGCTCAACAAATTTAGTTGCTCGACTGATTATTTCCTCGTCTTCATCCTTCTCTACATCTACCTTTGGTACTACTCCAGTTCTGAGTAGTAAATCATTGATCTGCTTCTTAATTTGATCTTTTTCATCAAGTTCCTTCTGAACCTTTTTTGCGGCCTCAATTTCTTCTTCCAATGTCTCCAGGTTATTTTCAATTTTCTCAAGATTGGTTTCCAGATCCTCATCCATAGACAAATTTTTTATTCGAGATATCTTAGCCGCAGCACTTTGTAATTGCTGATCTAGTTCCTCTTCGGATTTCTTCAAGCTAGATTTATCTTTCTCAAGTTGTTCTATATCTTTACTTATATCTACTATTTGGCTATAAACTGCTTTAAGCTGTTCCGGCTCTTCGACATCCTTGAGATCCAGTTTTTCAACAAGATCCTCAACTTTATCCCTAGCTTCCTGTACTTCGCTCTTTGCTGACTCCAGCTGCTCTTTTTCTTTATTCTTTTGAGGCGTCAAAGAGTTCTTCTGACCCTTAAGTTCATCTATACCACTATTTGAGGAAATTTCTGGAATTAGATTATCCGACTTCCAGAAGATAAGCACGCCTAGAATCAGTGCGGATACTATTATTCCAGGTATTGGATAACCTGTGATAGAAAGGCCGGCAAGTACGCCAAGAGGGACGCCGGATATAACGGATAGCTGTTTAATCACATCTATTTTGTCTACCTGTACTTCTTTTTCATCCTTATGTTCCAGTTTCTCTTCGACTTCACTCAGCTGAGATCTAAACCCTTCCAATTCTTGTTTATGATTATCTCTGTTAGATATTGCTTCCTGTAAGTCTTGAACTGCCTGAGAAACTTCCTGTTTAGTGACAGTGTCAGTATCAATTTTCTTGACTTCTGATAACTCTGCTTCATAATTAGGACCTATATCTTGAATATTCTGCTTTATCTCATTTTCTTTATTCTCTACTTCTTTTCTTTTTTCCTGAATAGTATTCAATTCATTTTTCCATCCTGAAACTTCTTCCTTTAGAGACTTTATTTCGCTTTCATCTTCAAGAAGCCTTTCACGATAACTTTCCTCATCTTCGGCGTCAACCTTATTTCTAAACTCTTCTTTAGTTTCTGTAGTGCCCGAAAGTTCTCTTAAATCATCCTTGAGCCCTTCCATTTTTGAGATTTCATCTATTGGAAAAGAATTTGATCTCTCTATATCTTCTCTATTCAATCTATCTTCTAATTCCTGAAGCCTAATTATATCACCAAAATTTTCCTGAATTAGGCCAAGACGGCTTTTCTCATCTTTTAGACGCGATATTTTATCTTTAGCATGATTGATTTCTTGCTCCACCTGCTTGAGCTTCTCTTTCTTGGTTTTATATTCGCCTACCTGTTTCAATGCTTCCTTTTTAGACTCAACACCTTCCTTTATTTTTTCATATGGGTCATTCAGATCCGTTGTCGTTGCTGTTGGGTCTCCTCTGCTTAATCCTATATCATCTGCCTTTTCATCGAATTCTTCTTTTATATTGGGTATTTCTGCTATCTTTCCAAAGGCAGCACCTAGTAATACTTCAGAAAGCTCTTTCTTATTCTCAATACCGTCTGGCAGCTTCTTTAACTGATCTAGGCTGATCGTGAATAATTGTCTATACTGTGTCTTATCAATCTGCCCTGTAATATCGTCTAAATTTATTTTCTCTGAGTCTGAGCTGGCTTCTGGTTTCGCATGTCCATTCAAACGAATTTCAAGTTCTTTTCCTTCCTGTTCTGCTTCTGCGAAAAGATCGTACTGGTTGCTTGGTGGAGGCACATCGTCACCTTGAGTAATTCCGAAAGGTAGATGTCTTATTGCCTTCATTAAGGTTGTTTTTCCTGCTCTTTGAGGACCAGCGATAATGTTGATACCGTCATCCAGATTTCTCAAATCCTCGTTCTGGTATATACCAAAATCATTGAGTCCTAAACGGTTTAATTTCATACTGTTCTCTTCAGGAGCTCGTCTTTCAGCCTTTTTTCAGCCCTATCAATAAGTTCATTTAATTTATGATTCGTTAAAGCAAGTTCTTTCTCTCGTACACTTTCTTTATTATCGGTCTCTTTCCAAACTTTGCCTGCTTCAGACCTTAAATCTTCTTTAAAATCTGGTTCGCTCTCAATCTGTTCAACTAATTCTTCGAATCCGTCTATAACATCATTATCTTCAATATCACCTACATTCGGAAGCGAGGGTCTTGTTTGAATCTTTACTTCCTCTGTCCACACGAGCGGCTTGAAAGAACTTAGTTTATTTCGCAAATCCTGTTTTAAAAGCTCAGCCGTATTTTCTTCTTTCAGTCTATCATGTGCTTCGGTACGCCCTTTGAGAAACCACCTATAAATAAACTGATTCAATTCAAAGCCGTCATATTTGACAGATAAGCCCTTATCCTCTATCTTTTCGAAGTCGGCTTCGAGGCCATCCACTTTCTCTTCAATCTCGCTTTTTATATGATGTTTCTTGCTATATTCTCCTTCTTCTAGGTCTATTTCGTGTTCTCTCCAGCAAATAGAGCTGACGGGAACAAATTCAACTTCAGTAGAGCTGTTTTTAGAAACTTCTACTTTCAGGCATCCACCTACTCCTTTTTCCTCTATGTGTCTTCCCTGTGGAATGCCAGGGTAGGCGGCCAGATTGTCTTCAAAGATCTTAGTTTCATGTATGTGGCCTAGAGCCCAGTAGTTAATTTCCTCATTCTCAAGATCTTGAAGTGATACAGGGACATAATCTTTGTTATCAGGGTCTAGATCCGTATGTAGAAGACCTATACTTATCTTAGAGGCGTCTGGTTTGTAGTGAGGAACCATCTTTCGTGTTTCATGTCTGTTTCTGTAAGATTGGCCTAGTATTTCTATTTCATTATTGTGGTCTACTACTTCAGGATCTTCTGAGTCGAATACATGGACGTTTTCTGGCATATTAACGAAATCTTCGCCTTTATCCATTGGATCATGGTTGCCGTGGATTATGTAAGCATCAATACACTGTTCCTGGAGCTTCTTCATCTGATTAGATAAAAACTGGTTGGCCTTTACAGAACGACTGTCTTCGTCGTACAAATCTCTTGAGATAACCAAGAAATCAACATTTTCTTCGATACAGGCATCAACGATATTCTCAAATGCAGAATATGTGGCATTTTGAAGCTTTTCCTGCATCTCCTCGGATTCTGCGCCTACTGTGCTTAGTCTGCTCCCTAGATGCAGATCGGCTGTATGGATAAATTCTGCTTGCACGGTTACACTCTAATCTTTAATCGTTTTAATTTGTTGGCTATTCGGATAAATCTATAAGAACTTGTCAGCATAGTCGTGGTATGAGGTTTTTTGATGCGAAGGATGTTCTTGATAGGTCTTCTTTTGATCCTTCTGAACCAACTGTAGTAGAGGCTGAAGACAGTATTTCAAAAGCTTTAGATGTTATGTTTGGCAAGGACTTTGATCAGCTTCCTGTTAAACAAGGAGAGAGTTTTATTGGAGTTATTACTTATAAGTCGGTCAGTAAGGCTGTAGATTCCCTAGAGAAGGATACTGATGAAATTCCTGTGAAGATGGCTATCGACGATGCAAAGTTTGTGGACGAAGAAGACGACATCTTTAATTTATTGGAAGACTTTGCAGAAGATGATTTTGTATTAATTGGAGACCAAAATCAGCTTCGGGGCATACTGACTAGATATGACCTATTTTACTTTTTGAGAGATCAAATTGAACCATTTATACAAATTGGTTCAATCGAAAGGAATATCAGAGAACTGATAAAGCAAAATATTGAGGACACAGAAAGTAAAATAGAACAGACCTTTGAAGCTAGAGCCAAAGAAGATGACAGTTTTAGAATACCAGAAGGCGTAGAAGATTTCTCATTCGAGGATTACAAGACATTCCTTAAATCCAATCAAGAGGACTTTCCCGAGTTGAGAAAAGATATTTCTATAATCCTTAATCTTCTGGAGTCTATTAGACAAGAAAGAAACGCCCTATTTCATTTTAGAAAGACATCAGAACAACTTGATACTGAACAAATAGAAATAGGGCAAAAATTCTTTCAAAATAGCTAATTAGTATAAATTATCTTTTTTTCAGTTGATCTGTTGCTGAATATTCTTTCTACGCCCTTTTCATATATTTCTAACTGTTTCTCGTATTCATTATAGTTCTCTTTAGTTATATCTGTCTTCCAGTCGATTATCTCTACTTTGTCTTCTGTGATATGTAGTAGGTCTATCTTTCCGCGGTAAAGTATTTTTCTATCTCCACCTTCTTCAGGAATCTTAATCGGCACCTCGGTTCTTAACTCTCCGTTAACTGAGTCTATGTAGTCTTTGACATTTTCTTCATCTTCGTTCCTGGCCTCTACGTCTTCTCCTTCAGCGTATTTTTCCGCGAACTCGTGGACCTGGTTTCCGAATTCTTTTCCTCTACCAATAGTGTCTTCTTCCAGGTTCATTTCGTCATGCGGTGATTTCTTAACGGCTGCCTTTCTTTCTGGTTTATCCACCTCTAATTCCTGGTACTGGGTTTCCTCTAACTCTACCTGTTCTAGTTCCGGCTCTATCACATTTTTTTCCAGGTTCAGGTTCTCGAAGAACTTGCTGGGTCTTTCTTGTGTAGCTGATAGGAATACATGGTTCTCGGCTCTTGTCATTGCTACGTAGAGCAGTCTTCTTTCTTCGTCGTAGCTCTTGT
>CAZSAB010000026.1:0-10924 GCA_964604885.1 uncultured archaeon
AGTTCAAGAACACCTTAGATACATCTTTGAATGTGAGTTTTGAGTCCGATATAGGCAACTTTACGATAGAGCCTCGTTCCTCCAGTGAGGTATACTTATCTGAGTACGACGATCTTCCGTCTGTAAACTATTTTTCAGCCGGTGAAGCCGGCGGAAGACTGGTTTTATCAGAGGATTAACTTGTTATTTCTAAAGGTGCTTTCATCTGGCCGTGGACTTTTTGAGACTGGAGAGGCGGTAGGTCGTAAGTCATTGTAACATCAAGCTCGTTGCATCCCTCAGAGAGGCCTATACCAGCTACTTCCAGTGAAACGGACTGTCCAGCGGATATATTTTCATTGAGAGGTTGTGAGATGCTTTTCTCCTGTGATGAAATGTTAATGCTTTGGATGGTCATATCCGTGTATTTCTGGTTCTTCACAGACATTTTCAAAGATCCTGAGCCATCGACACCAAACTGTTCGACAGAGATAGTTTCAGTATAAAATCCATTAAATGTTTCCTGACAGGATGACTGAAAGTTCGTAAACGCCACACCACTTGCTATCGCAACAGCTATCAACATCCACCCATAAGTTATCAGATACTCTAAGGACGACTGGCCCTTCATCAATAACTAGTAGGCGTCTACTGGTTTAATACGATAAGGGTGTAGGCTTAGAGCTTAAAATTCGGCGAAATAATCTTCACGTATACCCAATTTATATAGCAGGAATAAATACAACAATATTATGATACCTTTCTCAAAGCCAAAAAATGACGAGAAGTCTGAACAGGTTGAGGAGTTGAAAGACGAACTGGATGAGATTGAGTCAGAGGTAGACCAAAACTCGGACGATGATACTGAAGAAACCCCATTGACAGAGCTGCCTGACGACGTAGATGCTATCGAGAATAGCCTTGGAGAAGTTGACGGTAAAGTCACTGGAAAGGTTACTGAGAAGGTTGAAGATGGGGAAACCAAGCTTGAGGCTAAATCCGATACAGAAAAGAGTGAAGAAGATGAGGGCCTTGAGACAGAGGCCGATGGTTTAATCACGTATCTGCAGGAAAATCCAAAGGTATCTATCTCAAAAGCTGCCGAGGATCTTGATGCTCCTGAGAAGACTGTCGAGTCTTGGATAAGGGCCTTAGAATCCAAGGGATACGTAGAAATCAACTATTCAGTTATGAAAGGCAAGGTCGTCAAACTGAAGAAGGATATTGATGAAATCAACATCGAGGCAGGCGAAGAAGAATCCCTCTCCGATAGCCCAGATGAGGATACTAAGATGGGAGGATCCGGAGTAAAAGACCAGGAAAAGGAGAAGACTAACGGCTCCTCAGTGAATGACGGTGATTCAGACAGTATGGATAGAATGGTAGATCATACCGGTTCTCAAAACAAACAATCACCTGATATTGATATGGGTGAGTTAAGATCGCTGATATCACAGAGCTCCAGAGATAACAATAAAGTCAAGGTCACAGAGTATGAATTCGAAAACCCGGAAAGCGCCTCAGAGATATGGAACACAACTCACCAGAGTGAGAGTCACGGAAGCGAGAAAAAAATAATAGATGCACTTGCATCCGCACTAGGTGAAAAAGAGAATAAGAACAATCAAAAAACTGAGAAAAGGACGAATCCTCAACCAAAACGTGATAACCTATCGGAAGAGGTGGCAGAGATAAGAGATAAGCTTGACGATCTGGAGGGACTTGAGGAGAGCTCTATAATACAGTCACAGCAAAACTCAGAGGACATAAATACAGAATCGGAGACTGTTAAGGATTTCAGACAAAAGATGCAGCAAGAGAATAGACAGGAAAAAGGCTACATTAAAGAGCTTGAGAATGAAGTTAACGAGATCAAGAATATGATAAAGCAAGATAGAGAGGCTAAAGAAAAGCTGGGAAGTAAGATAGAACAAACATACTCAGATCTCTCCAGCAGAATAGAAAGCATGGAAGAAAAAATGGAAAGCAAAGATGGAACTGAAGACATAGAGGAAGAACTTAAACAGGTCAAAGCAGACCTAGAAGATCGAAGAACCCAGGAAGAGCTAGAAAAATTAGAAAATGAGGTCAAGGAGATCAAGGAAACCGTAAACAATAGCAAGGACGATGAACTCAGCGATCTCAGAGAGAATTTATCAAGGTTACAGGAGGAGATTGAGTCCAGGAAGAATCCTAGTCAAATAGAGGAAGAGGTCGATGAGATTTATGAGGACCTAAGGAGTGAACTTGAAAAGATCAAAGAGCAAACTTCAAAATCCTCTGAGGATGAATCTATACGAGAACTAAAAAACAACTTAGAGGAAGTCGAAGAGACAGTAGAGAAAGAAAATAGCCAAGAACTTCAGCAAATTAAACATGAGGTCAAAGGCTTGCAGGAGAATCTTAGCTCGAGAGAAGACCCTGAAAAGGTAAAGGAAAAGCTAGAAGAAATCCATAAAGAACTTACAGACAAAGTAGAAAGCATCGAGGAAAAACAAGACGAGAAAATCAATGAGATTAAAGAGAAGAGAACTGCGCTAAGGAATGACATAGACGACTTGAGAAAGGAGCTTGATAGAAAAGAGGATGAACAAAGTGAGAAAACCCTTGAAAAGATAGAAAGCATAGAGAAAAAGTACAGAAAGATATCAAATGAGGTCGAGGATCTCCAGACCACCGAACAGAAAGAGAACCACCAACTTCAGGATAAGGCGGAAACCATAGAGAGTGAATATTCAAAGCTTGCAGATAGAGTTGATAAGGTCGAAAAGAACCTAGATTCAAACCCTACAAAGGAAGATATTAACCAAGTTGAACATAGACTCGAAGATCAGATTCAAAAAATAAACGATGACCAGAAAGAGAAGTTAAAGCAGTTGCTAGACACCAGAGAAGATGTAAATAAGAGGATGGAATCCTTGAACGACAAGGTGGAGCAGCTTCAGGAGAACGATTCAGAAGAGATAGAAAATCAACTCAGACGTCTAAAAAAAGATGAAGAAGATCTAGAAGATAACATGGAGTCCATGCTGGCCTCCGATAAGAATTTGGGTGAAGATGTGCAAGAAATGGAGGAGAATTTCGGCCAGCTTGAACATGAAGTTGATAAAATTGAGCGTCGTTTAGACGAAGAAACAGATGAAAGCCTATCAAATCAAGATGAAGTAAAAGAAAATTCATATGAAAAACCTGAAGACCTTGGAGCTGCCGTAAATCAACTGGAGGAGGAATTAGGAGATGTCCAGATTGAAAACGAGGATAACTTGACAGGTAACTTGGAGAAGCTAGAAGAAAATATTGAGAACATTACGACAACGGGAAGTGATGTCCTAGCTGAGAATGGAGAGCAAACCAATTTTGAGACTCCCTCAGAAAAAGAATTAGAAGACACAAGTAAAAATTCCAATGATAATCAGGTAGAAAAAAATAAATCTAAAGGAGGTTCAGGATCAAGTAGCGCAGAAGACTTAGATAACACTGTATTTGAACAACTTGACAGTTTCAAAAGAAGCCTCAAGAAAATAAATCCTGAAAATGTATCAGAGGACAACAGAAACGAAGATAATGAAGAAATTAATGGGAGACTTAAAACAATTTTAGAGAGTATCAGGAATTCACTCAGCCAGCTACAGAATGGCAATAACGTAGATGAAGTTAAAAGTGATCTCGAGGGGTACACATCTTCACTTAACCTCTACATGAGAACCAATGATCTTAGTGAACGAGAAAGAGACGAGGTGGACTCTTTAATGAAGTCTCTTAAAAAGAGTAAGTTCAGGCAATCCGGCAGAAAGAATGAAACGTTCTTCGGAAAACTAAACAAGGCTTTAGGTGCTTGATTTAAGGTTTTGAATACGATGTCTGATGATATAATTGAGAAATACAGGGTTGAGGCCAATCAGGTGCCTGCGAAGATAGTGATTGATGAAAAAGGGAAGTATACGAAAAGATACCTGGTAAACAAGCCTGAGCCTAGTGCAGCGACGGACGCCATATTAAATGATGTTAGGCAGGAAGCTGTCTCAAACATGGATATGAGTGTTAACAACTTTTCCGATAGAAATGAGATGGAGAGAGCTAGAGAATCCTTCAGAGATTCTGCAAAAGAGGCTTTAGAGGAGAGACTACCGAACTTAAGTGAGAGTACTCTTCACACATTGATTGGCAACATGATCCATGATAATCTTGGTCTAGGTGACATCGAAATACTTCTCAATGATGACAGCCTTGAAGAGATAGTGATAAATAGCTCAGAAGAGGCTGCGTGGGCATATCATAAGGAGTATGGATGGTTGCATACGAATATAGAATTTAGCTCGGAGGAAGAGATCTACAACTATGCTTCAGAGATAGGTAGAGGTGTTGGCAAGAATATATCTTCACTGCATCCTCTTTTGGATGCACATCTCCCGTCCGGTGATCGTACAAACGCCACGTTGAACCCTATATCAACGAAAGGCAATACAATAACTATAAGGAAATTTGCCCGTGACCCCTGGACGATCACAGATTTTATACAGAATGGTACTGTGGATCCTGAGATGGCTGCATTCATTTGGACCTGCATGGAGTACGAGATGAACATAATAATATCTGGTGGTACAGGAGCAGGAAAAACTTCGTTATTGAACGTTCTGGCCCCATTTCTGCCTCCAAGCCAAAGGATAATATCTATCGAGGATACAAGAGAAATCTCTCTTCCAGAGTTTTTACACTGGGTGCCAATGACAACTAGAGAGGAAAATCCTGAGGGAGAGGGAGGAGTAGATATGCAGAATCTTCTTGTAAATTCACTTAGGATGCGCCCAGACAGGATACTTGTTGGAGAGATAAGAAGGAAAAAACAGGCAGAAGTTCTATTCGAGGCTATGCAGACCGGTCACTCAGTTTATTCAACACTGCACGCAGATACAGCAGAGACTACGCTAAGAAGAATGACAAACCCGCCTATAGATGTTCCTGAAGCTGTTGTGGGTGCAGTAGATCTAAATGTAGTAATGTACAGAGATCGGAGAAGAAACTTTCGAAGGGTATCTGAAATCGCAGAGGTAAGCTATACAGAAAGTGAGGGAGTTCAATCAACTAATATTTACGACTGGGATGCACGGAAAGATGTTTTTTCCAGAGAAGAGAGTACAGGAGAAACCTGGGATAAACTCAAGAAGTTTACTGGCCTGTCACAGGAAGAAATACAGAGGGATATTATGGAGCGAAAGAAAATTCTAAAGTGGATGGTAAGAAATGAGATTGATACTTTAGAGGAGGTAGGAGAAACAATAGCTAAATTCTACTCTGACAGAGATGAGATTGTTGATAAAATCGTGAAGAATAACGAGAATGAGATCAATATAAAAGCGAATGATTAGAGAGGATCTTTTCTATTTCGTGGGGGAAAAGATTTCTAGATTATTCCCAAAAATGGGCAGGCAGCTCAAAACGGCCCGCATGGACGACAACCCAAAAGAGTATCTAGGTAACTGCGTTTACAAGTCTTTGAGAGCAGGCGTGCCAGCACCTCTCTCCCTATCTTTGGTGGGATTTATTCTGGATGAAAGTTCATTCATAATTATTGGGTTAATGGCTTTACCCTTAGTCACATCGATGAGCTTTCTTACTTTTGCAAAACTCCCAAGTATAAAGACGAAGAGACGGACACGTAAGTTAGAAAAAAACCTGCCTTATGCGCTTCGGGATGTTCTAATCCAGATTCAATCAGGTATACCACTGTACGAGGCATTTAAATCAGCGACAGAAGGTTATGGGGCCACCTCGGATGAGTTTGAATCAATCATTAGAGACGTAGACTCCGGAAGATCTATGTCACAAGCCATAGAGGATTCAATTGTCAGAAACCCAAGCAAACAGTACAGGAGAGCGATGTGGCAATTAGCAACATCAATAAAATCGGGTACAGAAATATCAGATACTCTGAAATCAATCGTTGACTCGATAATCAAGGATCAAGAGCTGAAGATCGAGAAATATGGTAAGAGCCTTAATCCGTATATACTTGTATATTTGCTTGTGGCAGTAGTGGGTCCAAGCCTAGGTATAACCGGAATGGTAGTTGTGTCAAGTTTCACAGGTTTAAGTATAGGAATACAGATTTACACTATAGTTACAGGTATTGTTCTTTTAGCTCAGGTATTCTTTCTAAATCTGGTAAAATCTTCTAGGCCTGCGGTGAAAACATGAATATTCTAAGGATTCTATATTTGATATCGCCGGAAAGCTACAAAAGAAGAATAGAGGACAAAGGCAGATATGCTGATATAAAAGACTATGAAAGACTGAGCTCCGGTCTTGGTCTTACAGGGAGCTTACTGTCAATAGGATTTGCGCTGCTCTTGCCTGTTGAATATATTTTTAAGTTACTTATTTTATCTACTGCTCCTGTCCTTTATTTTATAATACCTCTTGTGGTTTTTACTGTTGCAGCAGAGAGGCGAAAGAGCGAAATAGAGAGGATGTTACCTGAAGCTCTGCTTCTAATGAGCAATAATCTGGAGTCGGGCGCCAGCATAAATCAGGCTTTCCTAGAAAGCGCCAGAGAGGAGTTCGGGCCTCTGAAGAAGGAGTTTGAGATAACTGCTAGACAGATTTCAGGAGGTAATTCTGTTGAACAAGCTATCAGGAATTTAAGAGATAGAGTTAATTCTGATATCTTCCAGGATACCTTGAGAATCCTAACAAATACTTTAGAATCCGGTGGCAATACAGCTGATCTTCTAGAATCTAGCGCAGAAGACATCAGAAAATCTTTGGAACTCAGGGATGAGATAAACAGCAGCGTTCAAATGTACGTAATCTTTATATTTATTGCTGCAGTAATTGGTGCTCCTTTCCTTTTCGGTATCACGACGTATATGGCCGAAACAACCACACAGCTGTGGCAACAGACTGATACAAGAGCTACAAACGATTTTTCTGGAACCGGATCAAGTGTGTCATTTCAGAAACCAGATATCAACATTCAGCATTTGACTATTTTCTCAATTTCAGTTATTACGATAACTAACTTCTTCTCATCACTGATTATATCTCAGATAAAGAATGGAAACATAAAAAAGGGCTTCAAGATAATTCCTGTATCCGTAGGTTTGTCTGTTACAATATTTTATACAGTTAGGAGTGCACTGACCGGTCTAATTTAAAAGCAATTAAACATAATGTGTCCCTATGAACGGTGAGAGAAAGGGACAATCTGCGATAGAATATCTCACAACTTATGGATGGATGCTTCTATTCGTAGGCATAGTTGGAGGGCTCATCTTCGGAATAGTACAGAGCAACACCCAAGAATCAACCGTGAGCGGATTACAGAATTCTGACGTGAGCGTCGAGAATTTTGGAATAACAGGTTCAGGTTTATCACTGGAACTGAGGTCTACGGCCACAGATGAATTAAGAGACGTAAATTTCAGTCTATCGCAGCAAAAGGACGGTTGTGGAGAGATTTATGCGCAGAGCGAGCCTTCAATTCCATTTGGAGAAACAGCAACATTAAATGTTCCTGAGGTATCAAGAAGTGACAGTACAAACCAGTTTGAAATACAAATAACTT
Source organism: uncultured archaeon (assembly GCA_964604885.1). Classification (GTDB taxonomy): domain Archaea; phylum Nanohalarchaeota; class Nanosalinia; order Nanosalinales; family Nanosalinaceae; genus Nanohalobium. Next base: position 7,544 of record CAZSAB010000026.1, read on the forward strand.
ATGACAGCGGAAGTTTAGAAGGTTTGGTGGCAAATGGCTCTTTAACCGGAGAGTTCAATCAGACAACATGCTAGTTAGTTATTGGAAAGCTCTGATAGACCTCCTACATTTTCGAAGCGAGCACCTACTCTAAAGTAGGGCCACTCGATACCATCGGCTGAGGTAACTCCTTTCAGCTTTACCAAATCTGAGGTTCCATTCGCTCTCTGAAACAAAATATTTGATTTTTCACTGTCCTCGCCTATTTTCTCTGTATCAACGAGAGTAAATATTCCGTCAGGTTTTGATCCGGTTTCCCGGTTTTCTAATCTGTCAACAATAGATGGAGCGGCCGAAACTGATGTGGAAAAATAACAATTGTCTTCTATCATTCTCTTGAAGTTGCTTTTCCAAGCACCGTTGTATATGATAGCTCTCTGGTCGGATGTAAAAGAAGGAAGTCGAGGAGCGTCAGTTACGAAGTTGTCATTATAGGAGGACGGCTCTGGTGGCTCATCCAGGGTAACATACCCTGCATACTCTGATATTAAGTCTTTTTCAAATCTTCTCACGTTTTCCGTGAAAATTATTTTGTCCGAAGGAGATGGCACAGTCTCAATATCTCGTGCACTCGATTTAATTGGTATACCTCTGGCAGTGCCCTTCGAATTATCTCCTTCATAGAGCTTGTTTGAAAGTTTTCGGAAATCGCATTTTTCTATGTCATAATTTAATCCAATTTCTGATGCTAGTGGATCCGTGGTATTGCGAACCAAAATCTCACTTTTCGACCTGAGGGCTTCAGTTATTATTTGACCTCTATAAATGAGTTGAGATTGAGTCTCAACTGTAAGATTGTCTATTGAAACCTCAGGGTTGCTTAGCTCAATATCAAATTCACGTGATAATAGTGCTCTAGATCTATCTTTCCAGCTCTCGAAAGAATTTGACTGAACTTCGCGGCCAGATATCGAGCCATTACGAATTAATGTCTCTATCTTTTTTTGAGGTTGACTGACCCTGTCGCCTATCGATCTTTCGGCCAAGATTTTCAGAGAATCCAGTGAGTAAACATTTTGACTTCTAGTCCAGGCTTCGTTGATTGAATGAGAAAATCCCTGGGGTGATATTTCATAGTTATTTGGTATAGATGTAAACGCCATAGAGATGATTAAGATTGAAGCAAGAAGTGCAAAAGGAGTATATGCCATTCCTTTAATTAGAAATCACCAGTACTGCCTTTTTAGGTCCAATTAAACTGTTATTTACATATTTATCGCTTACAACAGTTTCTGAAGTTAAGGCAGATTTCTCGCTTGGTTTATACGTTCCACATATTTTTTCAGTTGAATCTCCGACAAAGTACAATGCCATCTTCTTTTCTATATCAAAGTAATTTTCGCATATTGAACCGGATATTTCAGTCTCACCTGAATAATACTTATCGTATATGTATCCCAACACGGTTTTGTTTGATTTAATAGAACTGTTCCAAGAGCTCACAGGTTGGATCGAAGATGTATAAAGTAAGTCAGAATTGTAGTCTCCTTGGCTGCTTACAGTTCTGTCGTAAGATATTAAGAAGCTTGCTGATGCAATTAAGACAATTGAGGCAAGCAGTGCATCAAGAGAAAAATAAATTCCTTTCATACCTACCATAGATAATACGTCAAAATTGCTCTACGCTTTTGATTCTTTAACACAATAATTGTGTTCTCCACAAATACAGATTGGAATTCTGGCATTTCAGATGAAGAAGCACTCAACGATTTGCCGTTGTATTTGACTTGAGACTGGTTCATATACTTGAGCTCTAACTTGTAGTTGTCTGATTTTAGTAATTCTCTTTTTCTAGTATCAGATAGTGATTTAAGTCGGATAAACTTATTCTCATCCAGAAAGTTACCTGAGTAGAGACCCGGAAACCTAACTGTCTCTTGAGTCCAGTTTTGGGGGTTTCCCTCGGTTTTCAGAAGGTTTAGAGTATACTCAACCTTTTCCGAGCGGATTTCGTAATCCTGGGAAAACTCTCCTACTGCAGAATTCCATATAACTCCGAAAGACAGGATAAATACAGAAAATAGAACTGCACTGGATGTAAAATCGGTCAAAAATAGCTGTCCCTTAATCAGACACATCACCTTGCTGAAGACGTATTTGCTTTCCATTTCTGGTGCCAAAAGTATGAGGCGTTACATTATAGACAGTTCTAGATATTGCAGGGCCGGCTTGAGATTCAACTATCACATAACCATTTTTGATTTTCACCGTGTAGTTCTTTTTCAGGTTGTCAGAGTATCTCAGTTTAGTTGAAGAGTTCTGGGTTGATGTAAGTAGATTCAACCTGTAAGCGGTATTATGGGCCACGTATTGCGCTTCTTCAGCTCTAGACTGCCTTTCTGCTAGAATTGCTTTATCATTCAGCGCATCTAATAGAACCGATGAAGCTAGAAGAGTCAGCGATAACAGTGCGATAAATTCGATACTTGACTGTGCTTTCATTGTTGAATTACAGATCCATTTAAACCATTCTTGGTTTTCTTTATCAACATTTCATGAACTCCTTCTTCAGAAATTGACGAAACATTGTCGATTGCAAAAAAAGTATCAAAAACTACTGAATGGTTTGTTTTTTCTCCGCCAGACTCCATAGAGAATACTAAGGCTGAATTATTATTTCTAGAAGGGTTATAGACGGCGTTTACGTCTTCAGGAATATTTATCGTGATCGATCTCCTAGCAGGATAAGATTTTTGTTGGAGCACCTTTGCGGTCTCCTCTACTTTATCAAGAGATTCCTCTAAAACTAAAGATTGAGATGCTTGGTTGAGCTCTAAGACAGCAGACTGGGAAGATATTATAAAAGGCGAAGAGAGCACGATAGCCATACCCAAAACTAAAGTCAATTCAACAGCAGACTGTCCTTTAATAGACATGATAATTTGTTACCAATTAATCGAATTAAATAATTCGACTCTTGAAGTCATTATGCCAACAAAATCACTGAAATATATGATTTTGAAATCTTGAATTAATATCGATTAGACCTTAGTTAGGATCATTAAATTCGACTAGATATCAATCACACATACTAATACCCAAGTTCCCTCTCCTTGAATATATTTGATCTCCATCTCGCTGTAAGTAGGTCCCTTTACATCCAGTTTGTTGACGTCGGGCAGTATCTTGTTTGTCTTGATGTCTGCCTCAAGATGCCACGATCCATCTTCAGCATGGTTCAAATTCAACTCATCGGCGTGTGAAACCACAACGTTTTCTGTATCTTGAAGAAATATCAGCTCATCCAGCATATCAAACAAAAGTGATTCAAGGCTCTCCGAGTCAACCTCAATCGTGTGAACCTGTTTACCGGCCTCACCTCCTACTATATCAGCAAATGCT
>CAZSAB010000027.1:0-10219 GCA_964604885.1 uncultured archaeon
TGCCCCGAACGAATCGGTGGACTAGCATGGCTAAATCGGACTCCGATAGCGGTAGCCTCTGGCAGGATCAACCAGAATTGCTCCACGAAACGTGGAGGGTTCTTGACGGGTTCGGCCTTTCCGATAAACCGGAAATTGCCGGACTCAGAAGACGCAAAAGCGTCTCCGTCGTCTTTAAGTCGAGAGGTTCCAAACCTCTCATCAAGTAAATATAGTGCATATTCGCTAATGGAATATGCGGCTACATGCTATCAAATGAGAACACAAAGTGCTCTCACTGATTCCGTCTCCTACATCACGCAAAAAAAGATTAGATGCGCTCATCAAAGGCTCGAAAAGAGCTAAACCCCGTGACGAAAATCTCGTAAAAACCGAGATTTTCTGGAACCTCAGAAAAACCCTATATCGGGTTTTCGTCGGTGCGAGTTTCCGCGTCGGGTAAGCAAATAATCCGGATTAAATCTTATAAAGGGTAAGTAGAAGGAGGGGTTGTCTTAGGTCCTGTCCTGTAAAGTCTTTCCACTTCTCTAGTGCTTCTTCCTGGTCCTTTGGCATTACTTCGAGAACTACTTTTCCATTGAAATCCGAGTCTTTGATCTTCCTGACCGTTTCCCTCATATCTATACTTCCTTTTCCGAACGCTAAGCATTCTTTCATGCTGGTTGAGTCACAGAGATGGATTACTTCTATGTTTTCCGCATGTTTCAGGAGTTTGTCCAAGTATTTCTGGAAGTTTTCCGTCGCCATATAGAGATGGGCTGTATCCAGGACCAGTTCATGGTTTCTGTCAAGAACTGTTTTTTCCAGCTGGTGTATGCTGATACCCGGATTGTTTTCGAATCCGTGCGGAGACTTGATCGGCAGGTCTTCCAGATCAGGGATGTGGATGTGATCAAGATACTGAGAGTGGAAGACAAGGTACGCATCAAGTTTTTCCGCGAGCCTGTCTGCCTTCAAGAAGCACCCTGATTCTTCAAGCGAAACATGCGGGGTATGGACTGTCTCTACTTCGACTTTTGACTCTCTGCAGAGCCCGGCTGTTTTTTCTACGTCTTCAAGATGTTTTTTCTCCAGGTAGAGTTCAACTGCTTCAAAACCTCACTCCTCAGCTTCTTCAAGCTCATTCTTTTCCGGCGGGCATTTCCCAAGTACTTGCATAGAAGAAAAGAGAGGATAGAAGAGTTTTTAGTTTCTGGCCTCAATCGCTTCCACTATTTTCTCAGCTGCAATCCTGTAGGCTGCGTCTCGACCGTAATCCCCCTGCTTCCGCTCCCGGAACTGCATATACGCTTCCTGAATGTTCCACCGCAGTTTGTCCAGGACTTCCTCTTTATCCCAGTATTCACCGGTCCGGTTCTGCACCCATTCATAGTAGCTGACCGTGACGCCGCCGGAGTTCGCCAGGATATCCGGAATCATCTCAACACCGTTCTCCTCCAGTATTTTATCCGCTCCTCTTGTTGTCGGCCCGTTCGCAACCTCGACAACATATTCAGCCTCGACAACGTCAGCGTTCTCCTCCGTGATCACACCTTCCAGTGCGGCAGGAATCAAGAAGTCAACGTCCATGGCGAACAGTTCCTCGCCGGAGATCTCTTCTCCAGCCGCTTTAACCGCTCCCTGTTTTTCCTTGGCCTCTACAAGTTCTTCATAGTTAAATCCTTCTTCTTTATATGCTACACCGGAGGAATCGGAGACAGCGACAACGTCAACGCCGATTTCATCCAGTCTTTCAACTGCAGGAGTCGCTGCATTGCCAAAACCCTGGACAGCCGCAGTTAAATCTTCTGGATCAAGGTCATCCTCTTCAATAACTTTTTCAATTACATAGGCTGCGCCGTAGCCTGTTGCTTCGGCTCGGCCCTTGCTTCCAAACGCGTCAACAGGTTTGCCGGTTATAGCGCCTGGCGTTGTCTCTCCCTGGATCTTGGAGTATTCTTCCATCATCCAGGCCATCTCCCTCGCACCCGTATTCATGTCAGGCGCCGGAACATCTTTTTCAACCCCTATTAGCTCCGAAATGCTATCTATATAGTTTTCAGAAAGTTTCTTGAGCTCTGAATCCGAGAGTTCGGAAGGGTCGACTATTACGCCTCCTTTTGCTCCTCCATATGGAATGTCAGCTACCGCAGTCTTCAGAGACATCCACAGCGACAACGCCTTAACCTCGCCTTCATTCACGTTTGGGGAGAAACGAATTCCTCCTTTTCCAGGTCCTCTTGTAATGTTATGCTGTGATCTGAATCCTTTGAAGACTTTCTCCTCGCCGGAATCCATTTCTACAGGGAAGTTGACCTCTACAAATCTTTCAGGGTCTTTCAAGCGGGAGAAATACTCTTCTTTCTCAATTGATTTTAGTGCTTCGCGCAGGTTCTCCTGTGCGTCATCAAGCTCTGACATACCTAGAATGAAAGTTCAACACTTTAAATTACTGTTAGTAACCTTGGCTTAACCCGGTTGACCTATCGACCGGAAACCACCGCCCTCTTATTTAGTCATTTAATCGAGTTTGTCCAATTTGTCAGACAAGACAACTCTCCCTATTAAGTAGCCCAGTAAAGCTCCTGCAAGGACATCCACGAGGAAGTGAGCGCCCAGATAGATTCTTGAGAATCCAATTAGAACTGCAAGACTGTAGAGATAGTTCTTTAGCTCCGGTCTCCAGTCTGAGAGCATAACCGCTATTGTAAAAGCCAAGGCAGTGTGGCCGGAAGGAAAAGATGCTGTAGAAACGTTTGCTATCATTGTCTCTGCTGGAGGCCGTGGAAAACTGAACAAAACTTTCAAGCCGTAGAAAGAGATAGATGTAGCCAAAATACCGGTTAAAAGCTGGAAAGACCGATTCTTTGAGATAAAGTAGATTCCTGCAACCAGTATCATTGCAATAGTGAGAGATCCCAGCGAGGTAAGATTCAAGAAGAACTCATTCATCAGCGAAGTCCTGAGCCCTATGATAAAAGCTGTCAACCCTGTTTCCAGCACCATGAAACAGGTTTACATAGCTGAGTTGAAAAATTTAGAGAGTCTATATCCCACGTTGCCAAGTCAAGACATCAAATTCTTTCTCAGCTGTTTAAACCAGGAGTCCTTGGTCATTTTTCTCAATCTTTTGAGAGCTCCTTCTTCGTCTTCCTTGTTCTCCTCCAGCAGTTCTTTAACTTCTTCGTTCACGTCTATATCTTCTTCAAGGCGTAGGAGGCCTTCATATATTGTAACCTATATTCTCTCGATCATTAGAGAAGTATTAAATGCTGTGATCTCAACAATCTCGTCTTCATCAGTGCTGTTCCTCATCTGTTTGAACTCCTGGAATATTCCTCGGAAGTCAGGTCTTTCATGCGGCTCCGGGTTTTCACCTACCTCCTCGAAAACCTGCGGCAGTCTCTGCGCGTGAACAGATGTCTGATCTCTGTGATTAATTAGTTCTTCACTCAGTTCTCGCTCACTTACTTCTTCGGCCACGGTTCCCAGTTCCTTTTCCAGCTGCTGTTCAAGAAAAAGTATAGATCTCAGTTCATGAACAAACAGGTCGTGAATAGTCTCAAGGCCTCTACCATAGTGGTTTCGTTCCATACCAAAATCTTGCTCCTTCGACCAATAAAAGAAAGATTACAGTCTCTTGACTGTATTTATCATCAGACAAATCATTGAGAAAGAATTCTATCAATAAAGAGTCCAAAAAAAGCTTTTTCCAGCTTAAATAGGGCGAAGGGAGAACCAGCGCACAACTCTGAACAAAATTCAGCACTAAGTAGGTATTATACCTAATCAGAAAGAGTTTTTTATAAGTAAATCGGCTCTAATCTGTAACCTCTCCAGATATACACCCAAGCAAGCGCTTTCTCTGTTTTAATAGCAAATCAAAATACTACTTTCGTAGAAGATTTAGTTTTATTTTGTTGTTACTAAAGCATAGCATTAAAAAGCTAGAATACAAGATAAATTTATGGCGAACTAAAGAGGACTACGAGACCACCAGTTATAATCTAATAGAACAGATAGGAGAAAGAATTGCGGACGAAATAGATATTGAAGAATCAGAAGTTTATTTAGTTCCGTCAAATGACCACAGCTTACATGTTGGAACAGACGACAATATGAAATGGGCGTATAACGATGATGGTTCTGTACCAACCTTGGAAGATATAAAAAATACAGATGGAGACAAGTTAATGCATCTCAGAAGCGGCCAACCAACAGAAGATATTGAAGGAATGCCTACTACAGTGCCTCACGAAAAAGAAAGGAGTAGCCAATATATCTGGCTAACTACTGACCCAAGCAACATAGTGTATAACAATGGCAGGGAGAATTATGAACCATCGTTAGATACAGCTTCAGATACAGAATATGAAGCTCGAGTAAGCCTCTCCTCACACCCTACCAAAACAAAAACAGTAGAAAAGGAAGTTGACTCTGCCATGAATAAGATAAGAAAGATGCTCGGAAGAAATCCAAATACGGAGGAAAGTACAAAGGTTGTCGATTCGAGCTTCAAAGGGATACTAGAATCACCAGACCCAAGAACCAAAGAAATAATTGCAGAAATTGATTTAAACAATGCAGAACTGTATGAGGATCCTAATGCATCATTATGAACACGAGGGCGCACCTCCAAAGAAACTGTTCAGGTTACGATTTCTTTAATGTGTCCAATATTAAATAATTAGGTCACTCTGGCATAGAACCTAGTTTCATCTTGTTTGATATGTGTGTATGACTCACACTTATACACAATATACATAAATTCTCCGCAATAATAGTTGGCAGACCAATGAGAAGCCCACTATTCGGAGAAAACAAAACCCTAGAAGAAAAGAAAAAATACAAAGAAGATCAGAAACAAGCCATCAAAGAAGAAATCAACAACTACCGCCATGAAACACCCGTAATCTTCGACTTTGACTTCGGACATACACACCCAAAACTACCACTACCAGTGGGAGGAAAAATCGAACTAAACCCAGAAAAAGAGAAAATCAAGCTCAAATAAAATTAGTGTTCAATCATAGTGAGAACTGACGAAAGTGTTATTGATAATTACCTTGTATGGGAACTTTGTAAGCAAAAAGGTATTCAGGGAAAAATTATCGATGGATCAGCCGATGGACAGGAATTAAAGAGAGAAATCATAGATAAAGTCAGACAAGATTATCAACAAGAAAATTACAACCATAGCGAGAAGATAGATAAGATATGGGAACTAGGTAGCAATCCTGAGTTCAGATGTAAAATGTTTGAGAAATGTTCATGGAGTAAAGAAACTGTAAGAGTAGAGGATTTAGGAACGACATTGCCTCGTTGTGCTGGTTTACCTCCAGAAGTAATTACAGGAACACTCCCAGAAGTTTTAGAGTTTGTAAGGGAAGCAGATCCAGATGAATATCGGAGTATAGAGTATATAAACAGTTTGAAGGAAGTTCCAGAAGTCCTGAATGAGTTTTCATCTATAGTCATATCTCCCGGAAGCACCATTAGAGAAAGAAAAAGAATGAACAAAGTACATGGAGAGAAGGATTGGAATATCAAGGAAACTTGGGGAGCAGTCCATGACGCAAATCATCGAACAATGGCTAAAATACTAGCCAATAATCATAAAGAAATAGAATGCTATGTTGGTCGACCATGATCTCAAAAAACTGCCAACATATAGAATGTAACTCATTCATCTGAGGGTATAGTAAATTGTTTGAGGTCTTCATATAGTAGGTTTTCTGGGTGATTGTCCCACCATTTAACCTTTTCTATTTCTTCCTGCTGTGGTTTCGGATTTCCTGAAACATACTCTCCTTTGAATATTACCAGAAGATTATAGAAGTATTTTTCACTTTCTTTATGCTGAAGCTTCACTTTATCCACTGATTGTATTCCTGTTATTTCTGCTTCGACATTTGCTTCTTCTTTGGTTTCTCTTTTTGCTGCTTCTTCATATTTTTCTTCGTTTTCGTGGTGTCCACCGGGATCACCCCATGAATCATCGCCTTTATTTTTTACCAGAAGCACTTGACCTTTATCGTTGGTAAGCCAAATTCCTGCCCCGCCATAACCACCGTTTCTGAAGTTTTCAGCCTCTTTTTCATAACCTTCTGGAGAGACTTCCCAAGTCTTCTCCGACACCTGAAAATCGCCATACCGTTCCTTCAGGTTCTCTATCAACTGATCTACTTTGGCTTCAGATTTTTCAGCTAAATCTTTCATACCGATCAAATCTTAACCTCATTATTTTCTGCTGCTCTTTTTAAATCCGAGATTTTGGCTGTGGCGAATGGTACTAGCATTTCTGCTTTGCTCATTCCTCCGTGATGACCTTCATAATCGCTGTAACCTTTGTGATCTTCATGTTCATGCCAAATCATCTTCTCTTCTTCCTTTGGTATAAGTACTATGTCTCCGAGCCTTGAACGATTCTTTACCTGTCCTTTTCCAAATAGACCTTCTTCTAATGCTTCACTAGTTCTTAAAACTCTAGCGTTCAGTTCATCGTCTAGGAAGTTCTTTACTTTGTTTTCTTTGCCGTCTTGAATGTGTAGGATTGTTGCTCTCGGTCCTCCTGTAGGTAAAATTATTTCTCCTTTTTGATCTCTTTCTAGGTTCTCTTTTACTGTATCAAAGCTGAGAAGGTCTGTAATGTCGTCAGGATTTACATCTGCTTGACCGTGATCTGCTACCACAATCAGTAAAGTTTCTTCTGCTTTTTCTGGACTTGATTTTTCTACGAGTTGTTTCTGTAATGCTTTAGAAACTGCTTCTAGTTGAGAGATGTTTTCTTCTGTATCAGGTCCGTATTCATGTAGTGCCGTATCAACTTGGTCTGTATAGCAATGGAAATAATTTTTCCCTTCTGAACCTTCAATTGATTTCCTAAGTTTTAATGCCATATCGAAAGCATTTTGGAAGCCTTTAACGGAAGCTTCCTTCATCATGTATGAGTTGTAATCGCTTCCTTCTATTGATTTAGGTATAATGCCTGTAGAAGTAATTCCTTCTGATTTCAAGCGTTCAAATATCGTTTCACCATCATATAAGACAGAAACATCTATTCCTTCCTTCAACTCTTTAGGGTCTTCTTTATCTAGTGTTGTGAATGGTAGTGTTCTGATGGTTGTGTCAAGTTCTTCGAGGAACACCCTCCATGAAACTACTGAGTGTTCTTGAGGCGTTAGCCCTGTATTCATTGTTGTGACTGCTGCAGCCGTTTCAGAAGGGAAAATAGTTGTCAAAGGAGTTACTCTACCATTCTTAATAAAATTACTGAAGAAATCCAAGTCTTCATCGTATTCCTTTAATTGAACAAATCCAAAAGCATCAACGAAGACAAGAGCTACATTCTCTACACCTTCAGTATCTACATCCTCAAAAACATCCTCTGGAAGACTTCTACCGTTGTCAGCACCTAGCACTTCTTCTACTGTACCCGATATATTAGCAAAGTTATAATCCTCATATCTAGGAGTTACAAGCCTTTCTGAGGTTGATTCCTCGATTATTCTTTCTTCTACTTTCTCATTTATCATGAACTACAGCCTGAAAGATTGAACTATACACTTATTCTTATCTTAATTCTGGCAAAGTTGAAGTAGGAATATCTACTTTAGCGTAGAACTTAGGAGACTTCCGTCAAGACCATGCTGATAATTTTAAATGAGAAGGCTCGAAATGTTATCCGCACCGAACATGGGGTTGAAGGGCGGAGACCGAGCCTCCTAAAAGACTTTTCGGATTATATATCATTATTGAATAGAAAATTTTGTAAATTTAACTCTAAGCAAGATTAACTCTTTAGGTAATTTTATCTAAACCAAAGATTTATATGTTGTCACAAGTAAGTAACATATATGGAGTCTGTCCTTAGACACCTTGAGCAAAGGAAAGAAACTACCGAGGATGAGGGCTTCAAAGAAATAGTTGAAGAGGTCGAATCAAACTGGGAGATCTATAGCAAGGAGTTGGAAGAACCGACCCTGAAACACGGAACCGACACAGTAAATTTTGAAGAAATTGCGGAAGAGGGTTTAATTCCAGGAAAGGAAAATAATGCTGAAACAGGTGAGTCATCAAATTATGAAGATGTTTGTTTCTCAACTTCTTATCCTATCGCATTGAGATATTCCGAGCTTACAGAGGTTAATAACCATCTTCGAACTACTGATTTAGAAGAGGCAAATATAGGCAATATGGAATCTCCAATGGTTGTAGAAATTCCTATTACTAGCTTTCACACAATAAATGTAGATCAACGAAATGGTGACACAATTAGGGAAGTATTAGGAGCCGATATTAACCGTTATCAGGCAGCATTAGTGTCCGAGGCGTGTGAAGAAGGACCTGATGATGACTATCCACTGAGCGAATTTATTGATTACGATGAAGATGGAATGATTTCAGATTTAGAAGATGGAAAAGAGAAGGCTCAAGAAGCTGCTCACTCTCTTTTAAGTGATGAAGAGGTAGACCCTGAAATTTTGAGACAGTACGGCTTTTTCGATCACCTCGACCATAATGAAATGGATGCTTCATTCCTTAACGAAGTATGTACAGATCATGCAACTACGGAAGATATGACTATATACGTGCCACAAAGTGAACTGAAAAAATATAGACAAAAAGCAGAGGAAGAGAATTTGGATGTAAGAATAGGTTCACTAGAAGGAAGAGCTCTAGTACATGAAGCACGGATGGAAGAGGAATATGAGGAAAGTGGATGTATAAACTATACTAGACCAGAAGATGGAGAATTTGGTGTTAATGTAATTGAATCAGAAGAGGAGTACGTCCCTCATGACTCTTCACCTGAGGTAGTTCATATATCAAGATTAGATGGAGAGCCAATCTATCCAAAAGCCTGAATACGCAAAATCAGTCTTCATAGTAAATCAGAGAAATATCATAGAATCCAATAAAAGTCCTATGATCGTTAAATGAAGTTAGAAGTTTCCTAAGTATTTGAAATAGTTTCTAAGAAATTTTCGAGGAAATCAGTCTGTGATAGGGCGGAGGGCGCACCTCCAAAGAAACTGTTCGGATTATAGCAAACATATGGTATAGGTTTTTGTTAAATCTTATCTAGAATAAATTTATATCTTGTCATCAATGAGTGACATATATGGAATCTGTTCTTGAGATTCTTGAGAAAAGAGCGGACTCTACCGATGACGAGCTATTCCATAAGCTATTACGAGAGGTAAGAGATAACAGCGAACTATACGGCCGAGAATTTGGAGAACCGACGCTTAAGCATGGAACTGATACAGTAAACTTCGATAGTATCTTAACACAAGGATTAACACCTGGGGAGGAAAATCAGGCAGAAACGGGCGAATCTTCCGAAAGTGACAAAGTATGTTTTTCAACTTCGTATCCTATTGCTCTAAGATACGCTGAACTAACCGAAGCTAATAACTATATACATGAAACTAATCTTGGAGAAGTAAATATTGGAGCTGTACAGTCTCCTATGGTAACTGAAACCCCGGCCTCTGTTTTTGACGGATTAATGGTAGACGATAGTAATGAAGAAGAGATAAATGAGATTCTTGGCGCCAACCTAAATCCAAACCAAAAATACTGTGTTAGGGATTATTGTGCAGGTAACTCTGTAAAAGGTGTTCTAAGTTCGACAATTGATTTCAGCCAAGATGGGTTACTAGCTAGAGTAGATGAAGGCGATGAAGAAGCACAAATAGTTACTTCATCACTGCTTAATGGTGAAGAAGTTAAACCAGAATATTTAATGAAATACGGATTTTTTGAGCACGTTAATCACGATGAACTCGAAGCCTCTTTCCTTAATGAAATAAGTGCTTATGAAGGACCTATAGAAGAAATGGTCCTATATGTTCCTCAAGCTGAACTAGAAGTACGCCGACAAAGAGCCGATGAATTAGATTCGGATCCTAAAGTCGGTTCATTGGAAGCTAGGGCCTTAGTACATGAGGAACGTATGCGAGAAGAATACATAAGAAAAGGCTGTATCAGCTATACAGAACCAAAAGGACGAGTAAATATGCTAAGTTCGCCTCAAGATGAAGAAAGGATTCCATATGAACGAACTCCAGATACAATCCATATATCAAGATTGGGCGGCATACCGATTCTTGAATAATGATTATTTGATGAGTTGAGATGTCTTCGGTCTGTAATAGGGCGGAGGGCGGGATTTGAACCCGCGTCTCGACCGCCACAAGGTCGAAGTATAGACCAACTAACCTACCTCCACCAC
>CAZSAB010000028.1:0-9249 GCA_964604885.1 uncultured archaeon
AGACCGATGCCGCGTTCGTCAACTTCCCGAAGTTCGACCTCGAAAGAATGAGATCTGTTCTTATAGCCGCAGAAACCCGCGAAAGAACCCTGGTCCTGAGACCGCAGCAGGCATGCCTCCTAGAAGAGCTGGAAAACAGAGGACTCCTACCCTTTGAAGAGCTCTCCACCTCCCGAGACACAATCCAAGCAATGATACCTCAGAGAGGCTGGGCCGCGAACATGCTACCCGTCAAGACACCCGAAGGAGAATGGAAACAGCTCTCCAACGTCGACACCTCAGAGGAAGACAAGAAGAGCCTTGCCAGGCGCGACTACGACAAATGGCAACGCAAGATAATCGAAAGAGACTACTCTCACACACCGGATGAGCTCCGCACCAGGCTCGACGGACTACTGGTCTACGCCGACTACTACCGCCTTAAAGACCTCATCGACCTCCAACCCGAGAAAGGAGAGTACCTCTGGTCCAGGACCGAACCGTTCAACACCTCACTCGAACTCGACAAGCAAAGAGTCGAAAACTGGCTTCAACACTACAACCTCAAAGAGAAAACCGCACACGCCTCAGGCCACATCTCCCAGACAGAACTCCAAAACATGATCGAAACCATCAACCCAAAACAACTCCATGGAATCCACACCCAAAATCCAGAATGGTTCTCAGAAGTTTGAAAAATCCTGATCTATCTACCAAAACAACGTTTACTATGAAGGAGAACACCCATACTTTTCGGCTAAGTGGTCGGAACTCGGATTTTCATCCAAATTCTCTTCTCTGATCTTTTTTCTCGCTTAGAGCCCGTTCATCTGGTTCAGGATAAGGCATAACCTAAATTTACACAAACAGGTTCAGAGGTTCAATTCCTTTACCTCAGAATTAAAGAGGTCGTGGAAAAAATTTGATTATGACGATTATAGGTGAGGTACTACCTGCACGAGATGAGGTTCTTAACCACGAAATTGAGCCTACTGTTCAAGCTCACAAAGTAGATTCTAAAGAAGAAAGAATTGAGAGCAATGCAGCTAGATTTCTAAGAACAACCTATCCCTCTAATTCAATAAGAAATATTGTCGAAAGAGCGAACGAGAAGCTGAAATATGAAGATGATCAAGGCGGATTCCTTCTACTAGGGCCCTATGGGTCGGGTAAGTCCCACGCACTCGTGACAATATACCATCTATTTGATAACCCTGAAGAAGCAGATGATTGGACCTCAGACTGGAATATGGAGTTTGATGCTCCAGAAGAGTCTGACTCGATTATAATTTCGAGCTTTGATGAAGATCCTGATCAGTTATGGACTCCGATTTTCGAGAAGGCTGGAAAGGAAGAGCTCTTAGAAAATATTGGAAGATACCCTACATCTGATATAATTGAAGAACTTATAGGAGATAACCCTTTCGCAATATTCTTCGATGAGATAGAGACTTGGTGGGAATCATTTGATGATAATGAGGACAAGGACCTAAAGCAAAAGAACCGGGCCTTCCTTCAGAATCTGCTTGAGGTTGCGAAAGACAAAAACAGACAGCTATACGTATTCATAACGTTACTCGACAAGAGCGATGAGCTAAAGGAGATTTTGAACAGAACTCAGCCTATAGCGGAAGACGTAAGCACTTCAGGCGACAAGGAGAAGATTGTGAGACATAGGCTCTTGGAAAACCCTGAAGAGAAGCTGGACAAAGAGAAAGCTAAAGAAATTGTAAAAGAGTATATAGAGGGGTATTCCTCGCCTATAGAGCTTGAAAATGAGAAACAGTTTGAGAAAAGGTTTGTTGACTCCTATCCATTCCATCCTCAAGCACTGGAAATTATAGGAAATATCTACGAGGGTTCCAAGGAACGACAAAATGTCAGAGGAGAGATGAGGGTTTTAGCAGATACATTAGCGGAAAAGGCAGACAAAACAGATGCAATACTGCTATCGGATATAAGCGAGCAGCCTTTCAAAGTGGTTGATAGAGACCTAGTTGGAAAGTATTCTGATGACGCAGAGAAAAGAGCAAGCGATGTAAGCCACGGTCCTGAGATCCTAAGGTCGATTCTCTTCTATTCTCTAGAGGAAGAAACCGGAGCGGCAACAGAAGACCATATCTTGAGAGCGACATTGAAACCTACAGAGGGTATGACGGTCACGGATCTCTCCATGTCGGTAGAGAGCCTAATGGGGAGAGCTCATTATCTCCACAAAGATGACGGTCACTACCAGATAAAGAACGAATACAATATAGCAGCACTGATACAGAAAGAAACAGCCGAAATAGATGATGAGGAAGCGGAAGAAGAGATAGGAAATATAGTCAGAAAAGAAATTTTTGACAACCAAGCCCATATCTATAAGCCAGGTGAAGAGAACGAGCATATTCCGAATGATTCAGAAATAACCTTCGTAGTATCTCTGAAATCCCTCGGCAATGAGGAGCAGACTAAGGACGAATTGGATGACTTCTTCCACGGAAGAAACTACCAGAATACAGTAGTCTTTGTAGTGCCTGACAACGGAGGGCCAACCGCGGAAGCTGAAATAATTGAGAAGACTAAGAGAGTTATAGCGGCCGAGAACTTGAAGAATAGGCTAGACGAGAAAAAAGGCGATATAGATAACGTTCTCAGAGAAGAAAAGCAAGAACTCAAATCAGCTATTAAGGACAAATACGGCTACTGGATAAAATGGAGTTCTCAAGGGAGCGGCCATGAAGTCGACGCAATAAGGAAATCTGTTGATCCTGATATCCGAGAGATAAGAGAAGAAATCAGGGCCGATAAGAGTCTGATAAGAAAGAAAATTTGGGAAGAAGTACAGGACGAACCAGATGGTAAGAAGATAGGAACAATCCTTAACGACTTCAAAAAGATGAGAAAGTACCCTCTGATAGACGATGAAAATGACTTTTTCTCCGTAATTAAGGACATGGCCGGGGAGAAAGTATTCGTTCAAGCTGAAAGAGGGAAAAGTTATAGAGATCAGGCTCCAAGTCAGATCAAAGACGATTACACACTTCTAGATCCTGAATACGCTCCAAGTCCAGAGATAGATGAAGATGATGCAGGAGAAATGGATGACATAGATGTTTCTGGAGATGATGGCGAAGTTCCTACGGCTGAACTTGACGAGGAAAAAGAGATAACTCCGATCAGTAAGGATGCTATAGGAAACTCGCCGAGAGTAATTCAGAATAAGTTCGACTACCAGCTCAATAAGAACACGGACACCATAGAAAGCCTGAAACTCCATATCGAACTTGGAGAAATAGACAAAGAAAAGTTGATGGAAATTGTGGAGAATCTGCCTGAAATGGATGCAGAAGAAATTACTGCTCGAATCGAGGGTGAGAGAGTTGAAGATTCCGAATAAAATTGTAGAAAACCTGATAGAAAAGGAAAATCCCTTCCCGACCATCTTCCACTACATGACCCAGGAAATCTGGCAGCCAAAGGAAAACCTCTCTGAGTACTTCCAGCAAGACAGAGAGGCAAAGGAGTTCGAAAAATTCCTTCAAGACACATACTTCGAGCTCTTCACAGAAGAAATACCAAAGTATACTTCCGGAGGCCTTGATGTAGATCTGGAAAACGAAAAACTCGTACTTCTCGACATGCTGAGCACCAGAGAAGCTGTACTACTGAAAGATTATCTAGAAGATAAAGGATACGAAGTTGAACTTAACTACTCCTTCTCAGCTATTCCTTCAGATACAGAGAGTTTCAAAAAGAAGATAGATCTACCACAGAAAAAGAAAGACCACAAATTTCGGAAGATAAACGACTCTCAGAACTTCTCACTCGATGGAGATGAAGAATTTGTCTGGTCAAGCTTCCCGGATTCCTGGCTGGAAGACATGCAGAAAGGAAAGAAAGTCAAAGCAGATGAAAAAGAAGTATACAGACATACAGAAGAACACCTTGACGAAATACTAGACCAGCTTGAAGGCAGAGAAATTGTAGTAACCTCTGATCACGGATATAATGTCGCTAAACCCGCCTTCCAGTTCAATCTGGCAAAAGAGGATCAGCAGAAGATCAAAGAAATCATGGGCAACAACAGAGCTGTCAAAGACGAAGAAATAGAAGCTGATAAGCTTGTTGACGCAGGATTCCTCGTCAGATACAATGGATTCCTGATGGCTCAGTCAAGGAATATATGGCCCATTAAAGGACCTTACTCAGTGTACCAGCATGGAGGGGTCTCACTGCTCGAATGCATGACGCCGAAACTCAAAATTAAGAGAGGTGAAAATCAATGAACGAAGGATTCAACATAATAGAAGATACAGAGCTCGAAAAAGAAGGCCTCAACAGATGCGAAGAAATCAGCATAATCCAAACACTCAAAGAGATCAGAGAAGGAGGAATCGAATCATATGGCGAATACTGTGTCAAAGGCCTTGAAACACTTGCCACCCAAACAAGAGATTACGAAAAACTATCAGACTACCTGAACAATCTTCTCACCGATAATGTGAGCAATCTAACCAGGAGCGGCGCAACATTTCAACTAGAAATAGATACTGGGGAAGCAAATATCCAGGAATGGGAAAAACCTTGTATTGTACCAAAAAACGCCAATGAAGAACGATACAGCCTATTCCAGATATTTAACAGGGTAGAAATGGAAAACGATAACCCAAACTGGTACCACAGTCCACTAAACCTCAACTCGTGATAAGTAAATGACCGATAAGGAAGCACCTATTGAAGAATATTATCCTATTGAAAAAGTGAACAAACTGGCTTCTAAGGAAGGAGTGGGATTTCTCAAACAAAAATATAGGCCTCACTTATATACTCATCTATGGTTTGCTAGGAGATTAGGTTGTGTATTTAGAAGTATTCTATTATACTCCTTGGCAGATCAAGAACTTCAGATGATTAAAAAGAAAAATTCAAGCGGAAATAGGAGTTTGAATGAGGAGTTTGGATCCGATAATTCTCAGTCATCAAAGGAGTTAGTTGAAATAAAATCTGCACAAGACCTTTGGGATTATTACCAGGAGGATGTAGATTTCTCAGACAAGAGAATTATGGATCCTTTTATGGGAGGGGGTACTACTACTTCCGAGGCGGTGAGGTTTAATGCTGAAGTTGTTGGATCGGAACTGAATCCTGTAGCGTGGTTTATGGACAAAAAACAACTTGAACCAGTTGACCCTGAACTTATTTCAGATCATAAGGAAGATTTGGAGTCCAAAGTAGGTGAGAAAGTCAAAGAATATTATAGCACGAAATGTGAGGAATGCAGCTCTGATTCAGATATAATTTATACTTTCTGGACTAAGAAGACTACCTGTCTCAATTGTTCCAAAGATGTTAGGTTGATGAAAAGCTGGAAGCTTGAAAATGACTTTGGATCTGACGATGATTATGTAGTTATCTGTCCAGATTGCGGCAAAATTTCTCTGAAACAAGAGTATAGAAAGAAAGTAAGTTGCGATCATTGTGAAAATAAATTCAATCCAAATAATGGGCCTGCCTCAAGAACTAAGCACACCTGCCAAAACTGTGGGATAAGCGAAAAGACTATCGAGGCTACTAAGAAGAGGGATGAACCTCTGGAAAAAGAAATGATCGCAATAAAATATTTTTGTGGAAATTGCGAAAAAGAGAGATTCAAAAAGCCTAATTCTGAGGATCTATCAAGATACGAAGAAGCCTCTGAAGAGCTAGAGAGCAAAGAAAACGAATTACCAATCCCCAATGAAAAAATACCTGAGGGAAAAGAGACGAACAGGCTTCACAAGCATGGCTACACTAAGTTTAAGGAAATGTTCAATGAAAGGCAAAAGCTAACCTTAGGCATGCTTCTCAAGGAAATTGATGAAATTGAGAACAAAGATGTCAGAGAACTTTTCTTGCTATCTTTCTCCAAGTCCTTAGAGTCTAATAATATGTTCTGCGGTTATGACTCTTCTGAGGGAAATATAGGTCACCTCTACGCTAGACATGACTATGCCCCGAGGAAGTCGCCAGTTGAAAATAATGTGTGGGGTCATCAGAAAGGAGTAAGGACATTTAGCAAAAATGTCAATTCTCTGAAGGAAGCTATGAAATTTTCAAAAGAACCTGTTGAAAGATATTTGGAGGACGGAGAACATAAGAAAAGGCAAATGCAGACTCCAATTAATGCAAAAGTGACTCAAGATACTACAGAATTTGAAGAGAGGGATGCAGATGCACTCATGCTCTGTGGAGATTCATCTTACCTTCCTATTTCAGATGAGTCTCTGGATGCAATAGTTACTGACCCTCCATATGGAGACAATGTAATGTACTCAGAACTTTCAGACTTCTTCTATGTTTGGTTGAAGGAGGTTCTGAAAGATGAATATAGCTACTTTAGTTCAAGTACGGTCCCAAAAGGTACAGAAGTTGTTGAGAACCAAGTAAGAGGCAAAACTAGTGAGGATTTCCAAGATGGACTTACAGCTGTTTTCAAAGAATCTCATTCGAAATTGAAGGAAGATGGGGTAATGGCATTCACTTTCCACCATAGTGAAACAGAGACTTGGCACTCAGTTCTTAACTCAGTCATAAGCTCCGGATTCTATATATCTGCTGTTTATCCAGTGAAATCTGAAGTTAGTCAGTCTATGCTGATAAGGGATAAAGGTAACATAGAGTACGACATGATAATCGTGTGTAGAAAGCGGGATGATGAGCCTGAGGAAGGGATCTGGAGTGAAATGGAAGACCGTATCTATTTGGAAGCTAAGGAAGAAGTGAATAAACTTCGTAGTGAGGATCGTGAATTGACTCAGGGAGATATGTTTGTGATTACGATTGGTAAGTGTCTGGAGATTTATTCAAAGCATTATCCTGAGGTTTATCGTGATGGCGAGAAGGTTTCTGTGAGCGATGCTCTAGAGTCTATTCAGGAGATTGTAGACGGGCAGATTATGGGCGGCATGTTTGATGATTTGGCTAATGAACTCGATCTCATCTCCGCAACTTATATCTCCTATATTGCCGGTAGAGGCGGTGAAATAGGTTACAGTTCCCTGAACAAGAACTTGCAACAAAGATCTGTTGATATCTCTGATTTAACCGATTCAGGAGTTGTTAAACAGGAAGGAGGTAAAGTTGTTGTACCAGATCTTGAGGAACGAGCTGAAGAAATTGACTCTAAGTCTGTGGATGATTTGACTGCTGTTGATCGTGCTCAGTATCTTGTTTATCTTAAAGAGGATGATAGGCTTGCTTCTGAGATGCACGATTGGGCTTTTGAAGGAGCGGTCAAGGCCTTACGGAAGCTCGGGGATATCGAGAACAAAAAGGACTACACAGACCTTGCGGATTATGTGGAGGAGAAGACGAAGAATACGCAGCTGAATATATAGAATTTTAAGAAATAACTACACCTGTGCGTTTGGAAGATTGTTTTGAGGACTGGGAACTCAGACATTTGAAGAAGAGAACCAGAGACTTCGGTCTGCACGCACAAAGAGAGAATTTGGAAGATTTTATAGACGGAGAAAATTCAGGTTTAGAGAAAACTCTCAGACGCCTCTCAAGAATTCCTGGCTTCCAGAAGACTTGTCAACAGCATGGATGTGAGGTTTGTTCTAGAGTAGAGAAATTATTCAATAATTCTCCAGAGGAGGAACCTTGGAAAGTTGACCTAGAATTATGGCGTTGGCAGAAACAGTGCAAAGGAGCCTGGCTATCAAACGGGGGCAGAGGAATAATTAAAGTGGTGACAGGAGCGGGTAAGACGATCTTAGCTCTATCACTGATCTCACATATGAAAATTGAGAACTACTCTGAAGGCGGATTAAAATCTGTGATTGTCGTTCCTAATACCGCCTTGCTTGATCAGTGGCATGAAGAAGTCCAAGGTGTTCTCAACCTCGAGGAACGAGACATAGGAGTATATTATGGTGAAGACAAAGACAATATCCAAGGTAAGGATTTGATGATTTATGTTCTGAGTTCAGCTAGAAAGCACTTAGAGGATCATCTTGACGAGGTAGAAGGTGATGTTTTTCTCGTGGCTGATGAGTGTCACAGATTTGCAAGCGAAAAATCCGCCGAGCTGTTTGAAAGAACATTTGATTATACGGTAGGTCTCTCCGCTACTCCGGAAAGAGAGGCTGACTTCGGATTTAAAGAAGTACTAGAGCCGAATCTAGGAGAGGTGATTTACGAATATAATTATTCTGATGCTAGAGAAGACGGTATTATTCCTCCCTTCCATCTGAAACGCATAGAGGTACCTCTACAACAGGATGAAGAAAAGAAATACGATGAGCTCACCGAAAAGCTGAATGATCTCTTCAAGATTATCATAAATCGTTATCCAAGGCTTGAGGAAGCGGATAACTCCGACTTTCTCAAAACATTAGGTCAGCTTCAGAGCGAGAATGACGACGATGCCCTTGAGAATTACACAGTATTAGCTAACCTTAGGAAGGAAATTATCCATGAATCCAAATCAAAAATGGCGGCTCTCCGCTATATAATCGACAATGAAGTATCGAAAGATTCAAGGATTTTGATGTTTCATGAGAGGAAGGATAGCGCAGATCAAATCCAAGAATTTCTACAAGAAGAAGGCTACAGTTCGGGCATATACCATACCGATGTAAGCGTTAGCGAGCGCAGACAAACTTTGGAAGCCTACAAAGACGGAGATATTAATATGCTTGTAACTTGCAAAGCGTTAGATGAAGGATTGGATGTGCCTGATACAGATGTAGGGATTATAGCGGCAGCAACAAGCAGCGTGAGACAAAGGATTCAAAGAATCGGTCGCATACTTCGAAAATCTCCCGGCAAAGATTATGCTCAGATTTACACAGTCTACATTAGGGATAAGGAAGAAGATATTTTCGACAGACCACAAATGAAGGACCTAGAGAAAACTGCAGATAAGGTCAAAGTTCAGAAGCTTGAATTTTAAATATGAATCGGAAGATTATGAATTTTGTTAACTAGAGAAACCTCCATTTACATACGAATGAAATCTAAGATCTAGATCATCAGAATCCAAAAGGTTTTCAGTCACGAAGAAAACGCAGAGGAACGCAGCTGCGACCAGCTAGAAATCGTTCAGGCTGAAGAAATTCGGGAGCAGGCACCTGAGGTCCTTCAGAGGATTGTAAAGGACAAGACGTAATTCACAGAAACCGTCATGCTATTCTCTTCCTGTTGTGTCGCGGAGGTTGGTGTAGGTGTCGTCTTTGCGGGGTCTGACGCCTACTATCACGACTGTTTGTTCTGAGGGCTGGAAGAAGACTCTGTAGTCCT
>CAZSAB010000029.1:0-7814 GCA_964604885.1 uncultured archaeon
CTAAGACACGTGCTTGCCATGCGCGTAACCCGGGTTCAAATCCCGGACGCCGCAACCTTTCAATTGATCTGGTTTGGTTGGAAATGCAGTCATCGATACAAATTTCTGTAATCGGAATCAACCAGAAATTACAGCGACATGTATGCGGATAAAAAACCAAACATCTAACATGCTTTGACGACTGGGCCTATAGAATACCGTTTTTCGGAATAGATAGAATCTGCTGAATTCGAACCTAACTTTTAGAATAAAGTACTGATTATTAGCAGATTGGTCTGCTCCATGGAGCCGCCTGAGCACGTCAGAGATGTAAAGCGGTCAAGAATCGCTCCTCTCAAATTAGAGGTAGTTTTCTCTCATATGGTTTTCTGCATATTCAAATAGGTCTTCGCTATAATCTACTGTTCCTTCTTCTATAGTCTCGAACACTTCTGGCAGATCATCGTAGTGAGGAGGATTAAACGCTACGTCAAGCGTTTCTTCAAAGCTATGGTCCTCGTTGAAAGATCGATAGAAGAGATGACCTACGTATCTCTGAACTGTATGGTCTAGTCCTTGTTGAACCATATCTGAGCCTATGAGTGGTATTTTTGAAATTGCAGATGGTTCTACATTTTCCGCTACTTGGATTGTAGATTCGAGGTACTTTTCACTGTCTTCAAGACTGTGGTCAGTCAAAAACGAAATTGTGAAGTCTGCGAACCCCTCCGTTGCGTAGTCGGCCTGCATCATTCGCTTATCAGAACCTAGGAACCCCCAAACTTGGTCATTGATCCAGTCCGTAAAGCCAAATCCAAACTCTTGATCTTGCTTAGCATGAGCAAGTTCTTCGACTAAAGCCGTCCTCTCGTCAACTGAACTTACCGCCTCCTGAAAGTTTTTCAAATACTCTGGTGCGTCTTTACTTTCTTCTCGATTTCTTAATCTTTCGATGTTTTTAGGATTGAATAGAATCTTGTTCCTGTAAGGCATGTAAAATGCATCGAAGTTAGGATTTTCGCTTTCGTCGGTTATCAATAGTTCCGGAACTTCTCCGAAATCTTCACCTGTGAACGTCTCTACCTCATCTACAACTTGTTTGTAGAGCTCTAATTTTTTATCATCGGGCTCTTGAACTTTCATTTTTTCTCGGGTAGGAATTTTTGTTCAAAGGTTTAGAAATATGATTCTTTGACGGCTGATCGGACATATCTACAGATCTACCTTGTGGCACTTGCCTCTTGGAAGGATGAGGTTCATGCTGGCATTTTGATTTCAAGTCATGCGTTCTGAGTGAATTGCCTCGACTCATGAAGCAGGAAAAAGTTCCTCTTGTCATTCTCTGATCAATAAATTTACAATCCATCTATTGTTACCACAAGGTAGTATATTTATAAATGTTTATTTATTGATATTTAATTAATATCCAGTGGACATCTGGAAGAACCTAGTAGGAAAATGCTATGACGGAAAAAAGTGGAAAACCTGCAAATGTGCAAGACCAAAGTGAGAGAGCAGAAGAAATCGCAGGGTTTATCGAAGAAGTCGACCATCCACATATAGATGAATTTATTGATAGAATCCCTGAAGGAGGAAAAGTCCTCGACCCCGGTTGTGGTCACGGTAAACACGTAGACTACTTCATAGAACACGGCTTGGAGGCTGAAGGAGTAGACCTTGCAGAGGGAATGCTGGAGGAAAAAGAAAGAAGAGGGAAGAGAGGTACTTACCACGAACAAGACTTCAGAAACCTTCCAGAAGACAAGTTCGGAGATAACCAATACGATGCTCTCTGGGCCAATGCAGCACTAAAGTTCTACCCAAAACAGAAAATGCAGGAAACTCTTCAGGAGTGGGACCGTGTTCTAAAACCGGGCGGAGAATTCTACACCTCATTCAAAGTCAAAGGAGGTCAGGAAGATTACGATTGGCTCCAGACTGATGAGGATGGTAATGAGTTCGTCCAGAGAGATGGTGAAGACTACCCAAGATATCTTCTTGAATCAGTAGAAGAGGCTGAGCAGATGCTCGAAGATCAGGGCTATGAAGTCCAAAAAACCTATGCCGACGGCGACCACACCGACTATGATATTCAGGTCGTTAACCTGTTCGCAAGGAAGGAGTAGTAAATAATGAGTTCTGAAGCTTACCCTGAAGATCTTGTAGAAAAGGCAGAAGAGCACGAGTTTGAAAATATTAGAGATGAAGCTGTCGATAATCTAACGGAAATGCTCGAAGTAGACAGCGAAGCAGTACCTGAAATACCTGTTGAAACTGAAGAAAGAGGAACTACGGGCGGTGCAAGTTACGAAGACGGCACTATGACCGTAGACCTCGCACCAGATCTCTCAGACGAACCAAGCTGGGTAGAAGCAGAACATCTGCAGGCAGAAGGCGTCTATGAGGAAGTAAACCATATTCTCGCAGAAGACATAATTAGACACGAGACAGGACAGCAGAGAACAAGTAGGGAAGACCGGACTTACTGGGATAACGCAGCCAACGAACTACTCGGAACGATCTACAAATGGGGCGACAACTGGGGATTCGAACGCCCGCTCGAAAAAGCAGATACCAGACTTTCGAAAACATCAGAGAGACTCGACCAATCAATGGCAGCTATAAACAGAGACTTTGAAGACCGAGACCTATCCGAAGACGAGAACCTTGAAGAATACTGTAACAGACATGGAAAAGTAGAGCAGAAGCTTCTGGGAGACATAGTACACTTCATTGGTTACGAGGTCTCAGAAGAGGCAAAGGATCAGGACTATGATCCTGCGGAAGTAGTCAGGATGAGCTACGACCAGCTGAGAGAAGAATTTTTGGAGGAAGTAGAACGTGCAGAAGAGCAACTGAGAGAAGAATATGGAGTTCTTGTAGACCTTGACAGAGAAATGCAGAGTGATGAAGGATTCGGGTTCTTCATACAGACTGGTGAAAATGAATATAAGTCCAGAGGAGTTCTAGAAGGCTATCAACAACACGGTAGACAGTTCTATACATGGGGAGAAGATGAACTGCCTGAAAGGGTGAAGAACTGATAGCTCTTGATGAACATGCTCGACAGGATTGGCCTGAAACTATGGAAATAGATAGTGAGACTTACGAGGAAGAATCACTGGGAGCATGCAAAAGAGTCTACAAAAGCCTTGAAGGGGAAAATGTTGGTATAGTTTCAAGTCGAGGATCTACATTTGAAGAACAGGCACTTCACACGGCAAGAATAATCCACAACGAACAAATCCAAAGAAACAGCGGAATTACCACCGCAACTAGTTATACTCCAGCTAAAGCCGAGATTGACGATCAGGCTTATCCTGCTCTTGTAGGAAGTTTCAGGGATGATCTTGTAACTCACGGCGAGCTAGACGAAATGCTTGAAGATAAAGGGTTTCAGGAAGAGTTTACAGGGAAATCTACCAACCTGTCAAAGAACTTGCGGAAGAAGGCAAGACTAGTGCCTTACCGCTTAACTTCATTAACATCAACAACAGAGATAACCTCAACCTGATTTTCGACACACAAAAATTCGGCTACAACCCTGCTACAGACAGTTTAGAAATACTGGATAATGGGGAGCTTGGACCTAACGGTTACAACGCTACAGCCACAGTTCCTGAAGCAGACCTATCAAGTTTCCCTTACGCCGAGCCAGAAGACTTCGCATACCAGCGACCTTATGATTCGCTGGAAGAATTCATCGGAGACAACAAAGTTGACCGGGAAGCCCAGCAAATGACTTCTGAGCTACTTCAGTGATGTACTTTGCTTGGAGAATAGTTAAAGATAAATGAGGAAGGGATATTAGCGGTTGATTACTAGACCTCCTGTTTGTTCCTCTATCCAGTCAGCCATTTCTTCTTCTGGATCTCTGTTCGGGATGTTGTTGATTGCTGCGTAGGTGTCTTCTATCTCGTCGAGATGTGCTAACATCCAGTCCGCTGCATCCTGTGAACTGATGTCGTGATCTTCGATACTTCCTGGTAGTCTGACTTCAGCATATGAGTCGGAATGGACGTACATTTCTACTGGTCCTTTGAAGTGTTCCTGTGCGAGGTCGCCTAGCTGTTCACCTTCTACACCAGGAGCTGTTTTATGGTGTAGGTCTGCAAGTGCGTACTGCCAAGCATCATCTTCTGTTGCCGCCTCTACAGAGTCCAGTGGTTGGTCAAAGTCATAGCTGAAGATACTTCTTCCAGTGTGAGATTCTCCGTCGTAGCCTACTTCTACCTTGTTGTCGATTACGTCAAGTTCGTAAGTGAATTTTTGTTCTGTCATTTTGTTACCTTCTTATTCAAGTTCTTTAAGAGCATCTTTGTAGAATGCTTCCTTTATAGGCCCTACAGATTCGGCGTTGCTATATGTCTCTGAGAGTTTGTCCACTCCGCTGCTATCGTATTGGAGAGCCTCTTCGTTTCCTGCATTGTCTTCCAAGACATAATTGATTCCTTCGACTGCCTTGCTATCTGGATCTGCCTGTGATGCTCTGTAGTCTGGGCCGCGTGAGTCGGTGAACAGTGTTCCGACTGTTGGCATCATTACTGTTCCGAAAAGCTGTGCTATCCGTTTGTTATACAGGTCTTCATAGTCTTCAAAGTTTTCAAAGTCGCTGAAGACCGATTCAGAGTTCGTCTGGAGTCGAAGCTCTGCCTAGTATCGTTCTGCAGGAGCGTCTGAGTCAACCTCTGTGAAGGTTAGTTCTACTGAGCCTTCGTCTACGATTGGGTTGTCTACAGGATCTCTTTTTGGAGCACTATCAATGTGTGTTCCCGACATCTGCATGTTCTCGTTGTAGTCTCCGACACTCATCTGTGCCGACTCCTCTGCGATCTCGACATAAGTTAGATCGGAGGTTCTCTCCATCCATTCCCCCATGTCTTCTGCTTTAATTGCGTTTTCTGTAGATTTTGAATTATTGTTGGAGTTTCCGCTTGACATACATCCTGCAAAGGCTGCGGCGCCTGTTCCCGCTGCTGCTTTGAGTAGTCCTCTGCGTGAGACCTGGTCTCTCATTTTAACTCTTCACCTATACTTGTTACTTTATACTCACAACTTAAAAATGTTTTGATTAGGACCCAAAGAAAGTGGGTAGAGATATTTTTTATTATATTCTCAGAAAATGTTAGTTTATGAGCAGTTTATTTGAAAAAATACAAAATATTCTAAAGAAAGAGAAAGTGACATCTACAGAGATAGCCAATGGGAATAGTATAGATGCTAAAGAAGATTTAGAGGAGATCGAGAATAAAATTTTATCAGTTCTTGAATCTGAGGGGCAGGATCTAGAAGAACTTAACCAAGTAATCAATGATATATACAGCTGGGAGCAGAAGTCTGAAGAGCTTATTGAGGATTCTATAGAGAACGTTGAACTAATTAAAGCAGGAATCAGCGAACAAAATAAAACCAAGATATTGAGAAACGCTGCAAAAATTAATGAGAGATTAGTAAACAGTAGAGACAAAGTAGAACCAGAAGATAGACTGTCAGAATCCCAACTAGACTATTTTAAGGAGATAAATGCTGTAGGAAAGTCTTTGGAAACCGTTGAAAACCTACAAGATATAATTAGAGGACTAGATTCAAAGGAAGTAAATAACAAGGAAAAGAAAATAGAAGCTATCAGTGAGAGTCTAGAATCTATTTTACATAAAGAGAGAGAATTAGAAGGCTCCGAAACAAAGTATCAAAGCCTCCACCAAGAAATCACCGATATATCAGATCAAGTGAGCTCAATATTGAGTGGGGAAGAGTTGAAGGCTGTTAAGACAACATTAAAGAATCTTTCAGAGCTTATAAGAGATGTTGGAGAGTTCGAGCTGGATGGCTCAGGTTTAACCAGGCGAGATTTTCTTAAAATAGCCTCGGCGTCGTTTATAGGTTTAGCTGCTGCCTCCCAAGTATATAGAGATCTTGAAGTTGACTCAAAACCCTTATTTAATGAGAAGAACTTGAACAGAACTGAGAGGTTCCTATATGAATACTTGAAGGAAATAGACTCTTGGAAATCTGGGAAACTAAAGTTAGGAGATCATGTAATAATAGCTGAAGAACATCAAGATATGGACGCGTACATATCTGTGGCAGATTTTATAAAAACCTACAGTCCAGACGCCGTCGGCCTAGAATTTTTCTATAAAGAAGATCAGTACTTGAGGAAGTTCAACGGTGGCGATATAGGAGTAGACAAAGTAGTAAATCACTGGAATACTCATCTTGGTAGGGGTAGACCTGAGGAAGTCCAAAGGGAGATTTTAACAGCCTGCAGGAGAAATGGTGTCGATTTATTAGGTCTTGAGCCTTGGAGGTTCGGATACACGTACGGTGAAGAACCCAATATTAACTTTGAAAAGCTGTATGAAAGAAGATCCCTAGGAATGTCGGAAACTGCGGCCGAAATCGCGGAAAGATATGACAATACAGCTTTCGTAGTTGGATACCTGCACAGCGGATTACAAGCAATGATACCTAAAATGCTGCTTAGATCAGCAAAACCCAAGTTTAAAGGAAAATTTGATCTCAGAGATTTTTACCGAAACCCTCTCAGATTCACTAAGTATGAAGATACGAAACGCGCTTATTATTTCTACCAGAACCCAGAGCTACGTATAAATCACAAACTAGCACAGAAAAATTTTGATAGTAGTCTACTAAAAGCCACGTCCGCGGAAGAACAGCTAAGAGTATTTAGAGAACAGTATATTCCTTTGAATAAAAAAACTGAAAAAACAGAGCTAATAGAGAAGAGAGTTGAAGGCTCTCTTCAGCAACTTAGAAACGCTCAACCTATATCCCTACAATCAAAGGACAGCTACAGTATTATGATGAGACAACCACATTAGAACCAGGACCTTTACTAAAGAAATTATTAACAGGTTCCACTTATTGCAGCATTAGATGAAGGAACGTAACTTAGACAGATTTAACGTTACATAGAGAGTTACAGGGCAAAGATTTTTTCCTCCTTGCCTTAGAATCAGTCGAGACCAAGAGATCTTATGTTTATATTAAATAAAGAGGAAAAATTAATTTGGTATAATCATGAGAAATACGAATGCCATAAAACAAAATGGGATACGTTATAAGAACCAGTCAAAATACTGGAAAAAGAGGATCCAAGCCACTACATAGCCCAATTCATAAACGCAAGAGACCTCAAAATCCTAAAAGGAGTTAAAAATTCTATAGAAATAGAAGAATGACAAAGTTCTACATTACCTGCGTATCCGTAATTGAAAAAGAAGACAAAGTATTGATGGTGAGGGAAGGTAAAGATGGTGCTGAAAACAAATGGGCTTTACCTAGCGGAGGCCTGGAAGAAAATGAAAAGCTCGAAGAATGCGTAGAAAGAGATGTAAAAGAAGAAACCGGACTAGAAACAGAAGCAGAAAAACTTATCGGAACCTACATGATGCAAGGCGACACACTAAAAGAAGAAATGTTCGTATTCGCCTTCAAATCCCAACCAAAAACAGAAAACATAGAAACCTAAGAAAATGACACCGTCGAAGAAGCAACATTTCTGGACCCTGAAAACTTGGAAGAAAATAGGCTAAGATTCACACAGTTCAAACAGATTATCCAAGACTCAGAAAATCAAGAAGCTAATCGAGACATAAAATATATCTAAAATAATGCTGTTACATGTCAGACATATCTAAAGATCGAGCGCTTAAAGCTGTTGAAAAACTAGCTGAGAAGCATATAATGTTAAAAGAACCTTCTGTGGACTCTGCTGAGCTAGGAAGCTCCAACCACACCTTCTTCGTTAATCAAGAATTTGTGGTTAAGATAGAGAAGAGAGATGATTGGAAAGAAAACATGCAGAGAGA
>CAZSAB010000030.1:0-7272 GCA_964604885.1 uncultured archaeon
GATTTATGCAGAGCTTCACAGTATATGTATATAGAAAGTGCGGTGGTAAAGACGGAAGGTTCGAAGTTTCTTTCAGAAGTTAAGAAGCATGAGTTAATTTGAGAGGCGAATTGTTTGTTTATGCCTTTTTCGGCCTCTATTAACATTTCTTTCAGCTCTTGTTGATCTTTGAAAATTTGATT
Source organism: uncultured archaeon (assembly GCA_964604885.1). Taxonomy (GTDB): domain Archaea; phylum Nanohalarchaeota; class Nanosalinia; order Nanosalinales; family Nanosalinaceae; genus Nanohalobium. Next base: position 183 of record CAZSAB010000030.1, read on the forward strand.
AGCGTGCCGAATCACATTATCGGTGTTTTGCAGCTCTCTGTAGGCTTCATCCCATTCGGATTTTATGTCAATGGCTGTGCCCGTATCTATCACAAGTAGTTCTTGAATGCTTCAAGTTAATAATTTGTTGAAATTACTCTAGAATTTCCTCTCGGAATAGGTGTAACTTGGAAACGGTTAATTGAAAACCGCTGTTTATTTATAAAAGAATTAGGTTCTAAAAGATTTCTTGCCTGTAACTATTGTCGGATTTGGTTTGACTCCTCTCGGGGCTCTACCCGCAGTTTTCCTCTTTATTAAGCATTGTGAGTCCAATATTCTATTATATTTGATTTGTGGATTTTGAGTCTTCTACTGAATGTTGTGGTCGATAGTTCTCCTCTAATTATCGGAAGACTTACCAGGTTTTTCTTAGATTAGTAGGTTCATTCCTCTTTAGAACTGCGTACGAGTGTTCCTCCTGATATCTTATCCTTTTGTTCCACCTTGCTTCTCTCAGGGCTAGTGTATCAAATAAGTCTTCTACCAGTGTCTCTAGGTCTGGTTCTTCATTGAGGTGCTGTACTGCTATTTGGAAGAGTTCTTCATCAGTATCACATCTGATAAGGTATTCCTTTTTGTCGTAATAAGTTTCTACTGTCTCTCCAGTTTTTCTTCATCGATCATGGTTCGAGCTGTTCCTCTATGATTGTTTTGATCTCTTCCCTGACTTCTTTTGAATCCGGATCAAGTACTTCTCCAACTCTTTCCACCAGCTGTGTACCGAAAGGTGCTACGAGGTGATTCCTGTAAACTCTACCGACGTGAGGCCCTAGATTTGGCGAGGTAAGGGCGTTTTTCTCGCTGTATTTTTTGATGGCCTGTCTAGCTTTTTGATCATTCTTAAATTTGAGAGAACCGCCTTCAGTCTCTTTGTAGTATTCCTTCACCAATATATTATTTATTTAGCTCAACTAGATTATTTATCTTTATTCTATATATTTTGGAGTCTTTCTAATCCTTTTTATCTCTGATTAGTTCTTTTTGATATCTCGCGTCAATGGTTATGTTCATTACTATCCCAGCTATGTCATCTGAGAGCAGTTCTAATCTCTCCAAAGATTTTTCGAGTTCTTTGTAAGTTAGATTTTCGTCTTTTTCGAGATCTCTGCTCGGTATTTCGGGAGTCGATCTTGATTTCTGGATAGCTTGCTCTGCCCTGGCAGAGTCTCTTTTTCTCAAGGCGTTGATTGAGTTTCTGTAGCAGAACTCAACTTCTTCGAAGTATGACCTATAATCGTCCGGTATTTTTCCAAGTTGATCTACCTGCTCGCTTATTTTCTTAAGATGGTCTCCTATCCTTTCCAAGCTTTTTAATACAACCCTTAAACTGACACATTCGCTTTCCGAATCTATTTCAAGCTTTTCTAATTTTTCTGGATCTTTTGCTGCCTGCTTCAACTGCCTAACGCCAAGCATATACATTCGATCTACCTCTTGTTCTTTTTCACTTACTTTATCGGCAATTTCCCTTCCTTCTTTCTTCATTCCTTGATCTATTTCATCTATTATGTCCTTGAGAAGAGAATCTATCCTGACTAGAACCTGCTGAAAAGGGAGGTCCTCGTATCTCACTAGATTTTTCAACTCTATTCGTGAGTCATCTGATTTCACGACCTCCATACCCACCATATTACTTTGAACTATTCCTTCTAAATCTGTAATGTCAAATTCTTCGTTTGAAATCATAGTTATATGATCATAACCTGATAGATACAAAGAAACAATTTTTCTGAAGCTTGTATGTGAGTTTTCGTCGAATTTTGTCGAAGCTCTCTTCTTCTGCCTTTTCTCAGGCTCCTTGAAAAGTTTAAGATAGTTTTTATTCTTCTCAATAGATACATAGTCACCGAACTCAAGTCTTTCTTCAGCCCACTCCTTCGGTAGTGATATTGTATAGGTTGATCCACCAGTTTTCTGAACCTTGCGCTTATCCATTTTTTCTAAGTGGGATTTGGGAAACAAAAATTAATAATAGAGACCCGAATCTATATAGAATCAGTAGATAAATCTATAGTATCTAGTTACCTATACAATTACAAAGAAATGATTACTATTGATCATAATAAAACTTCTCTAGAAATAATAAGTTTGGATGACCCCCCAGAATCTAAACCAATTCTGTTTTCCGGAGGTATTTCCTGAATGAAACCGGTTCTGCGTGTGGATGCAGAACCGGTAGTGGATTACCACGCTGTCAGGAATGGGGTATTGGACGAATCCAGGCTTGTAGATAACACTTTAAGTCTCATCCAGGGTTCCGGAACTCAATCTTCTGATATAAATTCTGATGTTGTCGCTGCATTCAATCACTTCATGACCCATCTTGAAAGGCGTCACTTCAACGGGATTAAGCCTTCAGAAAATGAGGAAGATGCGGAGAATCTAAGTCTCAACTGGAAAGGATTTGCTTTAGGTGAAGAACACGGTCCGTCCTTAGAAAACAGGTCTCAGCTGGCAGAAAAAATAGGTTCAGAAGAACAAAAGGAAAAAATTGTTGAAGAACTGGAAAACATTGAGGACTGGATCGTAGATGGGTATGAGGAAAGAGGTAACCATACTTCAAAGTCATCACATGTTAGAAACCGATTTCTACAGCTGGAGACTAATCTCGGGGTCTACGATGAAGATAACAGCACTCTTAGAGTGCTAAAGCCGAACGGACTAAATGAGAGACAGGTGGTAGATGCTGCCTTCCGTCTATCTGCTTCGAATGCTGATACTGTAGAACTCCTTAATATGGCGAATGATATGGAGAGGCTTGAGTTGAGTGAAGCAAATGCTCAAGGTTTAATTCCTGAAGATATCGAAGAGGTTATGGATGAATCATCCAAGTTCTACAGTAAGGTGATAAATGAGACGGTTGCGGATATTAGATCTGAAACGGGTCTGGGCTTTGAATCAATGCCAGATCATTCATTCCTGAAGCTAATGGTCGCCTCCGATTTTAACACAGAGGATAGTTTCAGTGAACTGGTTCAGAAAGGGTTTTCTGAGGCAATGAAAGAATATGAAAGATATGAAGAAATTAAACAGGAAGCTGCTGAATACGCGAGTAAAAGAACAGGCATAGTTAAGCCTAGTTTTATGGAGGCTGACCGGTTTCTATCGCAGATCGATGATGTTGGCCGACTTGATATTGATGTAGTTGAAACTCTGGAGAGAAATGCTCGGGAAGAGGCGCAAAAGATATCAGGTCAGAATAAGTCGGAAGGTAATTTGAAAGGCCTGCTTGATTATCTCGATGGCGGCGTTTTCCGTGATACAGACATTTATGGTAACAGGGTTTACAGGTGGAACGGTAATTCTGCCTACTCGGTTACTACTGTATTGAACCCATTCCCAGATGATTATGATGAATGGGATGAGGATAAAAGGCTAGATTATCCGTTTCACAGAGAGATTGATACTGGGGGTGGGCTTTTTCACTGGAAGAATATCTACGACGGATCGAACGGAAGGTATGATTCGAAAACGATCAGATGTTATGCGGGTGGCAGAGGAACATTGGCTCACGAACAAGTATTCGCCAACTATGTGGATGATGAGTCAGAGGTAAGGGGGCAGACTGAAAAAATCAAGAGTAAACTTGAATTACAGGACTCAGAAGATCTAGATGAAATTGTTGACTGGAAAGGAGATGATGAAATGGATGTCCTGCAGTATGAGGAAAATGATGAAGGTTTTGTGCAGAATGGTCGTGATTTGGCTAAAAAAGAGATTGACTGGATCGAAGAACAGTTCAAGGACCTAGCTGATGATCTTGGTCTGCCAACTGAAGATGATGGAGTCAAAGAAGATAGTATACCTCTTGAAAACATTATATATGCGGAGCAGAAGTTTGCAATACTGACAAAGCATCCTTGGGATGAGGACAATTCAATTGAATCCCCTGAAATAGGAGAATTTGCGTATGGTGGAACGGCAGACCTGATATATGAACATAAGGAAACCGGAGAAACTATACTGCTGGACCTGAAGACAGGTTCGATGAAGCCAAATTATGCGATACAGCAGGCAGCTTACAAACACGCAATAGAGAACTCAGAGTATTTCGATGATCCGAGACTTGAGGGAGGGATTGACAGAGTGGTGATACCTGAGATTGACCCTGAAAGCATGATGTACAGCGATAGAGAACCTGTAATACACACCGATCAACCACATCACGGTGAAAATTACGCTTTTTCAAATTTCCTAGATGCTTCAGATGTAGGTTTAGAAACCTCATACTACAGAGAAAACAAATGGGGGTCTAAAAATTGGGATGAGGAAGCACTCTATGTCTTTGCACGAGCTGTTGACCAGATGCCTAGCCCCCAATTAGACTAACGATAAAATAGAGTTTATATAACCAAATTAATCGGACAAAAATCTTAGATATGGAGAATTAAGGTTAGACCCAAAATGGGAAAGTTACATGACGAAACAGTTAGTTAAGTATATCAGGAAATGAAGCCTTTTGAGGAAGACTCTAATGTCCGCTGGGATTATATTGGCCGTGAGGTTGATTACTGGAGAGCTCCTGAAACCACAGATTGTGAAGAACACCTAATGATTGAGCAAAAGGGAGATTTCGATATAATAGGCTTAGCTAATGAAAATGAACAGGCGTACATTGTGGAGGTGAAAACGAATCAAAGCGCAGCAAACAAAGGCTACAAACAGCTGAAAAAAGATGAAGAATATTTCCAAGCTCTTGGATGGGATACCATTCCCTGACTACTCATGAAAGACGGTGAAATAACATCATCAAAGCCAAATTATGCCGCAGATTAAATGAACTCTTAGCCCAAAATGTTTGGCTTTAAACCTGTAGGTCTCTCGGGGCTTTGTTTCTTTAATTATATGTTTACATTATTCCTGAGAAGGGATTTTTAGGATAATTTCTGATTGAGGATTTTAACCCTGACTATTCGAGCATAATTGGTGGTATCAGCAAGAAATCATGTAAAGTTTATAAGACTTTAAGTCGGGTTTACTTTACATGAGATCTTTGTCTGACTACGGTTTGATGCCTTTCAAAGCTTCAATAGTTTATTTTATGCTGATTCAGGGCTTCGGTTTCCTGCTGGGGTTACAGTACTCTGCTTTTCAGTTATTCGGGATATCGACTGCAGGAGTCATACTGTTTAATACACTGACCTACTTCGATTACTTCGGTACCTGTGGGATAGTAGATGAAAGAGAGATGCAGCAGATAACAGACTCAGCAGTCTACGGAGCATTCACCGCAATATTCATCGCCTCGATGAATCTAGGCCTTGATACAGGATTTACAACCTACCAGCTCGCAAGATACAGTTTTGCAGTTTTTATGGGGGCTTTGCTCCTGAAGCAGACCTATCATAAATACGGAGGGGAGTTTTTGTGAAACTACCGAAATGGTTCTCCTGGAGGCAGAATCTAATCTATTCTTTTGCAGCTTTTGGAGGCGCACTGGGAGCTCACAAGTTCTTGCTACAGCAGAGAGATCCCACTATTGGCATTTTCATAGGTGCTATCTTGGGAGCTAATATAGGAGCATTGTTACAAACCAGGAAAGGGAAGAACCCGAGATTTGACGAACTAAACAGAAAAATCCTTGACAACTCGATGGTACACGGTTTCATAGCCTTTACAGCATTAAGAGGTTATCAAGTCCTCACAAAAAATTCTGTAGCCCCGAGTGAGGAGATAATCGCAGTCACTGTTGTAATTGTATCTTCGCTGATTTTACAGGCCTTGCGATTCCATGAGAAAACAGGTGATATTCTTTCATGAAAGAAAAAATCGTCTCCGCCCGTATGAACGCACTGTGGTTCACCTACATAGCTCTATTCCTATTTTCACTGATGCCGAACTGGGAGATCTACCTGAACCTTGTGGAGATAATAGGGATATCCGCCGGTTTTACAGCATTGTTAAATCTCTGGTACATCTACTCAGATACAGAGCTGTTTGATGAAAGGAAGAAAGAAGTGGTAACTAACGGGATGGCATGGGCATTCGTAGTTGTCTCCATAGCTTTGATAATTACAGTTTCTACAGAATCTGATTTGACGAAAGAGATGATCCGTGGTACTGCTTCACTCGGTCTGTGGACCTGGCTTATCTACTTCTCAGTCTCAAACCTTTATCACAAGTACGGAGATGATTGGCCGTGAGCGATGTTTCTGACTCCTTCAAGTGGAGTTACATCCTTTTAGCACCTTTAATCTTTATGGTTTTGGCTTATGTGCAGTTTTCTCAAGGATTTCCTCGGGGAGCAGCCATCATGGTGATTTTAGTTATATTGACTCTTCCTAATGTCCACAGGTTCTACAAGGAGATTCAGATGGGTCAGCAAATCGATGATGAGAGATTTACCCAGGTAGTGAGAAAATCAGGGATGATTTCATTCTTCGCAACATTGATGACAGCGATGATAGTAGGCGGGATAGCAAAGATAAACCGGATCGGAACCGAACCCGGATTTCTGACCATCAATGACGACTTAATTATTGTATTAGTAGGCGCAACAGTGTTCGCGGCAGCACAGGTATGGTACAACCATTTAGGGACTCAGAGTAACATCAAAGAGATACTGTTCGGTGATGAAGAATGAGTGATGCAGAAGACGCATTAAACATCATGAGACTGGGAGTAGCATCCTTGATACTCCCATTGATACTTCTGGCTTCCGCAGCCATGTTTTACGCAGGGCGTTGGAAATTAGGTGTTGCGGCACTGATTCTTTCAGGCCTTTTCGGTTACCTTTCATGGATGAATGTGAAACAGGTTCTAAGGGATGATCCAGTGAACGATGAGAGGATGAAAAAGGTTAATACTCATGCCGCAGCATCCAGCTTCTGGACCATATTTAATCTTGGAATGCTTTCATTCATCGCACACATGATGTTCGGATTCGACCTAAATTCATTGCCTGGTAGTAGAGAACAGATTATAACGGTGGCACCAGGATTATTCATTGGATCCATTACTTTGCTTTACTTCGGTTTCAGAGCTTACTATAAGAACTTTGGAATCGACTCAAAGTTCTGGAGGCTGGACTGATGAAGAATGAGTTGAA
>CAZSAB010000031.1:0-7263 GCA_964604885.1 uncultured archaeon
CAGCGGCTCATAGCTATCCGACACTTCCGACATCTGAAAATCGGTTTAAATAGGGTATCAGAACAAATTACTTCTTACCAGCAAGCGTTGAAACCAGCCTTGCGGTTATAGATTCCTCCGGGGGAGGGGAACTAACTATCTTACAACAGAAAGAAGAAGTTATCCAAGACAAGGAAGAATCGGAGTATAGAGAAGAAAAGCAGGTAGTCATACAGAGCCAGCCAAAGCTGAAGCAAGGAATTAACCTGTTAACTAAGCCAGGAAAACTTCCTGTGTTCCAATCCCTGGTTTCAGCAGAACTAGAGGGGAGAAATGCCACAGCAGTATGGATAGACTCGAAAAACGAATCATCAACTTACGCATTGAATAGCTTCGGCTCACCAACCATAATGGGAAAGGTCCAGATCGGAAGGGCATTCACCCCCTTCCAGCACCATAGACTAATCCACCAACTCGAAGAGTTCGTCCAGGAAAACACAGAGCTACTAGTATTGCCTAATATCGACTTTCTATACTTGGATGGACAAATCAAAGAATGGGAGGCTAAAGATCTGTTCCAAGAGGCTTGGCAACGGATAATGAAGGCTAAAGAAGAATACGACCTCAAAATTCTAATATCTCTTGCCTCCAAAAGCTCAAGCCTGTCCACTACTGTTATAGGAGACTCAGACAACAAGATACAAGTAGAAACAACACAGGAAGGATGGAAATATAATTCAGAAGACTTCGAACAATACGCCTACCGTGACGGCAGTGAGGTTCAGACAACCGTGCCTTACTGGCATCAGAAAACCTCTGAAACTGTTAAACTTTCTACGGAGACGGTCTGAATGGGAAGAACAAATGCCACCTACCGTAATCATCTCGATAACTTTATCGAAAAGTTCGAACCTTTCAAGCGAGGGCTAAGGAAGGAGAACAAACAGTACCTGGATAGTCTATGGGAGAAGGCTCACGGCTTCGCACAAGCAGGAGCCTATATGAACGCCCCAAATCCAGGCATGCCCGCAATCATCTCCATGCTGTTAGGCGTCCAGAAAGAAACTCAGGAGAACAGGGAAGATATTGAAAACCTGAAGGAGAGAATCGGGGAACTCGAAAATTAATGGTATTCAAAATTGACTTCATCAACGGCAAAACCATCTCTTGGACAAAGACAGAAACAGGTGTGAAAGCACAGCATCACAGCGACTACCATCCACGCTTTTACATAGAAGGAGATAAGTCAAAACTCCACAAGAGCCGTCCGTGGCTGTCCCAGCAGAGTGGAGTAGTTGCAACCAGCTTCGAGACCTGGAAACCTACACTGAAGAAGCCAGAAAAACAAGTTCTCAGAGTGGACTGTGATTCAGAAGATTCACTGAAAACCGCTGCGAACACCCTAAAGAAAAGCTTTGGGCGTTCTACTTACCAATTTTACAATGTTGGATTCAGCCCTCAATTCCGATTCTGTCTTCAAAACGAGATATGCCCTACACCTAAAAACAACCTTACCAGAGTAGAGCTTGAACTACATAGAAAACATCTCTCAAACGAGAATCTCTCCTATCTGAAGCTGAACGGAAAAACGGTCGAAGGCAACGAAAGACAGGTGCTCAATAAGTTGAAACAATACTGGGAACAGGAAGACCCGGACCTGATAATACTAAGCAGAGGGCAGTTGCTCAATCTTCTCCACAATAAAATACAGGAACACGAGGTAGACTTCTCAATTGGAAGGATGCAAAATTTCCAGCAACTGGCAGGAGGGAACACTGTGTCCAGTTATGGCAATAGACAACACAAAGCAGCAAGATATAACATTCCTGGAAGAATAGTAATCGACAAAAGCAACAGCTTTATGCTTGAAGAAGCAACCTTAGAAGGACTCTGGGACTTAGTGAAAAGAAGCTACCGCCCTATGCAGGAACTTGCTTGGGGAAGTATAGGAAGATTGCTTACCAGCATTGAGGTCAAAAAAGCGTTTTTAGAAGAAAATACTTTGACGCCCTGGAAGAACTGGGAAGGCGAAAAACCGAAGAAGGCATCAACACTTCATAAAGCCGATAGAGGAGGTTTCATCTTCAACCCAGAACCTTCAATCCACTATGATGTATATGAAGCTGACTTCGCCAGTCTATTCCCGAATATAATGGTCAAAAGAAACATCAGCCCTGAAACAGTCTGCTGCGACTGCTGCGATAACAATAGAACACCTGAACTAGAATTCAGTGTTTGTGAGAAAAGGGATGGATTCATTGGTAAGGTTCTCAAGCCCTTGGTCGAGGACAGACAGGAGATGAAGGAGAAAGTAGATGACATTGAAGATGAGGAAAGACGCAGATATGTTCAAGGCAGCATAGACGCCATAAAGTGGATTCTTGTATCTTGTTTTGGATATATGGGACACAGTCACGCAAGCTATGGAGCGATAAAATGCCATCAAGCCATTCAAGCATTCGACCGAGATATAATGTTGAGAACAAAGGAGAGATTCGAAGATGCAGATTATTCAGTGGCTCACGGGATCATAGACAGTATATGGGTTCAAGAAAACGGAGATGCTGAAGACTTTGAACAGGTTTGTGAGGATGTATCTGAAGAGATAGGAATTAAGCTTGAACCAGAATACAAGTTCGAATGGTGTGCGTTCGTGCCACGCAGCAGTTCAGATGCGGACATAGCAACTTTGAATCGTTACTTTGGAAAAAAGCAAAACGGTGATTTCAAGACAGCAGGAATAGAAGTAGAACAGAAATCAACCTGTCAATATGTAAAAGACTGCCAGATGGAGATGATAGAAGCTTTGGATAAAACTATGGAGGCTGGTTCGGTAATCAGGAAGCTTGAAAACCAGATAGAGAAACTTGAATCATTCAGAGTCTCTGCTCAAGATCTTGTGAAGCAAAAGAAAACATCCAAACCGTTAAAAGCCTACAAAGTAAATAATCGCAGTGTATCAGCTCTCAAAAGAGCAAAACATCACGGAATAGAGATGAAACCAGGGCAATCAGTTCGCTTCATAGTTCGGGATGATGAAGCAGATGCTATAGACAGAACCAGATTGGACTTTGAAGCAACAGAAGGGGAGTATGACCCAGATTTCTACCGCACTGAACTTATTAGAGCAGCAGAATCAGTTTTATCACCTCTTGGCCTAGATAGGGAAGCCATTTCTAGAAGACTTGGCAATGAAAGATCTTTAACATTGAAAAACAAATTTTAAACTTATTATAAAGATCCTCGGCTCTTTCAACGACAGTATATGCTTCCTGAATATAATTGTCATCTTGAGTTTGGAAAGAATATATGATATTAATTAGAAGATTTGACACATATGTGCGGTCGAAACTCACTTTATGTGAATAAAGACAAGCTGAAAGACAGGTATGAGGCCTCACTAGATATAGACTGGACCAAATCGTATAATATAGCTCCAGGAAACCGTCAACCAATTGTCAAGAAGAACTCTCCGAAAACTTTGGAAAAAATGAAATGGAGCTTTATACCTCATTTTACCGAAGGAAAAGATCAGAGACGGAAATGGCGTAATAGAAATATAATCAATGCCAGAGTTGAGTCCGTCCTGGATAAGAATACATTCAATAAATCCTTCCAAAAAAGAAAATGTCTGATACCATCCACAGGATTCTACGAATGGAAGAATGAGGGAAAACCCAAGAAAACACCTTACCACATCAAACCCGGTAATGGAATGGTTTTTTCTTTTGCAGGATTCTACAATAACGAAACATTCGTAATACTTACCAAAGAATCTGAAAACAGCAAAATGAAAGAAATACACGATAGAACACCTGTAATCATACCTAGAGCAAAAGAAGAACACTATCTTGACAATAAGTTAACCATAGAAGACTTGGAGAATCTGAAAGCCTCCGACCTCAAAGTAGAACAGGTATACAGAAAAGTTGATGATTCAGAATATGATTCAAGAGATTTTCTCAGGCTTAAGTCTAAACAGTCGAGTCTAAAGAATCTGTAGAAATGGGACGCGAGATCATGCTCAAGTCACATAACTAAAACGGGCAAAGATTCAAATTTTTGAATTCAACTAAACAATGTGTGGATATTGAAAAAACTGAAGATCTGATCAAAAAGGCAAATTTTAATGACAGGAGATCATTAGCCATAGAATTCAACACAAGTGAAGAACAGATAGAGAAGGCATTGTCTAAGCACGGTTTCCAGACCTTAGAACGGTTTTCTGAAGATCAGACCAATAAAATCAGCATTGACCTTAATTACACTTTGGAAGATTTGGAGAAGAGGAAGCTCCAAGGATTATTCGGGGAAAAAGTCGCCATTTTCATAAAAGGAAGAATTAAGGAGTTTTTAAAAGAATCTTTGGAAGACGACTGGAGTCTTAGAGAAGGTGTTAAACTGAAAACCGAGGAATCCTCTCAATCAAAAAGCATGTGGTATGGACAAAAACAGATTGGAGAAGGCTTTCAAATGACAGATTCAACTATTCGACACAGAAACATGGATGAAGATGAAATAAAGAAGAAAGTAAGAGAAAATCACTTCATTACGTCTAAAGAATTGTTTAACGAGTTTTCCAATCATCAGATTCCCAGTATAGATCAGGTTTATTATGGGTTGAAGTTTTCAGGCCATGAAAAACCACGAACATATCACTTGATGAATACTGCAAGCTCAAGTTTTTCACGTCAGAATAAGGAAAAAATCAACCTGAGGCATGTTGAGGATTTCAAGATAATCGGATTAGAGATAAAAACTACAGAAAATAAGGCTGAAAATCTTTTCAGTAATCTTCAGAGAAGTGTAAGAGACAAAGCAATATCATCGCCGTTTCTGGATCTATATAGTTTGAAGGTAGAATACGACATAGAATCTGAAAAGGTGCCTGATTCCGTGGATCTTAGGATAGAAAAATGCCATAATTATTGAAGTCTAGTGATTAGGATATAGTTGTATTGGTAATATGAATTGTCTCGATGGTCTGGATACTCATGTAATTACACATTATGATAATATCAACGCATGTATTTTCTGTAGAAAAGAAAAGCCGGAATACGTAGGCCGAAAAGAGGATAATTGAAATGATAAGCTTGAGGACTGAGGATTACGGCAAGTTCCTTATGGTAAACTTGCCCTGGAAGGAAGAAAAGGTAGGTATAGGCCTAGTTAACAGAAATTATATCTAAGTAAATGAGTGAAGTCCTTTCTGATTATCTTCTGATCCTAAATATTTTTCATGCCAGATATTAGGTTCAAACAGGTGAACCAAATCCAAGTAATAAACGGGTGGTATTTTACTTCCTTCATCGTTATTAAAACAGTATTCTTCAGGTAAAGCTAAATTGAAAACTTTTGGTGGAAAACTTCCGTGCCAAAAGCCACATTCTTTTCTATCAGTTTCAATAGCCGTTTCAGAACGGTTGGCAAATCCACATTCTTCAGGATTTAATTTTTGAGTTATTTCCACCGCCATATCCATTTTTTCATTTAAAGGTTTTTTTGGCCACCAGTATATGCAATCTACACCAGCTTCGTAGCTTCTCTTTGACCTATCTTCTAATTTTCTAGCAGGTGTATTTAGGTTTCCTATTTCCACTCCTACAGAGCTATCTTCTGCTTGACAAGTAATATCAAACCTCAAGCCTTTGTTATTTTCATCATCTTCAGTCTTTATGGAATTAAAACCTTTCTTATCTAAAATCCAACACATTTGAATTTTTTTGTAAAAGTGCTGTTCTTCCTCATTTTTAGGTCTGATTTCAACATCTATGCTAAGATTATTTTCTGATTCAGAAATATAGTCCTCCCATACCATACATTAACCTTAGAAAGAAATTCTATTAGAATTAACCCAAAGAAGATTAGCTCGGTCATTTCCAAACAACTATCTGAATGGATAGGGTAGGGGTTGAAACCTAGATAGAGGAATAAAAACGACCTATCTAGGCTTGAATAGTTTTCTATTGGCTTTCCATTGTTTCTAGTACACCACGAACAATTTCCCTAAACTGATCTTCCTCATAACCCATTTCCTCAGCTTCTTCACGCATACTGTTAATCTTTGAGTCTTCAGGGCGGTTGTGATCTCTAAGGCTTTCATCTACTTCATTACCACAGCTATTGCAGTAGGTTGTAAATGTTGAAATCCAACTACCGCATATATCACACTTCAAAGGCTTTAATTCGTCATCATTGAATCTTTTCTCATCTTTAGAAAGTGACTCGCCGAAATCTTCTCTTATACCAGCTAAAACACTTTCATTCATTAATTCAATGTAGTAAGACGGCGAATCACTGTTTTTACTCCATCCAAAGAATCCACGAAGAAAATTTTCGTTCTTATCTTTTGCAGCCCAGTACAAAGCTCTGGCATCCCTGAAAAACCAGTGTGGTTTATGTGTAATTCTTTCAGGTATTTTACTGGACTTCTTCATTCGCTTTAATGCTTCTCTGGCAGATTCATCATCCCAGGGTTTTTTTTCTTTTATAGCATCTTCCTGTAAACCTTTCCAACTGCATTCCTCAGATTTACAACCGTATTTTCTATCTGTATAGTTTGAATCTCTTATCACTTTGAGTTCAGTTTTGCATTTAGGACAAAAGTTTGTGTTCTGTCGTTGCTTGAACACCGGATCATCAAGCTTGTTCATGGTTTCTTCCTGAAGCTGCTTCATCAAGGGCATACCTGTACGGACTGGAATAGTTCTCTCACCCGTCTTACCCTTCAGAGTTACTTCCATCTCCCTCTCTTTGAACCTGATATCTCTCCACTTTATCCCTTCAGGATACTGATGGCTTTCATCAGTATAAACTAATTCCCCTATTCTAGCACCAGTGGCCCAACCAAATACGGCAAAGGCTTTATCACGAATATTGTTTGCCTGTTCTGCCACTTTCTTGACTTGAGTAGGAGAGGGCCTTTCTCTTGGATCAAAGCTTCTATCAATTGATGCCGGATTCTCCAAATCTTCTAGTAACTCTCCTTTGTCTAGTTGGTCTCTCACGAATTCTTGGAGAACTTTGTAGTGTTTGTCTTTACTGGGTTCGCTGTATGGTTCTCCGTTTTTCTTCTTGACATTTCCCTGATTAAGATCTCCTACATAGTTCTCCAAATCTCTTTTCTCTACTTTGTGCAGTGGTTTGTCTAGGTATTCTGCTACTACTTGAATTCTGGAAGCTATGTGAGAAAGCGTGGATTTCTGGACCGAGGCTTTCTTTTTTCTGAGGAAGTCCTCTATCTTTTCTTTATCTTTTTCGTGTATATCTGGATTTGTGGATACG
>CAZSAB010000032.1:0-6750 GCA_964604885.1 uncultured archaeon
TAGTCAAGAAGGACATAGAGGAATTAGATCCAGACGATGAGATCAAAATAGAGCTTGAAAGACACAAATACCGGGGAAAATCTGAAATAAAGCCCTACATAGTTAGAAATGAAGAAAGAGAGGGAGTAGACAACTTTGCAAACCTCAAAAGTTCAAAAGTTGCCTCAGGCCGATCTTGGGAGCTACGGTTTGACACATTTGATAGAGTAGGTAGCTCAGGTCTCGAAGTAGAGTGGAATGATTTCAGCGACCCTGAACTGGAAATGCCAGTAACCGAAGATATGCTATATCATCTGAATATGAAAAACGAAGTGAACCCTGTTTTACACCTTAACTCATCTTCTAATGAGGTAAAGAGAGTGATGGAATCGGAAGGAACTCGTGGACCGGACGCCAGAATGAGAGATGTCTTCTTCAACAGCATAATATCCCCTGTGTACATGGAGCTATTGACGCACGCAGTAGAAAGCATCGATGCAGAAGACTTCGAATTTGCGCATGACTGGCAGAAGGCCATGATAGTTAACCTGCTGGATGACATACTCTACGAAGAGGATAATATCGACCAAGAAGCCATGATAGAAAGAGTGGTAGAAATTAGGGAAAGCGAACAAGGCTCACAGAAAATCCTTTCGCGAGTCCAAAGGGCCATACACAAACGCGATAAACCACTGCAAGATATGGAGAAGCTATGCAAGGAGGCCAGACATTAATGAAACCTAAAAAATTCTCTTACCGAGGAATCAAACTTATAGATGATGCATTCCTCGAAGGAAAGCGAGAAATAAGCGATGAAAAACTGGAAGAATTTACCGAAGTTCTGGAAGTAGATGCAGATATTGAAAGCTTTAAAGAGGCATGTAAAGAGGCACAGGAAAACTTTGAACCAGGAGACACTTCAATAGATGAATTTATGGCGAAAGAAATCCATAGGGCACTAGGTCTCAGCCGCAGACAGGCAGCAGACCCTAAATTCTGGAACTATCTGAGTATAGTGATATCTCCTCAAATGGTAAGACACCGATGGACCTCATGCGCCCGTAAGAGATTTGTTGCGGAAAGAAACATGATGCGCCATGCATTCTCTAGACTATGGTGGATTGCAGAACTAACAGAAGAAAATGGCAATTACAATTGCACAGAGAAGGCTTTCAAGAAGCAAGATATTGCACAGAACATATTTGACAACAACTTCAGCCATTTCGAAAAACTACTGCCTCCAGTGCTGAAAAGACTTGCTGAAGAGCCCAGTGAAGTAGCAAAGAAGTACGGAGAAATCCTGAACAGAGAGTTTGCGGTAAGACTTCTAGAGGACCTCGACGAAGATGATATTGAAAAACTTGCTGAGAGCGTAAGAGTGAAATCCCGACTTGAAGCAGGTTACGAGGTTGAAGAGGAAAGCAGAAGCCTTTTGGGTCTAATTAAAGGAAACTAGAGGTAAGAGACCGGTCTCGGTTGCAAAACTCTGTAATATTTTAAACTAAAGGATAAAAAGTGATTAACGTGGTTAACACTTGCTGGTATTACGATGAAGCTCCTGATTCAGGGATAAAGAAGGGTATAAACCCCAGCGAAATGGCATTTGAAGGGGACTTTGACACCTTTGTTAGAGAGGCTCTCCAAAATTCCAACGATGCTGTAAAAAACGGAAATGGTTCAGTCATATTCCAGCTACAGGATCTAGAGGGAGATAGACTCAGAAAATTCAAGGATTCTATAAACTGGGATAACCACATGGATCACCTAGAAGGTGTAGCCAAGACCGGAAGGATGAAGAAAATCAAGAAGTTCGTAGAGGAAGGAGAATACGAAGACCGTATAAGAGTACTAAAGGTAGAAGACAGAGGATGTGAAGGCCTAAACGGAGGAGAAGAGGAAGAAGACTCAAATTTCTATGCACTGACTAAATCAGTAGGTCTAACCCACAAAAGCAGCGATTCCTCTGGCGGAAGCTACGGACTTGGAAAATCAGTCTACAGTAAATTTTCGAGAGCAGGAACCGTAATCTACAGCTCGAATCCTGCTGATGAGGACTCTGATGCCCGGCTCTTTGGAAGAACCATGGTTATAGACCACGAAACTGTAGACGGGTCTTACCAGGGAAACGGGCTTTTTGGAAAATATGATGAAGAAAAAGGAATAGCAGTATCTATCTGGGGCGATGACGCTCATGAAATCGCCAAGAACCTTGGCGCAGAGCACTCAAGGAAGTATACTGGCACTTCAATTAGCGTAGTCGGATTCTCAGACCCGACTCGACAGGAAAGAATGAGTCAAGATAGGATTCACGAAAAGATACGAGACTCAGCATCCAAATATTTCTGGCCAGCTATTGAATCCAAGGACCAGAGGCTTTCTGTCTATGTAGGAGATGAAACCAATCATGTTAAGCCAGCCGAAAGAGACGAAAAGCCGTTCGTCGAATTGCTTCAGGCATATGAAGAACAGTCGTTTGATGAAGAACTTGAGAAAGAAGGTGATATAATTCAGAAGAGGATTAAGGCAGAAGTTCCCGAACACTATGAAGATGGAGAAACAGAAAATACGGAGGTAGACCTTGTAATTAGAATTGCCGAAGATGACGCAGATTACGCAAATAGACTTGCAAAATTCCGTGGATCTAGAATGGTAGTGAATTATGATATCAAGAATAACTGGCTGGGAAGCAATTCATTCCACGCTATATTGGTCTGCGGAGAAGCAAAAAACGAACCCAATAAAGGAGATAGAGACCTTGAGAAATTCCTAAAGGCTGCCGAACCACCTGAACACGACAGGTGGGACTCAACCGAAAGAATGAGAAACACATACAAACAGCCATACAAGAAGAGGCTCGACGACATGATGGATCGTGTCGAGAAAGAACTCAAGAACGCGGTGACTCAACAGGCCGAGATAGGTGAGAAAGGAGCCGAAAAGCTGAGTGAAATGTTCCCATTCGGAGATGGCCCTGTAGAAGGACCTCCAACAAGAAGTCCAGTTTCCTTCAGTGATAGAAAGGGATATGTAGAGAACGGAAGATGGCGGTTGAAAGGGAAAGCCGAATGTGAAAAAAATGCTGAATGGGTAGCACACATAACTGCCTCCAACACAGATGAGGATGGAGGATCTCTTGATAGGATTGAACTGGAAGATCCCAGTGTCAACGCCGGAGATGCCCGGATAGAAGATGGAACATGTATTATTGAGGCTGATTCTAACACCGATCAAGTTAAGTTTGAACTAAAAACTGAGGAATTACCGGAAAGAGCTTTAAGGCACGAGGCGATTAACCTTAGGACAGGAGGAGAGGTGAATAGGTAAATAGGAATGATACTAAGACCCTACGAATACTGTCATAATGGTGTTGAACTGAGCCTAGAGAGGTACAAACTTGACGGCCATATCAAATCATTATCACAGCAGGATAGGGATGAATCAACTCTGAATCTCACATCCAAAAGGTTCAACAAAGTCACTCTAGAGTTCTCGTACGACAAGAACTTTAAGATGTCAGATTATGCTCCAGAAGATAATCCCTCTATGGAAATAATAGTAATTTTACATAATTCCCCTACTAATACTCGTAGAGTCATATTAAGGGAGGAAATTGGCGGTAAACACGAATTTGACATAGGTCTTAAGAGAGAGGACTTTAGAGGAGAAATCGAAATCGAACCTGTTATCGTTAGAAGTGAGGAATACAACGGTGAGGCCGCAGGATACGCTGCGGAAAAACACAAAAAGATATCAGCAGGAAATTCTTGGAGTGTTGTCCTTGATGAGAGCCCATCCTCTGGAACAGGCCTTATCTGTGAATGGGAGGACTTCACCAAGCCTGAACTGGAGAAGGTTGATGGAGAGATGATGTATTATTTAGACATAGAAACTCTAGATGAACCTCGCTTACTTTTGAATAGAAAATCAGAGCGTTTGACTACTATGATGGATAATCAGGCATCAAGAGGAAGGAGAGCCAGCATTAGAGATGTACTTAATGATGTCGTATTCATACCGGCGATGTTTGAACTCATGTTGAGATCAGTTGCAGCCGTAGATAACGAAGAGTTCAAAGGACATTACATAGAAGAAACTCTATTTGAAGACTTCTCAAGAGTTCTAGACCTGACAGATGATGAAATGGTTAAAGCAGCATCAATCACTAACAAAGATAATGAAATGGAACAATTAGGTGAAAAGATATCATTATACTTGCAGAAAAAGTACAGTATAGGCGATAACATGGACAAAATGCTCGAGAAGGTGATGGATGGGTGACAGAACTAAAACTTCTAACATCAGGTGCCCTACACATGGTAGATGAGGACTTTAGATTAGGGAAATTCGAAGAGAGAAGAGATGAACTCTCTATGTATGTAGACCATCCCGACTTCACTCTAGAGATAGATGAACTACTAGATGAAATTGACCGAATTTTGGATGAAGCAGGGAATGGGAGACTCAGCAACAGTGAGAAGAAGAAAATGGATAAAGAACTCGCTAAGGCACTTCACCAAGAGTTGGACATAACAAGAAGACAGGCCTCCAATCCTGAGATATGGAACTATCTATCAATCTATGAGATGCCACAGTATGTCCTAAAAAGATGGGGAGACGATGCGGCAAAGGTAAGATGGATTGTCAGGGCTCAGAGGAAAAAGAGCCTAAATAGACATGCTTTTGCCTATCTCTGGTGGGTTGCAGAGAAAACCTATAGCCCAGATCGAGGATACGACTTCACCAGAAAATTAATCGAAGATCAAGACCTCAAGAACTATCTGTTCGGAAACAGTTATGGAACAAGTAGCACTGTAAGCAACGCGATTATAGCAGAGCTGCACGATATGAGGATGGAGGACTCTAGAGATATACTTCACGAGTTTCAATCCCTAACCTCAACATTCTCTGTCGACTCTATGAGCCAAGAAGAGGCAAGAGGGCTTGTAAGAGACCTCAAGGATGAAGATGGTAAAGAGGAGAAATCATCATTGAGAAATACTATCAGTAATATTTTCCGTTAATTATCTCTCTTTATCTATTATCCAGAAATAAAGAGCCCTTGCTAAACCTGCATCATTCGGAGTTAACTCATCCATTATCGATATCGTTTGTTTCTGATTTACGTTTATACTGAACTTGGTTTCGACAAAGCTTTCTATATTCGTGTCTGAGAGTGCTTTTGATCGACCATAGGCAAAAAGTATCGTTGCTCTCGAGATATACTGGCCTACACCTCTTATTTCCCTAAGTTTTTCTTCACTGTCAGGCACACCCCCATATTCAGTAACAAATACATCTGCAGCCCTTTGAAGCGTTTCTCTTTTTTTCTTATTCAGGCCTATGCTTTTGAGATGCCGTTCAACCTCTTCATCGCTGCTTTTTTGCATCTTGTAGGGAGAATCATATCTTTTGAGAAACTTAATGTACATACTGCCTACTTGATCTCCAGTAGACTGCTGAAGAAGGACTTCTGCCACAAATACCTTCCATGGGTCTGTTGTATACCTCCAAGGAAATCTATCGCCGTTCCTTCTCAGCCACGACATGTGAGTTTCTACTGATCCCAGCAAAGAGTCCAGTTTTGTTTCAGGGAGTTCTACACCGTGCTCTTTGAGCTTATCTACAGTTTTCTGGTAATCGATGCTCTGTCTATATTCTTTCTCTCCCGCATTAATTTTTCCGAGCGGTAGAGGAAAAGATCCCTGCATATCTCTCTTATTGACTACTCCTCTTTTATTTCTTCTTCATAAAGTTCAAAATCAATCATAGCGAGGTAGTATGGCCGGGCCACGGCTGGCGAATTGGGTGTGAGAAGGCGCATAAAGCTTCTAAACTCTAGATCTTTGTGTGGAGCTCCAGGAAGAGGATATTTAAGGAGTTCCTCGACCGTCTGAGCTATGTTTGTATCTATTAACTCGATTGACTTATCGAATCCAAAAAGTAAGGTTGCATTAGCTACATAAGGTCCAACTCGCCAAGGACGCATTAGAATCTCCTTTTCTTTAGGAACTTCGAAGCCGTTTTCTTTCAACATTTCCGACACACTTTGCAGTGTTTTGACTCGTTTATTGACGAATCCCAGCGATTCAATTTTATCTCTTATTTCCATCTCCTCTGCACTGTAGAGCTCCTTAGGCTTGTTGAATGCTTGGAAGAAATCACTGTAGATTTTATTAACTGATTCTCCCCTAGTCCTTTGGAGAAGTATTTCGGTAATATAGATTCTGTAGAGAGAAGACGTGGATCTCCAAGGATATCTTCTCCCACTGCTGTCAAGTAGAGACATACCTTCAGATATTCTCCTAAGATAATTTTCGAGCAGCATCCTAGGTTCCTCGATATCTTTATCGTTGAGGTGCTGGAGAACCTTTTGCTGCTCTACTTCATCCCCCAGTTCTTTGGAGGTCACATCATTCTTCGCAAATGGCTTTTGCATATCTATCTAAACACTGTAATAAATTTGTGACAAGTGATTTGAATTTATGGAAGAGAGAAAAACAAAAGCAATTGATCTCTTCGCAGGTGCCGGAGGCCTTTCCCAAGGGTTAGAGGATGCCGGGTTCGATATTATATGGGCTTTGGACTGCGAGAAGCACTGCAAGCCAACATATGACAGGAACCAAGATTGCGAGCTTGAGATCAAAGATATTCGAGATGTAGACCCTAGAGACTTGCAGATTTCACCGAATGACGTGGATTTTGTTGCTGGAGGTCCCCCCTGCCCTACTTTCTCTGTTGTTGGACGGTCCAAAATTAACTCCATATCTGATC
>CAZSAB010000033.1:0-334 GCA_964604885.1 uncultured archaeon
CCTTCGTTTATAACAACTCTTACAGTATCTCCGGTGTTCATATTTCATCTGAAGTTCCTTATTTTGAAAGATTTCTATCAATCATACTCATAATCCTCCAATCTAACAACATCATTCCTGCGGAAGTGAATATCAGGCTCATCCCCGTTCTCAAACTTTAGCTGTAGCATAAAGTTATCTTCTGGGTTTCCCGTAGCCATGCCTGCGTCATCGAAGTCTATGTCTGTAATTACTGCCTCTCTACCGTGGTATTTCTTAGAATCGGGAGTTATCTCGTCATCCAAGATTACTTTTATCCTATCTCCCACTTGCATAAGCTTATTTCTGATTTTAA
>CAZSAB010000033.1:344-6569 GCA_964604885.1 uncultured archaeon
TGAGATTTAGAACTCATTTTTGATTGCTATTTCCTCCATAATATTGCTTCCTGACTTCTTCAGTTTCAGGTACGTGAACCCTCTCTAAAACTTTTTCTCCTTTCAGAGTCAGCTTATATTTCTTGCTTTCACCTTTGCTGTGCTCACCGACTTCCTCGATGAGCTCCAGATCTTTTAGTTTGCTTAGGTGGTATTTTACGGTTTCAGGTTTTCTTCTAAGCCTAGAGCTGATCTTCTGCTTTGTGTTGATTTTTCCATCGAATAGGCCTAGTACGGCAGATGTTGTCATACCTGAGACATTTGCTGCCGTTTTATCTAGGTCAAAGCCTTCGTCTTGGTTATTTTCCATTCAATTCACTGAAGTTTCCGTGTAGTGTTCCTCAGGGTTTTTTATCTGGTTTTCATAGGTGTTAATCACTGGTAAGACACCTGCTTAACCTCTCATTCGAATAAACCAGAGGATTCATCATCGTCATCATCCTCTTCCTCTGACATATCGGACATTTTGGACATTTGGTTTTCACTTTGAGATTCACTTGTGTGTGTTTGTTCTCCCTCACTTTGCTTATCTTCACCATCGGACGCACACACATCTTCGTTTTTCTCGTCAGACTCGATGTCCGAATTGTCCATTATGTCCGAATCATCGAAGTCAAAGTCAAACGCCTTTTTGAAAGGAGTAAAAATACTGGAATCAGCAACCTTCACCATGTCCACATCCTTCTCACTCGTTAAATGAAGACCATAACGCTTCGACAACTCATCCTGCTTTCTAACACGGTTCTTTGAAACCTGCTTCTCTATCTTGTCCCATCTATAATATCTGTCGTCCTGCTCTACCTCATCCAAATCAGTCTTTATTTTTTCCCAAGTCTCTGAAAGAGAAGTAAACGGATCATATTTACTCCAATCACTTTTCTTCCTCTGACTGTGAGCAATACAAGTCTTGACAAAGAGTTTGATGTAAAGAGGTTGTGTTCCTTCAAGAATAGCTTCTGACCTCTGAATCATTCGGTCTTCGTCATCCAACTTTTGGTTCATCTTAATTATGGAATCCAGGTTGATTTCTTGAAGATCCATGAATGCTTCTTCCGCATCTTTTCTGATCTCATCAAGATCGTAGTCACTGTTCAAAAGATCAGATAAATGGTTCTCGTAAATTGCAGCTCGAAGGGCTTGACCTCTGGCATGCCTAAAGCTTTCTTTATGTGCTTCCCAGAAGTCATATATTTTGGAACTAAATATGTCGGCTTTACTGCCGTTTACACGGTCATTATAGCTTTGTGGAAAGTCCTGAGAAAGCCAATCCTGAAACTCTTTCTCAATCAGCGAATATTCTGTAGAGAGATCTTTCTTTATCCAGTCAACCAGCGTAGCAAGTTTCTTTCTTCTGTCACTATCCATAGGCGTCCCTTCAACTGTATCGAGATTCTGGTTGAACAAGATTACACCAAAGCGTGAACCCATAGCTTCTACGTTGTTTCCAAGTCCTTCAATCAGGTTCAGGAACTTGTCTGTAAGTTCTACGTTCTCTTCTTCTGAAACAGGGTTAGCCATGTATGTAAGTGATCCATAGAATCTTGTAATCAAGTCCTCCCCTGCCTTCGACTGTGTGACTTTCCCTTTCTCTAGGAGACTGAGAAGTTCATCGTTTAACTGCTCCTCAGTTCCAAAGTTTATCTCGTCTGCGAAGACTGGGTCAGTCTGTTCATGAAGAACACCTGACTTCCTACCGTCCTCAGCTGATACATATCCTACAAGACCAGCTGGTGTGATGTCATCTCTTCTCTGACCGACTCTTTCTGACGTGAAGGACTTCCCAACCTTTGTGTTGGTGAAGAACATGCTATGTGGCTGTGTAGACATGACATCTTGAGGTTCAACAACTTCTCTGTCATGCACAAGTATCCTTGGATAAATCAGCTTTGTTAATCTGTCATCGTACGTAAAGCCGTTGTTCAGGTATTCTTCGACAAGTTTTCTGACCTGCTGGTTATCCAGTTTTCTGACTGCTTTTCTGCTGTCTTCATCAAGTTCACCCGCCAGCTCGAAGACCTTTAGATTCTTCATCTCAAGCCATTTGTCAAAGCCGACTGACTGACCTTCCTGTTGCTTCTTATATAGGTTCTTGTAATGGCTTCTGTACGGCTCTTGGCGAATGTCTGCTCTTTTGAACGCCAAGAACTTGTCACCAGGATTAATTGATTTATCTGGTGAAGTCAAAAGGGTATAATCCTCCTCTTCTGCACCCTGACCAAAGCTGAAACTGTACTTCAAGAAGTCTTTTTCCGGTTTGATAGCGCCGTTATCGTTGGCTTTTAGGTCACTAACCGTCTTCTGTAGTCCGTGAACCCTTACCTGTGAGACAGGGTTCAGTCTGATCTCAACATCATCAATCTCTAGTGTTGATGTTATTGTATCATCTTCTTTTACAGGGTCTTCTATCTCTACCTCCTGTTTTTCATCTTTACTGGGTTCATACTCTTGTTCCTTCCACTCCTTGAACTCCTTCTTAATCTCTCTTTTGCTTCCCGGAAGCTCTTTGTATAGAGGATTTCTGTCCAAGGAAGCCCATTCTGCTGTAAGGGAAAAGATCTTTCTCTTGTACGTTGAGACATCTTCTTCCTTGGCTTTCTCCACAAGCTGCTCAATATACGTATTGCTGGTTTCCAGAAGGTTGTCGATGTCGTAGCCGTTTTCTGTGGTGTAGTCATCTAAATCGTCAACTTCATCGAGATGCACCATGAATGGATCTATTTCTTCACGTACAAGTTCGTTTGCTGTCTTTTCTGCACCCTCCTTTCCTGCCTCATCGTTGTCATTCACAAGGTAGACTTTTTCATAGCTTTTAACCTTGTCTACAACCTTGTCAATATCTACCTGTCTAAACTGTGTGGTCACAGGACTTACAACGTCATAACCTGCCTTCCAAGCACTGATAGCGTCAGTAACACCTTCTGTGATTATCACTTCGTCTCTTTCACCGGAACTGAACCTGTACAGGATATGCCTGTTGTACTTGGTTGTCTTTGTCTTCTTGTACTTAGCATCCATATCACTGCCTTTAGGTCGTCTACCTATCATGAAAAAGGTCTGACCATCCAGCATGTACGGGAACACGATCCTGTTCTGTAAGTGGCAGAACACACCGTCTTCCGTGTCAACTAACAGACCTGAGTCAACAAGTGCTTGCTCGGTGAACCTTGATTCAAGTACAGAAACGTCCTCTTCACTGAGGAAACCAAGCTTTACTTTTTCTATGTCTTCCTGTTGGAAATTTCTGTTTTCCTTGATTCTTTCTACAATTTCCTGTTCTTTTTTCTTCAGTGTGTCATGCGCCAGGTCTGTAGCTTTGTTTAGAACATCTCTGGCTTCCTGCCTTCTATCGATTACTTCTTCATCGACTTCTTGTGAGGTTTCTGGGAAATGTTCTTTCATCCACTCTACGGCTTTCTCAGTATCTTCCCAATCCTTACAGTGCATTATGAGTGTTGCAGGACTTTCTCCACCTTGTCTATGGCATGCAAAATGACTTCCATGGTAAAGTGAAAGATCTCCTGTACTGCTGTCATGTACTGGGCAGAAGTAGTCTGTTCTTTTGTCTGTTCTTTTCTCTACTTTAAGACCTAGTTCCTCTGCGACCTGTTTCAACGGTAGTGTCATTGGTTTACACCTTTTAGATCCTTTAGATAGCTCCGGATGGCTCTTCTTACTATCGAAGAGCGGTCTCCGAACTTGCCTGATTCAACTATCTGATCTAGTTTCTCGTCCTGCTCTTCAGTTAACTGAAACTCTGCCGCTGTGAACTTCATGCTTGTTCACCCTCCAGGAGTACTATGGCTTCAGTAAGATTGAATTTCGAGTGTCGTTTAAGACTGTTCATGTCCTGCTGAGCCTTTTTAGGATCTTTCAGAACTTTTGGGAGCGTTTCTACCACTTCTAGAAGTTTGAAAGCGAACCAGTCCTCAAGAAGCTCCGAGTATTCTTTTTTATTCACTAGAACCACCGTATTCACTTCTGAGTGCTTCCCTGATAGCTTCTGAACGGTTTTCACTTTCTTGCTCAAGTTCTTGAAGAAGATCTTTTCCTACCCGAAAGGATATTCTGGGCTTTCTTTCCTTGTCAGACATATTCTTATTTACAGCAGAGTACAAATCTTTCGTAGTCCCTCCACAGGACTTGCCTTTTCCTTTCATTTTCTATTCATGCCCCTGCTTGCTCTCTTATCTCTCTGATTAGATTCTTCCCAGAACCCTCCAGTTCTTCGATAGCTTTTTCTTCAGCTTCTACAACCGTAATTAAGGCATCTTCGAGTTCCATTATCTCTTTCACCTAGCTTTTGAGCTCTTCAGATAGTATTGACCGAACAGCTGAGGCCTTTGACATTTCGTACATGTCGCAGTAATCCTCCAGTTCCTGATTTAGATCCCTAGAGATGTCGGTCGATAGCCTGATTTTGTTCGAGTCCATTATTACACCTTGTTCAATAATATACTTACTAAGGTTTAAGTATCTGGTGTTTAATAATAAACCTGTTTCAGATGAGTACATCATTAGAAGACTTAGAAGATATTGAGGAAATAGAAGGTGTCAAGAAAGTAGAAGACATTCAGAGAGTACCGGAGTTAGATTTAGATTTAATATTCGAAGATACTGATTATTCATTTGGTAAATGTAAGGCTATTCTAGACAGAATCCATTTTAGTGATATAAACAGGTTTTCAGGACTGTTGGAATCAATGGCTAGCAGCAAAGCCACAATTTCAAAATATTTGAATGGTTTAAAGGATGCAGGCCTACTTGAAAAAAACGTAAATGAGGATAGAACTGTTAAATGGCGATTAACAGAAAAAGGTGAGATGGTCGTACTGTATCATGTTTATTTCTATGTACCAGCTGACATAAATGACCCTCTAGACTTCGTCAAGAACAAAGAAAAAGAAATTCGAGAGTATGCTTTAAGAAGAGATTTTGATCAAAAAATGACAAGTTTAAATCTAAAAGAAGTAGAAGAAGAATTTGATTATTTCCATAATGGTCATGAAACTGATCCACTCAAGAGTTTCCTTAAAACATTCTTAAAGGCTGATATGGATAACTACACCTATGCAGTGACTAAAAAAGAAGATTAAAGTCTTTTTTCCAGTTTCTCTAACCTTTCCAAGATCTCTTCCTTTCCAGTATCCAGTGCTTCGTCCACTAGCTTGTCTCTTGCTTCTGGAAGATCCTGTGCTTCTGAAGCAGCTTCAAAGTCCAAGGCCAGAGAACAGTTCCCGCAGTACTTCTGCGTAGGTGGCCACTCTTCTCCACACCGTCCACAGGTCTTCATGCTGTAGTCTCCGTCACCGTTTTCTTCAGAGTCCTTAATCCCTTCGTCTTCCAGGTGTGAAGCCTTCAAGCGCTCTTCATTCTGCTGCACATAGTTCTGAGCTGTCTCCAGTTGCTCCCAACCATGCCACCACATCAGCTTCTCTGCATTCCACTCGACACCTTTGTGTGTGGCGCTTGAGTGCCTGAAGATGTGTGGAGAGACACGTGTATCTATTCCTGCAGCTTCCGCCAGTTTATCAAGTGTTCTGTTCACGTTACGATAGGCTACAGGGTCACCTATGCTTGATCCCTGCCCAGCATTCAAGTTGACAAACAGATGTGAATCGTCCTCTTCTTGTGCAGGATGTTCTTCGAGCCACTTCTGAAGTAGATCCATGCACCTAGTCAATGGCAGTGAACGTGTTGGATAGTCTCCCGAAGCTTCTTTCTTCTTCAGTGTTTCTATCTCTACTTCAGCGTATTTCTGCTTCAATTCTACGTCATCTAGTTTAACACCTTCAGCACCGTTTAACCCTAGAAGTTCTCCTATCCTGCATCCTGTTTCAAACAGGAATACTGGTAGAAGCCTGTCTCGTGGATTTTTGGCTTCTTGTGACATCTGCATGACCTGTTCAGGTGTTAATGCCTCATATTCTCTTTTTCTTCCTGAAGGACTGTTAGTAGACATGAAATTGCTGTTCAAGATCTTCTTCACTCTGTCAGGTCTTTCTGTCTCTGTCTCGTAAACAGTGTTGTAGTATTTCTTGGCTGTTACTATGTAGTCTCGCGTGGTGTGAGGACTTTTATCGGAATTATTTATCTTTCCAGCTGCCTTTCTCCACTGCTTCTTCTCGGCTTGCTTAAGATCAAAGTCTATGTAGTCCTTGAACAGGACTTTGAACGTACACAGGTATT
>CAZSAB010000034.1:0-6454 GCA_964604885.1 uncultured archaeon
ACGTCTCCCTGGCACGGAGAAGGCCCTGGGTTCAAATCCCAGAGAGTCCAAACCCGCCCCGTATCTGTTATTCTTTCAAAAATTCTATGAAGCTTGCTAACAAAAATTGACTATGGAATCTGAAAATAGGCAGAAAATAGAAGAATATGCCAGAGAACACTATGAGGCTCAAGACCAGACGCACGGAATCGAACACCTGGAAAAAACCTTGAAACTGGCAGAACACATAGCTGAAAAAGAAGATGCAGACAAAGAAGTCGCTCGACTTGGAGCTATGCTACATCAAATCCACGATGCAGACGAAGTCAAAGAATTTCTTGAAAAGATAGAAGTTGAGCAAGAAAAAGCAGAGAAAATTGTTCGCTGCGTATACTGCTCAGACATAGAGAATATCGGAGAAGCGGAAACAATCGAGGCAAGAGTAGTTTACGATGCTGATAAGCTTCAGGTAGTTGGTGCTTTCGGAGTCATCAGAGAAATCGCCTGTGATACGGGAGAAAGAGGAAAAACATTCAGAGAAGCAGTTCAACACACCAGAGAAATCGAACAGAAATGCTTCAAAACAATTCAAACAGAAACAGGTGAAGAGATTGCCGAAGGCCATCACAGCCTTTTAGATGAGTTTTGGCAAAAATTTGATGAAATGGATGAAGCGGAGGTCACAGACAAATGATTGCTAATTTTGATTCAGAAACTCATAATGTCCAAGTTTTCTTGGAAACAGGTGATTTAGCCGTCTATGTTAGACGACGTGGAGTTCTACGAAAATCTAACCAAAGAACAAAGAGAAAAATATAGGGAAAAACTATGATATTTGACATAATATCTCTGACAGTAGAAGATATGGAAAGAGCAGTAAAATTCTACAGGAAAGTATTCGAAGTAGAACCTGAAAAGGAAGACAGTAGGTTTTCATACTTCCAGCTTGAGAATGCCAAGCTCGGTCTATACAATCCAGATGCAGATGGAGTAGATGTGCCGTTTGGGGAAAACTGTGTTCCAGCGTTCAAAACTGAAGATTTAGACGCTGAACACGAAAGACTGAATAAAATAGCTCCAAAAGTAGAAGAAATAACAGATAACGGTAGTTACAGAATTTTCCATTTCAAAGACCCAGAAGGAAATATGATAGAAATTTATGAGGGAAAAAAATAACTATGAACAAGTTTCCAGTGGCTTGTGTAGGCGTTATAAAGCAAGAAAACAGCGTCTTAATGGTCAAAGAGGGTAAGAAAAGAGCAGAGGGAAAGTGGGCTTTACCAGGCGGAGGACTCGAACAACAAGAAACACTGAAAGAATGTGTAGAAAGAGAGGTAGAGGAAGAAACAGGAATTAAGACGGAAGCAGAAGAACTTATCGGCATCTACATAATGGACAGCGACAGCGGAGAAAGAATGTTCGTATACGCCTACAACTGTATTGTAAAAAAGAAGACAAGCCAAAGAGAAGACGACACAGTCCAAGAATCAAAATTTATAGACCAGACAGAGCTATCAAATCTCGAACTTAGATACTCACAAGCAGAACACATAATCGAAGATTCGAAAACTTCAAACTCCTCTGCTGTAAGATATTATTAGAGGAGGTACTATGAATAACTTACCTGATGACTTTTCAGAAGAAAAAGTAGAGAAATTAATCGAAAAGGCGGATGAAGTCCGTAAAAACACTTTTTCAACCTTTACAGAAGGCTCAGTATGAGCAACCATACTTACCGATCCAGGTAAAATCTACACCGGCTGCTACTTTGAAAGCGTTATCCAGGGGGCTTGGCACTTGTGCAGAAAGAAACGCTGTAGGTTTAGCTGTATCAGACGGAGAATATGAGTTCAAAGCCGTAGCCGTGGTCGGCGAATGCGATGAACCGATTACGCCCTTGGGGCTTGCAGACACATATTGGCAGAGTTCGCTGAAGTAGCACAGCACGACATCATGATTATAATGCGTGGGCAGAACGGAGAAACACGAGTAGAAAGCCTTGAAGATATGATTCCTGATACATTCGGAGCAGTCGAAGCAGGAGCAGACCTCCAAGAATACAGATAATTTATTCTTCTCTGATGTTGTGTGGTTCTGATACTCTGATGTAGAAACCGAAAGGGTCTTCGAATCGGAAATCTTTCAAGCCCCGAGGACGCTCCTCAAGCTCTCTCGTAGAAATTTTCAATATCTTCAACCAACAAGGCAAGTTCAACACCATAACCTCTCTTGGAATCATCTGGAAAATCTTGGAAATAACTGTGGTTGTGAACCTCTTCCTCGCCACCGTAGAAACAGAGAATGTTGTCTTGATAATCCATTACAAGGTAGCCATCCGCATCATCAGGTTCTTTCTACCACTCAACCTCAAATCCAAGCTCGCCATAAAATTCTTTAGCCAACTCGAAGTCAGGAACGTGAAGCTCGACACACGAATTATTTCCCTAATTCATAAACTGGAATTTCAACCTAAATTCTATAATTCCTGCGGCTAAAACTCTACTATGTCGATTCAAGAATCGAAATATCAGAAAGAACTCAAAGTTGCTTTGGAAGCTGCCGAATCGGCAGGGAAAGTAATAGATGGCTACGCTGAGAACGGTTTTCAAGACGACAAAAAAGATGATAGTAGCTTTGTGACAGAAGCAGATGTGGAAGCTCAGAAAAGAATAGTTTCAGAGATAAAGAAAGATTTCCCAGAGGACGGATTTCTAGGCGAAGAAGAACACCTGAAACCTGACGGCGAGGAAAGAGTCTGGATAATTGACCCAGTAGACGGAACATTCAACTTCAGGAAAAACTTCGGATACCAATGCGTATCAATAGCACTACAAGTTGAGGAAGAAACCGTCATAGGAGTAGTCCACTGTCCAGAAACCTCACTCAATAAAACATATGTGGCAGCGAAAAATCAAGGCTCATACGTTCTCAAATCTGGTGAGAAATTGGAAGAAGCCACAAGAATCGAAACCAGCAGCCACGAAAAGATACAGGACGCAGTATACTTCGCCACGATGTTCGACATATACGAAAACGAAATAGAACTCGAACAAGAAGTAGTGAAGAAACTCGCCAAGAAAGGCGGCTTCCACAGACAACTTGGAGCTTGCGCCATAGAAATGTGCTACGTAGCAGAAGGAAAAGCCGACCTGATGTATAATCCAATCGCCAAAAAATGGGATTACGCCGCAGCTAAACTAATCATAGAAGAAGCAGGCGGAAAAGTCAGAACGCAAAAATCACAGTTCCCCAACTCCTACGAAATAGCCACGACAAACGGCAAAATCCAAAAAGAACTCGAAAAACTGCTCGACAACTCAAAGTGAAGAATAATGGGTGAAGTGCATCTTGGAGCAGGAACAATAATCCAAGACGAATCTGGAAGAATTTTGTTGGTTCAGGAAGGAAAAGAACACGTCAAAGGGCAGTATAACATACCATCAGGCGGATATGACGGCGACGAAACCATACGGGAAGCAGCCAAACGAGAAGCTCGTGAAGAAACAGGACTTGAAGTAGAACTCGAAGGAGTCATCGGGATTTACACCAGAGATGCTGAAAGGACGCCAGATTTCAAATATGTGATGATAGTATTCGAAGCAACAAAAATAGATGGCACACTAAAATCAGGCCACCAAGATGAAATACTCGACGTAAAATACTTCGAACCAGAGGAAATCAAAGACCTCGAACTAAGATTCAACTTCCAAAACGTGATAAAAGATCTCCAAGATAGAGGCAGCAAAGAACTACCAATCCACCACTACGACATCCGAGAGGGGGGTAAAATGAAATTAAAACTTCTGGATAAAGAAGACTGGTCAAGAAAAAAAGTTGGAGAAAGTATCAGAGAGATGATTTCAGAGAACCAGCTACTTTCGATGGCGACCGCAAAGGGAGAAGAACCGCACATCAACACTGCATTCTACGCTTTCGATGACGAGCTAAGCCTCTATATTCTGACACCTCCCGATACAATACATGGGGAGAATCTAGAAGAAAATAATTCAGTTGCTGTAGATATCCACGACAGCCACCAAGAATGGACAGATGATAAAGAAGGACTCCAGATATTTGGAGAAACAAAGCAGGTAGAAAATGCGTCTAAAGCTCTTGAACTATACAAAGGACGTTATCCTGAACTCGGAGAGTTCGCAGCTAATACCGAAGAACTGGAAGAACTTGACTCAGAATTCTACATAATAAAACCAGAAAGAATAAAGGTCTTTGACGAGCCAAGATTCGGCACAGAAACCTGGATAAACGTGAAAATAGAATGAGTGTTGAGTTAACTTATTTCGTCCATGGAACAACTACCGACTACGAACAGGAAAGAGCTACTGAACACCTACTAGGAGATAAAGTGCAAAAAACGATTCGGAAAATGGATTGATCAAGAGATAAAATGAAATTCTTCATAATTCATGGAACTTGTGGAGAACCTGATGGAAACTGGTTTCCCTGGCTCAAACAGAAACTGGAAGAACAGGGACACGAAGTAGTTGTTCCCGATTTTCCAGGTATTGAGAATCAGAGCTTGGAAACCTAGATGGAGACCTTTGATGAATATAGAGAAAAAATAACTGAAGACACGGTTTTCGTAGCTCACAGTGTAGGACCTGCATTTGTCCTAAGTCTGTTGGAACGAGGTGTTGAGGCTGAGGCCTGTTTCTTCGTATCAGGATTCACAGGACTACTCGGTAACAAGTTCGATGAACCCAACAAGACAATTACTGACAGGGATTTCGATTTCGATGAAATCAAGGATAACTGCGGCTACTTCAAAATGTATCACAGTCCTGACGACCCATATGTGCCGCTGGAGAAAGCCGAAAACCTGGCAGGAAAACTCGATGCAGAACTTGAAATAATTGAAGACGGCGGACACCTGAACGAACCATCAGGCTACACGGAGTTTCCAAATCTACTGGAAGATATAGAACTTTTTACATAATGTAATTGACTCATAATTGAATGAGAATTATGGAAAAATTATATGAGATTAAGTAGACCTGTCTAGCTTATGATAATTGGGAATGACGATACGGAAAAGTTCGAAAAACATAGTGTTCAACTCGAAGATTATCTTG
This sequence comes from uncultured archaeon, assembly GCA_964604885.1. Taxonomy (GTDB): domain Archaea; phylum Nanohalarchaeota; class Nanosalinia; order Nanosalinales; family Nanosalinaceae; genus Nanohalobium. Next base: position 5,070 of record CAZSAB010000034.1, read on the forward strand.
GAGATGACGCCGAGGAAGCAGATTTTCTGCGTGTAGAATCTGAAATTGGACATCTTCAAGAGTTCTATATGGAAGAGGGCACTTTCATTTACTATGTAGTTAGTGGAGAAGGCACATTCTATCTTGACGGCGAACCTAAAGAAGTGGAAGAAAAAGACCTTGTAGTAGCCCCTCCAGAAACTAAAATATACTACCTTGGCGAAATGGAGCTAATATTGGTCTGCACACCGCCCTATGAGCCAGATAATGAAGTTCATATCAGATATCTGGACGAAAACGGAAAAACAATTTCAAAAGAAGAAAGAGAACGGAAATACGGCAAAAATGAAGGTGAAAGCCGTCAAGATTAACAGGTTCCGGTCTTGTAATAAACAGTAGAACAAAGTCTCAGTAGCTGAAAATAAATTCTTAGATAAAAGGTGGTGAAGGTTCTTGGAACAAGTTAAGCGGATAGATGAATGGGAGGGTTATTCAGCAGAGGTTTTAGGCGGTAAAGGAAAGTCCTTGGCGAAACTGCAGCAGAGCGGTTTCAACACTCCAGACGGGACAATACTAAGCAGCGAAGTCTTCAAAGAATATCTCAAAACTAATGAAACTCTATCCCAGGTAAAACAGCTTTCAGAAGACCTAAACAGAGATAACTTTCGGGAGGAAGGAGAACAAATCAGAGAACTCATACTTCAAGGAGAAATTCAAAATCAAGAAGAAATACTTTCAGAAATTGAATCACTCGACCCTCCCTATGCTGTAAGGTCTTCCTCGGTCAGCGAAGACTCTGACTCCTCATCCTTCGCAGGAATGCACCACACAGGTTTAGAAGTCGCTGATTCAGAGGTATTAGAGGAAATGAAGAAATGCTGGGCATCTCTTTTCAGCGACAGAGCTATCATCTACAGACTAACAAAGAAACTGAAACCATACGAAGACATGGCTGTAGTAGTTCAAGAAATGGTTGACGCAGATATTTCAGGAGTCCTGTTTACCGAAAATCCTGATGGTGGCGACGAAATCTACATAGAATCTGCCGAAGGTCTGGGCGAAAAACTTGTAAGCGGAGAAATAACTCCTGCCAAAGCCAAACTTGAAAGAGAAAACCTCGAAATAATAAAACAGGAAACGGGTCTGAGCAGTTCTGAGTTGAAGGAGCTTGCTGAAAAATCACTTGAAATCGAGGAACAGTTCGGCTCACCGCAGGATATTGAGTGGTGTATCAAGGATGGAGAAATCTTCTTCCTACAATCAAGACCTATCACAGGTGATATGAATGAAAACTGAAGAAATCGAAGAAAAAATTGACTGGAAGCTATATGTAAGCCGTGAAAATGTCTTACTCTGGCGTTATATGCCCGCAATTGGATATAAATCATCAAATATGGAGGATAAGC
>CAZSAB010000035.1:0-6266 GCA_964604885.1 uncultured archaeon
CCTGCGGAACACCAGTATTCATCTACGAAGACGCCAAGATACCCGAAGAAGTCAAGGAATACTGCCACGAGATAGAATCTGTCTCAGAGATACCTGAGAAAATCCAGAAAACAAACAAGGAAGAACTCGACCAGAAATCCTCGGAAGTGAAAAATAAATTCGACTGGGCTTCTACGATAGAGGAGACTTCATTACTTCTAAGAAGTCTCTAAATTTCCTCAGATATGGAAGATGGAGGTAACTCAAGATGTAAGGGCCTCGATTGTACTTCTTACAGCCCAGAATCCAGCCTACAGCTACTTTATGCATCTCCAGAACTGAGTAGTCATATACCATCTCTCGAAATCTCTCAGGATGCTTTTTCTGAAGTAAAACATCGTTAATGTGCTTCTTCCAGTTCTTGGTTGATTCTGCTCCCAGGTGATGGACTTTGACTATTTCAGAGTACCCTATTTCTCCACCTTTCTCTAGTATAGACCAAGCTAAGTCTGTATCCTCTCTGAAAATTGGATGAGTGTATCTTTCATCGAATCCACCTACTTTTTCCAACATCTCTTTTGTATAGAATATATTAGCTGTAACAAACCCCCATATTCGGCTTTCACCCCACTCATCAAGTCTACCGGAATCGTCTTCTATTACACCTTCTAAACCATCTAAATTTTTCTCTCGAATCACTTTTTGACCATTTTCCAGCCATGTTTCATCTGCTAGGCAATCATCATCCAGAAAAGCTATTATTTCTCCTTCTGCTACTTCTATACCTTTGTTTCTTCCGTAAGCTACTCCTTTATCCTCAGCTTGCACTAACTTGTCAGGTTCTACTTCTATCTCTTCAGATCCTTGGTTCACGACTATTATTTCATATTCTTCCCTATCTAGACTCTGCTCTTCTAAGTTCTCTACACATTTTTTGATCATATCTGGACGGTTGTACGTCACCGTCACCGTGCTTATTTTTACCACAGATCCAATTTTTTACTTCAAGCATTTATTGATGGTAGACAAATAGGTTAATATGCTGGAGAAATTTGAGGAGAAGCCAAATATTGTTCTTTTAGTCATGGATACAGCTAGAGCTAAGAATTTTTCGAGTTATGGGTATGAAAGAGACACCGATCCAAATATTAGAGAAATGTCCAAAGAAGGAGTGATATTCAAAAACACCTACTCGAACTGTATATGGACACTACCCTCTCATTATTCCATATTTACTGGTTTGCTTCCATCACACCACAAGGTAACAACAAAGGATAATTTTAAGACTTCAAAAGATGTATTTACAACAGTTCTAGAAGATGAGGGGTACAAAACGTTCGGTATTTCCAGTAATGCGTTTGTTTCTCCAAAGTATGGATTTATAGATCTATTCCAAGATTTTGATTTTATTGGAGATTACTTTCGAATAGAGGATAAGTTGCTTTTTGAAAATGATTCTCTATTCGAGGAAATTTTTGAGAAGGAAATCAATGACAAATGGAATTCTAAGAAGGAGAAATATTCTTATTTCCTAAAAGAATCCCTAGTGAGGAAATCTCCAAAATCAGTAATAAATGGTCTACATTACCTGTTAAAACAGAACCTATCCCGTTCTGAAAAAAATAAAGATGATGGAGCAGATAAGGCAAATGATGTTTTTATGGAGAAGATTGGTGAAGAACCATTTTTCGGATTTATTAATTATGTAGAGCCGCACGATCCGTATGATCCTCCAAAAGAGGAAGCTGAAAAATTCTTGGATGTGGATTATGAGGAAGCGATGGAAATATCTGAAGAAGCTGACCTCACCAATATGCTAGGCGAAGAAGATGAGCATAAAGCTTCTGTTTTACAGGATCTTTATGATGGAGAAATAAGATATCTTGATCGGAAAATTGCAGATCTCAAGAAGAGAGTAGAGGAAAAAAGCGAAAGAGAAACCATTTTCATCATCACGTCTGATCATGGAGAAAATTTCGAGAACGGTCTATGGGGACACTACGGTGAAATAAACCAGAACTTGGTTCATGTGCCACTTGTCGTGACCGGCGCGGGAAAAGATGTAGTTGATCAGAATTTCAGCTTAAGAAAACTGTATGACCTAATCATTATGCTTGCCCGAGACCGCAAATTTGAACCGGAGACATCTGAAAAAGTTATCTCAGAGTACTGGGGTCTCGAGTCACACAACTGGAATTTAGAAATAGAAAATTATCCGGAAAAATATCTCAAAAATCAGAAATCTTTTTTTGAAAAAGACCTGAAATTGTGGAGAGCAGGTGAAGAAGCAGACAAGTCCGTCGAGAAATTTATCGAAATGAGGTGCGGTAGCCCTTGAACTTCAGGTCAAAAATCTACCATTTCTATAAGTATGAAATTTACGAAAAGTTCAAGGATAGAAGGGGCTTTACTCGTCTTCTCAAGCTTTTGAGAATGTTTGCGATGAGAAATTTAGAAAACATTTCTGAGGATCCTATGCCAGTATTTGAGCAAGAATGGGATAACCTGATTATACTAGATGCCTGTAGATATGATACATACCAGGAAATATTTGGTGAATCCGACTATAGAATATCTCTAGGGAGTGCGACACCAGAGTTTATCTCTAAGACTTTCTCTGAAGGTGATTTTTCTGATGTAGTTTATGTGACAGGAAATCCTCATTTCTATCCTGACATATTCGAAGATTTGACAGGGAGAGAAATAGATGATGTTTTTTTGAGGTATACAACACCTATGAGACGGATTGGGATGAGGAAGCGGGCGTGGTGCTCCCAGAACCACTTCTCCGTGATGCTCTTAATGCCAGAAAGATGTTCCCAGAAAAGAAGGTTATTGTTCACTTCATGCAGCCACATGTGCCTTTCATAGAGAGTGATTACGAGCAGTCCCCTAACAATCCACAGTCAGAAGAGTCAAATGTACAAATTGAGAATAATCCTCGGAGCGAAATAGAAAGAGCAGAGATGAGAGAAATTCCTAAAGATGATGTAATCCAAAATTATAACCAAAATTTAGGATACGTTAAACCTCACATAGAGAAACTCTCTGAGGAACTTGAAGGAAAAACTGCAATAACTTCAGATCATGGAGAGCTTTTAGGTGAAGAAGGTATATGGGGCCATCCAAGAAACTCAAAAGCAAAAGTTCTTAGGAGACTACCTTGGGAGGTAAGAGATTAATAGATATGAATTTAACTTCTCTGCTTGAAATACCTGTTAAACTTTATATGAAGAAAATTTATCCTTTTGTTAAGAATAAGAGGGGTGCATATAGGGTTTCCGTTTTTCTTGAGAATATGGCGAAGCCAAGTTTCAGTTTTAAAGGTACGGAGACATCCATTAAGGACTTTAGGGCATCTTGGGATAATCTAATTATACTGGACGCATGTAGACAGGATACTTTTGAAAAAGTGACAGGACTTGACGGTTCAAGGATATCTCGTGGAAGTGCGACGAAAGAATTCATAAAAGAGAATTTTTCTTCAGGAGATTTTTCTGATACAATATATGTTACTGGTAACCCGCATTTTGATAGCGGTAAATTTGAACAGTATACCGGGAGGAAGCCAGAAAATGTATTCCACCAGATTTTCAATACATATAATACTGACTGGGATGATGAGGCGGGCGTGGTTTTACCTTCTGCAATACGCAGAGATGTTGAGACAGCCAGAAAATTGTACCCAAATAAAAAAATAATAGCGCATTTTATGCAACCTCATACACCCTTCATTCAAAGTGATGTTGAACAATCGCCCAATGACGAAGTTGACAAAGATTCACAAATAATACCGGAGTTAGAAAAAGCAGAGAGAGAGGGATTCTTTGTAGAAAGAAAGTTATGAAGGACTACAAAGAAAACTTAGAGTTTGTTTGGAGTGAGGTTCAGGATATGATAGACTCACTTGATGGGAAATCTATAGTAACTGCTGATCATGGAGAACTACTAGGAGAGTGGGGGAGATATGGGCATTACCCAAACTCGGATGCGGAGGGTCTAAGAAAAGTTCCTTACGTTATTTTTGATTGAATATACTGAATATCTCATTTAACTGATAACTAATAGTTAAATTTGTGAGTAGTTTAATTGGAATTATGGCACTTGTTAAGGCTATTTTTGAGCCAAGAAGAATATTTAGTTTCCTTAAGTGGAATACCTATGGTCGTCTGACTTCTTTGGTTTCTAGGTTTTCTACTGAACATCAGTTTAATAGAATTCATAATGATCTTCTTGAGGACGATGAATTTTTGATAATTGTGCTTGATGCTTGCAGATACGATTTCTTTAAATCGAATTATGACTTGTTTTTGGAAGGGGAGTTAGAGAAAGTTTATTCTTCCGGCAGGTTGACTTTCGAGTACGTGGCGAATACGTGGGATGGTGATCACAAGGATATGCTTTACGTATCCGGAATCAATGCTATTAGCTCCCATATTGATGAAGAGGTCGCTAAACAGTTGAATACAGATTATCCTGGTGATTATCTTCCGAAGGATCATCTAAGGATCTTGAATGTGAACTCCACAGGGTGGGATGAGGAGTTGAGTACTGTACCGCCTGAGAAAATAACTGAAGAGGTTCTTGATGAGATTGAGCATGAGGATAAGATAGTTGCGCATTATCTTCAGCCTCATACACCTTACGTTGGAGATTATAAGCTACAGGATTTACTTGGTGAGGACGAGTTCCGGGGGTTGGATCATGTCCAGACGCTTGATCTCTACAGGCAGGGTCTGATTTCGCAAAAAGAATTGAAGAGGGCGTATAGATCGAATCTTGTTTACGCTCTTCAGGAAGTCAAAAAACTGGTGGAAGAGGTAGATGATAGGAGAGTTGTCATAACTTCAGATCATGGTGAGATGTTAGGAGAGTCAGGTTTGCTTGCTCATCCGAAGAAGCATCATCATCTTTTGAGGGAGGTTCCTTGGTTGGAGGTTAAGGGAACTAAGGATTAGTTGCGGTAACCTATTTCAAGCTTCTATAATCTTCAAGTTTTATGGGTGGCTCGAAAAAGTTTGTTCTGATTACGATTGATGATCTCCGGAGGGACAGGACTTCTTTGGAGCAGGAAAGAGATACAACTCCTTTCCTCGAGGAATTTGCTGAAAAGAATTTTTACCAAGGGAATCATTTCAGTAATGGTTCGGTGAGTCCTACTTCTTTCAGATCGATTTTTACTTCCAGTTATCCTCATGAGTATGATGACCGTGACTATCTGAATGAGGAGAGACCTTACCTTCCTGAGAGTCTTTCGAGTTCAGGGATTAAGGCTGTTGGCATATCCACTAATCCGTTTGTCTCTGAGTATTATGGTTTTGAGAAGGGCTATGATGGGTTTTTGGATGCGACTCTGGATTCTTCTCATGAGAAATCTGTGGTTGATGGCTTGAAGCAGGGAGTGAAGGATTTTGTTAAGAGGATGCCGTTTTCTAGTGAGTTGCGTGTGTTAAGGGATAGGTTCAGAGGGAGAGGAACTCCTTACATGGAGGGAGAGGAAGTTGTAAGAAATGCTGAAGATCTTCTGGATAAGGATGATATTGAAGAGGATACTTTCTACTGGTTCCATTTCATGGATACTCACTCTCCTTTCGTTCCTCCTGAAGAGGTGAGAGGTAAATGGTCTGAGTTTGGTTCCCGGAGAGATGTCTGGAAGAACCTTGAGAAGGAGGAGCCTGAGCAACTTCTGGAGCTTTACGATGAGTTTATGCTGTACCTTGACAGGAATCTTGAGAAACTAGTGAAAATTCTTGAAGAAAAATTTGAGGATCAGGAGTTTGAGATTTTGATAACCAGTGACCATGGAGAGCTCTTCTACGACGATGAATGGGGTGCTCACGGCCACCCGAACATGCTGAAAGAGGAGCTGTTTGAAGTGCCTTTATTTACAACTTTTGAGCCTGGAAGAGATTTTTCCACGCATGTGGATATAGTTCCAACCGTTCTCGACTTCTTCGATGTCGATGTTCCTGAAGATGTCAGAGGCTTGAGCCTTTTCTCCGACGAGAAGAAAAATTTTGACTTCATAGAGACTGATGATAACGGCAACGAGTGGCTTGATCAGAAGTGGAGGGATAAGAGAGCTGCGAAGATCGATAAGGATGGTATCGTGGAGATCGTCAACATTACCAGGGATGAAGTACCCGGGGATAATGATCTAAAGAAGCATCTGGAGAGGATAGGAGAGAAAGAGGGAAGTTCGGGAGATGAGTCAGATCTTTCCGAGGAAGAGGAGGAGAAGGTTAAGGAGAACCTGAGGCAGCTTGGTTACGACGAGAAAGTCAAGT
>CAZSAB010000036.1:0-6066 GCA_964604885.1 uncultured archaeon
GGAGATGAGAAACTATCTCCTAACCAAGTATCAGACGCATATGCGAAAAGATACGAATTTGTCGGAGTTAAGAGAATAAGAGAAAGATTAAAGGAATTATCTGAAGCTGGTAAATTAGATGAAGAACCAATGAGTGATGCTCAAGATCTTATGTATGCTGTCGAGAGTTGAATGGCGAGAAGCCAATTTTAGACAAGTTATTAATTGGAAAGGTAAGATCATAATTTGCCAGCACCATATATTTCAGATTTTTCTTGTAATAAAACAGAGTTTTAATACTCAAATTATATCCATGATAATTATGTCTGAACAGAGTTTCAGCACAAAAGACGCTAATGTGATACTGAAAGAAGGAGAAATGTTTTTCGATAAGAATTTAGCAAGCTACGCCCGTTTTTGGCTTAGATATGATTCAATGCCCGAAAAAATTAAGTTTGAAGATATTGAGAAAGTGTGGCTCGATGACTTCGGAGTTGGAGGTATTGCCGAAATTAAAATAGAGCATTCTGGAAATGAAACAAGATTAAGGGTGAATGACTTGGGGGCTTTGAGAAAAATATCAAATAGTATTGATGGTGTAAAAGAAGCCAAAAGACTTGTTAAAGAGATTAAAGAAAGAACGCCCGATTATGAACAAAATTTAGATAAGGAAAAAACTAAGGATAAACAAATAAAAGGAAACCACAGTTTAGAGTTAAAGAGAACATGTAAAGCCTGTGGAAATGTATGGCATATCGAAAAAGATGAGATAGAAAATCTAAGACGCAAAAAGAAACAAAATAAAGCCGCAGGAGCATTAACAGCCTTAACGGGTAATTTGGCTGCTAGTTCAATGTCCAATAAAAATCAAGAAGACGCTAAACAAAAATTGAAGAATCTGAATAAATGTCCTGAATGTAGATCCAGTAAGTTCGAGGAAGAGGAAGTATCTTACTAAATAAAACTCAATTACATAGAAGCGAAATCTTCCATTTCTGAGTAGAAAGGCAGGTAAGAATCCCTCCATCTAAATTCATTTATGAGCAGTTGGAGGAATTACGCAAGGGGGATCTATGTCTAGAAGCTCAAGAATGATTTTTCTAGAATCCATATAGCACTGAGGTCTCGGTCAGGTCATCACTTTCTGATAGTCCTTTTTGCTTTCCTGTTTCTCGATATTCAGGTAATGTTTGTCAGTCAGATCTGTATTTTCATGTCTAGCCAGTCTACTAGTTCTACTCAGATTCAATCCGTCCTCTCCTTCGTAAATATGGTGAACGAAGCTCTTCCGTAACCTATGAGCAGAAATCTTCTCTGCCTTGTTAATACCTGACTTCTCCGCTACCTTCTCTAATTCTTTATTCAGGTAGTAGCGTTCTCTTGCTAATGCCTTGAAATCCTTATCGCTATCTTCTATAAAACTGAATAGGTGATTGAACTCTTCATTGTCTTTTTCCTGTATAAAATCCTGAAAATTGTCTAGTTCGGATTCTTCTTGCTTGAGGATGTAGTTCTGAATCTCCTCCTTGAATCTGGCTGGCAAGTAGCAGTATTCTGGCTCTTTGCTGTTTTTCTTACCCTTGGCATATTCTGCTGGTATCTCAATCTCCACAGGCTCATCCTCTTTAAACTCAAACCAACTGGCTTTGAGATTCAGCAGTTCATAGCTTCTCATCCCTGCGTAAAATAGCAGGGTTATGCTTTGGTCCAGTTGTTCGTTGCTGTCTGGCACTGCTTTCAGTATTTTCTCTATCTGTTCTTCAGTGTAGTAAGTGGTTGGTGATTTTGAACTGGGTTTGTCTATCTTTTCGGACTTTGGTAATTTCTGAAGTCTTTCAGTTTTACCTAATGCTTCAAGGTAGCTTTTCAAAGCGACATAGATATTGTATTTGAATCTAATTGTATCTATATCTTTCTTTTTGGCTTTAAGGTTTGCACACCTTTCTATTTGGCTTAAGTAGAAGTTTTCGGTGTCAATCTTGGAGAGATCTGGGTTGTTTAATGTGGGGTTAAAGTCGAGTTTGGACAGGTATCTCATGTATTGAATGAGTGTTCCATCTGATTTGTCTCCCTCATGGAATTCAGCAAACTCTCGATACTTTATCGGATCATCATCCGAAGAATAAAACTCTGCTACGCTAAACAAATCCTTATCATTCTCCGACATAAAAAATACATATTTTTCAGGAATTATTAGCCTTTTGGAAGGTTTATAGATCTATAGACTCATAGCTAAGGCATCCAGGCAGTTTAGTTTTTCAAGCATCAATAGCCGCATGATGTAAAAACTCCCAGAGGAAAAACTTGAACTAGAAGAAGTGAATGTATGGATATAATGCGTGGGTAGCGTTACCCAAACAGTTTATAATACTTATTCTGTTTAAATGAGATATGGAACAAGAAGTTCAAGATATAATTGCAGACGACAAAAAGGAAAAGATTCTCGAAGAACTATTCAAATACCCTGTCAGACCTCAGCTAAGCCAAAATGAAATAGCAAATCAGACAGATGTATCGCAGTCAACAGTCAACAGAAAAATCAAGGACATGGTTGAGGAGAACCTTCTAGAAGAATCACCAGGAAGCGGAAACGCAAATCTGGTAACAGTAAATAATGACCATGAACTCTATGACGAACTGGAAGAATACTACAAATCAGAAGAGTATGAAGTAGAAACAGGAATAATTGAACTAGAGGATCTAGAAAGCTACCTTTGGGAAGCAGCAGACATACTTAGAGGATCAATTGACTCATCAGACTACAAAAACTACATCTTCGGACTACTATTCCTCAAAAGAATAAACGATAGGTTTGAAGAAGAAACAGAGAAAGTTCTAGAAGAAAAAGAAAGCGCAACCAGAGAATTTGTTGAACAGGACGAATCTTTCCACATGTTCCAAGTTCCAGAAAGAGCAAGATGGGAACACATTCAGAAACAGGAGAGAGACATCGGTGCAGCCATCAACAAAGCCTTCGAAGCCATTGAAGACGAGAACGACCACATCGAGAACCGTGTGCTGACTTCCATCGACTTCAACGATAAAGAACGCCTACCTGATCCAGTCTTAGAGGAACTAGTTACACACTTCTCAAAGAGAAGATTCAGAAACGCAGACCTAGAAGATCCAGACATCTTCGGAAGAGCATACGAATACTTAATCAGAAAGTTCGCAGACGATGCAGGAAAGAAAGGAGGAGAATTCTACACACCAAGAGAAGTAGTTAGAGTGCTTGTTGAAATACTGAACCCAGAACCAGATCACAGAGTATACGATCCCTGCTGTGGATCAGGAGGAATGCTTATCTACTCAGCACATCACATCAGAGAAAATGGGGGATCAATGGACGAGATCAGCCTCTATGGACAGGAAAAGAACCTGAACACATGGGCTATTGGAGAGATGAACATGCTGCTACACAACCTGCCAGACGCAGAAATCGCCAAAGGAGACACCATGAGAGATCCAAAATTTACCAAGAATGGTGGATTGATGAAGTTCGACAGAGTAATCGCAAATCCTATGTGGAATCAAAAGAAATGGTCTAAGGAATTCATCAAAGAGAATCAGCCATTCAAACGAATGGAATACGGTCTCCCGCCTAAAAACTCCGCAGACTGGGCATGGGTGCAACACATGCTTGCCTCATTGAACAAGACAGGGAAGATGGGAGTAGTAATGGACAATGGAGTATTATTCCGTTCCAGAAGCGAAGGAACAATTAGACAGAAGGTTCTAGAAGATGATTTGATTGAAGCAGTAGTTGCGCTACCATCTAACCTATTCTACAATACATCTTCTCCTGGATGTGTATTAGTCCTAAATAAAGACAAGCCTGAGGAGTTGGAAGGAAAGGTTCAGTTCATATACGCAGAAGATCAAGTGCTACGAGACTCAGGAGTTAAAATCTACAAAGAACTATCCAACCAAAACCAGATCACACGACCAGAAGACATGGAAGAGGGAGAGATGAGTGGTATGGAGAAGATCATCGACACATACAGAAACCGTGTCGAAGAAGATCACCACTCCCGAGTCGTAGACCTAGAAGAAATTGAAGAAAATGACTACAACCTCAATGTTCCACGCTATGTGGACACAACAGAGCCAGAAGAACCTGTAGATGTGTCTAGAAAGATGCAAGAACTACAAGAACTTGAAGAAAATCGTTCCAATACCGAAGAAAAGATGCAGAAGTTCTTGAAGGAGTTGAACTATTAATGTCAGAAGTTGAGACAGAATACAAGGAGACTAGGGCAGGTCCTAAAAAACTAAAAATACCAGAGGAATGGAATGTCAGAAACCTAGGCGAACTTGTCTCTAGACTCACGAATGGCATTTCTGAATCCCAAAGTTCAGATGATACAGGCTTTCCCGTAACTAGAATTGAAACAATAGCACAAGGATGGGTTAACCACGACAAAGTAGGTTATGTTGATGCAAACAAATCAGAATATTCCGACTATCGCCTAGAGGAAGAAGATGTCCTTTTCAGCCACATCAACAGTATCCCACATATCGGTAAAACGGCTCAATATGAAGGAGAAGAGGAACTTTATCATGGCATGAACCTCCTGCTTATCAGATTTGATGAGGAAGAGATAGAACAGGAATATGGATATATCTATCTTAACTCGAAACTAGCTAGAGACTTCTGGGTGAGCAACTGTAAGCAAGCAGTTAACCAGGCGAGTTTAAATCAGGGAGAAGTTGAATCTCTACCATTTATAATTCCTTCTAGAGCTGAACAACGCAGGATTGCGGAAATTCTTTCGACTGTGGACGAGGCTATCCGACAGACCGATGAAATCATTGAAACCAGTAAAGAACTGAAGAAAGGTTTAATGCAGGACTTGTTGACAAAGAAACCTAACAGCTACGATAGTCCTACAAGTTATGGAGAAGTTCCAGATAACTGGGAAATTCAAACAATAAAGAATCTTTCAGAAAAAGTTACTGACGGTTCACATAATCCTCCTTCTCGAGTAGATGACGGCGTGCCAATCCTGAGCAGCCAAAATATAAGAAATGGGAGAATAGATTTCTCTAAAGATCCAAGCTACATCTCAGAGAAGGACTTCGAAGATATGAGCAGGAATATTGATCTTAAAGAAGACGATGTTCTCCTTACCGTTGTTGGAACTTTAGGAAGATCAGTAAGACTGGAAAAAGATCACCGATTTGCAATCCAGAGAAGTATAGGTTTAATTCGACCTGACAAGGAAAAAATAGATTCAGAATACCTTCGATATGTTACAAATAGTCCTGATTTCCAGAGACAGATGGATGTAAGATCTAAAGCAACGGCACAATCAGGACTTTATCTTGAGGAATTACGCCAAATAAAAATCCCTATTCCTCCTCTAGATGAGCAGAAAGATATTGCTGAAAAACTTTCAACTGTAGATGAGAAAATTCTCCAGGAAGAAGAATATAGAGAGAAGCTTGAGGATTTGAAGAGGGGTTTAATGCAGGACTTGCTGACTGGGAAGGTGAGGGTTGAGCCGGAAGAGGCTTAATTTTTTCTTCCTATCCTCTTTTTATGGTGAGCAATGCTTCAAAGAATTACTTTTTGAATAGTTTGCTTTCTCCCAGAGCTATCAATAACAGCTATGCTTACGGTGCTTCTATTACATTGGCTTTGAAGTTATTTTTGATTTATATTGGTGCAATGCCTGCATTAATGGAAGGTAATCCTCAAGCCTTGGGTAATGTAATTATTGAGATAATCAATACCTATATTCCATTAGTAGCAATTGCTCTTGAGAATCCTATCAATGGCATTTTCACTTTCATATTCAATGTGATTTTCGGTCTTGGCATCCAAACTTTGAGATATGAAGCGAATACCAACTATAGATAGAAGGTTATGAAGGGAAGCCATTTTAGACCTTTATTACACAATAAAAAATTATTGATGTCTCAGGATTGGAAAGAATACGACTTGGTTGAAAGAAACGGACTGGAAGCATTGGAGAAACTAGGTTGGAATACCTATGATGCAGAAAAAGTAGATCCAGCTGAAATCCCAGATAACAGAGATAGTGAACGGAGAGTTGTTCTCGAAGATAGATTGAGGGATAAGAT
>CAZSAB010000037.1:0-6025 GCA_964604885.1 uncultured archaeon
TTGTTCCGATTTCCTCGGAGAATGTTTTAATCGGTTGATATGCTTCGTCTTTCCTTCCTACGACGACTATCTCGTCTTCAGGATACTTTCTCAATGTATTTGCTACAGATCTTATTTGCCTATCCGTCGTATCGAGGTCTAGAATGGCAAGACCGTTCTTTTTGACATGGAATATGTAGTCTTCCATGTCTGCATTTTGTGACTGGGTCCCTATGTGTACTCCGTTTTCTAGGTAAAGTTCTCTTTCAATCAGTAACTCATTATGATTACCCATATCTAAATTTCCCTCGATTCAAACTCTAGTCTCTGCTTTACACTCATGTTAAATATGTGAATAATAATCATTATATAACATCTGTTGGGGTCGTGTGGCTATACTCTCAAAACAACCTTATGATTGCGAGCATGTCTAACTGCACGCCTAGTTGAAGAATAGTAGATAGACAACTCCCAGTATCAACAGCAGGAATACAGCTGCAGCCTTTACAAGAGCGATCAAAAACCTGTTATTTTCTTTCCATACTACAAGATTGTGCTTTTTTTCCCTCACCTGTCCGGGCAGTTCCTCTTTCTTTTGCTTGATTTTATCTGCCGCAATATCTATTTTAGTTGGACGTTCAGGTATTTTGTGAACTTCTTCTTGATAGCACCTGGGACATCTTTCTGGCACTTTTCCGTTCTCATCAAACTTCTCTGAGTACCATCTTTTTCCACATCTTTGACATTCAACGTTTTCGTATTTGCTCATTCCCAATATTGATGTCGCGATCGTTTGACATTTTACGAACTACTTTGGAAAGGTCTTCCAATTGTCTCCTTAACTCTTCGTTATCATGAGTTTCGAATCTGTCTTTCAAACCTTGAATCTCCCGTCTTGTCTGTTTTTGGCTCTTCAGCACTAGATCAGATATCTTCTCCACTTTTTCCTCTAGTTCGACTGCATCCGCAGAATCAAGTTTTCCCTCGACTTCTTTCAGCTTATCTTCTATCTCATCTAACCTATTCTCTCTGTTTTTCTCGACCTCATTGAATTTCTCTTTTATCTTTTTCTCAATGTTTTGACTTTGGGACTCTCTGTAGGTTTTCATGATGCTCTCGATGTTTTCTTGATCATTGACTTCATCTTCAAATTTCTCTATTTTCTTATTAAATTTCTCTGTTCTCTGATCTACTCTTTTCTCAAATTTGTCTATGTCTTCTTGTAGATAGTCTATACCTTCATGAAGAAGCTTGATTTCCTCCTCATGGTCTGATGAAGCTTCCTTGAGATTTTCTAATTGATCAATCTTTGACCTGAGCTTCTCAACTGTTGATTCTACTTCAGTAATATGATCCTGTTGATCCTCTATGTCTTTATCTGTTGCAACAGCCTCTAAATTTTCATCTTCATCCTCTGCTATTTCTTTCAGCTTCTCTGAGATGTTATCCTCGTCAAGTTTGTCATCTAGCTGGATTCTTAGTTCGTCTATATCCTTTATCTGGTCTTGAAGCATCTGTTCGTGCTGATCTGTTTTCTCGACGGCTGAATCCAGTTCAGGTAGCCTTTCCTCCAGTTCACCAAACATCGATTCTACTTTGGACTCCTTTTCGTTAACCTCTCTTTTGAGTTGTTGAACTCTGTCTAGTTTTTCTTGGAGCGATTCATGCATTTCTGCAAGGTTGTCAAAGTCGTCTATTTGCTCCATCTCGTCCTCAATGTTATCGACTGCGTCTTGGAGGTTTCCTAGGAGCTCTTTATTTTGCTCAGCCTTACCTTTTATCTGTTCGATGCTGCCCTCCATCTCTTCAAACTGTTTGTTGATTTTTTCAGGCTCCATATCCTCGTAGATATCTTCTATCTTCTTGTAGCCCTGTTTAATGTCATCTACTTCCTTCTCCTGCTCAAGGACCATTGAGCGGACTTCCCCAATTTTTTCAGAAGTGTTGCTGATTCTTTGGTTGATTTGGTCTTTGAAGCTGTCTACAGATTCAAGCCTCCCCTCCAGCTTCTCAGTCTTCTGCATAAGGTCCTGAAGCTCGATAGATTCTTCTTCTTCCTCTTCCTCCTGTTGATCTTCAGGATCGTAGTCTATGTCCTGTTCCTCACGAGCGATTGACCCTACCGTTTGTGGCTCGTCTCCATCTGAGTTGTCTTCATCGCTCGACTTGTTAGTATCTTCATCATTGCCCGAATCTTCCGATTTGTCTCCTTCTTCCTCATCTCCTTCTACTTTAGAATCTGGGTCCTTGTCAGATTCTTGATCAGTACTATCTCCATCTGAGTCGCTTGATCCATTTTCTTCCTGTCCTGAGACATCATTTTCCCCATCTTCTTCACTGTTCTCATCTTCCTGATCATTGACTGTCTCGTCCTCTTCGTTAGAGGGATCTTCTTCCTCACTCTCAACAGATGAATCATAGTTTTGGTTATCTTCTGGTTCTTCCTCTGCTTCTTGTTTGACTTCCTCAACTTGATTCTTCACTTCCTCCTCAGGCTCATCCCCGCCTCCTGAAATTTTGTCCATCAAACCCATTGAACTAATACATCATTGTATTCTTTAGTATATAAGATATTCGCAAAAATCAGTACTCGTAACTCAGTAGTAACATTCATGCCGAATAGCCTATGTAAATTATTATAAGCGTCTCTAAACCACAACCTAGTATGTCCTCTGATGATTTGAAAAGAACATCGACGGGCGTCGATGGTTTGAATGAAGTGTTGGATGGGGGTTTCCCTGAGGGATCCGTGACAATGTTAACTGGAGGGCCTGGTACAGGAAAGACTACGTTTGCATCACACTTTATGTTTGACGGGTTAAAAAAAGGAGAAAACTGTATGTATATATCTACGGAGGAGAGACCTGATGAGATAAAGGGTGATGCAGGCCAGTTTGGTATAGAATTTGATAAATATACCAGCCATTTCAGGATACCGTACATTGTTCCATCAGATGATATTATGGATGAGATTACTCAGATGGTTTCTGAGGGAGACCACGATAGGATTGTTCTGGATTCTATCAGCGTTTTGGCAATGTTCTGGGGTGAAGATAGGAATATTCGGATGCTCATAAAGGACCTCATAAATCAGCTGAGGAAGAGCGGCGCTACGGTTCTCATCACCGCCGAATTACCGGGTGAAGAGGGAAAGCTCTCACGCCATGGAGTGACAGAATATGTGGTGGACGGACTTATAAAGATGCAAGGATTTGCACTTGGTGAATCATCATTCAGATCCGCACAGGTAGTAAAGATGAGGAGAACAGATATAGATGGAAACGTTCTCAGTGTAGCTATAGATGAAGAAGGTATGCATATTGAAGAAGAAGATACCTTCTAACTAGAATGATTCTGAGAATATAATTCTTTCGGACTTGGCATCATTCTCGATTTTGTCAATTTCAATGTCTTTTGTAATTTCTTCTTGACCATCCACGATACTCAGATTTATATGTTCGATGACCCCGTCCCCAATATCTGAGTAAGCTTCCTTTACGGGGGGAGCGGTTTCAAATAAATTATTCAGAAATTCGTTTCTCCTCTCATTTGTGTCTCCCGCTATGTAGATGTCAATTGCTGGTTTTGAATTTTCTCTCGTAACTATCACTTTCCAGGTTTCCACGTGCATGCCGTATGTATCGTCTATAGCTATTTGCAGGTCTTTCTCGTGTAGTGGCGCTCCACCTAAGTTTATTGTATTGTCTATCCTGCCCAATACCTCTATCTTTGGTACAGGATCGTTGGGATGCACCCTGATCATATCTCCAATCTCGTACCTTGAAATGCTTACCTTTTTTCTTAGAGGATCGGTTATCAATATAGATCCCTTCATCTTTCTATCTAAATTACGGATGTCTCGAATTCTATCTTGTTTTTCGCCGTTCTCATAGGGTATTATCTCTATCACAATTCTGTCTAACATGGGAATGAGCATTCCTGATTCAGATTCCTCGATTGCTATTACATCTGCCTCGACAGTTCCATATAAGGACCTCAGCTCTTGGAAACCCCATTGGCGTTTGAGATCTTTCCTCAGGCTATCTGGGAGTAGATCTCCAAACATAAATCCGACCCTCAAGTTGGGGAACATGTCCTTGGGTGACCCGTATTCATTTTCTATTTCTTCTCCGATTGTCTTTGCTACTAGAGGCGTTGCAAATATTGCCGTAACATCTTTGTTTTCCTTTGATTCAATAACTTTCTTGTAATCATTGAATGATCTATTTAGAACCTCTGCTCCAAGTTTTCTTGATCCGGATCTGCTTGCCCAACCTGAAATTGAAGTTAGAGGAGCAGCTAGAGTCATAACCGTGTCATGCTCTGCTAAACCTCCGATTTTGAATGCTTTACTCTCGTGTTCTCTCTGTTTATTTAGAATCTCCTCAGAATATGGGATTCGCTTCGGTTTTCCCGTGGTGCCTGAAGATTCAAAAACGATAGCATTAGGGTATTCTTTTTCTGAGGTCGATTCTTCAAGTTCTTTACTTGTCAGAACTTCGTCACTTTTGGGTCGTTCAAGATTTCTTACTTCATCCATCTCTAGTATTTCTTCATCCTCCACAATCAGTCAACCTCCTTGAATATAAATTCGCAATGCATATCTCCCTGGAAAGAACATTTATCCTCTCTTGATTGTACTTCACTTTCAAACACAGCTTCTGCCATCGAATGAAAAACACCTCTCTGGAACTCATCAATACTTCTATCAATATCGTTCAATTCCTCAGATCGCCTGAACTCTTCTTCAAAGGGGGAATTCTTCAGGTTTACGCGAAGAAGCCCTTCTTGAGGGTTAAAACTCTTAATCTCGGCTTTACCCATTCCCATCACGTTTCCAGACTCTATTATTTCCTTTAGAAACTTTCTTTTGGATACACTATGCTTTTTACCTAGTTTCTCTACACCTAGTTTACCATGTTCTTTCCCTGTTTCAAATAGGATGCTAAACGCCTCCGCTCCCTGCTCCCTATACACAGATTCTATCACGTGGGTGAATGTTCTCACAGGTATTACAGCACCTCTTATCCCAAGCATCTCAAACTCTCCTTTCTTGAAATTGAGCTGTCTCGAAAACATCATCTTTTTGATGAATTTGCTGACTGACATGTTATTGTTTTTTCCTCATTAGGTAGTAATTCACGCTTGGCCCACTTTTAGGATTTTTCTGCTGAAGTCTCTCTATCTTTCTGGCTTCTTCTTTTCTCTCCTCTTTTTCTAGTAGTTCCATGAGATCCGATAGTCCTGTAGCATCCGCTCTTAAGTCGCCGCTCTCCACAATCTTTAAATCGGTCTCAGCGACTAGTTTATCCATGTCTTCCTCAGGCATAGCATATTGTTTCCAGTGAATTTTGCCGTCTTCTGTATCAATATTCTCCATTATCATGTAGGGTAATCCTTTCTCATCGTCGAACTTTCTATGCTCTGGAAACATTTTAAGCGCTTCTTCTCCTGGAACAGTAATGACAATGTATCCTCCGTCTCTCAGACTGTTCCCAAGATTATGGAGGAACTTAATTGGGTTCTTTGAATCCTGTACGACATTAATAGCGTATATAAAGTCAAAATCCCTAAGTTCTGGCAAAATCTGGTTTGCGTCACCTCCTATCGCAAATCCGTTGTCCAAGTCATCAAGACTAATTATGGAGGATTTAATTGCTTCAGCCGATATATCTATGCCGAAAACATCAGCCTTAGAATATTCATTAGCTAGGCTTTTAGTAAGATCTCCCTCCCCGCAACCTATGTCTGCTATTCTTAATCTTCTGCCAGCTATATTCTCAAACTCTGACCTATTTTGATACCAATATTCAAGATTATCTTTAGGCAGGCTAATTAGCATTTCCTTAGAGGTGTCATGCCCAACAGGACTTATCCAGCTTAAATCCTCTTCCTCAGTTCTTCCGTTCATGAAATCTAAGAGTTCCATTCTAGATACTATGTGGTCTGGGTCTGCGTAGCTTTTCATATAATTAGATTGATTCTACTTTTACTTTAGTTCTTTCATCTCCCATAAATTCACTGCTAATATACTCTGAATCCACCT
>CAZSAB010000038.1:0-5999 GCA_964604885.1 uncultured archaeon
TTGTTCCGATTTCCTCGGAGAATGTTTTAATCGGTTGATATGCTTCGTCTTTCCTCCCTACAATGACTATCTCGTCTTCAGGATACTTTCTCAAGGTGTTTGCTACAGATCTTATTTGCTTGTCCGTTGTATCGAGATCCAGAATGGCAAGACCGTTCTTTTTGACGTGGAATATGTAGTCCTCCATATCTGCATTTTGTGACTGGGTTCCTATGTGTACTCCGTTTTCTAGGTAAAGTTCTCTTTCAACCAGTAATTCATCATTGTTACTCATATCTAAATCCTCCGTGATCCTATATCAAGTTTTGGTCCTATCATTATACTAATTAATTGAGCAATAATCATTATATAACGTCTGTTGAACATCATGTAGATGAACCACTGGTATACACTCAGATTTTGGGCTTGCGCGGATATATCCCTAATTGAAAAATAACAGATAGACAATGCCAAGTATTAGCAACAGAAATACAGTTGCTGCCTTGACTAGAGCGATCAAGAACCTGTTGTTTTCTCTCCATACCACAAAATCGTGCTTTTTTTGCTTTGCTTGTTCGGGTAGTTCTTTCTTCTTTTCCCTGATCCTATTTGCGGCCACATCTATTCTAGTTGGTGGTTCAGGTATCTCACGAACCTCTTCTTGATAGCATCTAGGACATTTATCTGGCAAATCTCCCTCTTTCTCAAATTTATCAGAGTACCACTCTCTTCCACATCTTAGACACTCAACATTATTGTAATCGTCCATGACCTGAAGAATTGAAATATTATACTAGATTATGCCTGAGAGCTATCGATTTTGTTCTCTAGCCTGTTTAGCTCTCTCTTGGTCTGCTTTTGGCTCTTTAGAACTAAATTGGATATCTTCTCAATCTTTTGTTCTAAATCTTGGGTCTTGTTAGAATCATAATTTTGCTTTAGCTCTTCTATTTCTTTTTCTGTCTGTTCAAGCTTACTGTCATATTCACTTCTCAAATTCTTTATCTTATCCTCCAGCTTCTGGTCTTTTGCCTGCTTATATCCTTCCACTATACTCTCAATGTTCTGCTGGTCATTAATCTCTTTCTCGAACTCTTCTACTCTTTGTTCAACTTCTTCTGTTCTTTCACTGATTTCTTTTTCGAATTTATCAATATCCTTCTGTAGGAAATCTACTCCCTCTTCTAGATGCTTGAGGTTTTCTTTTTGATCTTTTGACTCGTCTTTTAGAGTTTCTAGTTCATCGAGCTTCGATCTTAACGTTTCTACAGTTTTCTCGATCTCTGCCAGGTCTTCCTCTTGATCTTCAACCTCATCCTCAGTCACGACACCTTCTAGTTTCTCGTCTTCGTCTTCTGCTATCTCTTTTAGCTTCTCTGAGATGCTATCTTCGTCAAGTTTGTCGTCTAGCTGGATTCTCAGTTCGTCTATATCCTTTATCTGGTCTTGAAGCATCTGTTCGTGCTGATCTGTTTTCTCGACGGCTGAATCCAGTTCAGGTAGCCTTTCCTCCAGTTCACCAAACATCGATTCTACTTTGGACTCCTTTTCGTTAACCTCTCTTTTGAGTTGTTGAACTCTGTCTAGTTTTTCTTGGAGCGATTCATGCATTTCTGCAAGGTTGTCAAAGTCGTCTATTTGCTCCATCTCGTCCTCAATGTTATCGACTGCGTCTTGGAGGTTTCCTAGGAGCTCTTTATTTTGCTCAGCCTTACCTTTTATCTGTTCGATGCTGCCCTCCATTTCTTCAAACTGTTTGTTGATTTTTTCAGGCTCCATATCCTCGTAGATATCCTCTATCTTCTTGTACCCCTGCTTAATGTCGTCTACTTCCTTCTCCTGCTCAAGAACCATCGAGCGGACTTCTCCAATTTTCTCAGAAACATTGCTGATCCTTTGATTGATTTGATCTTTGAAGCTGTCTACAGATTCAAGACGGCCCTCTAGCTTCTCAGTTTTCTGCATGAGGTCCTGAAGCTCGATGGATTCCTCCTCTTCCTCTTCCTCCTGTTGCGCCTCAGGATCGTAGTCTATGTCCTGTTCCTCGCGGGCGATTGCACCTACTGTTTGCGGTTCATCGTCGTCTGATTCGTCTCCATCACTTGACTCTTCAGAATTGTCATCATTATCTGAACTCTCTGATTTATGTTCTTCTTCGTCGCTTTCTACTTCAGAATCTGGGTCTCCGCCAGATTCTTGATCAGCGCCATCCTCATCTGAGTCAGTGTTGTTATTCTCTTGTTGTCCTGAGCCATCATTTTTCTCATTCTCTTCACTGCTTTCATCTGCCTGATCATTGACTGTCTCGTCCTCTTTATCAGACGGACTTTCTTCCTCTCTTTCAACAGATGAATCATCATTTTTCTCATCTGTTGGCTCTTCTGCTTCTTGTTTGACTTCCTCAACTTGATTCTTCACTTCCTCCTCAGGCTCATCTTTACCCCCTGAAATCCTGCTCATCAAACCCATTGGTCTAATTTACCATTGTGTCTTTTGGTATATAAGATATTCGCAAAAATCGGTAGTCGTAACTCAATAGTAACATTTATGTCGAATAGCATATGTAAATTATTATAAGCATCTCTAAACCACAATTCAGTATGTCCTCTGATGATTTGAAAAGAACGTCGACGGGCGTCGATGGCTTGGACGAAGTAGTAGATGGAGGATTTCCTGAAGAATCAGTAACGATGTTAACCGGAGGGCCTGGTACAGGAAAGACTACGTTTGCATCACACTTTATGTTTGACGGGCTGAAAAAAGGAGAAAACTGTATGTATATATCTACGGAGGAGAGACCTGATGAGATAAAGGGTGATGCAGGCCAGTTTGGTATAGAATTTGATAAATATACCAGCCATTTCAGGATACCGTACATTGTACCATCAGATGATATTATGGATGAGATTACTCAGATGGTTTCTGAAGGAGGCCACGATAGGATTGTTCTAGATTCTATCAGTGTTCTGGCGATGTTCTGGGGGGATGATAGGAACATTCGTATGCTCATAAAGGACCTCATAAATCAGCTAAGGAAGAGCGGCGCCACGGTTCTTATCACCGCCGAGTTACCTGGCGAAGAGGGAAAGCTCTCACGCCATGGAGTGACGGAATACGTTGTGGATGGAGTCATAAAGATGCAAGGATTTGCACTAGGTGAATCATCATTCAGATCCGCACAGGTAGTAAAGATGAGGAGAACAGATATAGATGGAAACGTTTTAAACGTGGCTATAGACAATGAGGGTATGCATATAGAGGAAGATGAAGGATTCTAATCAAGTCTCGTCTATTATGTTTCTACCCTTCATTGAATTATCTTGTGAATCATAATTTGATATAGGATGAAAGTCTATTCCCTTAATTACTCCTTTTCGATCTGCCTCCTTAACTGACTTATTTGAGTATAATGAATCGGAGAAACTCCCGTAGTCTAGACTAGAGCAATCCTCTACATAGATGTGTAGGAAAAGATCTCCGTATCCTTGTTCTGATTCTTCTCGCGATTTTACTGCTTTCCAATCAATCTTTCCTTTATCCTCATAGTTTTCTACTATGCTTGTGCGAATCTCGTTTTCCCCTAGAACTGCTCCACCCATATTTAGGTCAAATTTCTCTTTCCCAAGTACCTCGAAAGCATTTACACTTTTCCCTGGGCCAACTATTTCTTGGTCTGGTGTCACTTTGACCTTATCACCAGTGTACCATCTGGTGAATCTCTCGTCACCAGAATATCCATCGGGAATATCTTCTTCCTCAACATTATTTGGGAAAAGTCTTCTGGAGGAATCGCTTGCCAATAGAACACCTTTTGTCTCTTTGTCTATATCCCTTACGTCGATTGGTTCTTCGCTATCTTCAGGGATTATCTCTAAAACGTATCCTGGAAGTGCTATCTGATACTCTGAACCTGGATTGATAGACACACCCATCGCACTCGCTTCACTTGAAGCGTAAAATTCTCTTTGGGTGTCGAAGCCATATTCTGATTTGAGTGCATTTCTCAGGTCATCCGATAATTTCATGCCCGAGAAATAAGCATTTTCTAGGTTTGGAAATATTTCTCTTGGAGGTTTTCCAAGTTCTTTTCTCATAATTTGAGCCATCTTATGAGCCAGGGCAGGGACCGCACCCAAGTCAGTGATCTCCTCACTTCTTCCCTCATCTAGTACCTCCTGCCAGTCATCGTAAGAATCGTTCAGAGCTTCTGCACCTCTGGCTTTAACTGATTGAGTCAGATTCCATCCAGATATATGAGGCCTGCCTGCAAACATGTTAAGGAATTTTTTATCTTCCTCTGTATCAATGAATGACATACTAGATCTTTCTACAATATTTTCAAGCGAGGATTCAGTAAAGTAAGCTCTGGTGGGCTTCCCTGTAGTTCCACTGGTTGCAAAAACTTTGCCTCTATATTTTCCGGAGTTAACACCTTCCTCAAGAGCTCCTGCAATCTCATTTAGATCCTCTGAAGTCAGTACTTCTTCGTTCTCAGAAATCCTGGAGTTTCCTTTATTTTCCTCTAGTAGTTTCTCAAGTTCTTCATTCTTGGTCATCTTTTAGTTGCACCTTTATCTCGGTGTTTTCATCTCCGAGAAATTTACTTTTACTGAATTTTGAAACCACTTCCGCACTCCAGATTTCCCCCATTATAGAGTGAAACATACCTCGACTAAGTTCCGTTACAGGTCTCTCCACATCTGACATGGCTTCGGAGTCATTAAATTCTTGGACAATAGGAGAACGTGTGAGCCTTACTTTAAATTCCTCTTTTGTCATATCGGAGTTTACTACCTCAAACTTTCCTAGGCCCATCATATTCGCAGAGTCTATCATCTTCGATTGAAACTCTCTTTTGGATACCTTATTCTTTCTACCTATTCGTTCAATCCCCATTTTTCCGTGAGCTTTTCCCGTTTCAAAAAGCATCTCAAAAACCTCGTCCCCATTCGACTTGTACTCCTGCTCAAGTAACTTAGAGAACGTATATACAGGTAATATAACTCCCTTAATATCGAACATTTCAAACCTTCCTTCCTTGAATTTAAGTTTCTGTGAGAACATCAGTTTTTTGACAAATTTACTCACTGACATTTTCTACACCCTGTCTGCTACCCAGAGGTCTACTTCTGGCCCTATGCCAGATTTTTCAACGATTTTTCGTGTTAGAGTGCTCGGTGTGTACCTTAGAGCGGTCTTGAAGCTTCTTGGAACATCCATCTCAGCTTCTTCAGGGATGATATCTGATAAGTATGGTAGGCCTGTGGGATCTGATAGAACACTCTCTGGATAACCGTTCCTGGGTTCCAGATCTGAACTTTTGAGTTTTCGCTCCATATCACTCCTTGGAAATATGTACTGGCTGTATGTAACATTTTCTTTTGGTAGAACTGCTTCTCCCTCTATATAGGTTGAACCGTTCTTATTTTGAACCCATTCGTCCGGAAATATTTCCGCGCTCTCTTCTCTCGGCACTGTGACTACTGCTGTTCCGTCTGATTCTAGAGTTCTGGACATTTCTTCTATCCCCTCTAAAGGGTTCTCCATTGCCTGAACTGAGTTTATGGCATAAATCTGTTCAAAAGAGCCTTCTTCTAACCCTTTGAACTTGTCTGTTCTTATGACATCTATATTTTCGTATTCCATAGTATTGCGGTACGCTTCTTCTGCTGAAACTGATGAGAACTCTGTAGCTACTATCTCTGCCTCAGGTCTTCTTTTTGCTATCCTCTTTGATAGCTCACCCTTTCCTGCGCCCAAGTCCGCTATTTTTTCCCCGTCACCTATATCCAAAAGCCTCTCAACAGATTTTTCTAGCCCCAGAGGACTTATCCATGCCGCGCCAGGTTCCGATACCATATAATCAGGAACCGTTTCTGCACTAACATCAATTGTCATATTCCAACTTATGATTCAAAGATGATATGCTTTGCGATTTGGTGTTGATCATCTGCTCTCGACTTTCACTTTAGTTCTTTCATCTCCCATAAATTCACTGCTAATATACTCTGAATCCACCT
>CAZSAB010000039.1:0-5837 GCA_964604885.1 uncultured archaeon
AAGCCAGTTCTGCACTCTCTTCTGATCCAGCTCCATCGAGGCATTGAAAGGCTCTAACCAGTATCAGATGCGGCCAATACTTCCTCGAAACAGTGAAGCTGCATAATCCGTAATTATGAGAGAACATGTGCAAGCCCCTGAGCTCACAGAAAAGCTAGTAAAAACTTACAACTTAAATATCGATATAGGTGTCTTCGTGGCTCAATTAACGCTCAGTGACTACAAGAACAATCTTTTCTCAAATCATTTTCTGGAGGAAAGAATTCAGGACAGAGAAGAATGGCAGGAACTAAATTTTGAGGAAAAATTTGACAAACTAAAGAAAATCTATGAGAAGAACGAAAGCTTTCTAACGGAAGATCGTAACGAAGACCAGACACAGCAAAGAGTTATTGACCCTGTTCTCAAGGAATTAGGCCACGAATGGACACCAGAGGCCCGTAGAAAAGTAGGTTCAAGGACAGACGGGAAGACTCTGAATCCTGATTATGCATTTCTAGGATTTGAGAAACAGCTAGAAATCAATGAAGATGATGAAAAAGACTACATTGACGGTGCCTATGCAGTAGGAGATGCTAAAAGCTGGAATAAAAAACTCGATAAATCCTCGCAGGACCATACAAATCCTGCATTCCAAATTTACAATTACGTTGACAGGCTCCGAGCTGACTGGGGAATTCTGACAAACGGAAAAAAGTGGAGGCTTTACAGCTACGAAGACTGTGCCGCAGACGTTTACTTCGAAGTAGATCTTGAAAACCTTCTGGCTGGAGAAAAGACAGAGGAAAAATTAGAAGCCTTCAAATACTTCTACCTCTTTTTCCGAGCCGAGAGTTTTGAAGAAGGATTCTTAGACGAGATCTACCAGGAATCAGTAAACTTTGCAGAAGGCCTGGAAGACGATCTAGAGGATAAAGTATACAACGCACTTGAAGTAGCAGTAGAAGGATTCTTTGAGACAAATGACATTGAGAAAACTCCTGAAAACATTGATTTAGTACATCACGCATCTCTAATTTTCCTTTACAGAATTTTATTCATCCTGAACGCTGAGAGCAGAAACTTGCTTCCGACCGAATACGAGGCCTACAAACAAGCTTTTGGATTAACACAGCTCAAAAGAATGATTATAGACGAAGAAGTGGATGATCCACTTTTCCATGAAACGACAGTCGCATGGGACAACAGAATCTCACGTCTCTTCAAAGGAATTGACGACGGATACGATCTAAATGAGACCGAAATCCCAGCTTACAACGGAGGTCTATTTAATGAGGAAGAAAGTGAAGAAAATCAGTTCCTGGCCAGAAACAAGCTCTACGGAAGCTATATTAAAGAAATCTTGGAGCTGCTCGCAACCAGTTACGATGAAGAGAAACAAAAAAGAATTATCCTAGACTACAAGGACCTAAACATAAGACACCTAGGATCAGTCTACGAAGGACTACTAGAACACAAGTTCAAAGCAGCAGACGAAAGAAAAATTCTCAAGAATAGCGAATGGACAGATCTCTCAGAAACCAACAAAGGCTGGGAAGAATTTGGCGAAGAAAAAAGAGTAGAAAAAAACGAGCTCTACCTGACAAACGAATCAGGAGAAAGAAAAGCCACAGGAAGCTACTACACGCCAGAATACATCGTTGAATACATAATTGAAAACACGGTTGGGCCAAAAGTAGAAGAAAAAATCAAAGAAGCAGAAGAAAACGACTCAAATGTTCTCACGAAGATTTTGGAGCTAAATATCTGTGACCCAGCAATGGGATCAGGACACTTCCTAACCGAAGCAACAGAATACATCGCTGAACACATAGTGCAACACGCAGACCTAGAAAAACAAAACCTAGATGAAAACGAAGACGAACTAAACTGGGCGAAAAGACAAGTAGTACAAAACTGCATCTACGGAGTTGACATAAACGAACTAGCAGTAGAACTCGGAAAACTAAGCCTATGGATCGAAACAGCTGCAAGAGGAAAGCCCTTGAACTTCCTAGACCACCACCTCAAACACGGAAACTCACTAATAGGATCAAACTTCGACGAAATATTCTCACATCCAACAGAGGATCAGAAAAGATTAGACTCAGACCGTTACGAGTTCGGTGACCCACAAGAAATAAAGGAGAGCTTTCAGGAACAGTATCTGGAAATCGAAGGAATGCCTGAAAACACCGTCAAACAGATCCACGAAAAAGAACAGGCCTACAAACAGTTCATCCAAGAAAACGTTCTCTACCAGCAGTTCAACCAGCTTGCCAACATCCACACACGCCAATACTTCGAAAAAGAAGCCAACAGCTCAAACTACGAAAGCTTCCTAATCAACATCGGAAACCCCGGCAACCCATTCGAAAACACAGAATGGTACAAAAACGCCCAACAAGACGCAGAAAACCGCAACTACTTCCACTGGCAACTAGAATTCCCCAAAGTATTCTTCGGCCAACAAGAAGGATTTGACGCAGTCGTAGGGAATCCTCCATATAGAAGAGAAAAGAACTTTAAAGAGCAAATGGATGTATTATCTCAGACACCGCTCGGTAAATATAAATCGCCGAGAATGGATTTGTGGTTCTATTTTGCTCACCAAGCACTAAATCTAGTTTCTGATAGCGGGAAGATGTCTTATATTGTAAATGCTTATTGGATGTCTGGTACTGGGGCAGTTAAGCTGATAGAGAGACTCAAACAAAATAATTTAGAGGAAGTCTTCTATCTAAAAGAAAGAAAAGTATTTGAAGATGTATCTGGCAGGCACCTAATATTTAGAGCCTCAAAAAACGATGAGAGTAATGAAACTAAGATTAAAATAGTTGACGATCAAACTGAAGTTCAGAAATGTGTTAATTCGGGAATAGGAGTAGTTGAATATACTAAAAGTTATGAGAATCTATTCAGAGATGGTAAGATAGATATTCATGAGTCCAACGAAGCTTTATTAGATAAAATAGAAGATAATCCAATGTTGGCAGATATAGGACAAACTAAACAAGGCATAGCAGATAATCCTGGTAAAGTATCATCTAAACATGTGGAAGAAATTGATGATAGCTATGAAGAGGGAGAATCTGTATTTTCTCTAGATCCTAAGGAGGCTAAAGATCTAGGTTTGATAGATCATGAATTACTCAAGCCTTACTATCAACTTTCAGATCTTGGAAGATACTATATATCTGATGATCCATCGCAATTTTTGATATACTCCTCTAATGAAACATGGAGTAATTTAGATGACTATCCCGACATAAAGAGCCATCTGAAGGAATTTAAGCCAATTATGGACGAAAGGAGAGAAACTAAAAATGGAAACAAGCCTTGGTGGCATTTACATTGGCCAAGAAATAAGTCAATGTGGGAGAATCCTAAAATAATCGCAGTTCAAATGGCTGAGAGGCCTTCATTTGTGCCTGTTGAGAAGCAGTCATATGTAACTTTCAGCGCTAATATATTCTACTCTAATGATCTGGATAAAGACGATTATTACTCAATTGCTTCTGCGCTAAACTCGAGACTACTATGGTTTTGGTTCAAGCATTATGCTAAGAATAGAGGAGTTAACTTGGAAATTAACTGTAATGTTTTGGATAAGGCTCCGATCAGTAAGAAAATTTTGAAATCCGACGTAGAATTTAGGAATAAATCGGAGGAAATCAAATCTCTAAAGAGAAAATTAAACAAAATCAATCTTAACATACTAGATTACTTAGGGAGTTCTGCCGAAGATCCTGATGGCCAAACTTTAGGAGAGCTCTATATCCCTGTTGAAGGCCTCTCCGACAAAGTTGTGAGCGATACTTCTGCTGATAGGGATAGTCTCAGGATTGGCGGTGTTGAGTTTGAGGAAAGGAACGGAGATTTGGTTTTGAAGGTTTCTGCTCGTTACAAGCCTGAGGACAGTGAAAACATTGATGAGAGTGAGTTGGATCAATGGGGCTACTATGAAACCGAAAAAGTGTCAGCTATGAAATTCACGGGTCTCAGCAAGGAGATGAAGAGCCTGGTTCAAGAGTTTACGAAGTTGGCTGTTGATGAAGCCGGCGGATTCGCAGGGTTCAGGGAGTCGGCTACGAAGACTAATTCGGTTATTGACAGGTTGGAGAAGCTGACTTTGCCGAAGCGGGAAGATGTAGAGCAAGGCCTGGAGAGATTCATAGAAAATAGGGAAGAAGCCGAGGAATTAGAGGAGGAGATTCAGGAGACTGACGAGTTGATAGATGCTATCGTCTTCGAGTTGTATGATTTGACTGAGGAAGAAGTTGAGACAGTTCTGGAGTCGCTGGACACTGATGAAGGTGAAGTAGATAGGATTCTGGAGAGGTTTGAAGAACTTTAGTTTCTGAAATCGCTTGGCTTTTTGATTATGAGTTCTGTTTTGTTCTCTTTTTCAACTTCGTCAGTGACGTGTCTCACCGATTCTTTGTTTTCTGGTAGGTCTTTCTGTTTTTCAGCTATAAGAAGAACAAATATTCTTCGAAGATTTGGCACTTTTTTCTTATATTTCTTTATCTGATTCAGTAGACGTTCTCTACTGGAATAGCTGCCTGCGAGCTTGGCCTCTATAACATAATTTCTGCTGTCCTGGTAAACAAGGATGTCAGCGGCAGTTCTTCCAAAGGTTGCTTCTTGCTCAAGTTTATACTCCGTCCCACTTAGGTGATATCTTAGTGACTGAAATAGTTCAGAGCTGATCCAGTTCTCTCTCACGCTTTTAGAGTTTTTGCCTTGAACATTTCTGGATATCTTAAGATCTTTCATAGAATGCCTGATTCTTGTAGTGACTTGTTGAGGACCCTCGTCCTTTATTATATCTCTTATTTCGGAAAAAATCTCGGCGTATGAGATATCATTTTTTTGAATAGATCTTTTCATTGAGCTCCTGAGGTTATCTACAAAGCTGGATTTATCTCCTGAATATTCTGTGACTCTAGGACAAGTTCTCTTTCTTAATTGCTTAAGCTCCTTTACGTTTAGCTGTCTTAAAATCTGTTTTAGAGGACCTGCTCTAGGCATATACCAAAGTAGACAATAAATATGTTTAATCGTTTTGTTGAAACTTATCGTCTGTTTCTTTGTGGAATCAAGCATGAGTTTCTCAAAGATGACTTAACTGTATCTGTACGTATATTGTGGTATGTCACAGGTATCAATGGTTTTAGAAGGTTCAGAAGTTGAGGTATCAGGTTCAGATGTAAGAGAGGCCTTTGAGAAAACTGAGACAAGCTTAGACACCGGTAATTATGAGCATAGGTATTCTCCGTGGCTTTTTATTGATATTGATGGTGTGAAGAAACCGATTAATGATGTTTTCTGGAACATTCCTCAGGTCAGGGAGGCATGTAGTTCTAGGGATGATATTCACGGAGTTGAAGACACATTTGAGAAATTAGGATTTGATGTCTATGATCGTGAGGAAAACGCTGAGGATATACTAAGAGACACGTTTAAGGAGATCTTGGAAAAGTACTCTGATCGTAAAGGTACGGCTTCTAAGGAAAAGCGTCTCTACCAGTTGCTTGAGAACAGGGCACCTAATTTTCTGAAACATATTTGCAACAAGAGACTAGATATAGATGGTTTAGAGTTTAAAGGTACTGCCGGACAAGGCAACTGGCCGAATATTCCATGGGTTGCTGCACTGCACTCTGAAGAAACAAGTACCACACAGAAAGGTGTCTACGTGGTTTACCTGTTTGATCCTGAGAGACAGGTTGTTTATGCGAGTTTGAACCAAGGTACTACAGAGGTCACAGATGATCATGGTAAGAGAAAGGCTAGGACGATTCTAGAGGACAGAGCGCAAGAGATCAGGGAGAAAGTTGATCTAGAAGGGTTTA
>CAZSAB010000040.1:0-5794 GCA_964604885.1 uncultured archaeon
AGGAAACTGAAGCACTTACGCCTGAAGAAGTAATGGATATGGTGGAAGAGGCCAACACCACTAGGGATAAACTGATCACATTGTTCCTATTCGAAACAGGAGCCCGCATAGGAGAAGTAGAGGACATCAGATTAGGTTCAATCGAGCTCAAACAGAAGTACGCCGATGTGGAAGTACCTACACTGAAGAACGATAAAGGTCTACGAACTCTGACATTAACCAGGAGTATAGGTCTACTACAAGACTGGATGGAGAAACATCCAGACTCAAGCAATCAAGAGGCCAAGCTGTTTGTGACAACTACAGGCTCAAACGGATCTGAAAGAGGCTCACCACTGAGTCAAGAGTACATATCCAAGATCTTGAGAAGACAGGCCGACAAGGCAGCCATAGACAAGAGAATTTCTCCTCATGTCATGAGGCATTCAGCTGCTACTCATTATGGTATGGATTGGAGTATTTCCAGGATGAAGTACTGGTTTGGATGGAAACAAAGTAGAATGGCAGAAACATACTGCCACGAAAACGAAGACCGAATGCGAAAAGCCAAACTAGCAGAAGAAGGAATAGATGAAAAAGAAAACGGAAAAGACGCAACCGGTACTAAAACCTGTGGAAGATGTACGGAAACCTGGCCTCCAACACAAAAATACTGTGGGCAATGTAGCCTAGCATTGGATCAGGAATCAGCAAAAGAAGCCAAAGAACTCGAAGAAAGTGTGGAAAATGTAGCAGAAGAAAGAGTCAACGGATTAACCAAAGAAGAAATAGCAAAGAAACTAGAAAAACTGGAGCAAAGGTTAGAGGGCTGAAAAATACTATTTATACTTATCCTTTACTCTAATTCTATTCTCAAATGAATCTTCTATTTTCAATTGAATTTTATCGACTAAAAATATTCTTTCGTAAACATGAGGAAAGCCGGTAAACCTAAATCCTTCATTACCCGTTCTCTCATAATTAAATTCTTCTAGAAATTTCTGATTTTTGTTCTTATATTCTCTCCATCCTTCTTCACTTGGACGCATGCAGCCCTCAGTAACTACATGGACTTTATAGTATCCTTCGCGATTTCCTCTACCTTTGGAAACTAATTGTACGTCTTTTACATCAAGATACTCAAGTGCTAAAGATCCAGCTAACATTTTGAGCACTTCGTTTTCAGTATTCTTGATCTTCTTATCGCTTGGGGATCTCCATTCTTTAATATTCTCTCTAAAGAGTCTGTGAAATAGCTGATCCGGACTATTATTCATGTGGTCAGCTACTTCATCAACAGTAGGCTCTCTACAATAAGTGTCTTTTAGTTCTTTTCTAGCTTGTTCAAGCTCACTTTTCACATCTTGTAAAATATCTTCCTTTGGAGAGAACTTATTTTCAGGAAAATTGTCGGGAATATACTTTTTTCCTTTATGATCTTCACCTATTTGTTTAATTTTCCCTTCTGACTTTAGCTCGTTCAAATAATTGATGATAGTTTGTCTGGCCTTAGATTCCTCTGGATTATTTTCGTTATATTCTCTGGTAATCGCTTTATGACCGGGTAAATCTGACTGAAGTTCATTATCTGGATTTATTACCGACTCCCGGATAATCTCTAAAACTACTTTCTTCCGATTTTCTCTATCCAAAATTTACACCCTGTAAGTGGTATTTACAGCCCCTGAAGTTGTTATTTGGAGTACTATGATTTGACAGAAGACGCATGACCACATCTTGTACAAATACAAAACTTGGTGCAAAATTTGAAGAAGATATTGCAGAAAAGTTCCGAGATTTCTGCAATGCAAGAGGTCAAAATCTAAGCTCGGTAATAAGGAGACTGGTTCTGGAAGAACTAGCTTCTCATTCTTACCTGCCTGAGGAACAGAAAAAAGCTCTAGGGGTGAAATCCAGTGAACGAGCTTCATGAGGATCTTGGGAGGATAATAGAAGCTGATGAAGAACAGATAAACCAGATTGATTCTGATTTCCTTAGAAAACAGGCCAGAGAAATCCGAAGAATGGCAGAGGTGGAAGGCTAAGACAGATAAAGAGGTTCGGCAGTGTAGGAAACCGAACCTCTCTAATTAGGTGATTATGTATGACTAAATTGAGTTTCAAGGATAAAGAAGACAGGGGTTACAGTCATAGCTCCCTTGAAAACAAACCAAAAGCTGCTAACTGGACAAGAAAAACTCTTAGGGGAAGTATTAACAAGGCCTTAGAGGACACAGATCTGACTAAGCTTGAAGTAGAGTCCATAGTGAGTAATTTGCTCAAGGAGTCAGAGCTTGAGGTGTTCGACAATTGATAAGGTCAAAACCTTCAGCTCTATCAAGGAGATCATTCAGAAATATGATAGAGGAGAAAGCCTCATCTCTGAAGAACTTCAGTGGCTTGAATCCTATATTGAGAGAAAGGAGGGGATTATAGAAATGCTTCCAGACGATCATCCAAGCCAGGAACACAATGATAAACTCCTTAGACGATCTAAAGTAACTCTGAAGAAGATCAAACTCAGTAGAGGTGAGAACTAATGGACTTCACATTTCAGGATAACTCGGTAGAGATTAACGAAAGTATCCCTGTCACAGTTGAGGGGAAGATTTTCGAGCAGTTTGAAGACGGGGGTATGTTATCAGGTACAAAGAAGTTTAACATCTACAGGATTAGGAAGGGGGAAGGTCACCCACCAAAACTCCTATTCACTGAACCGAGCACTGAACTCTTAGAAGGAAAAAATGAAATCTACTTGAAAAAAGCCGATTACAATGAATTGGATTTGAGCTTGAGAGGAGAAAACATAGCAAAGGAAGAGCTGAATATAAATGAAGACAGCTCTTTGAACCCAGAGTGCTTTGAGATAGGTCTTCCAGCAGACAAAAAAGACATAGAAAACCTTCTTTTAGAATTAGAAAGCGAGGATGTTCGAGAACTTATTGATCTCTATTTGACAGGTAATGGTGCGGCAGAACTTGATAAACAACTCCTATATGTTCTAAGACCTTATCTCATCACCCATGATAAGTCAAGTATAGATTCTGAACAGGCTATGCCTTCCAACCCTCACGCATTGATCTACACTAATCCCTATGTTGGAAAATCCACGACATTCGGTAAGATAGGGAAAAAGGTGGATTATTGTACTCCTGCAAAAGTACTTGGTTGGAGTGGAGCAGATAGCAGTTCTAGAGGATCACTGGATGGACTGACTGAGGCCTTCGGAATAGACGAGTTAAACGAGAGTGGAAGAGATGAAAAATTCCTGAAAAGAGGATTCCTACCGCTGATGAGAGATGGAAAGTACAAAGCCGAACAAGGTCACGGTGTAGCAACAGAAACGTGGTCTCCTCTTGTCTTCATGTCCAACCCTAAGGAATCAGGAAGGGCAGAAACATTAGTCCACAGATTTAGAGACAGTCTATTAATCCTTTCAGATAATTATGGTGCTTTAGGAAGCCGTTTAGGAGTAATTATGTACGGGGAAGAATTTGAGACGGTAGAAAACAGTTCTGGAGATTACCAGAAAGGGCTGAACTCGGGAAAAGTAGTAAATACAATCTTCGAGTTAGCAAAGGAACCATTCAGCAACCTTCTAAAAAAGAAAAAGGTTCAAGAATGGCTTACTCAGGACTTCTCTGAAACATATCAAGATGAAGTAAAACAGAGATCTGAAGATTTGGAGCTTAGAGAAGTAAGCAAGTTCTGGAAAGAGCACCTAAATGCCTCCAAACATGCCAGAGGCCATGCACTTAGAAACGCCTGTTTAGACTACATCAAGGAACTAGTGATAGATGAAATGGAAATTGATGTAAAAAAAGTTTTGGAAAGTGCTGAAGACCACTTTGAGAGACTTAAAGAGATAAACCTCGAGAGTTTAGAGAACATTTCCTCCTCGATAGACCAAGAGGTAATGAAGGACCTGGTGAAGAGAAATCTAGAGGATCTACAACCTAAGTACTTACGATTCTTTGCTTTTGGCGCAATAGCTCACGACCAGAACTTTGATGAAGACCTAGATAAGTTCCACTCATTGAACTTGGTAAGAGATAGCTACCAAAGCTACAAAGACAAATTTATGCAATCTGGTGATGCTTCACAGTATGGGAAGTTTTCAGTAATCAAAGATAGAGTTCAGGATTGTTCTAGAAGTAAAAGAGGAAAACTGGAGGCCAAAACAGGTATCAAAGTTACAAAGATTGATGGAAGTACTATGTGGAAAGTTAGTAGCAGGGAGAAGTTCAATCGATTTCTTGAGGCAGATGTACTTCATGTACAAAATAAACGTGATAGTACACAAAGTACATCAAGTACAAAACAAGAAACAGGATTAGGAAGAAAAATCCTTGATTACCTGGGTCAGGAAAAAAAGGAGAAACAGAAGGTGATCGGAACCCTAGATAGACAAGATAGGAAGGTTGAGGAAATGATTGATAGATTAATTAGTGAAGGAAAATTGTTCGAACCAGAAGCAGGGAAAATCAAGAAGCTTTAAGCCTAAAATAAGTTTCCTAGCTTGTATAAGAGTCCTCCCTTCAGTTCCTCTACCTTACTTCTTAGTTCAACTATAGTAGAGTTCATTTCATCTATCTGTGACTTTTTATTATCAATCTCTCTATTTAATTTGTTAATCTCAGAGTCTTTCTCATCTAGATTTCCCCTCAGTTCTTCTATAGTTTCATCTTTAGAATCAAGTTTTTCACTTAAACTAGCAAGTTGCTTTGAATCCTGTTTGTACGATTCATATTCGGATTTTGATACTCTGAAGGTGTCATAAGAGCTGGTAACTGTTTCTCCATCAGCTTTTCTTGGAAGAACTAAATTCGAGTATCTAGGCTGAAAATTGAAATCATACCCTCCT
The DNA here is from genome assembly GCA_964604885.1 of uncultured archaeon. Lineage (GTDB taxonomy): Archaea > Nanohalarchaeota > Nanosalinia > Nanosalinales > Nanosalinaceae > Nanohalobium. Next base: position 4,844 of record CAZSAB010000040.1, read on the forward strand.
TCTACTTCACTATTTTTGGCTGTTATATCTGAATCATCTCTAACATATATTTCGAAGTTCCATTGACTCCCTGACCAGTCTTCTTGGGTATAACCTTCGAAAGTTGCACAGTTATCTTGCTGCCATCCAGTATCTTTTTGATGAAAACCAAAATGCGAGAAGTAATATTCTAGTTTTCTTCCCTCTTCATGTCGAACTTCAGTTACACAAAAGGTTATCTCAGTTTCTTCAGATACTATTACTTCTTGCTCCTCGTTCACTATTCTGGCAAAAGTACCGCCTTGACCAAAATTAGAATCAACATCAAATATGTTGCCAAAGTTATCTGTAACTTCAATGATTTGAGCAGGTGAATAGGCCATTGCCGATCCGATGAATGAAACAAATAATGCTACAAGTAAAAACTTCTTCATAACTCTAAACTCGAACTGCATTTTTACAATCCTTAGGGCTTAAACGGGGGTCAATATAGTTATTCAGTACCTATTGTGTCGCATAATGTCTCAAAACTCAAGTATATCTAGGAAGGAAGAATTATCGGCCAAAGAGAAAAGAATCAAAGAGGCGGTGGTAATGCATTTTAGCAGGGGTATGCAGGTTCAGGAAATAGCGGAAGAAATGGGTTACAACAGGAAAACCATTCAAAGATACCTAGACAGTGAATTTGCTTCTAATCTGAAGCGTGTTTACAGCGATATGGAGATTTTTGATTTGAAAGCCCAGTTAGAGTCTGAGATCAGAGACTCGTATAAAATGGCCAACAACTTATTGGCTCAAGCTATACAGCATCAAGATGCAACACCTAGAGATCTTTTGAAAGCCTCCAAACAAGCACAACAGATAAGAATAGACCATATTAAGATGCTGAAGGAACTAGGAATACTTGAAGCTGATTCAAACCAAGACACTCAGGACTCCGGAATGGAGCAGCTTAGAAAGGAAATCCGAGAA
>CAZSAB010000041.1:0-5744 GCA_964604885.1 uncultured archaeon
AACTTTGGAATCGACTCAAAGTTCTGGAGGCTGGACTGATGAAGAATGAGTTGAAAATTTTCAGAGCCAAGACAGATATCACACAGAAAGAACTAGCGACAGAAATGGATGTCTCCAGACAAACAATCAACGCCATAGAAACAGGAAAATACAACCCAAGCCTAGAACTAGCACTAAAACTATCAGATTTCTTCAATTGTAATATAGAGGACTTATTCAAACTGGAGGATGACTAGTATGGTGAATTATGGTTCCTTTCAGGGTTTTTTGGAGGATCTTGGTATGCGCGTTGGAGCCGCTTTAATCGTTATCTCTGTATTTTTTGGACTCGGATATGTTAAGAGAACAGATTTTCTTGGCTTAGGTGGTTTGCTTGAAAGCGGTATAGCCTTTTTTACAGCAGCTTTCGGAATAATTGGAGCTGTATGGATACTTTATCTTATATACCTATTTTATCTGAAATAAAGAGATAAAAGAGATGAAGCAACAACCTGTGTTCTTCAATTGCCTAAATCATAGATTTTACTGCTTTGAAGTAGGCTGAAGGAGTTTTTCGCCTAGCTTTACTTAGTGTATTCTTCAAAGTTGTTTCAGTGTTTTTCTGTATTCCTTTTCCGTGGCCGCAGAATATTCTTTCTACATCATAGTTCAGCAGGTTTTTTGGAGGATGTAGTCTGTAGAGAGGGTTTAAACCTAGTTTTTCTCCTCTGCCACAGAACATGTCTACCGTACCAAGAGCGTCTGCAACAATCAAAGTACCAGATTTCTCGTGGTAGAGACCTGCTTCTCTACCTGTCAAGGTATCTACCGCATCAATGAACCTCCAGTCAGTGCCGGGAATACTATCCTCGACTCCAATTACTTCGGTATCGATGGATTTTTCCAACCATTCGGGAATGTATACCGGACAGCCGTATTTTTCTGCCAGTTCTTCAGAGTCTCTAAGATGTCGGTCAAATAAAACAATTATCCCCTTCACTTCATCATACTCATTCAGTTTTTCATCTAGGTTCTCGGCGTCTAAAGGGTCTACAAGGTATAATCCATCATTCTGGAAAGCATGGCTTGTGCGAACCATATCTTCTTCAGGCTTGGCTATCCAGCCAAAACCGTTTTCCCATTGATCAATAAAGTCTGCTTCAACCTTTTGTTCTATCTTCATACTCATCTAACTTCAAACCTCATCAAGTTTGTATCAGCTGCTGTCGTTAATTTTGAATTCGACACCGGTTAATTCTTCGCTTCTTTTCCAGACCTTCTTTGCATCTTCCTCGTTGTTTGAGGCCTTTGATGATTCCTGTTTCTCAGGGTATCCTGTCATAGTTTTGAAGCCGTCCGGTCCGATATACTCTCCTCCTTCGATTTCTTCGGAGGTAGCGGCGTAGACCATTGGTAGACAGCCTTTATCCGGTGACTGACCCAAAAACTTGCTGAATATTTTTCCTAGGAAAAGTTTCAGCTTTGAATGCTCCATTTTAGGCCCTATCTTGAACAGGTTTGTATCCGATACACCTGGATGACATCCAACAGATTCAACATCAACATCTTTTTCTTTCAATCTCCTATCCAGTTCATAGGTGAATAAAAGGTTTGCAAGTTTGCTTTGACCGTACGCACCCCATTTAGAATAATTATCTTCTCCCATCAAGTCATCAAAGTCAATCTCTGCATCTTCGTGAGCCATAGAGCTTTGATTAACGACTCTGCCGTTTGAATCTATAATCATGTCTATTAAATGGGCTGTCAGTGCAAAGTGCCCTAGATGGTTGACCCCTAACTGCATCTCGAAGCCATCTTCAGTCTCTCTACGAGGCAAAGCCATTAGACCTGCGTTGTTACACAGGATGTCAAGAGAGTCATACTCCTCCTTAAATTCTTCAGCAAAAGATTCTACAGAGTCCAGGGAAGAAAGGTCAAGCTCCATAACCTCAAGATCAGGATTATCTAACTCCTCAATGATTTCCTGTTTGGCGTCTTTTGCTTTATCCATGCTTCTACACGCCATTATAACCTTCGCTCCATGTTCAGCCAGTATCTCTGTTGCGGATAATCCTAAACCTGAGTTAGCTCCGGTGACTATAACAGTTTGACCGCCAAGATCATCCATATCTTCTGCATTCCAAATCATATATCTATTGTTGAGGTCCAGACATTAAATTTGGTTTGTTCTATCTGGGTCAAACTCCAAAAGGATGACTGAGTATTGAGTCATAGTAGGATGATATGGAACTTCATATAGGCATGTGAAATATGCTTTTTAGAAAAGAAAATTTAGAAAATATCTATAGGTTTTGCAATTCATTTAATTGGAATTATATTAAGTGAGTCCAAGAATAATTGGATTCTTAAATCATATTATTTATTAAGTTCAGGTTTTTTCTTGTTCTGACTCCTTTGAGGGTTGCTTAGGGGTAGTGTTGAATTCCGTTTCTCCTTTAGCAATATCCTTTAAAGCTAATCCAACAGGCACCGCCCATGCCGTAGAGTAAGCCACCTGTGTTATCGGATTAGTTGTTCCATAGTACTTAGCTTTTTCTTTTCGGGAGTCAAAGTCGATGGAGCTCTCTGTCGCTTTTATGGTCTGGTATGAGTACCATGCAAAGTTTGCTAGATTGAAGAGCGTTATTCCCATGAAAAGCGGATCACTTGGATCTGCAGTTCCTGTTAAAGTGTTGTATGCATGGTTAGCACCAGTTGGGACTCCTACTACGTTGTTTAGTGTCATTAGCTGGTTGTTAAGAGTATATCTGTACAGCTGTGCTTTCTCCTTTAGATTGAGCTCTGAAAAGTTTTCCCATGGACCTGCAAGCCATCTTCTCTTCTGCTCCTTCCAGTCGCCCCAGTCAGAGGGACAAAGATCTTCGACGTATTCATCAATTACCCCAAGCTCCATGTCATTTTTATAGGCTCTGATACCAAGCTCCATATCTTCAGTCGCCGAATATGGATTCCAACCTTCCATTTCTAGGAGGTCCTCACCATCCATGAAGTAGCCTTTTCCGAGTAACTGGTTTGGTTGGCCGTCACCCAATTTCTCAAATATTGTAGAAGACCAAGCAGACATACCCATAGATTCCTGTTTGGGAAGCCAGCCGTCTTCAGTATTTCTAACCGTCTGCTTGGTTTGAACCAAGTCAAAGTCCTTCATACCCGAGATACCAGCGGAAAAGTAGTTTTCGGGCACAACTGTGTCAGAGTCGAGAACTGTCACTAAATTATCGGGCTTTTCTTTGAAAAGTGCATAGTTCAACGCCCTGGCCTTATTGCGAGGAAATTCGTCATTATCGCGCAACCAAGCATCATTAATTTCTTCCCAGATACCATCCTCTTCTTTTACCTCAATCGAGCCTATTCCATAATCTTCCTCGAGCTCTCTAACGTAGCCTGCTACAATATCATCATCTTCTTCATAAATCAAATTAATGTCAAGTTTATCCTGATCGTAACTGGTAGCTTCTAGAGAATTTAGAGAATCCTCCAAAACCCACCTATGTTCCCTATAAGCAGGCAACATGACGGTAATAGGTTTTTCTTCGAAGTCATCTTTTTCCTCTACTAGATGAGATTCCTTAACAAATAGAGAGTCGTTTACTGCATTAACTCCGGCATAAACTGACTGCGAGCCAATAAAAAGATTATTTATCATTGGGGATTAACAAGTAGATGATAATAACATATTAATAGATTATGTAAAAAAGTTTCGAGATAACACGAATAGAGCACGAATTGATAATTAAGTATAACCTTAGCTAGAAATTATTGAAACAGGGCAAGAACAACTTCTGGGATTACTGAGTCTCTCTGGTCGGTAGTTTTTTCTCTAGTGCGCAAATTACAATCAGCGAATTTTTCGATTGATTCATATACTGAAGGATTCAATTACTCCTTCATCTAAAAAACAAATTCAATATTTTCATTATTAGACAATTAAATCTTTTTTAGCAGGTGTTACCAGAATTATACTATTTAGGAGCTTAACATAGGTTTGAATTATAATTTAATTGGATGTTTATATCTACAATCTAAGATAAAATCACTTTAGAAGCCCATAATTATTTGTACTTGGCGCACAAGTTTGAGTTTTAATGGTCGTTTCTAAATACTAATATTTTATAACACAAACTTTTGAATACACAAAGATACTATGGTAAGATATGGAAGCTTCTAATAGAAATCAAATGAAAGACGGTCTTCTGGAAGGTCTTATCAATGCTTTAATTTCGGTTCCGATAACTTACGGGATATATTTGCTCGCTGGATCTGTTGATCTGGGTTTTACACTGGTAGCAGTTGCTCTGACGGCCTTTTTCACAGGTTACTTTACTTTGACCGGCGGAGGTGTCTCCTATTTCACCAGTGAATGATGAGAAAGGTGTAAAAGTATTATGAGTGTTATAGAGCTTGAAGATGTTGAGAAAGTATATCAGATGGGTGAGACAAAGGTAAGGGCCTTGAGAGGCTCCGATCTCGAGATCGATGAGGGTGAGTTCATCGCTGTGATGGGGCCATCCGGCTCCGGAAAAAGCACCTTGATGAATATGATGGGTGCTTTAGACGTCCCGACTACAGGGCTTGTAGAGGTTGCGGACAGCGATTTAAGCGAGATGGGGCCTGATGAATTAGCTTTGTTGAGGAATGAAAAGGTAGGATTTATCTTCCAGGAGTTTAATCTGATGAAGAACTTGAATACTATACAGAATGTGATGTTGCCTCTGACGATTCAGGAGGTACCGGAATCGGAGAGAAGATCCAGAGCAGCTGATCTACTTGAGAAGGTAGGTCTTGGGGATCGATTAACTCATATGCCTTCCGAGCTTTCAGGAGGTCAGAGACAGAGGGTCTCCATCGCCAGGGCTCTGGCAAATGATCCAGAGATTGTACTGGCGGATGAGCCAACCGGGAACCTAGATACGACTACTGGTGGAAAAATTATGGATTTACTTACAGAGTTCAACGAAGAGGGTAAGACAATTATTATGGTTACACACGATCCAAAAGACGCAGAGTACGCAGACAGAACAATCAAAATCAAAGACGGAGTAACACACCCAGGTGAAAAGGAATGAGGTACAAGATCGGTTTTTTGCTGGCTTTGACAGGCCTGATGCTTTCACCTGCGGCCGCACAGGAGTTATCCAGTGATTTAGGACCTTCTGGCATCAGCGACGGTTCGAACGTGGATATCACTTTGATCAATCAGGATCCGGCGACGGCCCAGCCAGGTGAGTATGTTGATCTGAAATTCAAGATTTCCAATCAAGGCCTTGAATCTGCCGAGGATACAAGTATAGAGCTTGTAGAATCTTATCCTTTCAGTCTTGATCCTGATGTATCTGCTTCCAGAGAGTTAGGAGATTTGAGGGCTGCAGCTATAGGTGATGATGCCTACATTGTTGAATACCGTGTAAGAGTGGATGAAAATGCGGTAGAATCTGAGAATGAGATCAGCTTGAAGTATACTACAGGGGATAAAGATTTTTCTGTAACGAGAGACTTTGATATCTCCGTAGATGATGTTGGAACCGATTTCGAGCTTTCGGCCGGAAAGGTTTCAGCGAGCAGTATACCTGTTAACCTTGATAACATCGGAGATAAACCGGCCGAATCTGTCCACGTTGTACTTCCGGATCAATCAGGGATCGTAAAGGAAGGCCTAGAGACCAGGGTTGTCGGGCCTCTGGATTCAGGTGAGAACAAGGTCGTAGACTTTGCAGTTTCCAATATCTCTGTCGGGGACAGTTACA
>CAZSAB010000042.1:0-5434 GCA_964604885.1 uncultured archaeon
CAGGAGCTTTTTCAGCGCTTTCTTGCCGGATATCATGGTTGATTATTCCGTACTCCTCCAAGTTTTTCCTACAGCCTTCGACCATTTCTTGGTCGATATCAGTTCCTGCTACGCCTACTCCGCACAGCCCGGCCTCAATAAGTATTCCTCCTGTACCACAGAAAGGGTCTAGAATTTGTTCGCTAGGTTTAACTCTTGAAATATTGACTAGAGCTCTTGCGAGCTTAGGATCGAGAGATACTGGCGATGAAAAGAGTCTATTTTCATTTGATCTTTCTTTGTATGAGCCACGATCAATACTTCCAATTATTTTGGAAATAGTCAGCTGTTCCTGTTGTACATAGACTTTTAATATTGTCTCTGGTGATTCGAGATCTACAGAGTTATTATTCGCAAAGTATTTTCTTCCTATAGCTCTTTCAATCCTCTCTTTCTGTATTCCTTCTCTGTTTTGAAGATTCTCAACTCTCACTGAAAACCTTTCTTTTGGCTTGAAGCTAGGCTCGAAATTGGCTATTTCTTCCTTTGATATCTCTTTGAGCTCTTTCCCAACCTCATGGCTCATAGAAAGTCTTTTTATATGTGAAGGTTTTTTTCCTCCTTTTAGCAACCTCTTGCCTTTACGCAAGTCTCTAGGGATCCCTTGGCTTTTGAGAACCCCCCTAACTTCCTCCTGTGCTATTTGCGTGTGTTTACCTGATAATAAATATGTAAATGTCATTTTCTGCTGCCTCTTAAGTGCATTAGAGAAATGTATCCTATTGGTATTCCAGGCCAATATGTTGTCAATCTGAATAAAATCGCTGTGGCTAGTGCAGTACTTAAACCTATTTCAGGATAGAAAAACATCATCACCCCTGAGAAGGTGGCCTCAAATGTTCCAGAGCCTCCCGGCGTTGGAGAAAACATTGCTAATCCTGAAAGAATCACGCTAAAGTAGATTGCTATCAGATTCGGTGATATATCCATTCCTAGAAAGATCAGATATAGAGCCAGAAATTGAGTTAGTGGAAACAGGTGTGATATAATTGTCATCCTGATGAGGTGCCCCCTATCTTCACCAGCGTTTTCAAAAGCACTCCTATACTCCCTTAATTTATTTCGCACTACTCTCACATATTTTTCCTTAGCAAGTTTCTTCTCAGCGTAATTAAATACCTTCCTTAGCACGTTTTCCACACTTTGATTTCTGGACCAGAGCATGTATCCGGCTGCTATTATTGTTAACCCTATTGAAACAATTGCATACATTGAGGCCTGGATTGCAGTATTTACTCCTCCGTAGAAATAGACGTAGATCATGATAATTGCAGTATAGGTTATGAAAGGTATAGTGTTGACAAGATCCGAGGATATAACCGAGGACAGCGCCTTTTCGTAACTTGAATCAGTATTCTCTGAAATTACATAGGCCATAAATGGTTCTCCTCCCAGCTGCCCAAGAGGGGTGACTGAGTTCATAAAATTTCCCCCCATGAACATCTGATACGACTTTAAAAGGCTGGCGTCTATTCCCACCTTACTGAAGAAGCTGAACCATATGTATCCCCAAACCAAAAATACTGACATCCCAGATAACACTGCTAAACTCATATAAAACGGATCTACATTACTCAAAGCTGCTACAAAGTCTCCTAAGTCGGCAAAATATACTAAGCCAAGTAAGAGGGCTGTTGCTGCTATATACCAAATTATCTTATTGTCCTTATGCTCAGCTAATGTTGACCTCATCACGTTCTCCAATAGATGTATATGATAACTCTCTCTTTGGGTTTTTACATGTATCCTAGGTCTTCAAGACGGCTCTTTACTTCTTCATCTTCTATTTTGTTGTCTCCGGGTTCGGCACTACTAGCTTCCTCAATATTGTCTACTCTCTTCTTCAGTTCTGTATCCTCATGTATTTTTTTGCCACCACTGCGATTCGTTATTTTGTAATCAGTTTCTCCTGACCTGCTTTCTGATCTTGTTATCTTTCGATCTTCCGTTTTGATATAACGTAGCTTCCTGTCGAATTTATCCCTTAGATTGTTAGGGATGACACCGGCAAAGGACTCAGGAAATTCGTAGCTTCCCTTCACCTCTGCCAGCCTTCTAGGCTTACCATCCTCTATACCTGCTAGATACGGTATCAGTTTGTAAAGCTGTCTAAGTTCAAACAAATGAGATTTTTGCTCCGATCCGGTCTCAGGATTGGATATGATCAGCGGGGTGTCTATAACTCTGTCCATCAGTGTAAACTGATGCCCATACACTCTGTCTTTACCTACAGCTTGGCCGTGATCTGAGGCTATTACGACAATAGTGTCATCAAAGAGATTATTTCTTTTTAGTGACTCGTTGATCTCCCCAACGAGATCATCAGTGTAGTCTACAGCTGCATTATAGGCCTTTTCCATGTCTTCCTTGTCGTAATCCGTATGGAAATACTCTCTTTCCGTATCAGGGACTTGTTCTATCTTGTTCACGTTATGTTTGTCAATATATTCCTCAGGCGGATCTCCCATTTCGTAGGGTTCATGCGCACTCATTAGGTTAACAAACAAGAAGAAATCATCGTCCTCATCAACTTCTCCGAGAAATTTTTTAGTGCTACTCACTGTGTCCCTGGATTTACATACATCTACAAATTTTTCTAGGAAAAGATCTAGAGCATAAGTGATTTTTTGGCTAACGAACTCGGGTATATGGGTAAATAACTCAGTGATCTTACCTGATATTTTTTGAAAAGGAGCTAAACCCGCTAGTCCAATAAGATTATCTACTTGGTCGAAACCATCCACAGTGCCTACTGATTGAGAAATCCATGTATTTGGAGATATTGCCTGAGTATTGTAACCTTCTTCTTGAAACTTCTCGGCAAGCGTCTTCCCATTAGTATCTAAGTATATCTTCTTATGGGTTGCACCATGCTCCCATGGATATTTTCCTGTAAAGATAGTAGCTGTAGATGGGAGAGTCCATGGCGCCTGAGCACTGGCCTGCGTGTATACAGTTGAATTCTCTGCAATTTCCTCAAAATTCGGTGTAAAATCCACGTCTTCATTATAGACTGATATTTTGTCCTTCCTCAAACTGTCCAATACAAGAAACAACACATTATTTCTTTCAGACATATTCTATCTAAGCTACAGAATGTTTTTAATTATGAATGATTAAACATAAAACAGTTCATTAGATTCTCTCAGGGTCTAATAAAACTCTCTGAAGAGTCTAACCTACCTCAGACAGTAACTTATAAACTTTGGGTTTATGTAATCGTCTATTAGCTCCGTATGACAGAAAAAATAGCAATTCTACACTGGTGCGAGGGAGCAGGTCATGCCGCAAGAAACCTTGCTATTGCCTCAGAACTGGAATCTAGGGGAGCAAAAATTGCGATAGCAGGTGGTGGACCAGGTAAAATGTTTGTGGAGCTTAATGGTTACGAAGAACCAGACCTAGAAGTTGTAGAAGCAATAGAGAAGAAAACTGATCCTGACATAAATCTTCTGACGTTCGTGAGAGACTTCTTTTTTACAGAGGTGCCTTCTTATCTAAGAAGGTTTGTAGACGTGTATAATTGGTTGAAGAAGGAAGACCCTGATAAGGTTATAACAGATGATTTCTTCGGTGTTGTAGCTGCTACCTTACACAGGACAAAGTTTTACAGAGTTGAGCACATGACACCTGAAGTACTTCCTCCACATATAGAATATCCACTTAGGATCTATGACTGGTATACTGGAACTGTAGGAGAAGAAGTTTTCCTAACATCTTTATGGGATGTAGACGATAGTAGAAAAGGAGTAGTAGATGTAGGTCCTTTGGCGCAAGAAGGAGGGGAGGACGTAGAGTCATTTGACGTCTTACTTATACCAGGTACTATGTCAACAGGTTTCAAAGAACTTAAGGACACACTAGAACAAAAAGGAATGGAAGTCAAAATGGTTGGAAGCGAGAACTGGCAGCTAGCACCTTCAATGACTCCTTATACAGGTGCAGCGAGCTGTGTTGTATGCACAGGATTTTCCTCGATAGCGGATACAGTTGTTGCTGGCACACCTTGCGTTGTGTATCCTTTCTTCTCAATACAGGAAAGAATAGCAGATGAGATAGATCAAAGGAATCTTGGAGGACTGGAAAAAGCAGGTTCACAAGATGAAGTCATAAAAGCCGTGGAAGAATGCCTTCAGAATCGGAAAAATGCGCCCGAATACAAAAACGGCGCCAAAAAGGCGGCGAACCATGTTCTAAATACCTAAATTTAGATTCAGCTCCTAGTTTCCTTTTTCTCGATCAAGCCCAGGTTCCCGAGAAGTTTTTTATCAGCGTCTTGAGCTGATGAAAACTGTTCAAAGGCTTTATTGGACGATATATCGTCGGAAACAAGTTTTCCATCCTTTTTTAAGTATCTCCAAGCCACGCAGTACTCAAGCATCATAGTCTGATAGGAATGCTCACTGTCATGAATAAAAACATCGATCTTGCTCAGATTAGAGAGGAGCTGAGGTAGCTTCTCATTAGAATTACCTAATATTAGTTCCCATCTATCTCTGAGTGAATCATTCACAAGCCATCCTGGCTCTTCAGAAGAAGGAATTACCCATCCACCCTTCTCATCCCAGATCCTGTCGTCATCCTCCCCAAAGTCAGGTAAGTCTATGGAATAGAGCTCACCAGAATCATTATCATCGAGAGCTCTAAGTATAACCGCGGTTGAGTAACCGTTACACACCCCTGTTTCGACCACCTTCTCAGGTTTCTCCTCTCTAATAAATCTATAGAGATTAATGGCATCTTTTTTACCTATTTTGCCGGTTACGCCGTCTGTTACCTGGAATTTATCTTTCAGGGACCTATCCAAGTCATTAATAAAATCCTCAATTTCTGTGTCATTATTTACTTTGTAACTATCATATTCCGAAGATAAGTTTGCTCTGATTAATTTTTTGGTTTCTCCTAAAACCCATTTTGGAATACGACCAGGATTCTTCAAGAAATAAGGTATCTCCTCTTTCATAGAATAAATCTTCTACCCTGATTTTTAATCAGCTTCTACTCGTGCTTTTAGCAGACGAGGCTTTTTCCCAGAGAACTTACGCTGCTTTGGATTTACTATCGTTACGTAGGAGCTAGTCTTACTACAAGGATCTTGTGTTCTTACATCCTTCGAACCTGCACTGTCTGGATTAAGGTTTATTCTCAGTCACCTAGCTTGCTTTTTGTTTCTCTCTTGTCCAAAGATTCGATGGCTTTGAGCCACATCTTCATATGACGAACTGTGAAGTCGATAAAACCACTGTTAGCGTATTCACTAAAGTCGTGGTTGTCGACCGACTTGATCATCTCTTCATAGGCCTCAAAGTAACTTTCCGCTGAATCAGGAGCCTCCTCAAGCGCTTCCCAGAAGTGTTCATTGAGTTCAAGGGCAGGTACCTCATTGTTTAAGTCT
>CAZSAB010000043.1:0-261 GCA_964604885.1 uncultured archaeon
ACTTCTCAGTTACAGAATCTGGAACCTCATTTTGGAGATATTCTCTGAGATCTTCAAACTGGTTCTTTCTTGCTTCGCTCTTCAGTAGAGCTCTAGCTTCAACATCCTCAGTCATATTTGGAAATTATTCCTTACTTTATAAATTACTTTGGAAAATAGGGGTAAAAACCTCCTGAATAGTTCCTGATAAACCCAATATAGTAGATTTTTACACTAAGAATCCAAGTTTTTCCACGTTAATTCTATGAAAATCTGAAATAT
>CAZSAB010000043.1:271-5036 GCA_964604885.1 uncultured archaeon
ATCATAATCTAGACCATAGTTTCCAATAATAGGATGTGAAAAATTGCCTGTAGTTTCCCCTAGATATCACTGTAGATGTGGGCATTTACGCAGAGGGATCGATTTTTACACTAAGATTTTAGCTCTTTCAAAGATCTATGATACTTCTTGATTCTTTGAAGATCAGCATCTTCCAATTCATCTAATCTCTCTATATTCAAGTTATCTCTTATATCGGCTCTCTTTACTTCTCGGGCAATATTATTCTGCTTCGCCTTCTGGATAAATTCGCTGTAGCTTTCTCCATCTTTCTTGGTCATGCATTTAACGGCAGAAATTATCTCTTCGGAAAACTCTTCTTCTAGGTCTTCAAAGGTTCTATCGCTGTCCTCTACAACATCATGAAGTAGAGCGACTATCTTCTCTTCTCTAGTTTCGACTTTTTGCATTAATCTTAATGGATGCAGTATATAGGTTTCTCCAGATTTATCGGTTTGACCTTCATGAGAATCTAAAGCCATTTGAACAGCAGTCTCAAGACAATCCATAATATCTATTTAGTCTTAAATAACATAAATCCTTTCATGAGAGCTTGAAAGCCTATTTTTTACACTAAGATTTTACAACGACATTAATCTAAATTGTAAGCTGACCAGCGTTCTTCCTTAACCATTCCCTTTTTTCCTGATACTTAGGGATTATCGAGCTAAGATGATTCCAGAAAAGATCTGAGTGGTCATTGATCTCTAGATGACACAGTTCATGAGCTATAACATAATCCTGAACTTCTTGAGGAGCCATTATAAGCCTCCAATGAAGCCTTATATCCCCATTTTTGTTCTCTCCCCACTTATTCTCATAATCAATGATCTCAACATTATCAGGATCTTTGTCTACCTCTTCAGCCAAATCAAATGTTCTCTCTTTTAGCTTATCTTCAGCCTTGGTTCTGTACCACTTTTTAAGCTCTTTAGCGACTTCTTTCCGTCTTTCTTCATCATCAGAATAGTTTTCTGACTTGATAAGGAACTTGTCATCTCCAAACTCAATATTCGTATTATCCCCCTCTTTGACTTCTGTATAGTATCTTCTACCTCTATAAAGAATTTTCTCCCCGCTCAGAAATTCTTTATTTTTTGGAGGCCATGTTTCCTCCTCTATCCTGTTGATTTTTTCCAGTATCCATGGCTTTTTGTCCTCCAAGGCCTCTTCTATCTCATCTTTATCAAGACTTACAGGAGATTTTACACTAATCTCTTTTTCAGAGTTGATTTTCAGGCCAATTGTTTCTCTGTCATTACTCCATTCTACATTGTAAGGTACTTTTAGCTGGCCTATGTGGATTGAGCTAATAGTGCTCTCCTCCTATTTTCATCAACTCATTGGTTATGGATTTTATCTTAGACTGTTCGAGATCTAAGCTATGAAGTAGTACGTTTATTTCTCTTTTTATTTTCTTCCTGGTATTAACTTTGTTTTTCCAGTCCACAACCTTGTTGTTCTCAAATATCTCTGAGACTCTGATGGCAGCTTCCTGTAAGTCTTCGTCTTCTACACCACTTGTCTTAGCATCCAGTGTATTGTAGAATGAAAGCTGTGTGGTGTCAGAGAAACCCTTGCTTTTAGCCTTCTTCTTACGGTTTCTTATCTCTCTACTCACTTGCTTCATCTTCTCGATGTATTCTTTTTCTTCGATTCTCTGCTGCTTGTACTCTTCAATAATTTCTTCTACTTTCTCCTGAAGAGAACCATAATACTGAGGGTCTTCATCCATTTTGACGGATAAGGCCTGTTTAACCCCTTGTTCAATCTCCTGGGCCTTTGCCTTATCAGATCTCTGAGCATTCAACTTTTTCTTAAACTCCTCATCATTGAGTACAGATACAGGTTCATCATTAATTACTTCAATGCCTTGAGAAGAGATATTTTCCTGAATAATCTCTTTTACCTTCTCTCCTGCACCTGAAAGGTTCATGGAGTCATCTCTGTAAAGATTCTTAGCTCTAGTATAGATATCTCCAAGCTTCTTCAAGTCAGATTTGTAGGGATTAGCCTTAGGATCTGGCATAACCATATCCATGTAACTTGCAAACTCTTTGTAGGCCTTATTGAACTCTATCCTAGTCTTTTCATCATCCAAGACTTCCATGCATTCTTCCATGTTGTCAATATCGACATCACTGAAGAACGACATTACCTTGCCATGTGCAGCCTCTAGATCAGGCATTTTCTCTTCTACAGGCTCCATAGCCTTCTCAATATCTTCTCTGGTAAATTTATCTAAGGCCTTATACAAGTCATCAGAAACACCATAATAGTCAATTACCAATCCATGAGTCTTGTTGTCATAAGTTCTGTTGACTCTTGCAATTGCCTGTAGAAGGCTGTGTTCTCTCAAAGGCTTGTCCAAGTACATGACCTGGGCGATCTCTGCATCATAACCTGTCAAAAGCATATCACAGACTATCAAGAACTGGAGTTCGTCATTGGGATCTTCAAAACGCTCTTTGTAGGTCTCTATTTCTTCATCTGTAGGTGTGTATTCTTTGAGCTCTTCTCTATCGTTGTGGTCTCCTGAAATTATTACAGCTGATTCAGGACCGTTTAATCTGTCTAATTGTTTCTTGTACTTTACAGCTGCATCTCTACTGGTGGTAACAATCATTCCTTTGAACTTGTCGGCTACTTTATCATCATAATGGTCTAAGATATCATGGCAGATCATCTTGATCCTACGAGGAGCCTCAGCCAGGTCTCTCTTACCTGCATATCTTTTCTTAATCTCGGCCTTCTCTTCCTCAGTCTTATCATCGAAAACTCTGTCAAATATATCGTCTAGATTACGGCCTTCCAAATGGATATCAGCTAAACGCCCCTGGTAAAGTATAGGAACAGTTACCTCGTCTTCAATCGACTGGTCGATAGTGTACTTATCAATGTAATTTCCGAAAGTTCTCTTAGTATTCCTCTTATCCTTCTCTATAGGAGTGCCTGTAAAACCAACATAGAAAGCATTAGGAAGAGCTGTCCTCATATTATTCGCTAACTCATCATACTGGGTTCTGTGGGCCTCATCAACCATTACATAGATGTCTTCATCGTTCGAGAGAAGAGGGAATTTTTCTTCATCGTCATCCCTTTGGAATTTCTGGATCAAAGTGGTTATAGTCTCTCCAGCATTCTCAGAAAGCTTCTGTTTCAAGTTTTCGATAGATTTGGCACTTTTTGGATTCCCTACCCCACACCTCTTGAAGGTATTCTTGATATTCGCCTCCAAGGCCTGTCTATCAGTAACCATCAATAAAGTAGGATTATCTTTTCTTTTTCTCAATTTAAGGCCTAAAAACAGCATAGTCAAGGATTTTCCTGATCCCTGGGTATGCCAGACAACTCCTCCATTCCTGTTTCTATCCCTGTCTTCAATCCTCTCTAAGGCTTTCTGAGTAGCCCTGTACTGCTGGTATCTAGCAACCATCTTGACTGTAGTCTGTCTCTTGGTTTCGTAAACTGTGAAGCTCTGGATCATCTCCAACAGTCGATCAGGCTTGAAAAGAGAGTAAAACATCGTGTGCTGAGCATTCAGTTTATCAGTATCGAAAACTTCTTTCAGTTCTGGGTCAGTAGCTGGATAAGCATCTTTCCAGGGCTTGAATTCCCCTTGAGGAGTATTGTAAGTACCCATTTGAGCCTCATCTTTTGAAGTCACAACTGAGAACTGATTGAATCTGAAAAGTTCTTCAGCCCCTTCATCCTGCTCATGACCCCTATTATTCTGGTATCGAGCCATCTGATCCAAGCCTTTCTCTAACGGCTTCTCAATCTTAGGATTTTTACACTCAACAACTCCCAGAGGAATACCATTCACGAATAGAACTATATCGGGCTTAATAGGAGTACCAGGGCCTTCAACACGGAACTGATTCATAGCCACAAAATCATTATTCTCAAGATTCTCCCAATCAACAAACTCTACAGTATAATTTTTCTTACCCTTCCCTCTATCCTGCTCCAACGAAATACCTCTAACCAAGCTCTCGAAAATCTTCTCATTAGCCTCCATCGTATCCGTAGCTTCAACCTGGGTAATCCTCCTAACAGCCTTATTCAAATTATTTTCAGAAATCCAAGGATTCAACTCCTCAATCTTATCTCTCAATCTGTCTTCTAGAACTACACGCTTCTCACTATCACGGTTATCAGGAAGCTCGCTCTCATCCAACTCTTTAGCATCAAAAACAGTCCAGCCCAACTTCTCCAGATAATTCAGGCCAGGCCTCTCAACCAACTCATACTCCTTCCAATCATCACTCATAGATTATAATACATTATATACTTGTAAAAAAGTGCTCTAAAGAATAAGAAAAAATTTAGAGAAGTGTTTTTCATTCTTCCTGAATTCCCCATTCAGTTTTGAAGACTCCCAAGTTCACTCCTATATTGAAGCTTCTCTTAAACTCTTGTTCATCTTCGATTGCATCGATGCCTTCATGGGTGATGTCTTTGAATACGATTCCTCCAAAGGTAGAGTCGTAATCGATATACCCTTTGCCCCCAAGATATTCAAAGGCCTCAATAGCAGTTTCTTCATCTAAATCTGATTCCTCCACAAAATCATTGAAACCAGCATTTTCTTTTCTTCTGGCATACAGATACCTTAGAGCATCGGCAGCATTTTCTTGAACTCCCATCTTAATTCTCACCTCCATTAGTAGTTTTTACACGGATTTTGCCAGTCAACAAGTCCTGCATTAAACCCTTCTTCAACTCCTCAAGCTTCTCTCTATAC
>CAZSAB010000044.1:0-4941 GCA_964604885.1 uncultured archaeon
TGAGGTAAGCATAGAAAACTGTTACATGGTCATAGATGATTTGAAATCTGCCTACGAATCTATTCTAGCCACAAAAAACTGAATATAACAACCAGATATTACCTCTCAGAATGATCTCCAAATTTTTATTCGGCAAGAGATTTTGATTCTAAATCACGAGCTCAGAATTTTTATCTATTCAGCTGCCCCCATCCAGAGCTATAGCCTCATATCTTATTTATCCAGCAATTCTTTCTTTCACTAGATCTTGTATTCTACTATCTAAATCAGATATTTCAACAATCCTGATGGGGCCTTTCTGTTCCTCATAGTCCGTAGTATCCCTGTTATCTTCAAAGTCCTGGATAACTAATAGACCTGATTTCTTTCCACCAAATGGCTCATCTTCTCCATCATATATAAAGCCGTCACCTACGTCTTTGAGGAATGCCAAGTACTCTAGGGCCTCTTTAATCCCTCTCCTTATCGTATTCTCATTCGTTGAGTTCTTTACCTCAGTAATGAAGTACTCTCTTTCACCATTATCTTTGACTATTTCAACCAGGATCACATCTGGCCTTCCTGTATGGTTGGATGTGTTTTTACCAAAGTAGCTTTCTATAGTATCCCGAGCTTCTTTCTCTACCTTTTCAGGTCTAGTCAGATCTCTTACAGGCTCACCATCTTCCGTTTCAATAGCTTCCTCAGGCTCGTACTTGAACTCGATATCAAGATCTTCCTTGGCAGAACTATCATGGTAAATCCTGATTTCTTTGTCCTCTGCCTGCATTGAAGCAATTCGCTGTGTGCCACGAGAAATAGTATTTAAATTGAAATCCCTACCTGCTTCAATATTTTCGATACCGGAGATAAACTTAAACAGAACAAACAGCTCCATAATCCTGTCTTCATCATCCGGAGTAATAGCAGTCTTCTCTAATAAGTCCCGGATCTCATCTTGATCTCCAGAGAAAATTTTTTCCCTCATCCTCAGGTACCTTGCAGCATCACGATAAAGCTTATTCCTAGAGTTCTCCGCTGAATTCAACATCCTCTCCGTAGGCTCGTACTCTTCTGGATCTCGAATCCTTTCAATATGAACATTTCTCTCAAAAATATTTTTCATCTCCTGAACCAAATCCCCATGGTCCTCAGTCCATTTCTCACTCCATTTATGATTCCTGTCAAAAAACTCTTGACACTCATCCAACGTATTATAGATAATACTTAGCAGCTTCTTCAAGACAATATTTTCATCAATACTGTAATCCTGAGTACTGTTATCGACTACGAATAAAGCTGAATTATCCGGGTTCCTGGAATATCTTTCCTTCACGGTTGAAGACCAGTTAATTCTACCATCGACGTTACCGTTACTGATTCGAGACTCTTTTTCAGTCTCAGTCTTAATCGAACGAAGCTCAGAACCCAGATTGTTTACAAGTTCAACTATCTCATCCCTGAGAACAAAATGAAAATCCATCAACTTCTCATAGTCTTCAAATCTGTCATTCAAATCCTTAGGCTTCAAGCTTGAAGAAATACTTTCCTCCGGAAATCTGCCCTGCATTACATAACTGAAAATATCTTCAGCAACGTGGTCAAGTAACTCAGTTCTCTCCATCAAACTCTACCTGTAACATACTCCCTGCGGTGCTCTTCAAACGGTTTTCATCAACATCCAAGTCTTCGTCAAAGAGGGATTTAACAATCTTCTTCCTGTCAGGAACCCCTTCTAACTGAGGTAAGATAAAGTTGGTAATAGCTGCGGTATTCGCATCCTTACGAGACCTATCATTAGCATCTGAAAACTCAATCATATCCTTCGCGATAGCAGGCCCGATCTCACGTCCTTTAACAGCGTTATTAACTCTCTTCCATATCCCAGCTACATCCTCAACAAGTTCATCCAAATCAATTTCATTTTCTTCCTCTGAATAAAGGTTTTCTAAATTCCAGGCATCCAAGTATCCTTTCATTAGCTCAGTATAATCGTCCTCTAAATCCGGAGCCTCAATCCTGATAAACGAGAAACGCCTCATAAACGCGTAACTCATCTCATACAGTGAGGTCTTGTCATAAGTGTTCATCGTCGCCAGAATCCTCCAAGACTCTGGGATCACGAACTCATGATCTTGCACCGGGTTTTCAAACTTTTCACCCGGAACTACCTCAACTTCTTTCTCAGCTTCTCCCTTTGTAAAAGGAAGCTGGACCTTCTGTCCAGACAAGACCGTAAACAGCTGGCCAAAGGCTTTGTCGATATCTGCACGGTTAATCTCATCTATAACTAAAGGCTCATTCTTGAGATCCTTCTCATCATCCTTGAAACGCCTCAAGATGTGCCCAGGCTTAAACTCCAGAGAACCATCATCCTCAGGCCTATAACCCCCTACAGTATCAAAGGTAGACCAGTCACTTGTCGCAGTAGTCAACTGATGACCTGTAACATTATCATCACTATTCTCCATCTCTCTAGCGACTTTCTCCGCTAACTCAGTCTTGCCAGTACCAGGAGGTCCAGTGAATATAATATGCTTACCAGAAGTGAGCGAGGCCCTAATCTGAGACTTGATAGACTCTGCCTTATCTTCAGGGAAGTAAAGATTATCAAAATCTAAATCTAGCTCCGCTGAGAGTTTTTGATCTACTTCAATATCTGATGGTGGATCGCTAGATCTACCATTAATACTGACTATTTTAGATACATATGGCATTTGGGAGCCTTTTTCCTCTTCATATACCTCACTTATCAGCGAAACTAGATCTTCTGGAGCCTTCGTTAGGTAAGCTCCTTGGTTGAGATTGAAATTCTTATTGAACACTAAACCAGAGGAATCCTCATAGATTTCATTCAAGATCTCTTTATTTCCATCACAAAATACATCGTTAACATCCAAGGGTTGATCTAACTCAACAAAATCTTTGAGCTCCACAAGGTAACATGGTCGCTCTCCTCTGTCATAACCCATCTCTTGAACTCCGACATTATCCCATTCTGTGTTTTCTAGAACAGTATCCTTCTCAAAAGGTGCTTTGGCTTTTGAGGCCCCAATAAATTTACGTTCTTCTTGATCTAAATGAAGAATTATGTCGCTTGGTTCTACCAGCTTTAGATTCTCGTAATATTTGGAGTTATCGTTATTTTTCTTTTCCTCAGGTGACCACAAGCACTTGCCAGCTCTACGAGGGCCTTTCTTTCTGTCTTCTCTACTTGTGATGTAGCTCTTCTCTATCCAGAACTGAGGTTTCTTCAGTTCCCACAAAGTACTCTCCAAATCCTTTAACTCATCAACGAGTTCAACGAAACTGTAATCCTCTTTATTTCTGATTTCTTCAAATTGCTTTAGGTCTTCGTTTCTTGGCTTGAAATCATCTCCAATGTCCAGCCCATATCTCAACTTATCTGAATAAATATGCAGAACAAGCATAGGAGATTCCTCATGGGACAGAGAATTAGGGTGAAGAGCAATCCAGGGATCTGTTGTTATGCTGTTTCTTGCACCAGTAAAATCAACAACATTTGTATCAAAGACATCAGGATTAATCTCCTCTTTGAGATTCTCTGAAATTAGAGAAATAATCCTATTGATATTTCCGAAGAAATCCAAATAGAGCTGCGCAAGAACACTGAAAGAAGACCATGCCTGCATAATGTTAGTTTCAGAACCCTGATTGGCCTCATCAATAATACCTTCAAACTCTTCTTCACTGAGCGATCCATCTATCAATTCTTCAGAAACCATTCTTCTAATTTCTCTAATGTTCTCACTGTCTTCTCTATACTGATTCACTTTATTCTCCAAATAATCTTCCGGGAGATCTCCTATAGCGTCCAAGAAACTGTCTATATCAGACTCAAATGATTCTAGCCTACCAGCAAGACTGGAAGCGTATACTAATGGAAAGTTCCTACGTAAATCCTCATATTGGGTGATAGAATAAATAAAATCCTGTGACAGCAAAATATCATCTTCTCCTGTTATTTGTTTCAACTTTTCACACAGCTCAAAGTAAAGTAAAGCCTTCTCCTCAACATTACCAGGCATGTCATAATCTGTAGCAAACCACTTCAGGAATGCCCTGAACGCTTCACCTTTGTAAGGAGCGAAATTGTCAGCATCATACGCTGCAAGTAAATAAGCAACGCCTGGCAGGTTCAATTTGTACTCAGCCTTACTGTAACTATCAACAGCTTCTCTCAATTCTCCAATTCTATCATCTAGACTTGCTTCTCCTTCAAACAGATTCTTTAATTTTTCAGCTGCTTCAGAAGGACTTTCCTCTGCAAACTTTTCTAGCGGACTCAACTCATTCCAAGCAGCAAAGGGAGCACCGTCCGAATTCTTTTTCTGAAGATACTGAATGATATCAGCTACGTTTTCCGAACTAATAGATCTAGAATTCAATTCCTCATTAATTTCTCCAAGAACTTCCCATTTATAGCCCTCGTCATAGACATCTGCTTCTCTGAATTTCTTATACTCTTCTAAGGCTAATGAAATAGCTTTTCTATCCAATGAAAGGTTGGAAAACTCAATAAGTTGAGCCATATCATAGTTTCCGCATTTACTAATTTCAATCCTGCGTGAACTCGGGTGAGAGGATAACCTTCTGGAATGGATTTTTAACCTATACACCAAGATAAATGTTTTATGGCGCAGTCTGTTCAAAGACAGCTCTATCCCTATAAGAACGAAAACCTCTTCTCAAGACACTACCTCAAAAACAGAATACAGAGAACTAACACTTGGGAAGTAGATGAAGACAAGGTAGAAGAAGCATTCGAAGAGTTAGAAGAAGTTTACAATAGAGAGAAAAATCGCCTGCCACATAGAACAGATGATGAGGAAGAAGTTAGAAACGAATTTATTACGCCTATTCTACGTAATGTCCTGTACTTCAAGAAAGAGCAGGAAAAGACTAGCGGGAACAGTCAAAAAATACCGGACTATGCATTAT
>CAZSAB010000045.1:0-4915 GCA_964604885.1 uncultured archaeon
TGGCTTGAAGGTCTGTAGTCTTGTCTGCTCTGTCCCGTTTTAGTTCGATTACTACGAGTTTTCCGTCTCTGTCGAGTGCAAGGACATCAAGTCTCTCGTTTATGTCTTCATAGTTCTGAAGTTCGGAGCTTATGACCAGCAGGTCTTCTCCAAGTATTTCTGGTTTCTTGATAACCCATTCCTCCAGGTCTTGCCTCTCCAGTATATCGAGCTTTGAGAAGTTCTCCTTTTCCACAGCTTCAAGCTCGATGTTGTCTTTATTTACTGAGAAAATCCAAAATCACCAGGTTCTGTCTCTTAGCTTCCCTTTATCTACTATCTTGACTTTTTTGTTGTTCTTTATCTTCGAAACTGTGCCTTCAACCTTTTGGGATTCTTGGAGTTTCTTAGCTTTCTCTGCTGCATCCAAGTCCTCCAACTCGTTCACTATAGCCAAAAGGTCGCTACCAAGTGAATCAAAGAACATTTCATAGGTAAGGAAATCTATGGTGTTCTCCAGGATGTTAATTTCTTCAGAAAGACTCTCTCGAGACTCATCCACCAGCTTGATTATATCCTGTGCTAAGACTCTGATAGTGTCTCGGTGTTCTCCTGTAGGGATAGGCAAGTCTTTGATATATTGCTTACCATACGAATACGAGTTACCTTCAAACTCAGAGCTTGTAGTCTGAACCATCCATTCCAAGAGCCTGGAGTTCATAATCGCAGTTAGATACTCATAAGAGAGTTCAGTAGATTCTCGTAAGCTAATTCCGTATCCTCCACCATTACCTCCGCCTACGAATATGTAATCATCTCCATCATCGTAAGACATTTTTGAACGATTTGATAGAGAAGGAATCATAGACTTTTCATCTAAGAAACTTTCAATATTGTCAAATCTTACTCTGGTGTGAGCGTGCCACTGTTCTTTGTCTTTCCATTTTCCGCCCTCTCGAGACTTTAGCTCTTCTTCGTTAGCTTTTATGTAGCTCCAAGCTTGCAAGTAGTTCTGCTGTAGTTCTTCCTTTTCAATAAGTTTAGCTTGTCTTTCACCGTCTTCTTTGTAGATTTCGTAAGGATATAGAACTATTTTGTCTCTTACATCTGTTTTCCACTTCTCAATTTCCTTTCCTTTAATTAGTGGTTTGCAGAGTTCCTTTTCAAGCTCAACTTCTCTTTCAAGAGCTTCAGATTTGCCTACATAGGTATTTTCTTTCTCCTCGATTAAGTCGAGTATGAAAACAGATTTCCTTCCTGTTATTATCCCTTGGAAAATGTTTGCATAGTCTTGCAGAGTGTCGTCTTCTTCAGAATCTAAGATTTCAGCCTGTGTTTTCTCTACAAATGACCAAGTGTCTTCATCAAGAGTCTTGTATGTTGAATCAAATGCCTTCATCTCTTCCGTATCTATGTCCTGGTCTACTTTTGCTAACTTGTCTCTGAGGTTGTCTCCTATCTCGTTGATTCGTGCATACCTTATGAAATCGTTTTCCTTTTTATTGAGGAACAGAATGATTGTGTATGTTGTCACACCTTTGAAGACTTGCTGGTCGGTGAAGTCTATGACCTTGCTGACGGAGCGTTCTTCTTTCAGTTTTTTCTTTAGTTTTTGACCATATCTTGTTTTCAACCACTTTTTCGTCATTATAAATCCAAGCTGCCCTTTCTGATTCATCAGTTCCTGAGTTCTCTCTACAAATGGAATTGCTATGTCATACTTGTAGTAAGGAGTTTCGTAATACTTCAGCTCATCAAGAAGCTCCACCAATTTAGGTTGTTCTGGTCTTACCTCTTGTATGCTTACATAAGGAGGGTTTCCAACTATTACATCAAAACCTCTCTCACTGGGGCTTTTTTCAGGGTCAAACACGCGAGAAAACTCTGCACCCCAGTGGAAAACTTGGAGTTCCTCTATATCATCTTTATCCAAGTCTACATTACCGTTATCAGACGCCCAGGTAATGTAATAGTCATTAAGCAGTCTATTAA
Source organism: uncultured archaeon (assembly GCA_964604885.1). Classification (GTDB taxonomy): domain Archaea; phylum Nanohalarchaeota; class Nanosalinia; order Nanosalinales; family Nanosalinaceae; genus Nanohalobium. The sequence goes on from CAZSAB010000045.1 coordinate 1,972, forward strand.
TCCTGTCATCAAGTCTTTCAATCTCTTCCTTGACTTCATCTGCCTCATCGCCCGTAATTTCCTCGTATCTGGTCGTTTTTTCATTTTTCTTTCTGAAAAGCTTAGGAATATTTTCCTCTTCCCATCTCTTGAAATTGTTTTGACCAGATACCCTGCCGTCTTCCTTCATCTGTGTTATATCAACGAATCCTGCAAGAGTGTTGCCCGATACAATCTTATAGTCGATATTTGGAAGCGCATCAAGGTTATTCCTATCGAAAGAATCTACAAGCCATAACCAAAGCCTTAAACGAGCTATTTCAGTTGCATTATGGTTTATATCTACTCCATAAATGTTGTTTTTCAAAATTAACTTCTTTAGCCAAGAATCACTGTAGTTATCTCCTATTCTTTCTGCAATCCTCTTATGTATGTCCCAGAGTATATTTGCTACAGATAGAAGGAATGCTCCTGACCCACAAGCAGGGTCTACTACTCTGAAATCTTCTACCAGTATCTCTTGTCGTATGTCCCATAAACTTCCACATTTTCTTATCATTTGGTCTACGCTATCATACAGTTCTCCTTCCTTGTATCCTTTCTCTTCTTTTAGGTATTCGTTTGCTTTTTCCAAGAGGTTTGGGTAGACAGTGTTTTCGGCGATGTGATGGGTTACTGCACGAGGCGTGTAATAAGCTCCTGTGCTTTTCCTTTCAGCATCGTTCATCGCACGTTCAAATATATATCCGAGAATTTTAGGGTCAATAGCTTCTTTTTCTTCAAGAGACTCTTCGTTGACAAAAGCGAATCTATCCAGAAACTCCACGAAGCTATGAAGAATATCATATTTTACCTGATAGTCTACATTTCTTTCCTCCGCATCGTTTCTCTTAAATAGCGAACCGTTGAGGTATGGAATTTCCTCAAATTCTTCGGATATGTTCACTCTTTCGTCCTCAGGCGTATTCATTACTTGGAAGAATAATTCTTTCATCTTTCGGTTGAGTTCGCTCTGCTCAAGGTCTGAAAGCTCTGCAAGAACATCATTCTGAATTATGCCCTTTGACTGTAGGAATTTGATAAATATTAATCGGTTCGCTATAGTCTGGGCAATTTCTGGTTTATCTTCGTTTTTAGCTGAGTAAATATTATTGACGAAAGCGTCTTCTTCGGCTATGTGCTTGGTTTCATCATTTCTATCTTCGTATTTTCCACCGTGTAGAAGTGCATCATACCAGTTATAGAATTTGTCAGTGATTTCTTCCTGCTTTCTCTCTGATACTGGTCTTCTTTCTCCCTGTAAGAGTTCTTGAAGTCGGAAGATGTCTTTTTCGAGGTTAAGTTGGTCTACTTCTTCTCCTTCCTTGTTGATTATTATCCAAGTAAGTCCGTCTGTGGCGATTCCAAACTCGTATTTTTGCTTAACTTCGCTAAGCTGGAATACTTGTTTTATCTGCTCTACGGCTGCTCCTGACCTGTTTGAGGTAAGATTGGAATTAATTTTCTTTGCCTCGAGGAGGAATTTATCGCCGTTCTCGTTCTCAAGTTCATAATCTACGGCTCTACTCTTGTCTCCCCACTGAAATCTCTTTTCTCTTCTGGCTTCAAGTTCAAGGAGTTCAAATACAGGCAGTATAAGGTTGTCTTCTGTAAATGGTTCTGGATAGGTATCAGACTTGATGTCCTCGGTGCTTATCTTTTTCCCTCGTTCTTTTACTTTGCTTTTTCCTTCGAGGTTCAATTTCTCCAGAGTATTTTCGATAAGTTGTCCAACTTCTACAGATAATTTTTGCTCAGCCATACTCGATAACCAGTCCTGTAAGTTAGTTATTGAGGGGACTTTTATGTCAGTTAAGCAGAGTTATGTTTGAAACATAAATTCAAACTTGAGATGTGACCCCCTAATGTTATTCCCCACGCACACGCAGGAAGCTCAAACACCTACGGAATGGGTCTGATTTATCTTCAAACAGGTGATGTCTGTCTGAAACGACAGAAGACACTTAAGCTGCCTCATATCTCCCCACGTATGGCGGAAGCATACATTCGAGTTAGGAAGAAGTTGCGGGAAAGCCAGAGAAGCAAATATCCGAATCTGGCTAAAAGCCCTGTATACATACCTGTGCAGAACTTTTCAACCAAAATCAATTTTAGAGAACTGCCAGAAACGGAGATACAGGAGTTCATAGAAGACTTGTTTGAGTCTCAAGGTATGCGGACTTCACCCGACAAATATCCCTTCGAAGGGAAAGAAACTGTGGACTTGGTTCTTGAGGGAAGTGAGAAAATTTTCGAAGGCAAGGTTGAGATACCTAAGAAGTATCGAGGCGAGGATGCGGAAAACGATGCTATCTTCAATTGAAAACTTTCTCGTGGTCTTGTGCTTTCTGTTCTTTCTCTCTGTCCAGATAACGTAGAGTTGTTTCTACATCGGAGTGCCGGCTTTGTTTTGCTACACGAGAAAGTGAATCCAGTTTTTCATCGCACGCCTTGATGAAGCTGCCACGAAGTTTGTGCGCAGTAATCCTGTCAGAGATGTTTAGACCTGCTTCATCGGCTACTGATTTCAGCATCTTGTTCAGGTAGAACCTTTCCGTCCTGAGGTCGGTGAAAGACTTGTTTGAATCCCCATTAGGGGAGAGGTCTACAACGCAAACATCTCTTTCTTCCTGGTCTAAGTCCTTCAAACCACTCAGAGATTTTACTCCGTGAAACTCGGTCAGATGATTTAGTATAGATTCTCGCTTACGCCAGGGAAGAAATACTGTTTCAGGAGACCTGTTGTGCTTCTTGCCTTTTGCGTGTATAGCTGGAATCTCTACCTCTATACGCTGCTTACTCTCCTGAAACTCAAACCACGAAAAGTTAGAGTTTAGAACGGGTTTTGCTCTCATCCCGCCGTAGAACATCAGAGTGATACAATAGGAGTCCTGTGTGCTGAATTGGTCTTTCTTCTTTATCTGTT
>CAZSAB010000046.1:0-4454 GCA_964604885.1 uncultured archaeon
ACAGTAGTATTTTCACATACGTCCCTCATCTTCTGTACTTGTTCTTCACTGTATCGGATTGTCTGGTCCTTGCTTTCAGGTTTGTCGAATGCATCTGCAGAAGGAAGTTGCTCAAGCAACTCGTGCTCTTTCCTTGCTTTCAAGTACTTCTTCAAGGCTAGGTATACGTTGTATTGGAATCTATCTCTAGTATTTTTGTTCGACTCAGTTTTGTCGAATCTTTTCCGTGCAGTCTCTCTACTCCATTCCTTGAAATCTTCTAGACTGAACTCTGTGTCTTCATCCAAAAGATCTGGTTGTGGGTCATCAACTATTGGATCGAAGTCGATGTGACTCAGGTAACGAATGTACTGAACTATCGAACCATCAGAAAGCTCACCTTTCCAGTAGCCCCAGAACTCTTCGAAGTCTATGTACTGATTCTTGCTCTCGTACTTTTCCACCAAGTCTAATATCGACTGGTCTTCCTCCATGTAGAAAAAACCGTTTTTTTCTAGTATAAAACATGTGTTAGCGTATGCATAAACGCCAAAGAGATGTATACGGCAGCATACACTTTGCGTTACTTCAGTTACCTGCGTAACATTCTGTTATTATCTTTCTTTTATCCCTGTCCTTTCGCGAATCTTCTCTTTCAGATTCCTTTCCCTATTATATAAGAACTTCTGATAATCGTCCTCTTCCATAGCTTCTACGGCTTTTTCACCTATCAAATGGTTAGACATTACCTGATAAGTTGAGTTAGAGCTTCCAAGACTTTCTGCCATATTTTCTAGGTATTCGGAAGGCCTTTTGTCTTTGATCTTCTTATTTGTCTTGTTCTTGATTAAGGTCCTGTTAATAATCGTGTTCCGAAGCGTCTCGGGCACATTTTGTTTCTCATCTTTGAGATATGCTTTCGGAAATATATGGTGGTCATCAAGTTCATTAAACTCGTCAGGATCTCCGGTATAGAAGTCTTCTGGACCTTCTAATGCTACCATGCACATTACTCCTTTGTATACGCCTCCCTTTCGAGCTTTCTCTCTTAGATTCAAATCCTCTAACTGGTTTTCTGTCATTAATGCCTCCATTTCGTCTCCATTCTTTATCCAGTTCTCTAGGCCCTCCAAATCTCTATGAGAAAGTGTTGATGTAGCACTGGTATATCTCTCTGTGAAAATAGAACTCCAGTACCACTGCTCTAGTTTATCATAATAAGTTCCTTTATCTCCTTCATCCTCAATCATATGGAGCATAGCTGCCATGGCCGATACCATGCCTGAATAAGGCAACCAAGATGAATCTAAAGCACCAAATCCGTGTTGGGCATTGTTAAGCCTCATTAGTGTGTTTTCAACATATTTGCTGGCAGTTTCCCAGTCTTCTTTGAAGTTCTCGCTGTCGAGAGTAATCAGGTTCTTGCGTTTTGGCTCCTCATTTCTAATCAATGCCATAGTTCTTAAGATATGTTTCTGATACTTTTCGTCTTTGATATCATCTGAGAACTTTCTGATATGACTGAAGTTCTCTTTATCTTCATAGACCTCTTCCCATAGTTGCCTTAACTCAAGATCTTCTTTGTACAGCCTAGCAGTAAGTAACTCGAATACAGATAGATTCTCTCCAGTTCTATTTATTCTCTCGAATATCTCAACAACAGTATCTAATTCTGTTTCCATTCCAAGTTCCACAGTTGCTACCTTAAAATTAGTGAACTCTTCGGCATAATCTTCAAACTGGCTCCATAATTCTTTGTTTCCAGTTTTTTCTTTGTATTCTATCCCCCATTTAAGCCTCCTCTCGCCGTCTTCTAGTGCTTTTACTGGCATCACATTTTCAGACATGCATTTGTCTTTTGTATCATAATTGCTGTGCTTTCTACCGCCTTTTTTACGGGAGAAAACTGCACTCTCCCAGTCTTTTTCTACAGTTTTCTCCATATCGATGAAAAATTCATAGGTATATTTCGTATTTCCTAGGCCTCTATCTTCGTCAAATTTATGAGAGTTTAGAGCATAATAGATTGAAGTTAGTCTTTGTTGGCCGTCTAAAACCATTCTTTTAGGCGTAATATCATTTGCACTAACACCTTCAATAGCTCTTGGAGAAAACGGAGTATCGCGCGGATTAACATCTAATAGAAGTAATGTTCCGATATAATAGCCATTCAAGATTGATACAATTAATTCTTCTACATCTTGTCTATTCCAGACAAATGATCGCTGAAATTCCGGGAGAACAAGTTTTCCATCGTCTGCTGACTTAATCAAATTCGAGATAGGCTGTTTATCTGGCGTTAAATCCATAAGGCCTAATGATTAACAAATATTTTTGATAGTTTAGCATAATAATTAGTTATGAATCTGGAGAAATCTTCTTTTCAGAAAGGAGACAAAGTTAAGATCATAATAGACAAAGTTGATCCAGACATGCATTATCACGGAAAGAAAGGAAAAATAATTGATATCTCTTTTGACGACGCAGCTTCGGTAACTGGCAACTCTGAAGACAATTTTATGTTCAAAGTAGAGCTTGAAAGCGGAGAAGTACCAGACATCCATTTTAGGAGAAGCGACCTAAAGAAAATGAACTAATGCATTTAACTCAACTTATCTTCTATTGATGAGAAGCTCTTCTCGTTAGCTTCCGTTGCTACTTGCTCTAAATTATCTATACTCATTTTTCTAAATCTATCTGATTTCGAAAATTCAGAGATAAGAGAATAAACTTCTTCAGCTGAAGCACCTTGATTTAGAAGCCTCCTTCCTATCCTCTCTAAAAGCCGGAAACGATAACTTCCTTGATCATGGAAACTATTTATCTTCTCTACATAGTTATTATCGGTACTCTTCTGATCCAAGGGTTCATCCTTCTCTTCTGGCTCTCCCTGATTTTGATTTTCAGTTTTTTCCTCTTCTTTGGAGTCTACTGAATCAGTTTCGTCTTTGAAAACGACATCTATATCTTCTCCAAGTAGATTCTCTAATTTTCTAATTGTAAGAGCTAGATCGTCCTCTTCTGCGTCTTCAGCAATTTTCCTGAGATCTTCCCTCTTATTTCTATACTCGTCTCTATCCAATCTATCCCTGCTCTTCCTCCTTACTTTGTAGGCTTGATCGAGAACTTTGAAGACTTTCTCAGGATCATAATCATCGGTGATTATCATCCTTCTACCTATTTTCTCTAATATCCTTGCATCAGGACCATTTCTTCTATGAAAATTCTTTATCCTATCACTGAAGCCATCTTCTGGCTCTGAGGCATTCTCTTCACCTGTTTCAGAGTTCTCCTTATTCTCAAGTTTCTCTTTATTCTCTCTACCTCCTGATTTCTCAGCTGAAGAAGATACCTTATCTCCTGAATCTGTTTTCTTCCTTTTCAACTCAACTTTCTGGATTTTATCTGAGTTATGACTGCTTTTGTTTCTCTTACTAAGTTTTAGAACGACCAAACCTAGATTACCAAAGAAAGGCACCCACTGAAATAGATACATCAAAATATTCAGAGATCTGCTACTGATATCTAATTTGTCCTGAAAAACGGGAGTCCAATAGAAAGCGAGGGCGCCGAAATAAACGAAGGTCGTATAACTGCCTATAATATAGTCTTCAGGGTTTTCTGATAAGAGCATCGATATGCCTGTAATGGGTCCTAAGAGCATGAAGAAAAAGTAAAAATCCTTGAAGAAATTAAATGGCGTAGACTTTCTTCCTCTACAGTTAATGAGACTATTCAGTATTTTTCCCATTTTCCTTTAGACCGTCTACCTTATTCAGGATTTTTTCAACCTGTCCTTTTTCGTCTCTTATCCAGTCTGTGGACCATATTCTGTGGATGTTCCATCCGAGATCTTCAAGTACTGACTGTCTTAGTCGGTCTCTTTCCCTTGCTGTCTTGGTGCTGTGGTAGGCCGCCCCATCACATTCTATACCAAGCATGTATTTTCCTGGCTTTTCTGGGTGTTTTACTGCTAGATCTATGCTGTATCCTGAACTTTGGACTTGTGTTGTCACGTCTAGGCCTTCTTCCTGAAGTTTGGTGTAGACTGCTTCTTCAAACTCTGAATCAAATTCTTCTTGGTTGTTAGAGCTAATGTCTCTTTCTAGTACTTGGTCACCGTTTTTAGCGTATTCAAGGTATTTTTTGAAGTGTTTTGGGCCTTTGCTTGAGGTTCTGGATGTGTCTAGTTCTCCAGGCTGTATGGATGTGACGACTATAACTTTCTCTTTTGCCCTGGTGACTGCTACGTTCAGCCTCCTTTCTCCACCTTTTCTGTTTAGAGGTCCAAAGTTCATCGTGATCTTTCCGTTCTCGTCTGGGCCATAACCTACTCCGAATATCATGACATCTCTCTGATCGCCCTGCACATTCTCCAGACTCTTTACAAAGAAGTCCTCGAGTTTATCCTCTGAGGCAAACTTCTGTAGTTTTGGGTTCTTCTGTTTCCGCAAATAGAGTTCATCCTCTATAGC
>CAZSAB010000047.1:0-4261 GCA_964604885.1 uncultured archaeon
TCGGAAATGAAACTGATGTCCTGATCCGGTTGAACAACTTTGTTCCCAGAGACAGAAAAGCCATACAGAAACATTCAAGATTCGGAATACCTGTAGACAAGAAAGAAGTAATAATTCAGAAGCTCGATGAATACAACTCAGTAAACTTCCAAGGCTTTGCCTTCCATCTGGATACAGCGAATATGAGGAAGAAGGCTATCGCACTCCAGAACATCTTCGACCTTGTAAAAGATTTCCACTCCGAAGGATACCAGACACAGATACTGGATATTGGAGGCGGAATGAAAGTAAACTACCTGGAGAGCGGAGAAGAATGGAGCGAATACCTCGAAGCAATCCAGGAATCAGTGGCAGGTAAGAGAGAAGGAATAACCTGGAACAGCCACAGCTTCGGGCTGCGTTCGGAAAACCAGAGTGTGAAAGGCTCAGTTGACTTATACAGCTACTATAACGAAACAGCCAAAGACGATTACCTCTACAAGCTGCTGTCTAGGGAGATACCAGGCTTTGAGAGAACATTTAGAGATCTTCTCAGAGATTATATGATAGAGCTTTACATCGAGCCAGGAAGAGCATTACTCGATTTAGCGGGCATAACAGTCGGCAAAGCAAGCTTTGTGAAAGAAGATGCTTGTGGAGAGAAACTGGTCGGACTCGATATGAACAAATCAAACATCAACCCGCAGAACTGGGAACTGATGGTAGACCCTTATATCATCCACAGAGACGAAGACAGAGAAGAAATTAAAGACGGAGTATTCTTCGTTGGCAACCTATGCCTGGAATCAGACTTCATCTACAAACACAAGACCTTCCTCGACAAAAAACCAGAAGAAGGCGACCTCGCAGTTTTCGTAAACACCGCAGCATACCATATGGACTTCGGCGAATCAAGAACGATTCAGCACGATACCGCCGATAAAGTAGCAGTCTACGGCGACAACGACTGGAAAAAAGACGAACTCTACACAGGTGAAGAAATACTACAATGAAATTCAATTTTAACACGGATTTTGATCAGGACACACTAGATAAAACCCCGAATGATCTACCCATAATAGATTTTCAGAGCACATCGCGGTTTCATGATTCTGCAATTGACTTACTGCAGGATAACCGAAATTTGATAGCTCTCTGGGAAGCAGACCTGGGAGATGTATCAATTGACTACGACTCTACAGATGTTGAAAGGCTCGAGACCGTTCGAAATGCATTAGACCAGGAAAGAGGAGACTTTAGGTCTATGTATTTGTTTCCTCCAAATTACCCTGGTGTAGGATTGCTCAGAAGAGAAGGATACGACATTCAGGATGACGGTATCCACTATGAAGATGCTGTTTCTGATGCTCTTGAACAAGCAGGGGTTATTCCAGTGGATGAGCCCGGGCAACTTGAAGAATATCTGGACTTAGTGGAGAGGAATGAGCCTATTGTCTGTTTGACTGCGGACATAGATCACGAACACAGTTCAAGTGATAGCGTATATATGAGAGACGATAATCTCTATATCCAGACTGCCGGAAACAGCTTCGATCACAAAAGAGACTACAGAAAGTCTGTGGAAGGCTCACTTAGAGATGAAGAAAATCTGGACTTGGAACATACAACTCGATTTCTTGACAACTGGTATCGTTTAACAGACGCCTGAAGGGGGGAACCTAGGTGAAAGTTGATTCAATAACAGAGCTAATAGGCGACACGCCGCTACTGAAAATCGATGAAGAAGTTACAGAGCTTGAGAACATAGATGTCTATGTCAAACTTGAATATCACAGTCCTTTCGGTTCAATCAAAGACCGTGTAGCCTGGGAACTAATCAGAGACGATATAGATGAAATCAAGGAAAAGAATCAGACTCTTTTGGAGTCCTCAAGCGGGAACACTGCCAAAGCAATACAGGGAATCGCAGGAACACATGCACTTGATTTCAAGACTATCACTAACCGTATTAAGGTCGATGAGATCAAGGATATTCTTATCACGATGGGGGCGGAGATAGAGGAGCTTCCTGGAAAAAGTGAATGTCCTGACCCTAACGACCCAGACGACCCGCTTACACATCTGGACCGTTTGATGAATCGAGAAGGCGATAAATACTTCCGAACAGGACAGTATACCAACGAGAAAAACACAAAAGTCCACAGAGAGCAGACAGGACAGGAAATAATTGACGACCTTGGAAAAGTCGATTATCTTTTCGGAGGGCTCGGAACAACAGGTAGCACAAAAGGAACAGCACAGAAGCTCAAGGAAGAAAACCCTGAACTTGAAGTAACAGGTATAGTATCATCACAGGACGACTTTATACCAGGAATCAGAACAGCAAACGAAATGTGGGAAGTAGGGCTATACGAAAAAGAACTCTACAGCGACAGGGCAGTAATCGACTCAAAAGACGCTCTCGAAGGAATGCTAACACTCATTAGAGAATGCGGAGTCCTGGCTGGCCCCACAACAGGAGCAAACTACATCGCACTCGAACGAAAACTTTCCAAAATCGACCAGGAACTGGAAGAGCAGAAAACTGCAGTATTTTTCGCTTGTGACCGATTCGAACACTACCGTTCCTACATCAAAGAAAGGAAACCAGAGATATTCGGTGGGGAGGAAAGAGAAGGCACAGAAACACTGACGGAAGAAGAACTCGAACAAGTCCCAGAAATCTCAGTAGATAATGCGGAGGAATGGATAGAGGAGGAAAATCCTGTTATCGTGGATTCACGCTCCAACCCTGCCTACCAGATGGCACATATACCAGGCTCAATCAACATACCTGAAGAAAAGCTCAAGGAACTGATAGAGACAGGAAAACCATTCTCACAGAACCAGAAAATACTTCTAGTCTGTCCCCGAGGCAGAAAATCTAAGAAATTCGCAGCACTACTACAGAGAGATGGCTTCGAAGCATACAGCTTGAAGCAAGGAGTCACAGGATGGAGAAACCAAGGGCTGGATCTAATCGACAATTAAGCTTTGAAGCATCCTCATCGCGATATGTATTAGATGAATTCCTGTTGGTCAACAAATGAAACTAGATCCACATGTTTGTCTCTAAGGTTAGCGCCCCGAGAGTGTTCTCTAAGCCTAAACAATAAGCTTCTCCATTTTTAGCCCTTAAGATGGATATAACAAACTTCACCAGCGACTCTGATGAATTTGGTTAAGGAGATATCAAATAGTTCTCTCTTGGAGAATCTGGTTCTTAGGTCGTGGATTAGAGGTTTAAAATTGGAGCCCGCTTCCTCAACGTGACTACTGTAGACAAAGTTGAAGATGAAATACTGAACATCCTGAACTCTGATAACAGAGACAGGTTTGTGAGAGAGGTTGCCTTCTCCAGAATGGAAAGAGGCAGTATCTCTCCTGAACTACTAAGGCTAGTAGTAGATGAGGAAAGTTCCGAGCTTGGAGATGAAGAAGAAGTATTTGAATCCCTGAGAAAGAAGCCGAGAGATCGGCTTGAATGATAGTAGATACAAACGTAATAATCGACAGATACCGATCAGATGAGGAAATACCAGAGAACATTTCTATAGTATCCTCAATAGAGTTCCCGCCGGTTCTAGAATCAGATCTATTTGAAGGAGAAGTTTACACACTGACATCAGAAGATCAGGTTCTGGCAGTAAAAGTTCAAAGGAAACTGAGAAGCGAGGGAAAGGCAGTTCCGGCACCGGACCTCCTAATAGCTGCTGTCGCGATTAACAGAGACGAAAAACTAGTTACAAACGATGAAGACCTAGAACAGATAAGTTCCGTCTCAGAACTAGATACAGAGAATATAGACTGAATCCTGATAAGAGAGCCTAAATTTATAGCAAAAAATTTCAAAAAGTGGAGAGAAGACTGAGAGGAGAACAAAGAAATTTTTTGAATCCGGGCAATCGACCCTTTCAAGGTTTGGCGTTTTCCTGTACTCGCCTTTAGTCTCTTCCTTGTACTCCTTGTGGTAGTACGCCGATTCTTTGACCTGGATTGTGATGTCTTCAACATCTACCTGATGGATAAAGCCATTGTAATTCTTGGTTCTTTGTGTTCTACGGTGGCTTGGTTAAACCAGTTCAGAACTTTCCGGTATGCAGCACCCGGTTTTTCCGTTACTGCTTGAGCAAATTCTTGAATTTGCGACACAGATTTTACGATGAGATCTGTATGAGCGACCACCTGCTGGAGATCGCGTCAAGAAGGTTATCGAGTTGGTAAAGGAAGCCCCGAGAGGGATTTGAACCCTCGGCCTAGTCCTTACAAGGGACTCGCTCTA
>CAZSAB010000048.1:0-3831 GCA_964604885.1 uncultured archaeon
CTGCAGAACAAGATGTTTTAGAAATGTCAGCCCAAGATGTTTTGGAAATTTGTGAGGATGGAGCTGAAGATGCGGCAGTGCATTTGGAAGATGGTTATGATATTGATGTTTCTATTCCAAATATTGAATCGAGTAAAGAACCTTTTGAACCCAGATTTTCCGTAGGGTTCATAACGAAGTTACCATTTATAGAAAGGCCGCCTATGGGAGCTATTTCTGATTTCTATACATTTAACATCAACAAGGAAGAGGATACAGGGAACAAGTTAGAGCTTGAAGATCTTACAGTCAAAATAGATTATAATGATGACGTTTACACCAATGCTGATTGGGGGCGGCTCATAGCACATGAGATGGCTCACATTTCAAATATGGAAAATAATCCACGACTGAGTTTAGCAGCCTATTTACACGGGATGGAAATGGTAGAGGAGGATATTCGATGGGAAACGGCAAGTAGCATTGAGGAGGCCTCAGGCATTTTCCTTCAAAGATGCTATGAACAAGACCTAGAGCCGGGAGAAACACCCAAGTTTTATATTGATGATGAAAGCCCAGAAGAACTTAGACTGGACAAATCCCGTGAAATATACAGGAGGGGAGAAGAATTAGCACAGGAATATAGGTCGATGGTCTTGACCAATCCTCTTGAAGTATACGAAGAGGAAATGGGCCAAGGATTAACAGAAGAAGAAATCATTGAACTCTTTGACGTCTGAAACAGCAAACTCTAGCACTTTGCTATATTTCTAGCTTTTTAGGTAGACAGATGAAATTTCCATTGGTGTTTATCTCGATAGTTTCACTCTCTTCGTCTGGCTCATAATCTTGTTTCGGTGAACCAGACAGAGGTAGATCTCCTGTATTGCTGCTATTTCTTATTTCATCTGCTATCGCTGACTCAAGGTTTTCCCTGAATTGTTTCCCGCTGTTCAAGGGAATCAGAAATATCTCTGATATTCTTCCACCTGTTGACCAGAGAAGCATCATAAGGGTTTTGTCTCTTGTCTTAGGTGCATTCCTAACCAGTTTTCTTATTGTATCGGGTTCTGGAAGTGTTTCAGGATCAGGCATAGTTGTCTTGCAAGTGGACGTAAAGAAGTAAGCTTCTCTCCGTCAAGATCATTAGGAACCTGGTCAATGTCATCCTTCATTGTGTTTAGGAAGTCAGAGTAGAACTTGATCAGGCTCTTTCTGTACTCTGCCTTTGTTGAGTCTGCTAGCTCCGTATCCTTAATCTGGTTCTGGTTGATTGCTCCTACAAGCTCCACCATCTTAGACTTGGAAACACTAGAAAGGTCTCCGTCCATATACTCAGCATCACCTTAACACATCTTAGATGTCTGGTGACTCTGGAATTACTAAGCTCCTGGCTTACTAGGTAATTGTAGAATCTTTCTAGAAGCTGTTGGTTGTTAGAAGAGATTTTTTCGGATTCTAGGCTTTGAATTGTGTTTTCAAGTCTTTTTTCGAGGTTATGCGGATCTCCTTGAGTCATATATTCTTGGTCTCCGCCTACCCTTAACTTTGACCGAATCGGTTACCGACTGCAAGGTTAGCCCCGAGAGGACGCTTCTACATACGAAATGTATCCCGTATACGCCCCAAGTTAAAAGGGGTATCCGAATGGATACACAATGACTAACATTCACAATCACAATCCAAAAGCACGACTCGAAGCTATTCAAAACTCAGACAAAATCTCAGAACAAAACAAGAAAGACCTAAAGGAATTCTACCACGCCTTGAGAAAAGGCGATAAAGGTAAGTCAAGACAGGTAGCCTATCTCAGCAAAGCCAAAGTAATTCTGGAACATGAAGAAAACGATCTCAGGTTAAAAGAAGCCACTAGTCTTCAAATTGATGAGATCGATGAACAGATAGACAACTCTGCTTACTACAGCAAAGGTTACAGCCCCGAGACGAAGAAGGAGTATCGAAAGTTCCTCAGAATTTTCTTCAAGTGGACTGAAAAGGACACAGTAGACAAGAGAGCCGATGTTCCAGAGAAAGTCAGAGATATCAAAGCATCTGTAAGCGAGGATGTGAAAGACAGGACTGATCCAAGTGACCTTCCTACGCCTGATGACATCAAATTAATCTGTCAAAATATGTCATTGAGATGGAGAAGCCTTATCCTGACACACTGGGACTTAGGAAGTCGTATCAATGAAACCCTGAGGACCAGAATAGGCGATTACAGCAAGGAGGATGGCAAGGCTTACATCTATGTCCGTGTTAATCCTGAGCAATCAGAAGAGGGTGCTAAGTCACCAAGAAGGAAGTGTAGAGTGAAGATAGCTGCCCCCGTCATTGACAGATGGTTAGAGGAAGAGCATCCCAAGCCTGAAGATGATGATGCATACCTTTTCTGCAGGACACAGAAAATAGATGCGGATGACACAACGAACAAGCATGCCTATCATCCAGCAAGCTACAGCTTATTGAATAAGAAATTGGGCGAACTTGAGGAAGGACTAGGTCTTGAATGTGATCCAAAAACTCACACCATTCGTAAGAGCAGAACAACTTTCATGAATACCAGCCTTGAGATGCAAGAGTCAGAAATTGATAAGAGAATTGGACACATAGCTATGTCAGAAGTTACAAGAGAATATACTCGCCTAGATGACTCTGATAGCAACAATGCTTACGGAGAAGGCTATGGTGAAGAAAACCCAGAGGATAACGATGTAAGAGACCTAGTGCCTCTGACCTGCAAAGATTGTGGCGAAGTAAATTCAGGGCATAGAGATAGATGCTACGAGTGTAATGGACTGCTAGAAATCAAGGAGTTAGAGGAAAGAGAGAAGAAAGTTTCAGAGGCTAGAGAGCTTCTTTGGGAAACTCTGGAAAACAAAGGAATGCTCGATGATATTGAAGAGGTGGTTTCGACAGGAGGCAACTAAACTGCCATTATATAGTTAGTTTCCCAGCATTCTTTCTTAACCATTCTCTTTTTTCTTCGTGGTTCGGTATTATTGAACTTAGTTGATTCCAGAACATCTCGGAGTGATTGTTCACTTCTAGATGGCATAGCTCATGGGCAATAACATAGTCCTGTATTTCCTGTGGAGACATGATGAGCCTCCAATGAAGCCTTATGTCTCTGCCTCTGTTCTCTCCCCACTTGTTTTCGTAATCAATTACCTCAACACTCTGTGGCTGGCTATCTATTTCATCAGATAGGCTTTTCGTCCTTTCTACTAGTTCCTCGCTAGCTTTATCTTTATACCACTGTTTAAGCTCTTTAGCTATTTCTTTCCTTCTTTCATTGTCATTGCCATAGTATTTTGATTTAATATGAAATTTATCGCCGTTAAAAAATATCTCTGTTTTATTTCCTTCTTGAACCTTGATATGGTATCTTCGACCTTTGAACAGAATCTTTTCTCCACTCAGAAATTCTTTATTTTTTGGAGGGAACGATTCTTCTTCGATCCTGTTTATCTTTTCTAGTATCCAGGGCTTCTTTTCATGAAGCGTTTCCTCAATATCATCTCTTTCTAGTTTAACAGGAGACTTTACCTCTATTTCCTGTTCAGAGTTGATATTCAAACCAATAGTCTCTCTATCATTACTCCATTCTACACTGTAGGGAACCTTAACTTGTCCTATATGAATTGAGCTAATAGTGTTCTCCCCCAATTTTCATCAATTCATTAGTTACTGATTTTATTTTAGAATTGTTGATGTCGAACTCAATCAATAGCATCTTTATTTCTCTCTTGATTTTCTTCCTAGTGTTAACTTTGTTCTTCCAGTCTACGACTTTGTTTGATTCAAATATCTCTGAAACTTCCTTGGCAGCCTCTCTTAACTCTTCATCTT
>CAZSAB010000049.1:0-3705 GCA_964604885.1 uncultured archaeon
AGATACCGACTATCTATCTAAAAAGCAACAAACAAAAATGAGCAACTCTCTAGACATGCTTTCTTCAAGACCAAAGAAAAGAGAAGGAAAGACTATTCATTATTTCCCATCAGAAAAGTTCAAAGACGCCTACAATAGTAATCCCAAGCAATTCAGGAGGAAGAAAAGCACAGAAGTCACAAACCTTGAGGTGAAGATCTATGATTGAACAAGGCAATCCTTATTTGACGGGATATCATTGTGATAATTGCTATAAGCATTTTGAACTGCCTGATCTAGAAAAAGAATTCAGGAAATTGGCTCAAGACAGTGAAAAACTATTTGATTCTGAAGAGCTTCCAGAAATAAGGAAGAAAGTTAGAGAATGTTCCAGAACTGAATGTCCAGCCTGCCAAATAGGTGACTGCCACCCTCAAGCAGAATGTAGTCATTGTGGTGCTGAAACAAAAATTTTCGTAGGATTGAATCACAATCACGGGCATTGTAGAAATTGTGAAAATTTAGTTCACAACCCTGTTCTGAACCATCCAGAGAGAAGAGCAGTTTTCAGCTATTTATCTCAGAATCCTCGTGCAATCCCTAGAGAAATTTACTATCACTTGAAAATAGATAGATCTGAGGTAGAGAAGATTCTATCGGAAGCGGAGACATTCACGGGGTAAGGTTATGCTAGACAGAAATGACCTTAACAGAGTAAAGCCAAGCAATCTGGCAAAGATAGTGGAAAAGAATCTATATAAAGAGAATAAAATCAGAAGAGGCAATCTGGTAATTAACGCAGGTTCAGAAAAAGAATCACAGCCAGATGAAGGACTTGGTAAAAGTCTCTATGCCCTCTGCGTGGCGGAACACTACGAAAACTCGGACACCACAGTAGGAATTGTAAGCCCAGATATTAGATGGATCAAACAGAAAATGAATCCATCTAAGGGAAAGAAACCATACAAGTTCACCCAGAAAATAGGTGTCGAAAACTACTTCTATCAAAACCTCAAGCATAATTACACGCAAAATAAGCTAGATGAAATCAATAAAGCATTCAAAGAAATCCCAGCCGCTCATGTGAAGGAACTGTGGCATCAAGACGACAAAGAAACATATCAAGAAGACATGGAAGAAGATGAGTCATTCTATACTACAAAGCCCCTGATAAAGACTGAATATGTCAAGAAAGCTGACCTACTATTTGTAGAAGAAAACCCGTTCCGGATGCTAACGGGAGAAATATACTATTTATATAAACTGGAAAATCGTTTGAAGGAATTCGGTTTCTGGGATCAATTGGATAAACAGACGAGAAAGGTTCTTACTAATTTTACCCAGAAAATCGAGAAGAACACGAGATACTATGTCAGAAACACTAAGAAAACAAAAAACTCGACTTTTAGAGGTCAATGGTATGACTTCAGGACCGATCATGGAAATGTAGCAGGAGACCACATAATTCCTTTTACAAATAACTCAATTCCCAACATACCCAGAGGAAACCTGTTTAATAGAATTCTTCTGGACCTAGGCGAAATACAAGAAGGAATGCCTGGTAAGATAACAACCAGCATCAAAGCTGAAGTCCTTAGCAACAAACCTGACTATGATAAAATAGAAACTCTATCGAAGCTCAAAAAATCTCTAAACAATCTAGCCAAGTATCAAAGAGGCAACGGCTGGCAAATACTCTTGTCTTACCATAGAAGATCAGTATCTCCTGATGGAAACCATCCAAAAGGTAACGAAGAAAATGTGAAAGGCATCATATACCAGCACTATCTAAACTATCTCTACTCATTGAATGCGGATGTCATCATTAATTATGCCCAAGCTACCAAGGAGGCAGTAGAACAGGTTTTGGCTGAAGACGATTATGAGTGGTTCACGATAGAACCTGAGGCAGATTACAAAACCGTCTGTCATCACATTAAAACGAGCTTGACCAAAGGCAGAGTATTAGATGATGGCAAGCTCAGAGATCAAATTGTTGATAAAATCAAGAGTGTTGAAGGAGTCTTATCTTATTGGTTGGGAGAAGATGATCCAAAGTATGTCACATACTCCGAACTGATACCTAGGTTAAACCAGCAACAGGCTGATAAAAATCAATACTTTGGAAACATGAGAGGTAAGGACCTGGAAACAGACCTTTCATTTGTTTTTGGAACTCCAAGACCAAAACAAAGGGAAATAGCAAATGAATGCTGGAATATGTTCGGCAAAATGCCAGATGAAATATCTAAAACATCAATAGATAAAGAATATATTGAAACCACTAAGATTGGAACTAAACCAAACATAGAAGGTTATCCACTTCCTCCATCATGGGAGTATTCATGGGAGGATAATGTTAATGTAACTATGTCGGGCTATTCGGGAGATATAGAGCCTGCAGACATAGTGTATAGACAAATAGTTAATATGGAGAAAAAGGACGCTTATGGCAGGATGAGAAAACAGGAAAATGAAAGAAAACATCTAGTAGCAACAGGAGAGCTGTTTTCCAGAGAGCAATTTGCTGAAGTCGTAGAATATGAAGACTTTGCGGATTTATGGGTTTCAATATTGGACAGGATTATTAGGTATAGAGACTCCATACCGCAGGAACTCAAAGACTTACCTTGGCATCCTCAAAAGATGATCGACAACCACCCAAGACTTTACATGAAGTCAGGTGATCTCTTTATAGAAGACAGACCTTTCGAGGAGAGAGTTGAAGAAGCCTTCAAAGAATCTGGTGTAGATAAAATGAAGATTACTGAATTGTTGGAGGAAGTAGATATCAGCAAACCTACATGGAATAAGAAGAAAGATAGACTCAATGATCTGGAGTATGTCATCCAAGATTATGAAAACCCTACTACGATAGTAAAGTGCGAAAGGAATTTCGATCATTATTTCGGGATTGCCTAGTCAATTTAAAAGGAGGACCTAAAATTTTTCTTAGAACCTTATAATTAATGTATAATAAGGTTCTCGGACTTTTTGGTCTCCCCTATTTAAACCGACCAAACTTTTGGACTTCATTGCTAGAGATAGTTATTCTGATATCCTCTCTGATTTTATCTTGAATTACTTCCAGAACATTGCTTTTTGCTTCATCCCAACAATCTAATCGTCTATTTTGTAATTGTCCATGATATAGTCGTTAATTTATTTCATGTCTATTCGCATCATTTGCGTTCACATCATGTGGATTCGCATTATGTGGATTCGCATCACGGGTTTCACCTTATCATATCTCCCTTTGTAGTTCTTCTTTACTTTTCTTCTGTAAGAATCTTCTGTAGCAATGTTCTATAAGAGAGTTCTGTAGGAATGTTATGTGGGATTCTTCTGTAGGAATCTTGTGTAGTGATGCTTCCTAGAATAATCTATCCACTATGGCTTTGATTGGAGAATATTCCATTATGTAAAAAATTACATACATAGCTGCGAAGGCTGTCAAGAGATAAGCTAATTCTTGATGCTGGCTGAAGAAATAGATCGCTGCTGATCCTATACCCATTCCTGCGGCAACTCCTAATCGGAAGTTTCTTTCTTCTTCGTTGAGGTTCTTCATATCCATGAATTGGACCACTACTTTTTGATGGTTTTGGACTTTATAGCTCTTCTCCACAGTTAGGACAGTAGTTGGGGCTATTTCCTTCCTTATCTCCCAGAGCAAATTTTTGCAGTAGTTTAACCCATGCCTCTGTTCCGCCTGCTGCGTTATCT
>CAZSAB010000050.1:0-3682 GCA_964604885.1 uncultured archaeon
TCTATGTCCTTCTTGAATAGAGCTTCTCTTTGTGATGTCCTAGTACAACGAGACACAATTATTAGAGAAAGAGGTAGCTCATTTCTTTCGTTCTCGGGAACTAGGTCCTTTAGATTTTCTCGAGAGATATCGAAGTCCAGATATAGAGTCAAATCAGAATAGTTTCTGTAGTTCTCGAGTTCGACCAGTTTTCTTTCAGGGAATATGTGTTCTTTATCTCCTCTATCTTTGTCAACACGGAATTTTCTGACCGCCATCTCAAGCGCAAATGGCTTGTTTCTGTATGGTTTGAGTTTTGCAGTTTTTACCTGTCCTGACATCTTTTACTCCTCCTTTACCTGTCCTGTAATTTTCATTTCGATTTCGCTCTGCCTAACATCTTCTCCTAGTTCCTCAGAATCACCTTCAAACTGAACCCCAAACTCTCCTTGAGGAACATTAAGCTTGGCTACACCATCTTCTATACTGGACTCAGCATTAGGCGAATTGATGGTTTCAATAGGTATTTTCTCATAATGTGAGCCATCCTCTCCTACTATCTGTAGTTCAATATTAGCCGTCCATCCATAGTGGTCATCATCTCCACATTCTATGAATCCGTAGATCTTCCAGCTTTCTCCATTCAGATGACCTGAAAGATCCTTGAAGTTCAGAGGATTTCTCCCCTTCTTTTTAGAACCTCCTTTCTTTCTTGACATTTCGAATTTTGTGGATAACTTGTCTGGCCCTCTCTCACCGTCTTTGACTTCCGGTACAATTACATCTTTCAGATTCTCTCGTGCGTTTCTTTCCAGTTCCTTCAGTGCCTTCTTGTATCCTAGTTTATAATTTTCTCGGAGATTCTGTGTTGATTTCCATCTGTCGTGCGCAGGAGGCTCTGCATTCTTCAGGAACTCTTCTAGGTCTTCGTCACTTTCATCAACCTGAGATTCTGTTTTGGCCTCACCACATATCAGTATAGCATGGAAAGGCTGTGCAGCTACCGAAACATTTCCGTAGTTTTTGTAGTCAACAACCATGCCTGGAGAACGGAACATAGCCATCTGATTCTGGTACTCTGCGTCTACATCTCTGTCTGCTCTTCTTACTACGAGAGTCGCTGATGCATCTTGCGTTTCCTCGCCACTCTTCTTGTCCGGAAGTGAGACATCCACCTCCCTCTTCACTATATCTCCAGGGAACTTAAATTCGTCGCTGTAGTCGTCTTGAA
Organism: uncultured archaeon; assembly: GCA_964604885.1. Classification (GTDB taxonomy): domain Archaea; phylum Nanohalarchaeota; class Nanosalinia; order Nanosalinales; family Nanosalinaceae; genus Nanohalobium. The sequence goes on from CAZSAB010000050.1 coordinate 1,211, forward strand.
GAAATGCATTCCAGCACTCTACGAATGGCCATACATCGTCGTCTTCTCGAAGTTTGACAGATTTTTCTGCACCTGCTACGTCTCGTATTTTTACATTAAGATAGTTTCTTTCTTTGTGCAAAGCAGGCCAGAAGTGCTCTATTGCTGCGTTTTCCATGAGATTCTTTATTTCGGCAGGTGATCTTCTTTCCGATGTTGGTTCGCTGAAACCTATTATTGAAAGAGATGTCCCTGTGGTCTCGGAGGTATGTGAATTGTAGAGTCTTTCAGAAATTTCCTCGGCGTCTTCTCCCCATACAGACTCTGCTCTTACTCTTTTCTTACCGTTAACTTCTGTTTCAGATATTTTCCCGAACCATCCTGGTCCGCTGTATTCCATTTCATCTCCGTTTTCTACAGTTTCGTGGCTTGGAAGGTTGGTTCTTCCGATGAAACGAGGTGATTTCTTTCCACTTGGTTCTTCGGTGAGATATGAAGTACCCAGTACTGTTGTTGCTTCTGAAAATCTCCAATATACGGATTTACCCATTCCGTGGCTACCTCCAGATCCTTCTCCTTTGTTGCTGAATAACGTGTGCTTCATTAGGCCTGTAAAGTTTGAGCTATCGTCGTCTTCTGCCCCGGTTAATCCTTCACAGTTTCTGTCTTCTACTTTCAGAATCCTGAGAGATTCATTTTCCTCCAGACGTTCTAGGAATCTGTTAACTTTCTTCATCCGTCCTGAAGAAGCTACAGCGTTCAGATGCCTTTCTAATTTCTCCCAGTTTATTCGTTCTTTGAAATCTGACAGGTCATCGCCAGTTAACTCTACTAAATCAAAGAATACTTCGGCCGGCCTCTCTACAGCTGCATCATTCGAGTTTTGAACCGCTTCTCTCACAAATGTATCAAAGTTTCCTTCAAATGCTTTCTCGCTAGGGTCTCCTCCTTTTTTCTGCCCGCTCGCATCTAGGTCAGAAAATTTCCAGTCAATATCCGTCATATATTGTTAGTCTCCGTGATTGTAGAATTTGTACTAACTATTATCATCTTCAACACCTAACTAAGTTCCTCATGGGTTTCTTGGAATCCTCGTCCAATTTCTTCCGCCATTAGTGGAGGAACCGCGTTACCAATCTGCTGAAACCATGATGTGTATGGTCCATAGAAACGGTAGTCATCTGGGAAGCTCTGTACTCTTGCTGCTTCTCTAGGGGTTAGGCCTCTATCTTCTTCCGGATGAATATAGCTGTTACAGTCTTTAGACATATGCGCGGTAATAGTCTTGCAGACTTCATCTCTATCCAGTTTGTAGTATTTATCGGTAAAAGAGCCTATTTTGTAAGGCATGATGTCCTGAATACTTGAGTGTTCGGCATTTTCTCCTTCCGGCAACAGAGAATAGATTTCTCTGTCCCTCTCATTGTGGTAGCGAGCCTTATGATTATAGACTTTATCAGGTAGTTCTCCGCCATTAATTCGTTTTACATACTCTGTAGGATCTTCTCCATCGTGTATATGTTCATCCTCTGTGAGCCCATGGTCTTCTGATTCTAGATTTGTATTAAGTTTCTCTTCTCTTGGTTTTAGTTCTCTCAGTCCCCATAAAGCTTCTTTTAGAGGTTTTTCTTGGTTCTTTTTTCTTGATAGAACCTTCATTTTCAGTTTGCTGAGGGCAAAGCTTGGTTCTGTGTCATATACATCTTTTCTAATCCCTAAGAAGAACAGTCTTTCTCTATTTTGCGGTATGCCAAACTCTCTTGAGTTTAATACTACTGTATCTGCAATATATCCTATTTCGCCCATTTCTCTGATTATTCTCTTGGATATGCTTTCCATTCCGCGCACATTCTCCATTAGAACAAAATTGGGCTCCAATTCTTCTACCATTCTCAAATATTCTTGATACAGATACTTCTCATCAGCTTCCTTACCTTTGTGTCTATTGGCATTACTAAATATTTGGCAGGGCGGTGATCCCGTCATTAAAAATGGATCAACATCTATTTCATCTGCTTCTAGTTCTGTTACATCTGTTTCGAGGCCTTTTGCCTCCTCATGGTTTTCAGAAAATGATTTTATTGCTCTTTCGTTATTATCAATACCTAGCTTAACATTATAGCCGGCACGAATCAGTCCTGTAGATGTGCCGCCGGCTCCACAGAAAATATCAACAACATCTTTACTCATATGATTAATGTTAACAGAATTCTTCATAAGTCTTCTAGAAGCAGGGTCGGCAGATTTAACAGAATTCTTGCCAAGACTCAAAACATGAAGAAGAATTCGCAACTGTTCCTTGCTCCCTGCAGTAACGATGATGCATATGCACATCTGAGAGATACTGTTATACGGCGTGTACCCACTGAAACGGTTAATGAGTTTTCTGATCAAAATTTTGATCATGATGTGGTGTCTATATGGGGTAACCGTGAGGGAACAAAGTCCAGCTGGAAGAAGATTAACCAAGGAGATTTCCTGCTTTTCTACAGG
>CAZSAB010000051.1:0-3455 GCA_964604885.1 uncultured archaeon
AATCAGCGAGAATCAGAAACTAGCTGACATAACCTCATCAAACAAGGAAAAGGCTTGGAGGCCGTTCATCATGAATGATGAAGAGGAGATCTGGGCTATCAGAGACTGGTTCGCGTACTGTCTCCTGGAAGCGGTAGAGACACTTCCGATGGTGTTTGCTGACCCTGTTCAAGCCTCACGGAACATGAACCGGCTCAGAAGACATTCAGAAGCACAACTTTGCCGTACACTAGATTTAGTGGAGGGAAGAGCATGAACCAAGAAACACAAGATCGACTAGTTAAGGCTTTAGAAGAAATAGCAGAAGAGCTTAGGAAAACCAACGAAAAAATCGAAAGAACAAGGTACGTGTAAAAAATGATTACACTCCAAGAAATGGCTCAGGAGCTAGGGTTAAGTGTAGAAACCAGAGGAGATGGAAGAACTGATTATTACTGTCCTGTACATGACAATAACACCGGGGATCTTTCACTATATCATGGTGAATACTTTGCTTGTCATGGTTCAGGTGGTAAAAAAGCTGTATCTTTACTTATGCACGTTAAACAGTGGGATGACACCAGCAAAGCCATTAGTTGGATGAAAGAACATTTCCCAGAGAACTTTGAAGAAATAGATGAAGAAACTATAGATAGAAAACAAAAAGCCAAAGAAGTGTTAAACAAGGCTAGAGACCTAGCTTATGACACTCTCCACAAACAAAAAGAAGATCTTTTAGACAATATCAAAGATAAGAGAAACTTTGACAGTGACATAATGAATGAAACCAAGATAGGTTTTCTATCACATGAAGATGTGGACACACTAACCAGCAGATACAATAAACAAGCCTTAATTGACTCAGGTCTTTTCTCAGAGTCAGATGAAGAAGTCTTCTGCCATTTGAAAGGTAGGATAGTGTTTCCATACATGAGAGGAGATCAGACCTACTTCATGATAGGTAGAAAGCTTCCAGACAGTGAAAGTGATGCAAAGTACAAGAAAACAAGAACCACAGATTACAACCAGCATATTCTTTACCAGTTCTCAGACGGTGAAAAAGATGATGTAGTGATAACAGAAGGTGTCACAGATGCTATAAGTGCATGGAAGGCAGGTCTTGACGTTGTAAGCCCTGTTACAGTACAATTCAGGCAGGATGACATAGACAAAGTTATAGAGAGAGTTAAGTCATATTCTAACATTTACTTGGTGAATGACAGTGATGAGGCAGGTCAGAAAGGTGCAGAGAAGACAGCTAGACAGCTTGTGGAGTCAGGTAAAAGACCTAACATGGTTCAGCTTGACGTAGATGACCTAGATGACCACACCACAGAGAATGGTTATGACATTTCAGGTCTTTTGGAAGATTCTTCTAGCTTCTTAGATTTGAAGATGGAAGAGGTAGAAGAAGAGACAGTTGAACTTGAGAAACCAGAAGCCAGGAAGAAGATCTTCAGAATGATCAAAGACTGGGAAGAATCGAAACAGATGGCTTTGATAAGAAAGTGGAGTAGTGAATATGAAGTCACGAAAAGTGAACTGAGGCAGGCAAAAGAGGAAACATCGGGAAAAACTACTGAGCATACTGAAGATACTGAGCATACTGAGGAGTTTTCCGAATCAAATGAGTCCTCAGAGGAGAACATGTTTGATCTTGCAAACCAGAAAGAACCAGTAAAGAAAAGACTATCTGGAGTAGTAGAAGACACATTCTACATTATAACCTGGCTTTACAATTCAAATCGAGGAAGATATTTCCCTGTAGCACTTACAAGCTCTGGAGAAGTAATCAGAGTGAAGAATAAGCTAGAGGAAAGAAAAAAAGAAATATCAAGTGAAGAAGAATGGGAAAGTATACCTGATAAAGACAAACAGGCAATGGATTACGACTTCATGCGGTTAAAAGGTGAAGAAGTACAGTTCAAGCATAAGATAAGCGAGCAACCTGCTGAACAAATTTTCAAGCCGACAAACCAAATCCTTGAACTTCTTCAAGAAACTGAAAAAATAAAGGAGAAAGAAGAACTCTTTGAAGAAGTGAAAAGCTTTGTTAAGAAGTATTGGAGCCACTACCATGAAGAATGGTATGATCTATTGACAGCTTTCATTTTCCACACATACCTGATCCAGCCAATAGGATACACATTTTACCTTTACCTGCATGGTGAACCAGATACAGGGAAAACAAGCCTACAACTTGCTACTTCCTGGCTTGAATACAATGGATTAAGTCCTAATGTAGGTACACCAAAGGCATCAGTACGATTTGCCCACAGCTTCCAATCAAGTCTTAACCTTGAAGAGACAGAAAAGGAAGGAGATAAAGCGAAAAGCGAAACCATCAAACTGTTTAACTCGGGCTACAGAAAAGGCGGGAGCTATCCTATAGCTGATCCTGACAAGATTGGTATTGAAGAACAGATTCAAAGCATTTACAGCTTCAATCCAAAGAAGTTCTCTGCTAACAGTGTACGTGGATGGGTTGATTCCTTTGAATCAAGATGCACTTTCCTGAAAACTGTAAGAACTGATGAAGACATGGCAGATCCTGCAAAAATAGGGACTGAAAATAGAGAAGAAGCTGAAAAACTTAGAAACCAGGTTGCAGCCTACTCTTTATTTAACTGGAAGGAAATAACAGAGGGTATAGAAGATTATAGAAGTAATTTATCTGTTTCAGGTAGAGAAGCTGACAAATTAAGTTTGTGGTGTGGAATAGTGGGTTACTTCAAGGGGGGAAAGGCAGCAAAAGAGCTGAAGAATAGGATTAAGGAAGAGGAAGATATTTCTGGAGTTTCAGATCTTAATGCATCTGTAAAGAAGATTTTAGTCAAGCTTGTTAAGGTGTTTAATGACCAAGAGGCTGAACAGATACAGGTTAGGTTCTCAGATCTTGCAGAATACGTTAATGAAGAGCTTCAAAGAGATGAGAACTATCAGCTTTCTTCTCAAGGAGTTGGATCAAAACTCAGGGATTATGATTTAATTAGAGATGACAGTATGAAGGTAACTGATTCTAGTGGGTACACTTGTTTGGAGATTGATCGTGAAACATTCAGGGATTCAATGACTAGATACAACTTGACTTCTTTTGCAGATGACCTGGTTTCGATTGGTAAAGATGAAGAACATGTTTCCTCAGAGACTGAAAATAATCCGGAAAACCACTCAGTATCTTCAGTATCCTCAGTATCCTCAGTAGAAAATGGAAGATTTGAGAGTGATTCCGACCACTACAGTACAGGTGAACCAAAAAATCCAATTGGAAGCGATTTATGGAGTTACCTTCAGGACTCCTGGACTGCCAAGGCTTTCATTGTGAATAGTTTGAAGGATGAACATGATGAGGTTGAGATCAGAGATTATATCGAAGATGTTGATTGGATTGAGATAAAGCGAGAAGACTCAGGAGACAAACTCAGGAAAAATATTCAGAAAGCACAGGTGGCCTCTCAGTGAACCTTTGGAAGGTA
>CAZSAB010000052.1:0-3175 GCA_964604885.1 uncultured archaeon
CTTTCAGAATACACGCTTTCAGAATACAAACAAGCAATAAGAAAGTTCTATGTAGATTACATGGAGAAAAAGCATTCAGATTTCAACGGAGAAGAGCTATGCAACTTTTTCAGTACTACAGTAACCGACAAACCGGTAGATCCTGACCGATTACCCACACCGAAGACAGTAGAAGAGATGGTGAAAAACACTGACAGAACCCGAGACAAGGCGCTTGTCATGACTTTATGGAGTTCTGGTGGAAGAGTCGGAGAAGTCTTAGGCCTCAAATGGAAAGACATTCTATTCCAAGATGAGATCGTAAAAGTCCATTTTAGGAGGACCAAAACAGGAGACAGCAGGAAGGTTCCGCTTAGAGCAGGTCTTCTATACCTTCAAGAGCTACAGGAGAAAGACGAGAAAAGCGATGACGCAGAAGCCTTTATTTTCAGGAACTTGAACAGGGATAAACAGCTTTCACACGGTGGAGCCTGTGAAATCCTTAGGAAAGCAAGAAAGAACACAGATATTCCCTCGAGGATTAAAACCAATCCTCACGCCTTCAGGAAAGGCAGAGCTACCTATTTAGCAAGTGAAGGAATGAACCAAGCTCAGTTATGCCAGTTCGGAGGTTGGGTGCAGGGGAGTAGCCACGTAGCTAAGTATGTTAGAATGGCTGACAGTGACGTAGAACAAGGAATAAAAGAACTAACAGGCCTAGATTCTGAAAGTGACAGAGAAAAGATAGACTTAACTCCAATCAAATGCTACAAATGTAAGGAGTTGAACAAATTTGAGGCCGAAAACTGCTCCAACTGTGGAGAGGTCTTAAAATCCAGTAAGATGTTTGAGGAAGCCCAGATAAATGAAGCAACCGATGAACTGGTCTATAATGTAGCGATGAATGAAGGCGGTTTCTCAGAAGATGAACTCAGACATAAAGCGGAGGAGCTGGTCAAAGATAAATATAATTAGGAGATAATTTCTCCTTTACTATTTTTGGTATAATGTAATGAAGTCTGTGTTTATTGGTACGTCTACACTTCTTTGGTATGGTAAAGACAAAACATATTATTATAGGGCATAGATAACTACCTAAAAACCCTGTAAAACAGCCGCTTATTTTTGACTTGAGAGACACACCTCCCTTTTCCCATTGAAAATTCAATTAAATTATTAGATCAAAGGATTAAGGTGAGGCTTGTTCATAGATGCTTAAATTTGTCTGTTATACTTGTCTATTATACTTTTCTTCCCATCTTCATCAGTGTCCAGTGACTCCAGAACTGTCTCAACCTCTTCCTCAGTCAAGTCATACAGGTCAAAGACGATTGCATCAATCAACTCGTCAGTCTCCTGAATCTCCCTCTCTAATTCTTTTGCTTCTTCCCTGTTCTCGATGAATTTTTCCAGGCCTTGTTCTACGTCTTCCAGCTTTGGCAAAGTCAGTTTCTCCAACCTGTCAATTAATGAATTAGTCTTCGTAGCCGACTCCCTGAAGCCTGCGAAACCACCGGCCTCATCCACAGCCAAGGAAACAAACTCCTCAATCAAAGACCTCAACTTCTCATCAACATCAAACTTCATCGCAGGCACCTTCTCAGTCTCAAAATAACCCCACCGATCCAACTCATCCTCATCGATGTTTTCAGTATCGCCAGGCTTGTAACGAGCAGAAACCTTCAAGACTAACTCGCCGTTCCGTTCCTCAAACCCAACATCGCCAATCCTGAGGCTGTCTCTGTCAGAAGCATCGTCTTCAAGAATAGAATCTCCTACACCTGAAGGAGGATTTGAAATATCACCCATAGTTTTTCCGTCAGAGTAATTTCCTAAGTAATCCCGGATATTGAGATTAATTTGGTGTAGATCTCGCCTTTTTTGCCTAACTTCACTTACTTCGTCATCTATGATTTTTAGCTTCTCCTTGGTTCCATCTCCTGATAAGTCTATTGAATCAATCGATTCCTTCTCTAAATCCTCATCAATAAACGGCAGAGGGAAAGGTTCAAGATACGTGCTTATCATTCTGAAGTAACCGCCTCTGAGTTTACTGCTTGTCTGATCTAGGAACATCGTAAGGAGTTTAGAATTCAAAAGTGCAGACAAATAAGTTGATGGATAATCTGATTCTACTCCATAAACTGTATGAACAATATAGCGGCCTCTATCATCAATAGCAGCCCTAGCATGGTCTGAAACATCAGGATTAACTATCTTATTCTCTTTATCATTTCTAGACATGTTCTGAGGTCTTCCATACCTATACCATTCTTCATCCTGATACTTTCCATCTTCTCTCTGCTCAAGTTGCTCTCTATGCCTACTTAGATACTTCCATGTCTTCGGATGTTCTGACCTCAACTCTTCAGGGTTAATTAACTCTACATTACCATCAACTCGCTCATAGGGAAATATCAGAGACACTTCATCATCAATCAAATTATTGGATATATCCTTTCCTCTAACCGCTGGCTTCAATATATCGTCTTCTACCTCAATATATTCTTCCTCTTCTCGTGAATACAGTCCATCCTCTCTATCTTCTAGAATGAAAATATCATCTGCTCGAGTTCCTACTCCTTGGAATATGTTTGCTATTTCTCCGAGTTTTGGATGGTCATCTAGTCTATCCACTAATTTTCCAGCTGGTTCTATGTTGAAAGACCACTGATCCGAATCATATTCTGTGAGATCTACATCTCCTTCTGCCCATTCTCCTTCTTTTCCTGGCGTTGGAGACTCTACATCGTCTCTGTTCAATAGTTTTTGGATTTTTGCTTTAGTTCCTGCATCAGGACTTAGGAACATCAAGCAGGTGTAAGTAGTTACGCCCTCAAATACTTGGAAGGCTGCAAAGTCCACTATAGAATCTAGATAATTCTTTTCGAGAAGGTATTCTCTCATGTTTTCGCCTACTTGCGAGTTAAACCACTTATTTGGCAGGATATATCCTAGCTTGCCAGTTTGATTTAATGTTTCAGCTCCTTTCTCTGAGAAGCAGAGGTATATGTCAAATTCTTTGTCGCTTGCTGTGAAATATGTGTTTTTGTAGTATTTCCATGATTCTTTATCTGCCTTCTTTAAATTCACGCTCCTGACATAAGGAGGGTTTCCTATTACTGCGTCGAACCCTTTTGTTTGGCCGAAGAATACTTTGGGGAATTCTAGTTGCCAGTGGAAGTAGTTGCGGTTT
>CAZSAB010000053.1:0-3167 GCA_964604885.1 uncultured archaeon
GTAGACAGGCATATCTCTGCTGGCTTGCACTCAAGAAATACTTCAAAGCTATAGGTGAGGCAAGGAGAATCGATGAATTACCGAACTCCTCAGACTTCGATAACAGAAGCAGCAACGGTGAAACCAGCGACAACAGCGACTATGAAAAAGTAAAGCTAGAGGAAAGCCAGATAGAACAGATGATGAATACAGCAGATGAAAAGATGAAGAATACACTCATCAATCTCTACCACGGAGGTATGCGAAGCTACGAACTACTACACGCTACATACCGATGGTATGACTTCACCCTTTCGGGTAGAATTGAGGTTACCGTCCCTGCTCAGTATTCTAAGAAGCGTCGAGGAAACAGGAGCAGTGAGAAGTTATACATCAAGGAGGAGTTCAAAGAATCACTTCAGAACTATATCCTGAGTGTTCACGACTTTGACGGTAACTACAGCAAGTTTCTGGAGCAGGTCGAGGAGGGTGATGAGGAATACCTGTTCAACTTTAAACAGGAGACGAATAAGTCGTTCAAGGATTTGACGGTGGAAAGATGGAGGCTGTGGGAGTCCCTTCGCAGCTTGGCAAAGAATGCAGGGCTTAGTGAGGATAAGGCAGAGAGCCTAAGCAGTCACGATTTCCGCACTAATCAAATCCGCAAAGTTTACAACGCTGTCAACGACCTCAAGAAGACTGCTCTGGTTGCAAGACATAAGTCCTCTGACACTACTGAAAAATTCTACTTAGCTGGGGATGAGCAAGAAAAACTGGACACCTACAAGGAGGCATTCGAAGAGGGGTAGGAAGTTACTAAGACAGGATATTTCTTATTCTCCTATCTTTTCTGGACCGCTCCAGGTGAAAGCGTTTCCATCGAATCCATCTTGTCCGAATGTAAGCCATTTCTGTGGTTTAGCTTCTGAATGTATTTCCAGGCTCTTCACAGGTGCAGCAGCCAGGTATCCTGTTAGTCCTGATACTGTCCATCCTTCATAGTCTGTAACATCATCGTTCTCTGTGATGGTTTCCGCACGCTGTATGATAGCTCTCGGCTTTCCTTCGACCTCATAGATTTGATTTGCAACCAGTGTAATCTGGTCTATATCTGAACTTGATATTTCGTTTCCTAACAGTTTCTTCGCCTTCTGGACTTCTTCAGCATTAAGTCCTATTGTCTGTATTTGCCGTTTCTCGTGTTCTATTTTTGATTCAGTGCGGCTGAATCTGGAGATGTCGACTACAAGATGGCTGACGGTATTTTCCAATTTCAGGACTTTACTGGTGTTATTGAACTGTTTAACTGCCTTTTTGTAGTGGTTTCTGAAATTTCTTACTAGCTTATCTTCTATTCTGCAGGAAGTTAATTTCTTCGCTTCAACCATCTGTGTTCTCTCATTATTCTGTTCTATTATGAACTCACACTTTTTGTCGCCTTTATCGAACTTATCGCAGTCTGTGAGGTCTGGGAAGGTTTTGTTGAACTTTTGTCCATACCATCCTCGCACTAGTGTTTCAAATAGCAGTGTATCAGCGTTGGAGCGACTTTTTCCAGTAAGTTCTCCTCTTATTTCTGTTAAATCTCCGAGGTTTTCTTCGTTTTTTAGCTCCCATTTTCTTTTGTTAGGCGTGGTTTGTAGATTGCCTGACATCAAGCTGAATGCCATTCCGTGCAGAGATGATTTGAGAAGTGCAGAAAGCTGTTCTTCGGTTATATTGCTTCCTTGGATTGAGTCAAGTGTTTCCATTCTTTCCGATATTCTGCTGCTGTCATCGAACTCAATATCAGTGTCTAGAAGTTCCTCATAGAACTGAATTAGCTCCTCCACAAGCTCTGATACATTCATAACAACTACTTACATATCAAGGTTTTTCTGTGTCTTTGTAGACCGACAGTAACTTGACTTTTGCTATCTTATCTTTCTCTATGGACTTTGAAGATGTCGACGAAAAGATGGAGGACTCCGATAAAGACTTCGGAGATGTAATGGGAGAGATGATGCAGGAGACTATGGAACAGGTAGATGAAGAACGTGTTAAAGACGAAGGCTCTGACATCTTCACAGGACTTGTTCAAGATATGATTGAAGAACCAGGTGAAGTATTTCAGATGCAGGAAAAAACCACCGACTTCATAGATGTTATAATGGAGGAACTCGACACAGACAGGGACGAAATGCAACAGAAGATGGAAGCAGCTGCTGAAGAAGATGAAGAAGCTGTTGAATCGGTAGCTTCGACTTTCCAGACCTATGGTTTTATCCTGACTCTAGCACCGTATCAAGAACCTGATGAAGAAGTATACAGCCAGCTTGAAATCTTGATAGAAGAGGCAAGGGAAAGAAACCCTGAGAAACTAGAAGAAGCATTCTTCGATACCGAGATGGAACTAATCAAAATGGTTAGAGGGTTCGAAAAAGGATACTACAACGTAGCAACGGCACAAGGTTCGAAAAGAGAAAACATTAACAAGAAACTAGAGTCTGCTGAAAACATTTCAGAAGGTCTATACAAGCCTGTGGTTGCATTTATAGGAACACTTTTAGCTGCGAGAAATGACTGGAGTCTAGACCAGAACTATGGAAGCAGCAAGCAAAATCTCAAGGATTCAGAACTCGATTTCTCACATATACTCGTCGAAAAAGCAGGAGCTTTACGGAACGCACCTGCACATCTATCATTTACAATAGAAAACGACGGAATCAGGTTTATAGAAAGAGATGGAGGTCAGTTTATCTTAACAGAAGAGGAACTTGATGAAAAAATACAGGCTATGGTCAACTCCTCCAAAGATGCACTATACTCGCTAAAAAAACTGTATTATCTGAATGTCGCAGAACTTACAGAAGAATATGAAACAAGGGAAGAAATGTGGAATGAACTGCGAGAAGAATATTCTGTTTCTCAAGATTAGTATATGCTTTCAATAGAGTGAGAGGGTTCTTCACCAGTATATTCTTTAGGAATTTTTACTGTTCCTCGGAACTGTTCGTCTTCGAGCTGCTTTACTATGACTGATACTTCCTGGTTTCTCTCCAATCCGTGTTCAGGGACTCTGACGCCCTGTTTCTCGAATAGCCTTTTGATTATCTTTTTCCACTGGCTATCGGAGAACTCTGATGGGTCTTTATCGACTGTTCTCATATATTGGATATTTGGATATACCTCAGGCTGCAGTCCTGGTA
>CAZSAB010000054.1:0-3042 GCA_964604885.1 uncultured archaeon
CTAAGTCTCCATCCTCGTCAGTGAGCTGACCGTACAGCTCATCTATACTCGGTATCTCATCCTCAGGATCAAACTTTGCTATCCTAGCCGCATCCCGCTCAAACTCTCCTAAAGCATTCCTGTTCCTCTTCTCATCTATCTCCTGAGAAATACCTTCTAATGATATGAGATTATCAATTACATCAGCTGCAGTGTCTGCTACGTCCACGTGAACTTGAGAGAATGAATTCTTATATTATGATATGAAAATAACGGGAAAGCTCAATACAAGCTTTCCTGCATCCACCTATTAATCTATCCTGCGAACTGAGCGTTCTTCTTTCTTAAATCACTGTAGTCGCATTTCCTGCAGCTTGTATTCTCAGGATCATCCGTCTTGTTCTTTGCATTACATTTCCTGCAGATATACACGTTATCAAAAACTCTATGTTCTGCTTCTTCGAATCTTTGTCCCATTCAATCAAACACCTGTACGTAGTATAATAAACTGTATCTTTAAAACAGAGATGACTCTATTAGACATCGCTAATTATGTCTTTAATTCTTTGAATTCCTTCTGGAGGAGGTAAATAATGTGCTCCTGCAACCTTCGCATCTAGTCCTATTATGGCGCATTTTGGATACTTACATTTCTTCCTAGACATTCTACTACTCAAACTTTTTTTAATTTCTCTTGACTTCTTTTGACTTATCAGATGCTCTAAGAAATATTCAGACTTTTTGTAATTTCCATCTTTCCTGTATGAACCGCTTTCTCTAAATTTACTTTCATCTAATTTATAGTAATTATAGGCATCATCTCTAGTTTCATATGAATCGTACTGACCTCCTTTAACCAGAATCCAATCTGGTATAGAATATTTCTCTCCATTAGAAACTACGTACCTATCAGAACCTCCTATTTTTGAATATGTAAGATGTATTCGAGTTTTATTTGCACTATATTCTTCTGAAGGTATTTTAGGTTCATAGTAATCTCTGTAACCTTCCAGTTTAGGACCACCATTAAGAATAGAATTATCTACTGAGCTCAGAAGATACTTTAGTATATCTCTTGTGTGGCTCTCGTTTATGAAAAATTGGTCTTTATTAGCATCATTATCACCGTACTCAAAAACTTGTTCATTCCAGTTTTTCCTTTTAACACCTGGATAAATTGTCATTAATTTAAGTGCCTGAACATTCTCAGGATCGCTGTTTTCCCTTCTACCTGTCATCTGAGTTAAATCCTTCATTATCTTATGCGAGATATTTTTATTCTGCAAAACCGGTATTAAAGCCTTGCAGACGTCGTATGCTTCATCAGGATAAGCAGTTATATGAAATTTGAAGCCCTGGCAAGGTGTTCTGTAAGTAGAATATTTCTTAGAATTAGGGTGTATGCACCACGCTGAGCCTTCGTATTCAACTAATTCATCACTGCTAATTCCGAGGTTGTCTTCAGGATCTATGTACTTCCCAGGATTTGCCAGCAATTCTTTCCAATCTTTAGTTGACTGACCTTTGTTTTGACTTCCTTTTGAGCTTGAGTTATTTGATCCTCCTATGTTCGTGTTTGAGTTGGAACTCACATCCCCTCCCTCTATCTGTATGTCGTTTTCTATTTCATGCCCAAGTTGCTCCAGCTCTGAGTGTATACTATTGAACATTTGCTGGTAATCCGGGTCATTTATCCGGTCCGCAAGATGGGATTCTTGATTAAAAAGCTTCTTGACTTGTTGATACTCTTCTTGATCAAGTCCTAAGTTTTCTTTCTCTAATTCTTCTACATTTGTAATTACTTCTTTGAGCTTTTCGTACTTCTGTTTTTGGTTCCTTAAATTGACGAGTCTTTCCGCCTCATGTTCTGATATATCTTTGTTTGACGCTAACGCTACTTTCAGTTCCTGTATTTTGCCTTGTCGATCTATCTCCTCTATTTCCTCGAAGAATTTCTTAATTGCGACTGAGATTTTTTTGATTTCTTGGATGTCATCAAATACGTCCTCAATGGACTCGCCGCCCAGTATATTTTCTCTATCATCTTCTATCTCACCTAATTTGTCTTTAGCTTCGGTCAAATTACGTTTTTGCAGATCAGAGTGAACCCCTGCCAATCCACTTATCTCATTTTTCTTGTGCTTTGTAAGTTTTGACAATTTTTCAATATCTCTTTGTAGGTCATTTCCTACTTTCTGTTCAAACTTCTCAAGTTTTCCCCTATCCCTAATGATTTGCTGTGCTAGTTGATTTATTTGGGAATCTCTAGAACTGGTTGTAGATTTATCTCCGTTATTCCCTGCATCCCCCGTCTGTAAAATAGTATTTACTGCTGATGCTCTCATATCTAACTCGTTGTGAAGATCCTCTTTGTCCAAGTTGTGGCTGTCCAAGAGAGATTCCAGCCTGTTTTCAAGTTTCTCTAAGTCCTCACCTTTCGAATCCAGTTTTTCCAAGTTCTTACCAAGTTCCCGGACCTGTATCTCCTCTTTACCAGCTACATTTCCTATGCCGCTGTCCTGCAACCGTTCTGCAATTTCCTCAAGCTCTCTGGTCTCATCAAGCGCTCTGTTCAGTTCGCTGTGAAGGCTTTCACGGAGATCAGTGACTTTCTCCACTTTCTCCATTGTCTGCTTGATTCCCTTCCCGATCTCCTCGCTGTAGGCCTGCTGAAGGTTTCCGTGATACTCCCGCAGGTTTCCTATGCTTTCCTGTGAAAGGTTCAGTTGTATGTTGTTCCAGTTGCTGTGGTTCTCCGGCCCGTGTTTCAGCATTTCCTCTGCTATCGAAACCCTCTCTTCTGTATCAAGCCTCCTTTGCGTGGACTCTATCCCTGAAGCCAGGGCCGTGACCGCGTTGTTGTAATTTTTCATAGTTTATCCCGGGAAGAGATCCTCCGATGCCAGTGCGTAAAGATAGGCCTTGTTCACGATTTCTCCGTTAGCAGGACGTGAATTAATAAAATCTTCTATAGTGAAGTCCGACCCTTTCATTCTCTCTTTTTCTACTGGAACCCTGAGGACAGCCTCTGCCATCTGGTGGATTTTTTTGTGGCTAAAATCC
>CAZSAB010000055.1:0-2982 GCA_964604885.1 uncultured archaeon
CTAAGTCTCCATCCTCGTCAGTGAGCTGACCGTACAGCTCATCTATACTCGGTATATTATCTTCAGGATCAAACTTTGCTATCCTAGCCGCATCTTGCTCAAACTCTCGTAAAGTATTTCTGTTTCTCTTCTCATCTATCTCTTGAGAAATACCTTCTAATGATATGAGATTATCAATTATGTCAGCTGTACTGTCTGCTACGTCCACGTGAACTTGAGAGAATGAATTCTTATATTATGATATGAAAATAACGGGAAAGCTCAATACAAGCTTTCCTGCATCCACCTATTAATCTATCCTGCGAACTGAGCGTTCTTCTTTCTTAAATCACTGTAGTCGCATTTTCTGCAGCTTGTATTCTCAGGATCATCCGTCTTGTTCTTTGCATTACATTTCCTACAGATATACACGTTATCGAATACTCTATGTTCTGCTTCTTCAAATCTTTGTCCCATTCAATCAAACACCTACACCTTTCATATGAAACTGTATTTTTAAAACAGAGATCATTCCTTCAAACACTACTTATGATCTGTTCAATTCTTTGAACTGCTTCAGGGGGTGGAAGATAATAAGCTCCTGCAATTTTCCCATCTAGCCCTATTATAGCCTTATTTGGATCCTCATCACCTTCTATTAGATGTTTTTTCACTGTTCTGGAATCTTTCTTTTGAAGAAGATGGCTAAGGAAATAATCTGAACTGTTATAATTACTATTTTTATCGAAAGCTCCTGCTTCCCTGAAATTTCCTCTCGATTGCCAGTCTCCGTTATTATTTTGTTCTCTCACCCATTCTTCTATACTGATTTTATTCCCATTTACTTCCATTGACCTAGAACCTCCTATGAAAGAATAAGTTAAATGTAATCTCGTATTTTTGACCCTATACTCCTTCACATCTATACCATCGTATTTATTCCTTTCCCCCTTGAGTTCAGGGCCTCCCTGAATTATATTATCATCCGCTAATTCCAGTATTCCTTCCATAATATATTCTGTATGAGATTGGTTTGAGAAGAAGTATTTTTCATTGTTATTAATGTCTCCTGGCTTGAAAATTTGCTCTTTAGGGTCATTCTCGTAGAAACCCGGGTATATTGTAAAAAGCTTCATTCCTTGTACTTCCCTGAAGCTTCCGCTATTATTCATTTTTTTAGCCATTTTTCTAATGCCTGTCATAACCTTGTGAGCTAGACCTAGTTTTTGTAATATCGGTATTAATTCTTTACAGACTTCGTAGGCTTCGTGTGGGTAGGCTGTGACGTGAAATTTGAATCCCTGTTCTGGGGTTTTATAGTTCCGATAATTATCTGGGTAGGAGAAGAAACTTCTCTCGTCGCTTATGTCATAGTATGTGATTTCATTATCAGAGAGATTCTTAATTTCGTCGCTGACGTTTAGATGATCTTCTGGATGTGCAATAACTGGCTTCCAATCTCTTATTTCGTCAGTAGAGGCCTTATTGTAGTTTTTAAACCAATCACCTATACGTTTTTCATCTTTAAATTCAATAACTTGTCCAATTTGTCTATCTAAGTTGAAATCAAGTTTCTTTAGTGTTTCAAGAATCTTTTTCAGTCTTTTCCTTTCGCCTGCATTTTGCGCATTTTGCCATAGTTCAGAACTTTTCTTATCGATTTCTTTGATTTTTTCATGTTCAATGTTTTCAAGATCTCTTTCTTTTCCTTCTAGTTTTTCTACATCTTTTATGTCTTCCCTTATTTGATTGAATTCATTTTCGATGTTTTCTATAAATGATTTAGCGTTTTGAGCGGTAGAGAAAGCTCCTTCTGATGCCATCTTGTTATACAACTTGTTTCTTGGTATGGATTTTTGGTCTAGCGTTTCTAAGGAGTAAAAGAATGAGGAAAGTGCCTCTATTAATTCTTTTTCTTTTTGTAAATCTTTTCGTACTTCTCTAATATGCTTTGAGTTCTGCCCGAACTCTTCTCTTCCATCCACCAGTTCATCAAGTATGTCATCATCTCTGACCACTCTCATACCGGTTTCAACAAAATCAAGGTTTCCACTAGCTAAATTTCTCTCTACCTTTTCCAGTCTACGTATCTCCTGTTCTTCAAGCTTAACCATCCTTGACAAAGTCTTAATATCGTCTTCAAGCTCCTGAAGTCCACGACTCTCTACTTCCTGCAGTTTTGATTTCTTCTGAACTATACTGTTCGCGATCTGGTCCAAGTCTGCCCGTTCTCCACCTGTTGAACCGACGCTGTTCAGGATTTTCTCTACTGCTTCGGCTCTTCTACCCAGTTCCCCGTGCAGATCCTCCTTGTCTAGGTTATGACTGTTCAGGAGAGATTCAAGCCTGTTTTCAAGTTTCTCTAAGTCCTCACCTTTCGAATCCAGTTTTTCCAAGTTCTTACCAAGTTCCCGGACCTGTATCTCCTCTTTACCAGCTACATTTCCTATGCCGCTGTCCTGCAACCGTTCTGCAATTTCCTCAAGCTCTCTGGTCTCATCAAGCGCTCTGTTCAGTTCGCTGTGAAGCGTTTCACGGAGGTCAGTGACTTTTTCCACTTTCTCCATTGTTTGCTTGATTTCCTTCCCTATCTCCTTGCTGTAGGCCTGCTGAAGGTTTCCGTGATACTCCCGCAGGTTTCCTATGCTCTCCTGTGACAGGTTCAGTTCTAGGTTGTTCCAGTTGCTGTAATTCTCTGGCCCATTCTTCAGCAGTTCCTCTGCTATCGAAAGCTTCCCATCCCTGTTCAGCTCCCTTTGCGTTGACTCTATCCCTGAGGCCAAGGCCATGACCGCGTTGTTATAATTTTTCATGTTTTATCCCGGGAAGAGATCCTCCGATGCCAGTGCGTAAAGGTAGGCCTTGTTCACGGTTTCTCCGTTAGCAGGACGTGAATCAATAAAATCTTCCATAGTGAAGTCCGACCCTTTCATTCTCTCCTTTTCTATTGGAACCCTGAGGACAGCCTCTGCCATCTGGTGGATTTTTTTGTGGCTAAAATCC
>CAZSAB010000056.1:0-2880 GCA_964604885.1 uncultured archaeon
GATGAAGCGGGTGGTTTCGCAAACTTCAGGGAGAAGGCTACTAAGACTAACTCAGTTGTTGACAGGTTAGAGGACTTGACTCTGCCTAAGTTGGATGATGTCGAGCAAGGCCTGGAGAAGTTCATCGAGAACAAAGAAGAGGCTGAAGCCTTGGAAGAGGAGATTCAGGAGACTGATGAGCAGATTGATGCGATCGTCTTCGACTTATACGATCTCAGCGAGGAAGAGGTTGAGACTGTCCTAGATAGTTTGGATACTCCTGAGTGTGAGAAAGCCTCTATAATGGAGAAGTTTAAGGAGGTTAAAGAGTAGGAATGAGCAGGGATTCTGCTGGTTTGGTTTTAGGTCCCGATAATTGGGGTGTGTCGGTTGAGGAGGGTTCTCGTTTTGAGGATACTTTCTGGTTTAGGCAGCCTGATGAAGAGGATTCTTATGTGAATATTGTTACCGGTGGCGAAGTTTATCTGCAGGAGAGCTATCAGGAGGAAGATATGTACCGGGTTGTGAATTCTGATAGGAGTTCTAAGTCTGGTTTGGTCAAGGTTTATCCCGAGCCTAATTCAAAGTCTGGGGCTGAGGAGTTGTTGAAGGAGTATATGAAGAAGTTTCCGGTCGGTAATCCTACGAATGTAAGGATTCGCCTGAAGCACTATGAGAGAAGGAATTTTAGGGATGTTGAAAGTAAGACGGTAGACCTGAATGAGAATTTGACTGAGTTTCTGCCAGAAAAGTTTATCAACTGGAAAATGTACAGAGATGGCAGGCCTGAGGATAAATTGGAAGCTGAAGATACTGATAAACTGGAAAATATTGTAATAAGTCAGGCTAATATTAGAACTGTCAGCCTTCACAGCGATTATTTGGATGAAGATTTTAAGATCCAGTTAGGTGAAGTCTCTATGTACTCAGATATGTTTGTTGGCAGTAGTGAGGTAATGAATGACTTTTACGCAGGTTTGGGAGAAGAGTTCTAGTTCTCTAGTCTATCTCCTGTATTAAGTTAGACTCAAAAAATTCTAAGACTGATTCATTGGACGCCAGTTCTTTGGTTCTTTCGGTCTTCTGTTCCTTATTGTGTTCTTGATGGTTAATGTTGGCTTCTTCCTCTAGGTTGGTTTTGAAGGCTATTACCGGTGTTTCGAATTGGTAGTCTGCTATTTGGCCGGTGAGTTTTATAGAGTAGAAAAGTTCGTTTTCTGACTCTATTTCCATCTCCAGGTTAACAGGTTTGTGCGCTTCAAACCGCTGTTGTAGATGTGTCTCGTATTTTTCAAATTTATTTTCTGGTTCTGCTCCATCAAGGTCCCAGAGTAGAAAATGACTGTTGTACTTCCTGTCAAAGTCCAGCAACTGGTTTTTGTAGATTTGTAGTTGGAAGTCTTTGCCTGATTCTCCTTTAACTAACACTTCTTCTGACTTGTATTCAAAGCTCTCCATGTAGTCCTGCTGCTGGTATAGTTTGTCTCCTTCTTTCCCTGTGTATCTGTCTGTTTCAAGTTCTGAACTGTTTTCTATGACTTGTTGTAGAAATAGTGTATCGTACTTTCCTTCACAGAGTATCAAGCACATGATATTTACCTTTACTTGTTGCCTCTTAGATCCATTTTAAGGTCTTCAAGTTCTTTCCTTGATTCTTCATAACTCATGGATTCTACAAATCCTCTTCTTTGTAGTCTAAATAGCTTGAACTTTTCTTGAAGGTCTTCATCTTCTTTGAACCTTTCCTCATAGAACTCCTCGATAAAGTCGGCATTGTGTGTGGTTATGAAGAACTGTATTTCAGAGTTCTTTGTCTGGTCGACTATAAAGTCTACAAGTTCGGAAACATAGCCAGGGTGTAGATGGTTTTCCGGTTCTTCTACAAGTACTGTATTGTAGTCAGATACTATGATTTTCCTTACCAGACCTATTATAGCCCTGAAACCATCTCCCATGTATGCTAGCGGTAGAGAATCCAGTTCTCCATCTTCTCTTTCCAGTACTATTTCTCCATCTCTGAAACCTGAGAAATTTTCAATAAGTTCATGTTCCTCTACAAATTTCTCTATTTTTTCCTGAACTACAGTATCATCTTGTTCAAGGTGATGACCTCCAAGTCTGTACTCATCTAGAATATTATTCTCCCCCATATTCCAGGGAAGAGGATAAACCAGCCTATCGATATTATCAAGTGCTTCATCTGCCTGCTCCGGATGTAGATTTTCAATTATGCTCGCTATAACCTGTCTTCTTGTATTTGTTCCGACATTGTCAAAGAATACATTTTTCTCTTCTTCATGTTCTATTACTGTAGCTTTATTAGTCATCTTTTCTGAGAGATCTTGGGACTGTGCTATGATTGCAGAAATATCTTCCTCACTTACTTCTTCGGTTTCATCATCGTCATCGAATTTTTCATTTATTCTCTGGTATTCATTGACGAATTTTCGGCCTACTGCTTCGTTAATCTCTTCAAAACTCTGAGGAGGCCTGATTTTAACTGTCTTTTCGCCATTTAGAGTTATCTCAGAACTTTCAGCATCTAGATTTATCAGGTCTCTAATTCCATGACTGGAAAACGATTCGATATTACTTGGATTATTTACAAGATCTACAGCCTCTATAATAGAGCTCTTTCCTGTATTATTACGGCCAGTGATGATGTTAAGCTTCTTAGGCTCTATTTTGATGCTATTAAAGGCCTTAAAATTTTCTATCTGCAGGCTTTCGACCTGGTCGCTCATAAACCTCATCTATCAATGCATTTTTTTATTTTGTGAGTCTTACGAGAAGAGTTACTCTCATTGATGCGAGTAGAGGGACTGGATTCAGAAAATTGGAGATATGTCAGTGGCTTAAGCCAAACCTCAAAGACTTAAAGAAAATCTTAAACGCTCAAGA
>CAZSAB010000057.1:0-2669 GCA_964604885.1 uncultured archaeon
CACTTTAGCTGCCTTGAATTATATCCAGTTTGATTACCGTAGGACGGATAATAAAGTCAAGATAAAGGTTGATAGAACAGATGAAGGTTTCCAATTTGAGATAAGAGATAGTCATCTCTCTGAGGATGACAAAGATAAAATAAGAAGCGTGATAGCCGAATATCTGGGAGTAGAGTTTGACAAAATATATCGTTATGATGCTCAACACGATGAGAAAGAGATTTTCCATAGAGTAATGTCGGGAAATGTGGATCTTTTCGAAAAATTTAGCGGCGAACTGAGTCCAGAAGCTAATAAACTAATAGATAAGTTTGTTGAAATGACGGAGGAAAGTAGCTTCAGATGTTACCGTTGTCAAGAAGAGTACGAAGAAGAGCCCGAATCCTGTGAAGAATGTGAGAATGACACTTTCAACGAGAAAATCCAGAAAAAACTGAATATTAATGAAGAAGAAATAGATGAAGCAGTAAAAGAAAGAATTGAATCCATTTCGGACAAGGAGTTCACTAACGGAGATCGTTCTCTATCAAATCCAAAATTCTCTGAGGAAGAAATGGGATCAAAAAAGTATGTTAGAGCAGTGTTTAGCCTCACTGACTCAGGCTCCGATGGCGAAATCTTAAATGAGAGATATGAATATTTCTTCCACGCTTTAGGGAACGGAAGAATACCGCAGAAAGCTAATAAGTACCTGCTGAACATGGTTCTGGTAGTATATGGAGAGAACTACTTCAAAAATAGGGATTTTGGACAGATAGGCCTTTATGATTTCCTAACTAAGGATGAGGAAAAAACGGGAATAGAAATAACAGAGGCAGTAGTTGAGTCAAAGAGACTATTTAGAGATAGAGTTTGGGATGCGAAAAAAGATTCAGAAGATCAGCTAGAACATTTATTTTCGTTAGACTTATCTGAAGATAACGAAGAACTCTTCGATGACTATTCAGGTAAAGATTTCGAGCAAGATGTCTTTAACATATTGAAATTTGTGTTCCCCCACACCGAAAGATGGGGTAGAGAAGGAAATTCGGAAACAGACGGTGCAATCATTTTAAGAAGAGAAAATGAGGGTTACTCAGTATTCTCCTATGATCCAAAACGAAATAGCGGCGGAGGGTACGACTTGAACTCTGACGAGAAGAATAAAGCTGCCTACTACCTGCTATCTGAAAACCAGAACCAAAAAATAGAAGACCTAACAAATTCAGGGATCAGCGGCCATATCTTCATATCTAACAATTTCAAGGAAGGGCAGTTTGAGCATGTAGAGAATAAAAAGGAAGAATGGGCTGAGATGATGAAAGAACATAATGAGAGAGCTGATTTGAATATTACCTTCATGACACTTGAGGCTCTGATGGATCTATTCAAACTGGTAGATGAATACTACGATCAAATTAGGGCTAATACAGAACTGAAAAATAGGATCAATGAAAAAGTTATAGAAGAGCTTAGAGCAGGAGAAAGTTATACGGAATTTGATCAGGATTCTGCTCAAAAAGTGCGTGATGAACTCATAAGCGTTGTTGATAAAGACGCGAAGAATAGCAAAATCAGGGATATTTCCTGAAGAAAAATCTAATCAAAATTATATCTGAGTATTATGACAGATATCTCTTTCTTCGGTGGTATCGGAGAGATTGGTGGCAACATCATTCTTCTGGAGACTGAGGAGTCCAGGATATTGTTTGATTTCGGGAAGAACTTCAAGCAGGAGTCAAAATTCTTCTCCGAGTTTTTGAACCCGAGGAAGAGTCATGGTTTAGAGGATTTTATCGAGTTGGGTCTGCTTCCTGACCTGGATGGCATCTACAGGAAGGATTACTTGAATCATATTGGTAGGGAGGCTGAAGACGAAGCGAGTGTTGATGCTGTTTTCATTACTCATGCTCATATGGATCATATTGGTTATCTGCATTTTTTGAGGGGTGATATACCTGTTTACTGTACTCCTACTACGGAGGTTTTGATGGAGTCGAT
Source organism: uncultured archaeon (assembly GCA_964604885.1). Taxonomy (GTDB): domain Archaea; phylum Nanohalarchaeota; class Nanosalinia; order Nanosalinales; family Nanosalinaceae; genus Nanohalobium. Next base: position 1,981 of record CAZSAB010000057.1, read on the forward strand.
TCAGGAGTCCGGTAACTATACTTTCTCAGAGTTCGTTGATAAGAAGAAGGAGTTTCATCTCAGGGAGAAGAGCAACGGTGGTTTGACAAGGTTGAGCAGGAGGGATTCAAATTATGATTCAGTTGGCCGAGAGCCGGTGGTGAATAGAGAGATCCATACAGTTGAAGACGGGGAATCAGTAGAGATCGGCGACGTCGAAGTTAAATGCTTGAGAGTGAATCATTCTCTGCCAGGTGCAGCAGGTTTTCTCATAGATACGCCTGACTCGACGCTGGCTTACACCGGCGACGTAAGGCTTCACGGATACAAAGGCGAGAACACGAGGAACTTCATCGACGAGGCCAGTCAAGCGGATGCCTTGATCACTGAAGGCACTAATGTTGGTAAAAAGCATATCCCTACAGAGGAGGAAGTTGAGGATGAAATTGAGGAGTTTATGGACGAAGAAGATGATTCCATTTTCATTAACTTTCCGCCGTTGGATCTGGAAAGGTTGAGGTCCGCGGTGCTCGCTGCCGAAGAAGCTGGCAGGAAGATGGTCATCAGGACTAAACAGGCTTTACTCCTCAAGAAGCTTGAAGAAAAGAGTCTTCTGCCTTTCCCGGAGCTTTCACTTTCGAACGAGGGTATCCAAATCTTGATGCCTCAGAAAGGCTGGGGAACTTTGATGCATGAGATGAAGACTCCGG
>CAZSAB010000058.1:0-2568 GCA_964604885.1 uncultured archaeon
AGATGAAGTCTCTCTTGACATAGAGGTTCTCGTCTCCTGCCAGATCAAAGAATCTTTGCTTCAACTCTCTGTCTATTTCCTCAGTCCCAAATTTCTCCACTAATCTATCATAATTAACAGATCCCTCGACATCAAAGGGATTTACTTTGAATTCATCTTCTGACATTTTCTAAGTCCCCTATTGAGAAACTTAAATCAAAGTTTTTCAAGTATTGCCGTCTGAGTAACCCTTCTTATTCATTAGATTAAACAAACATAGTAGGTTATATGGATTTTGAAAAATATCTGAGAAAGGATGAAGAAAGGATAATGAATGACCTGAGATCTATTTTAGCACAGAAGTCTTTAAGTCGTACTGGGGAGGGAATAAGGGACTGTGCCAAGCTAGTTTCTGATCTATGCCTAGAATATGGTTTTGACAGCTCTAAGATTGTGGAGACAGAAGGTCATCCAGGAATAATTGCTGAGAAAAGAACCAGTGAAGAAGCTCCGACAATATTATTCTTTGGTCACTACGATGTTCAGCCTGTTGAACAAGATGAATGGGAAAGCAGTCCATTTAAGCCAGAAATAAGGAAGGAGGGAGAAAGTGAGAGGATATTTGCGAGAGGTGCCGGAGATAATAAGGGTCAGTTCTTTACCCATATGTGTGCTGTAGATTTGCTCGGTGAGAGTTTGGAAGCTAATGTTTTGCTGGTTCTTGAGGGCGAGGAGGAAAAAGGAAGCCCCAATTTAAAGCAAATTTTGGAAAGTGAGAAGCTTAGTAATATCGATATTTTGATATGTGCTGATGGAAGCATGGAAGCCGATGAAAGACCTACAATTGAACTAGGCTGCCGTGGAATGCTTTATACACACCTTGAGATAGAAACGGGAAATGAAAACCTTCACTCCGGGAAATCAAGTGGTATGATGAGAAATGCTGCTTTTGAGGTCTCGAAAATTCTGAACTCCTTGAAAGACGATGAAGGAAATGCTCTGTTAGACGGTTTTTATGAAAATGTGAGAAATCCAACTGAGAGAGATTTAGAAAATACAAGAGATATCGAGAAGAGAACTGAGTTCAGTGACGAGGACAACCACGATTTTGGAAAAGGAAAAGGATTAGAGAAAAAATACCTTTATCCTCAGCTAAATATTGCTGGAGTTGAAAGCGGATATGGAGGGAGGGGTGCTGAAACAGTTATACCTTCATCAGCAAAAGCAAGTATAGGTGTCAGGATGGTGCCAGATCAATCCAGCCAAGGGATATTTGAGAAACTGGAGAGACATATTGAGTCAATCATCTCTGAAGATGCAGATTTTTCGCTTACTGAAGTAGGATCAGTCGAACCATACACGGTAGATAAAAAATCAGATTACATTAACACAATTAAGGGTGTGCTAGAGGAAACTCACGACGATAAACCTCTGATTAAACCAACCTCTTCAGCCAGTTTGCCTTTTCATAAATTAAGCGAAAGTGTTGGCACAGAATGTCTCTTAATTCCATATGCGAATCATGATGACAATCAGCACGCACCTGGCGAAAACCTGAAACTAGAACTATTCCGAAAAGGGATAATATGTTCTGCCAGAATAATGGAAAAAATAGGAGAAAAATAGTAACAAATCTAGAGAACTTCTTCTCTCACCTCGAAATCCGATTCTTCGATCTGAATCTCATACTCCTCACTTAAATCCTGTTCAGATACTTCAGCAGCCATAATCAAGGCATCTCCGTCGTCATAACCCTCTCCATGTTCGTCCATCAATTCACGGAGGAAATCCGATAATTCATGATCTGGCATATCGTTCATCTGTTCAGGATAAGCCGACTGCATTACTGGAGCTTCAAAAGGTCTTGAATCTTCGATGGCCTCTGCTGCTTCATACATAGCAACTTCTACATCATAAGGTGTTGACTCATCTTCTCGAGGAAAGGCACCATATTGATCCTGCATATGACTCAGTATACCTGGATTAGCTGATCTAGCTGCAAAATAGCCGTCACTTTCAATGTCTTCCAAGATTCCTCTAGTTCGAATCAATGAACCTATGCCTTGCTGCTGATATTCAGGATCTACAGCCATTCCAGAGCCAAGTACTACATCACCTTCGAGCTCCTCAGATTCGAGAATGTCTGTTCCAGAGAAGGCCACGATCTCTCCATCAACCTTAGCTTCAACGAGAGTATCTGCATAAACATGTTCCTCAACATTCCCCCTATCCGGCTCAGCCCTCGTAAAAGCAGACTGAGCAATATCAGTATAGGCTTCAACTTGAGAATCAGAAAGATCTCTCTCAGGATTTTGATATACGTTAAGATCTAATGCTCCAAAAGCGTCCACCCTTCTGGGCTTCCGCCTTACCAGAGTTTTCTTGTGTCGTCATAACCAAACCACGTAACTAAACATCTTCACAGAAACCTTAAAAAGGTTCTTTAGCTCTTAAACCGGAGAAAAATAGAGCTAAGGCTAGAAAAGCGTTCAGTTATAGAAGATTTAATTTGAAGCCAAATAAAATAGGTTCAACGCCATGAGAAGTTTTTGACAGAAGAAATGTTGAGATAGCTGCGGCTCAGGAGAC
>CAZSAB010000059.1:0-2557 GCA_964604885.1 uncultured archaeon
GATAAGATAAAGGAGTTGAATCCATGGATTTCTGATAATAACTTAAACAAAGCAGTCAGGAGGATTACTCAAGTCGAAGCCACCAACACCATGGAGGCTAATGAAAAAATCTTTGAGAACTTAGTCCGAGGAATCTCTCTAGAACAGGATAGAGGAGGTGGAAAGAAAAACTACACGGTAGAGTTCGTTGATTGGGAAAATCCTGAGAATAACGACTTTCTGGCTGTAAACCAATTCAAAGTAAAAGGTCCTGCTACACCAATAATACCAGATATAGTTCTATTCGTGAACGGAATACCTCTAGGGGTTGTAGAGTGTAAGAATCCTAAAATTGAGAAACCTCTTGAAAAAGGACTTGACCAAATGGCTAAATACCAGAATAATAGGGTATACGAACAGGATGAAGGTGCTGAAGAACTATTCAGATATAACCAGTTCTCCGTAGTAACTACAAAAGATGAAGCTACAATGGGAACATACAAGACACCTACAAATGAGTTTAAGCCTTGGAAAGATGCTTATCCAGCTACAGACTCAGATTTGAAAGAGGTATTCGACACAGATAGAATAAGTGAGATGCATACCATGTTCTATTCTCTCTTCAAGCCTGAAAGGCTTCTTGAGATGGTGCAAAGCTTCACAGTATTCGAAACCAAAAGACAGAACACTATCAGGATGGTAGCTAGATATCAACAATACAGAGCCACACAGAAAGCCCTGGAAAGAATAGAGGATAGAGACAGAAACAGGAACGGTGGAGTTGTATGGCATACACAGGGATCAGGTAAATCTCTCACTATGCTATTCTTAGGTCTAAAGCTCAGAAAGAGGAAGGACAACCCTACACTATTGATGGTGACCGATAGAAACGCCCTAGAAACCAATATTAAACAGACATTCAAGCGATGTGGCTTCCCTAATCCGAAAAGCGCTGAATCAATTGACGATCTGAAACAAAAACTATCTGAAAATGCAGGCGAAACCATCACCACACTAATCCAAAAGTTCCAGAGAGATGACGATGAAGAACAATTCCCGCTTCTCTCAAACGATGAAGACATCTATGTAATGGTTGATGAAGCTCACAGAACTCAATACGATGAATTAGCTAACAACATGAGAACTGCTCTGCCTAATGCCTTCTATGTTGGGTTTACTGGAACGCCCATTGAGAAGGATAAAAGAAATACCAAGAGAACATTCGGAAACTACATCGACAAGTATACTATAGATCAGTCTATCGAGGATGAGGTAACTGTTCCTATACTATACCAAGGTCGTCTGGCAGATATACATCTAGAAGGAAGAGACCTAGACGATATCTTTGACAGAGTATTCGATGATAAGACAGATGAAGAGAAGGCTGAAATTAAGAAGAGATATGCTGGAAGACGGGATTTGGCAGAAGCACCTCGTAGAATCAAGATGATCTGTCATGATATCTTGGATCATCACGAAGAAGAAGTGGGAGAGACTTTCAAAGGAATGATAGTCACTACCAGTAGAGATGCAGCTGTAGAATACAAGAAGCAACTTGATAGGTTGAACGCCCCCGAATCAGCTGTAATAATGTCAAGCGACCACAACGATAGTGAAGAACTGAAGGATTACGCCCCTTCAGATCAGGAAATAGAGACCTACAAGGAAAGATTTGAAGATCCAAATGATGAACTAGAGTTCTTGATTGTATGTGATATGCTTCTGACAGGCTATGATGCCGAAATCGCCCAGGTAATGTATTTAGATAAACCTCTAAAGGAACATAGCCTTCTACAAGCCATAGCTAGAGTAAACAGAACTTATGATAACAAGACACACGGACTGATTATAGATTACTACGGTGTCTCCGATGACCTCTACAAGGCGCTGGATAAGTTTACTAGGGAAGATATCGAGAAGGCGATGCAGCCGGTTGAAGAACAAATGCCTGATCTAGAGGCAGCAAACGGTAGGGCTATGTCGTTCTTCAGTGACATAGACATAGACGATATGGATAAGTGTATGGATGTATTGGAGAATGAAAAAGATAGAATAGAGTTTAACAAGGCTTACAAAGAGTTTGCTAAGTATATGGATATGGTTATGCCGGATCCAAAAGCAAATCCATACAAGTCAGACCTGAAGAAGCTAGGAGAGATTTACACAAGAGCAAAGAATCTCTATAGAGATGAATCAATGAACTTATCAGGTGCAGGAGAAAAAGTAAAAGAGATAATACAGGAAAACGTCTCATCTAAAGGAGTGGATGTGATTAATGATGAACCTGTATCTATCATGAATGATGAAGAGTTCAAGAAACAGTTGGATGCGCAGAGATCAGACAAGGCTAAAGCTCAAGAGATAGAGCAGGGTGTGAAACAAGCACTATCTGTAAAATTTGATGAAGATCCGCAGTTCTATGGTTCATTGCAGGAAAAGGTCAAGGAAATAATTGAAGAATACAAGAAACAGAGGATGGAAGAGAAGGAATACATTCAGAAGATGAAGGAGGTTAGTAGACAGATAAGGGAAAGGAAGAAGAAAGCCAAGAGCATGGGATTCTCAAATACAACTCAAC
>CAZSAB010000060.1:0-2420 GCA_964604885.1 uncultured archaeon
TAACTTCTTCATCGATTTTCAGTAGCGGAGTGTCGCCTATTAGCTCTGTTATTGAATCAACTTTCATTCTGTTTCTTCACCTGTGTAGAGTTCGTCTTTCTTCCACTGGTTGTCTCCATAAACTGCTATTTTATCGGCAGTATCGTGTTGAATCGTTCTTGATTCTCCGAAATCCATATGGTAAGCTGCAGTGTTTACGAAAACTACGAGGTCGTCTTCTTCTGGCTTTTTGTCGAGGAAGGTCTTGTGTTTGTAGATGAAGTCTGATTCCAGGCATAGGTTGCCAACGAAGAATACTCCGTCATCAAGTTCCTCTCTGTCTTCATCTCTGTGGATGATGTATGGGTCTAACATCAGTTCCCAGTTCTGAGGGTTGATGTTCGACTTGTTCATATCGAGTCCGACCAGTTTTTCTCCGCAGGGGTCTTCTTTCACGAAGCTTACTTTGCCGACTGTTATGCCTGCTAGATCAAGCAGAGCCCGTCCTGGCTCGATGTAAAGCTCTATCATATAGTCCCTGAGAAGATCTCTGAATGTTCTCTCGTAGCCTGGTATCTCTCTGGACAAAAGTTTGCAGAGGTAATCATCTCTGGCTGTTTCGTTATAGTAGCTGTATAAGTCAACTGAGCCTTTCACACTCTGATTCTCTGAACGCAGCCCAAAGCTGTGACTGTTCCAGGTTATTCCTTCTCTTTTACCTGCTACTGACTCTTGGATTGCCTCGAGGTATTCACTCCATTCTTCTCCGCTCTCCAGGTAGTTTACTTTCATTCCGCCTCCAATATCCAGTATCTGTGTCTGGTATCCTTCGGAGTGGAAATCTTTTACAAGGTCGAAGATGTTCTGGAGTGCGATAGCCTTCTTCCTCATATTAGCCGTGTCCAGATGAAATGCAAAGCCCTGGAAGTTAACTGACTCATATTCGTCGAGTTTCTGAATTATCTCTTCCTTCTTCTCCGTAGGAATACCGAATCTGGAATGTTTCTGTATGGCTTTTCTGTCTCGGGGAACAAAGTTGTTTAACCGAATCAAGACCTCGGTTTCAGTTTCGAACCTTTGGCTGTGTCTTTCCACTTTTTCCAGTTCTTCAAAGCTATCGATGTGCAGTTTGCATCCGTGATGAACTGCTAAACGGATAAATTCTCTGTTTTTTGGTCCTGTAGCAAGTATTTCTTCTCTTTTGAATCCCTTCGATAAGGCGTTTTTCAATTCGTTCTCCGATGCCACATCTATACCAATATCTTCCTTCCTGCCCTGAGCGATCAAGGATTCTGACTTGTTGGCTTTATGGGCGAAGAAGATCTTTCCCTCGATTCCGTGTTCATCGAAGACATCTCTGAACGCCCGAATATTTTTCGAAAAGTTTTCTGGCAGCATTATGTTAAGCGGTGAGCCGAAACCGTCTGCCAGTTGTTTCAAGGTTTCTTCGTCTTGAACTATTTTGTCTAGTACTTCGTTAGTTTTTGGAGTTAGTTTCAGCATCTTATACTTCACTCCAGGAGAACTCTTCGTCTATCTGGGTTTTGACATCTCCACAGGCATCCTTGATATACTGCTTCTCCGAGACCTTACGGTGTATTTCTTTCAGCTTCTCAAGCCGTTCATCAGGTTCTACCTTACGAAGTTCTGTAGTTTTTGCTATCTTCTCGAATAGTTCCTTTTCGTCAGGGTTAAGCAGCTCCAAGCCGATAGAGTTGTGCTGTTGTCGTGCCATCTTGATTTCAGATTTTCTCGGCAGGTAACCAAGTATGTCTGAATGAATATTTTCTTCCAGGTATTCTCTGTCGTGTTTGCAGTCTACCTTGTTGCCAACTACAGCCACATTTTCAAACACTCCTGCTTCCTGTGAAAGCTCTTTGTATTTTTCGTAGACTTTGATGCCTTCTGGCGTTGGTTCTACTACAAGAACTATGAGGTCGAACTGTGCGTGAAGGGTGTTGGCGAATGCGTCTGTTCCTGCGACCATATCAGATACAAGCCATTCATCTTCTTCCAGTTTTAGGTGTGATAGTATGTTTTCGAAGGATGTCAGCGATGTGTGATAGCAGCTTGCTCCAATTCCTTCTTTTTCGTATGTTCCGACGTGCATAAACCAGTTGTCGCCATATTCAGTCGCCAAATCTTCGAGAATCTTGTTTTCTTCGTTCAGTTCGATAAAGTTTGAGCCTGTGCCTGGAGGTGTGCTTTTCACAACATTCGACTGGTCTTCAATCAGAGGATTATCTCCTTTAACATACTCTCTGACTTCTTTCGAGTTCTCGTCACTTGATACTGCAAGCCCTCCTTTGAAATCAGCGTCTATCAGTTCTGCCAAGTGCTGGTTGATGTCAGCATCTACTGCCAGGAACTGTTTTTCCTGCTCTTTCAAGTAATCTATGAATAATGCAGCGAGTGTAGACTTTCCGCTTCCACCTTTTCCT
>CAZSAB010000061.1:0-2306 GCA_964604885.1 uncultured archaeon
CAAAAGAAGTTTGGTCCAATCACATGAACAGCGTAATGTTTGGACCGGCCCTCCAGTAGTTACTATGTTCAATAACTCCTTCTCTGTAACTTGACTGACACCTAATTTTTAAGTCAATTAGCATTAATCTTAGTATTATCTATGGTCACATGGGAAAGAAAGGTTCAGGAGGTCAATGATCAATATAGAATAACTCTTCCTAAGAGATGGATCGAAGATCAAGATATCGAAGACAAGGATGAGATTGAATTAGAAATGATGAAGAGGGAATCTAGCCTAAAGATTTTAAAGAAAGAAGAGAAGTAATATATCTTAATCTCAAAAAGATCCTCAGAACCTTTGAGTTCCTTCCATTTTAGATCTATCTCTGAATATACTTTCTCTATCCATTGAACGAGCCATGTCTCCTAAAAAGTATCTTGGGTCGTCCTTCAAATCTCTAACATCTCTTCCATTCATAAGACTTCCTCCATAATCTTCTGTGACATCTTCTCCATCTTGTCTTACTTCTACTTCTTCCGACATTTCACCTACCGTAAGATTAGTAGATGAGTCGATACGGACTGTTGAATCTCCTTTTAATTCTTCTATATAGAGCTGATCTCCTTCAGCATAAATCTCACTATCCTCAACTTCCTCAAAGTAAGAAGCATGCTCTGAAGTCATACTATCTCCAACTAGATAAACTTCACTTCCAGTAACATTTCCAAATGATCCTACAAATCTATCTGATTTGTTAACAGCTAAAGTACCATCTTCAACGCTCGCTTTAACTCCCAACTCTCTTAGAGACCATTCTCCTTCAACATAAGTATCTGAACCTTCAACTTCAATCTCTTCAACAGGTCTGGAAAGAACTTCTGAGCCTCTGTTAATTCCACTAGCTGTGCTCCACACTACATATTGATCAAATTCTGTAGCTTCAGGGGTACTATCTGAATCTAAACCAGTTCTTTCATTTAGATCCTCTTCCAGTTCGCTTGCACAATGTTGTTCGTATTCATTTTCTAGCTCTAAAAGCCTCTCAATGTCATTGTTTTTTCTCTCATCCTTTCTTTCCATTCCGCTAGTTGAGAATCCCAATTTAGAAACAGCTTTCTGACCTAGGTTTAGATCATGTCTGGATTCTATTTCTTCTTCAGATAAAGGGTTGCCTGAGTCGTCCAGAAACTCTTCTGGATAAACCTCTTTCTCAGATGGTAGTTCACCTATGTATTCTTCGAACCAATTCATCCATTCTCCAAATTCAGCTCTCGAATATCGAGTGAATCCTCCTCCACCAGAACTTGTAGAACCCTTAGTAGAGGAACTACTTCCACTTCTCCTATTATTTTGACTATTTGTAACATTTGCCGCTGCTGCACCTCCACCCATAGCTGCTCCCATCTTTGATCACCTGTTATAACTAATAAATAATAACGAATGCTTAAATATCTTTCCCTCAATCAATCAAATTAAGAATAGCAGGCCCTCCAGTAGTAACTGTGTTCAATAACTCTTTCTGTGGGCTAGTATTTAGACTCAAATTTTAAGTATTTTAACAGTCGATGTAACGGTATGAAAATTCAGGAGAAGTCAAATGGCCAAAAGGTAATAACCATACCAAAGCATCTAGCTGAAGCTAAAGATTGGGAAAAAGGTCAGGAAGTAGAATGGAAGATAAATGGTAAAGGGAATCTAGAATTAGAAGAGGCGTCTTGAGCTACCTTCTTAATTTGGTCAGGATCAGGCTTCCTATCTGAGTCTATATCTACTGTGATATCCGTGTTTACTTCTAAATCCTCTAGAAGCTCTTCACCATCTACATCTTCATTAAAGCCTTTGCCCTTCTTTTTGATGAATCCATTTTAGAAACGACTTATTGTTGACCAGAATTTCTCCTTACTATGATCCGAGTATTTCTCTCCATTCTGCTTCTTAATCTCATCCGTATTCAAGGCCGCTATGACACTTTCGATGTCTCTCTTCTCAGGTTCATCGAGCTTGAATTCTATATGAGAAGCAAGCGTATTGAACCTAGAGGCAATGTCCCATATAGTAGGTTCTCCCACTGCTTGGCTCTTGAGTTTGCGGAAGAACTCATCCAGTACCTCTTTGTTATGCTTCGAAAGATCTGGATTGGATTGCAGCTTTTGATTTGTTTGACGTAGTGCTTCGAATCCCATTTTTGTAGTTTTACACCTTCTCGTTGCCATTGACCGGTTAATTAGAGTTTGGCCGAGAAGGAGTTCAAAAAAGCTGTGGGATATGAACACAGTAAGCTATGGACCGGCCCAGATTTGAACTGGGGATCTCCACGTTATCAG
>CAZSAB010000062.1:0-2262 GCA_964604885.1 uncultured archaeon
TCGAGGAGAAGATGAGGTTTAATCGAGGATGCAGGACAATAACCAAGATTACAGTGCATTAGTACGGCAAGTAGGTAGAAAACAACGAAAAGTGCTTCATAAACTGCAGAATGAGGATTACTTGAACTCTGTAGCAAAAGACATGAAAATGAGCTTTAACGGTGTCAAATACCATGCTCAGCACCTGGAAGAACTAGGTTTGATACAGAAAACAGCTGAGACACGTGGAAGACAGTATTGGAAAATCACTCAGAAAGGAGAAGTTATCTTAAACATGGTGAATGTTCCACAATGAATCTCAGGGATGTAGTAGATAGAAACCCTCTTTTTGACTCTGTACGTGATGTCAGGAAGTACCTGGAAGACTATGATGAAATGATGAAGTATGAGCCAGGTATGAGGGCTAAAGAAATCGATACAATGAGTCACAACATAGAAAAAAGCAAATGGAAACCCTATGCTGAGCATTACCTGAAGCACACTTTGAAAATGCTTAGAAAATACGGTAAATGGATTGACTGGACTAAAACAAGTGAGACTTACGATGAAATGATCCAATTAAATAAAGAAGCACTTGAAGAAATCCAAGAACTAAATTCAGAAGATAGATTCCTTTACATTGGATTATTTATTCACTTAGACAAGTGCAGAGAGTTCAAGGACAAGTTCGATGAAGCATTGAACAGAAGCGGTTTAGAACCAAGTGGATGGTATCTTGAACAGCTTTCAGAGGATAACAAGGTGTACAGACATTCTTACTGCGAAAAACAAGATGGTGAAAATAATGGTGGCAAACAATGAAAACTGAAATGTTGCATAGAATCGTGCAAAATCAAGGAAAATCAGGTGGCAGAGATATATACTATAACGTGCGAAGGGAGGTGAATTCTAGAAAATGAATGAAGAAGACTTGAAAGAAGGTTTCAGTGAAGAATTAGTTGGTTCAGAGTATGATTTACGTCAGATTGAGAGACAGATCTTCGCTAAGATCTACAAAAACTTCTTGGAGAAATACAGTGTTTACTGGACAACAAGAGATCACGACCTAGCTTACAGCCTGCTTGGTTCAGCAAAAACCATTGTCTCCAGCATCAAAAAGTACGTTGAACATGACGAAGAACTTTACCAGGATGCACAGGATCTTGAAGATGGTATTGATCGTAAGAGAAAATCTTTCATTGCTGCGAACACTTCAGATGGTATTACAGATGAAGAGCTGAATGACCTGAAGGATACAATCGAAGAGCTAAGACATGCAGCCAACTTGAAGATCCCACAGAAAACCGAGACAGATGAAGAACAGGCATGGAAGAAATCAATATGAAACAGGAATACAGGTTCTCTGAGAAAGGAGTGATTGAGAAACAGATTGCGAAGCACCGAGAGTATAAGATTGAGAGTGCTGATGGCCAGTATATCTGCTTGGTTGTAGGTGATACAAACACTGCGAAAACCAGTTTATCCATTCTCTTGGAGCATTATATCGCTGAAGGTGATGTGAACCTGGATACTGTGGCCTTAACCCATGATAAGTTCATGGAAGAGTATACCTCTAAGCCTAAGAGAAAGATTATAATCTATGAGGAAGGACGTTTCAGCTTTGACATTAACAAATACAATGCTAAAGAGACAGCTGAAGCACGTGACAAGATCAATCAGTACAGAAAGTTTCATCACACACTTTTCATCAATTTTCAGAACCCTAACCATTTGACACCTGAAATAGTCAGGAATGCAGATGCCTTAGTCAGGCTTCCAAGCAAAGGGATTATTCACTACTACTCTAAACCTAAAATCGAGTCTATGTGGGATTCCCGAAACAATTTCAGAGGATGGGAGGATTATGATGCTAGAGACTTTGCACCTGACCCGGCTGAATTTATACCAGAGACTTGGAAAGCATATGAAGACCAAGTTGAGTCAGAACTGGAGGAAAGGGGAAGTAAAGAATCAAGTGATGAAGGTGAACAAGAAGATGAAGACGAACTAGGTATTGAGAAACAGTTCAAAGTTTCTACAGTAGCTGAGAGACTTGATCTTCATCCAGGTACTCTTAGAAGGAAGTGTAGAAACGACAAAATCGAGAACAACAAGGTTCAGGGCGAGTTCAGGATACCTGAATCACAGGTCAAGGAGATGGTTGAATAAGTGGATCTTAACATCTGGATTATTGGAGCTTTCCTGCTTGGTTTAGTGAATATTTACATTTGGATCAAGGTGATTGATGCAAACACAAGCAGTGCTCATAGACTGGAAGACTAG
>CAZSAB010000063.1:0-1974 GCA_964604885.1 uncultured archaeon
TGAAGTCTTCGTATGGCTCGTAGTCTACGAACCAGGACTTGAAAAGTGCCTGAGCCATATCCTCCAGAATCTCGTTGATGCGTCGGTTAGTCTTTATTTTTACTTCAAGGTTGTCTAATATTTCTCCTATTTTCTCCTGCTCTAAAAGAGGTGGCAGAGGTATAACCGTATTTCTCAAGTCGGTCTGATTGAAGCTACTGACGGTTGTTCCACTTGCATAAGACTCTAACTGCTTCTGAGTTCTTCTGTATTGCAAACAGAACTTTAGATACTGAGAATCTAACTCAGCTCCAGTTCTCATCGTTATTAACCTCTGAGCTGTCAGGAATGTTTCTTCAGTCCTAATCATTCCTACTTCACCGACAGGAGCTTCGGTAGTAACTACTACATCGCCTTTAGACGGTATTCCACGTGTAGTCCATTCGTCGTATGTTTCCTCAGAAATGAATTTTTCTTTTCTTTCAGGTAAGAGGAAACCATTCTTGATATTGGCTGCAGAGAGCATATGTATTCCTTCTTCAGCCTTAGGAGGTGTTTTACCTCTATAGTCGATAAAATTGTCAATCAAGTTGTCCAATTTTTCAAAACTCCATCCAATTGTTGGTGTATAGAATGTTTGTGCTGATTTCCTGATTTCTTCTTCAAGCTCTCCAAATCCAACATCTTCTGATTTTGTATTTGAGGAGTCGTCAAGATTTCCTAATGTCTTCTGTTCAGAACTCAAAAGCCAATCTCCTCCAGGTTCTGTTCAATTTTTTCTTGTAGTTCGTTGGATTTCTGGAAGTTTTCTCTCAGGTCTGCTGAGAGTCTTTCCATCTTCTGGTCGAATGGTTCATCGTCGCCGTCCTGTTCCTTGACACCTACATAGCGTCCAGGTGTGACGATGTAGCGGTTGTCTTCTATGTCCTCAGTTTCTGCTACTTTGCAGAATCCTTTCTCATCTTCATATTCTCCTGCTTCGTCCTGTCCTCTGTAGGCTCGAACTGTTTCTGCTACCTTTTCGATGTGTTCTTCTTTCAGGACGTTCTGTGTTCTGTCTACGCTTTCATACATTTCTCTGGCGTCGATGAACAAGGTTTCGTGTTCTCTGTTCCTGTATTGGTCTGTGTCTTTCCCTCTGCTGAGAACGAAGATACAGGCAGGGATTGAGGTTGTGAAGAATAGTTCTTTCGGCAGTGCGATTACTGCGTCGAGAAGGTCATCTTCAATCATTTTCTGTCTGATTTCTCCTTCTTTGCCTTGGACTGACATCGCTCCGTTTGCCATTACTGTTGCCGCCATTCCATCTTCTTTATCTAGGTGATTAATCATATGCTGCATAAAGGCATAGTTGGCGTTGTTTGCTGGCGGCATTCCGTATTCTGTGAATCTTGGGTCATCATCTGCTATAGTGCTTTCACCCCAGTCCTCCATATTGAACGGAGGATTTGTTATGATACGGTCTGCCTGCAATCCTTGATGTTGGTCGTCTCTTATGGAGTCGCCGAGTTTGATGTCGCCGTCCATTCCTCGGAGTAGTAGGTTCATCTGGCAGATTTTCCAGGTATCTTCCTTGATTTCCTGTCCGTAGATTGAGATGTTGCTGTCATCTTTACCGTGTTCTTGTAGGAAGTTATGGCTTTGGATAAACATCCCTCCTGAACCACAGAATGGGTCAAATAGTCGTCCTTCGTATGGTTCAAGGACTTCGACCATAGTTTCTACTACACTTTTTGGTGTGTAGAACTCTCCGCCTTTGCTGCCTTCTTCTTTAGCGAACTTTTTGATGAAGTATTCATAGACTCTGCCGAGCAGGTCGTGGTCTTCCTTGTCGTCGCCGTTCTCGTCTTTTCCATTGGCGAAGTCTAGGTCAGATAGTAGGTTGAGTAGACCTTCGATTGAGTCCTGTGGGATGCGGGAGCGTTCGTATTTTGTTGGAAGCATTCCCTGTAGTTCAGGGTTTTCTTCCATTATGCCTCGCATCGCATCGTCAAT
>CAZSAB010000064.1:0-1962 GCA_964604885.1 uncultured archaeon
TTTCTTGCACTCTTCCTAAGTCTTCGTCTAAACCTACGGGGTAGGTATCAACTCCCAAGCCTGAGAGGAGAGAGGAATTCGAAGACGAGATTGCTGACGTTCTCTTCCTAGTGGCAAGAATGTCTCAGATCTACGATGTAGATGTAGGAGAAGCATTTGACAGAAAGCTTGAGAAAACTGCTGAAAACTACCCTGTCGAGAAATCGAAGGGTAAAAACCAGAAGTATACGGAATACTAGTGGAAGACTCTATGGGATCAGGTGCATGTTCAATCAGTCACTCCAGTTTAAATCTGCGGCCTCAAACCGTATAATCTTAAAGTTCTTGCTCAATTGCTCGATTACATTAAAACTATCTCATACCTGCACAGGCAGCCCTTATTGCATTGATAGCCGCCTAATGGATGATACGAATGTTTTCCTGATGCCTTTTACCCAGTCAACTTCATATAAGGTTTTCGGATAAGTTACCGGCTTTAACTGCATTTTTCGTCTTTGTTGACAGTTGCCGGAAATAAGAAAATACTGAACAAGAGTTCAGTCGGAGCGGCCCTCTAGTAGTTGCTGTGTTCAATAACTCCTTCCCTATTAGCTCTTTGACACCCAATTTTTAACTCAATTAGCATTATTCTCAGCATTATGTATGGTTACATGGAAAAGGAAAGTTCAAGAAGTCAATGGCCAGTACAGAATCACTCTACCAAAGAGGTGGATTGAAGATCAAAATATAGAAGATAAAGATGAGATCGAACTAGAGATGATGGAGAGGGAATCTAGCCTAAAAATTTTAAAGAAAGAGGAGAAGTAATATATCTCGATCTCAAAAAGATTCTCAGTACTTTAGAGTCCCTTCGATTCTATTTCAATCTTTGAATATACCTCCTCTATACATTGAACGAGCCATGTCTCCTAAAAAACGTTCAGGATCTTCCTTTAATTCACCAACATTTCTTCCATTCATATGACCTCCTCCATAATCTCCTGTGACATCTTCTCCATCTTGTCTTATTTCTGCTTCGTCCGACATTTCGCCTACCCTAAGATTAGTAGACGAGTCGATACTGACCGTTGAATCTCCTTTTAATTCTTCTATATAGAGCTGATCTCCTTCTGCATAAATCTCACTATCCTCAACTTCCTCAAAGTAGGAAGCATGCTCTGAAGTGATACTATCTCCGACTAGATACACTTCACTTCCAGTCACATTTCCAAATGATCCTACAAATCTATTTGATTTGTTAACAGCTAAAGTACTATCTTCAACACTTGCTTTCACTCCCAACTCTCTTAGAGACCATTCTCCTTCAACATAAGTATCTGAACCTTCAACTTCAATCTCTTCAACAGGTCTGGAAAGAACTTCTGAGCCTCTGTTAATTCCACTAGCTGTGCTCCACACTACATATTGATCAAATTCTGTAGCTTCAGGGGTACTATCTGAATCTAAACCAGTTCTTTCATTTAGATCCTCTTCCAGTTCGCTTGCACAATGTTGTTCGTATTCATTTTCTAGCTCTAAAAGCCTCTCAATGTCATTGTTTTTTCTCTCATCCTTTCTTTCCATTCCGCTAGTTGAGAATCCCAATTTAGAAACAGCTTTCTGACCTAGGTTTAGATCATGTCTGGATTCTATTTCTTCTTCAGATAAAGGGTTCCCCGAGTCGTCTAGAAATTCTTCCGAATAAACTTCTTCCTCAGATGGTAGTTCACCTACATATTCCTCGAACCAATTCATCCATTCTCCAAATTCATCTCTCGAATATTGAGTGAATCCTCCACCAGAACTTGTAGAACTCTTAGTAGAGGAACTACTTCCACTTCTCCTGTTACTTTGATTATTTGTTACATTTGCCGCTGCTGCACCTCCTCCCATAGCTGCTCCCATTTTTGGCCACCTGTTATAACTAATAAATTACAACGAATTGTTAAATATCTTTCCCTTTTAATCTGCCAAGTTAAGGAT
>CAZSAB010000065.1:0-1910 GCA_964604885.1 uncultured archaeon
TCGGATCATACGCAGAAGGCAACTATTATGCTGGTAGCGACATAGACCTACTAGTTATACATGAGAAAAACTCTGGAGCAGTACAAAATGTAAGAAAAATAGTTGACAACCATACTTACAGTAAAGAAGTACAGATAGTCGATTTAGAAGCAGAATCAGGTGAGAGAGACTTGATCGAAGAAGTGAACAGCAAATCTCCAATAGGCAGCAAGGATGGCGCAATATCGTTAACGGGCGAACTAGAGTTATGAAGTGTTCATTTAACTTTTCTTTACTTCTTCTATGTTTTCTTTCAGTTCTGGAAGTGTCTGGTTTATAGTATTCCAGATTATGTCTAGGTCTACTCCGAAGTATTGGTGTATTAGTATATCTCTCGGTCCTGCTGCGCCCTCCCAGATTGATTCTCTATTGTCTTGTTTAAAGTCTTCAGGTAAATTCTTTATTGCTTCTCCTACGATCTCCAATCATCGAATAACTGCGTCTTGGGTTTTTGCATTTTGTTCAAATTCCTCCTTGGAAGTATTCTCCGTATAATTTTCAATCTTCTCTATTGCCTCTAGGACGTGGTTAAGAAGTGTTTCCTTGTCTTTACTCATATTTCCACTGCCTCATCCTGCACCTGTTTTTCTATCTCTGGGGGGAGGGAGTTGTGCGTTAAGATATCTACTTTTATATCCAGTTTTTCTTCTAAATCTCTTTTAAATTCTGCAAGGTCTATTAAGGTCGATCCTTCACTCATTTCGACAAGGAAGTCTATATCGCTTCCTTCGTCTTGTTCTCCTCTAGCATAAGATCCAAACACTTCTGCTTTTCTTACCTTGTGCTTCTTCAGTACGGGGCGGGATTTTTCTCTTATGTCTTCCAAATTATGTTTTTCGTCTTCGATGTAAATATGCTCTTCCTCCAATCTTTAATCCCTTTTCATTTGATTCTAGATGCTCTGTGATCGATTGATGGCTTTCTCAGTCCGAATGGGTAAACTCTCTACAAGTTTGATAATAGTTTATTCTTAGACGGATTATAGTGAAATCATAGGATGAAAGTTTTTGGAATTGATGCGGCTACGTGGGATATGATAAAACCTCACAGAGACGAACTACCGAACTTTGACCGATTAATGGAGGAGTGTGACTACAAAACTATCACGGTCAAGGAGACGCCTAAATCCGCCCCTCTATGGACATCGATTTTTACAGGACTCAGACAGGAAGAGCACGGCCACAAAGACTTTGTGGTGGATGACGAGCTCCAGAAGAGAGAGCATATTGACGGAACATTTGTCTGGGAAGAACTAGACGTAGATTCGAAGATTCTTCAGGTTCCATCTGTTATCCCGCCTATCAACTACAACACAGAGTATGAGGCGGAAGGATTCGGAGTTTCAAGTGACCTAGAGGAACTTGAAGCCGACAGGAAGAAGTTACTCAAAAAGTGCAGGGAAGTTTTGGAAGATGATCCTGAGTTCTTCGCAGTGGTCTTCATGCAGCTTGACCGAGTTTCACACTTCTACTGGAATGACAAAGAACTGATACTAGAATGGTATAAGAGGATGGACGAAGTACTGGGCGAACTACTAGAATACTATGACTTTGACTCCGATGAACCATTAATTGTACTTTCGGATCACGGATTTGCGGAGTTTGGGGAGGGAAGAGTGCAAACATTACCGGAGGAAACTCCTCACGGAAAACTTGAAGGAGATCACCACGAAGACGCGGTTTTAATTACTAAGGACGTTGATTACCAAATTGGTCAACCTGAGGATGTTGGAAAGGCCATCTTGGATTATTATACTGGTAACTAAAGCTATCAAGCGATAGTTTTTTATATCACTTGATATAATTTGTTACTATGCTGGAGGATTTCAATAAGTACAAGGTTCTGAAGCAGTTTTTCCTCAGACCAACTAA
>CAZSAB010000066.1:0-1456 GCA_964604885.1 uncultured archaeon
TAATAGACAGTATATGGGTTCAGGAAAAAGAGCAAGCTGATGGATTTGAAAAGGTCTGTAGGGAAATTTCTGAGGAGATAGGTATTGAGCTTGAACCTGAATACAAGTTTGAATGGTGTGCTTTTGTGCCCAGAAGCAGCTCAGATGCTAACATAGCTACACTAAACCGTTACTTCGGAAAGAAGCAAAACGGCGAGTTCAAGACCGCAGGAATAGAAGTGGAGCAGAAATCAACCTGCCAGTATGTGAAAGACTGTCAAATGGAGATGATAGAAGCCTTGGACAGAAATATGGAGGCAGGCACAGTTATCAGAAAATTGGAAAAACAAATAGAAAAACTTGAAGCGTTCGAAGTCTCAGTTCAAGACTTGGTGAAGCAGAAAAAGACCTCTAAGCCGTTAGAGGGTTACAAAGTCAATAATCGTAGCGTTTCAGCCTTGAAGCGAGCAAAAGGTCACGGAATAGAGATGAAGCCTGGACAGTCAGTACGCTTCGTAGTTAGAGATGATGATGCAGATGCTATGGATAGAACAAGACTGGACTTTGAGGCACAGGAAGGCGAGTATGACCCAGGTTTCTACAAGACTGAACTAATTAGGGCTGCAGAGTCTATTCTTTCTCCTCTTGGGCTTGACAGAGAAGATATTCGAAGGCGACTTTCAGACAGTGAGAAATCTACCCTTCAACAATTTCAAACCAAACAGGCACTTTAGCCTCCCTAACTCCCTTGTTTATCCCGATGCTTCTCATATCTGTGAAAGCACCGTGAATATAGCCGTTCAAACAGCAAAATAGCGGTTCGATTCCAGAAATGCTCCCAATAAAGGGAGAGGAGATTGTTTGCCGTGGCAGACACGCTAACAGAGGTTTTAAGGGTTATTGGCGTCTCACCCTATAACAGGAATGAGCAAGATATACGACATCTGGATAAGGGCAGTAGTCGAATCTGAGAAAGCAGAAAAAATTCCAGGTCTTAATCCAGAAGTATTTCCCAACATACAGTTCACAAGGACTGTAGATAGAAATCCTGAAGGTTTCTCTGATGAAGAATGGGAGAAGATAATCGAAAGGCTGTTCGAAAAGCATGGAGTTCGAGTTCCAGACCACGGACTGGATAGAAAACAAGAGGTATCAGTAATTTGCAAACAGCTTGACGAAGAACAGTTCAGAGGCAAAGTAAAGATTCCGAAAGAGTATGTGGGCGAGAACGCTGAATATACCATAGAATCAATATACTAATCACCTTCTTCGAAAGCCTGCTTGTAAGTCCTCAGTGTCTCTTCTTCACCTTTCTGTAAGTAAAATTTTTCTGTAGTCTCTGAAGAACCGTGACGTGCCGCCTTGGCAGTTTTCTTCAGGTCTTTAGAGGATTCATACAGCCTTTTTATCTGGCTGCCACGGAAATCGTGACTACTCAGATTATCGGCATCGTTTAATCCTATATCCTCGGCGAGGC
>CAZSAB010000066.1:1466-1825 GCA_964604885.1 uncultured archaeon
TTTGAAGTTCTTGCTGGTATCCTGCTTGAACTCAAAAAGATGGTCTCCTTCGTCCACTTGCTTAAGGAACTCGCTGTACTCCATATCCTCGGCATCATTCACCTTCAAGATGTATTCTCGCAGTTTTTCCTGAAACTCCTTCTTCAAGTAGAGAATCTCCTCTTCCTTACTACCTCTTTGCTTTTTGGAGTATGCTGCAGGTATTCGAACCTCTATTCTGTCCTGGAAAGAAAAGTCATACCACGTATGGCGTGCGTTCAGTATTTCAAAAGATCTCATACCTCCATAATACATATTCAGGAGAGCTACCTCCATTTGCTCATCAGCCTCCTCCATCATCTCCTTGACTTGACCTTCCT
>CAZSAB010000067.1:0-1514 GCA_964604885.1 uncultured archaeon
CTCATCAAGTTGCAGAATAGGATGTACTCTCATATGCTCAGGCTCATTCCTCGGAGAATAGAAATCCTCGTCACCTCTAGACTCGTGCTCATCCCATCGGACGCCGTT
Organism: uncultured archaeon; assembly: GCA_964604885.1. Taxonomy (GTDB): domain Archaea; phylum Nanohalarchaeota; class Nanosalinia; order Nanosalinales; family Nanosalinaceae; genus Nanohalobium. Next base: position 109 of record CAZSAB010000067.1, read on the forward strand.
AATGACTGCTTCAATATTCTCTTCCCTAAGAAGCGAGTTCATAGGAACAGTCTTCAGAAGATGGTTTCCTGCCTCAGTATCCATCAACCATGGGACCTCATCCATGTCCTCGTCGATCCTTGCAGCTTCCTCCTGGTTAGTCTCGTTGAGGTCTTCAACCGGAACCATATCTCCCGGTTCATCAGCCTTCTCAATCAGGTCGTCGTTCCTCGCAGTAAGGACCTCAAATCCCCAATTCGAAGCTAGTCTTTCCACGTAGTCCTCTAGCTCGTCAAAGTGCTGGCCATGGTCCACGAACATGAAGCGTGGTTTCTCAAAACCATGATCCTCACAGACTCTTTTGACAAGCCAGGCTGTAAGGGTAGAGTCCTTTCCACCGGTGAAACCGATGACGACGTTCTCCGGGTCGTACTCCTCAAGGCCTCGTTTAACGACTTCTTCTCCTGCTCTGATTTTTGCCTTTATGGGCGCGTTCTCAATTTCTTCTCGTGTAACTGGTGCTTCTGGCATAGTAATATCACGTAGTATTAATTTCAAGTTTTCTTATTTGTCCACTCAATAATAGCTTGTCTACAAGCCTGTTCAAAGGCATCTTCTTCGTCTCCATATACTTCCGAAACCGTACTTCCAAACTTTCTTTCAACCTCATCTGGAATATTGAGTTTAAGTTCTCCCATAATAACTAATATGCATAAGTTATGCATCATAGTTAATAAAAGGATGCTGTCTGTCTAAATCCAAAAAAATCTATTGCAGCAGAAAACATGAAAGAGATTAAAGACGTGAAAGACAATTAAGACTCATGACAGGGAAAAATCCAAATTTAGATGAGATCCGTGAAACCGCAAGACCTATTTTAGAGGAACATAATGTAGTTAAAGCGGAGATATTCGGATCTTATGCCAGAAATGAAGAAAATAGCGAGAGTGATATCGATATTCTTGTAGAACCAGATGAAGGCACAACCCTCGCAGATATAGCCCAATTAAAAAGCCGACTAGAGGAAAAACTAGACAGAGAGGTAGATATACTTACATATGACTCTGTAAACTCGGAGATTCGTGACAAAATTTTTGCAGAGGCAGTTGAAATATAACCAAAAGGAAAATATAGAAGATATTAAGGAAGAATAAAATCTCTCAAGTCTAATGTTCTGGATAACCGTATCCGTAATGATCTAAGATTGCTTTTGCAACATCTTCCGGCTGATCTATTTCGAAATCAACGTTTTTTGTAATCAGTACTGCGTCCTCGTGGTGATCGCCTTCCAATGTTCCGTGAGGTGTTTCTTCTGGCAGTGTCTGTACTCTTCCTTCTCCGAACTCGGCAAATCCGTGGTCTGAGAGCACAATCAATGGTTCATCCGAGTCAAAGTCATAGTACTCCAGTAGTTCTCCGAGTACTTC